>NZ_JAPDPI010000038.1 GCF_026013615.1 Plebeiibacterium marinum
TTTGAAAATCATCAACGTCACAAATGTTTATAACATGTTAATTTATCAAGAAAATATTTATATTTTATTTTTACTCAAGGTTTCGAACACTAAAGGGCAATGTACTTACCCAAACGGCTGCAAAATTATCTAAAATTACGGTATGGCCGCAATTGGAGATAATAAGTCTATTCTTTTATCTTTTAAGATGAACCTCATATAATTAAATAACTTAAAACAACGTTATCAGAGGTCATTCAATTTGAACAACCTCTGATACATATTTTATTTATAGAGTGCCGAAGCTAGTGCCTCTAAATCTCCTTCCAGAGTTGGATAGGCTTTTTTAACAACAGCAACAAAACCTTCTTTTGTTTTTTCAGTTGACAAAATTTTGTTGACTTTCTTCAAATATTCTATTTCAAACTCTACCGTTTCAATATCTGTTGTTGCCATTCCGTGGCCTCCGATAACAACAGAGCAACCTGACGCTTTGACTTTTTCTAATTCTGAAAGCACAGCATTTACTGCATCCCGATTATGTATTTGTAGCGGACTTGGATGTGCTTTAGCTGGGGTAAAATGTGTGTAATATACTTTCTTTCCGATAATGATACTAGAAGCAGGAAAATCGGATGCTACACCAGGAGCAAATTGAAATTCAACCCCTGCCCAATTCTTTTTGGCATCTTTAGCAATAACTTCGGTTTCTGAGTATTTGGTAACATCCATTTTATCTTTGAACACATCGCCAAAATGGTTCATCATACCTCCATAAACAGCACCTTCCGAAAACTCAGGCATTCCTTCTACACGCACAAACAAAGACTCATCATAACCTGTAAATCCGGCAATGTGATAATCAGCAATTACTTTAACTACAGGTTTGCCTAATTGAGCAATATAGTCTTTCATCACTTTTATATCATCATAGAATGCTACTGGCTCAATAATTACAACTCCATTCTTACCTTCAATAATATAATTGATGTCGCCCAATGGGTCTCCGGTAACAAAGGAGTGTAATTTAAATTTGCCCAAATCTTTAACCTGGAACTTTTCTTGTGCTTGAACACAAACTACTATGCCAATAAAGGCTAACGCCAAAACTAACCTTTTCATAACTGTATTTTGAATGAGTTAATTGAATAAAATATTTACTTGTCGTAAACTCCATTAACTTCTTTGCCAATCACCATGATTTTATTGAAATCAGGAAGATGAGCTATTTCAGGAAGTATGGTTGTTCCGAAATCAATATAAACCAGTTTCTCATCCGATTCATTTTTAACCACGTGTGCACCTTTTTCTCCTGTAGGAAATCCGATAACATCTCCGGCTTTAACTTTTATTTCGCCATCTAAGGTACGCACAACTCCTTCTCCGCTGATAAAGTAGAAGACCTCTTCATTGGCTTCGTGGTAATGGTAACCATACGCATAATTCCCCGGTTCTACTTCTACAAAATTGGCTCTACATTTTGAAGTTTCTGCATCAGGGATAATGGTTTTTACAGTAAAGGCGTTGCCATCCCGGTCAATTTTTTCTCCATTTAAAGTGTCCAGGTTTTTAACGATTAAATTTTCCATAATAAATTTGTTTTTATTGTTATTAATGACACAAATGTGAAACATAAAATGAGTCTGTGCAAACGGGTTCGTAACCTAACAAATAGGTTAGAATTATTGAATAACAATGATTTACAGCTAAAAACTTTTTATAAAAAAGTTAATCACTAAATAAACTGTTGTATTCGTAATATTACATTACTCTCCAAAAGAGATTATTTTGTAATTTTGAAATCAAAAAATGAAAACAATACAACGATTAGATCCATTATACCCAACCTGCCCCATACGAAATATTATTGACCGCATAAGCGATAAATGGTCGCTTTTAATTTTGAGTACCTTGAACCAAAACGGTATTATGCGCTATAAGGAATTAAATAATGCTATTCCTGATATATCACAGAAAATGCTTTCCTGCACCTTGAAACGACTGGAAGCAAATAAATTGATTAACCGAAAAATGTATGCAGAAATACCACCCCGGGTAGAGTATTCGCTCACTGAAACCGGACAAAAGTTAATGCCTGCCATAGGTATGATGGTGGAATGGGCTTTGGAGCATTATGATGAAATAACAAAGTAAAGGGAGGATTTTAAGGATATTTTTAGGTTCTTGGCAATTTTAACTCTCAAAGAGGGCTAAAAATTGCCAGGAACCTGTATTTATTTACTAAAACACCTAATATATTTTTGGGCATATCTCTTGCCTAATTCCCTTTGAGCTGTACTATTAAAATGAACACGATCACCTTTCTCTTCCAAATCTTCTGCTTTTATTATTACAGCATACTTGTCCTTTCTCGCATATTTGCGATTTTCTTTATTTATCTGATGCCATAAATCTGGTTCTTTCGAAAATGCACCCAATTCACCTATCAATATAGGTAACTGATTGTTTTCAACATCATCCCTAAATGAGTTAAACAAATTTTTAAGGTTATCTTGTCGTTTTAAAATACCATTTTTATTAGCATCTGCTTCTCCCTGATGCCACAAAACAGCTTTTATTGTTCCATATTGTTTCCCCAGTGCTACTTTTTCTTTAAAGTTAGAATATAAAGGCACATTCCTGTGTGGAATATCTTTTATCCATTTATTAATTGAACTGCCCCCTACTGCTGTTGGAAGTAGCAAAAGATAAATATCTTCAGGAATGTTATTTAATAGATTTTTTGCAAAAGACAACCCGCACCCCAATCCTTTATAATCCGGGGTATAAAAGTGTATGGGTTCTTTTGCAACAATAACACCATTGTTACTGTTTATCGTTAAAATTCTATTGTTTGGCACTGTATCCTGGGCTTCAACAAGTCCACGACCTGCCATATTTGATTGGCCAGCTAATATAAATACCCAAACCTTACTTTTATCAGGTATATCTATTGCTTTTATTTCTTCCCTGGGAAAATACTTAGTTCTGTTGGTAGTTGCTTTTTGTGCAGATAAAATTAACACTTGTAGCAATATGATTAAAATCAGGACGTATTTCTTATAGTATGTTGTCATATCTGCTTATTCTTTTTTTTCATTATGCTTATCAATATCTATCCGGCTAATTGCAAGACCAGTATCTAACAGATATATTTTTATTTCTGCATTACCCTCTTTCTGTATATTCAAATGGAATTTTGCTTCAGCAAATCCTTGCAATACATGTTTCTTCCATTTGCCATCCTTTCGGTCGTGGTTTACATCAAAAAATTGAGGTTTGCTATCATTTATCACCAAGGCTAACAGCAACTTTCTACCTTTATGAATAGACCTGGAAGGCAAGCACTTTATGGAAACATCATAGTTACCTTTTTCTGCGGAAATACTGTAAGTTACACTTGGGGCACTTTTATAATTCTCATTCGAATACGAAGGGGTATTAAACGGATATCTTGAAATACTGTGCCCATCCAATCCGAGCCCTTTTACAGTAATGATTTCATTGCCTTCGCTATCTTGCTTGTCTACATACTGATCTGCCAGAAGGGAAATCTTGCTTTTGGCAATATTTAGCTCAAAAGGAGCGTCACGATGAATGTACCTGGTATCATATTCCTGCTTATAAAGGGATTGATCTTCCACAACTTCGCGCACTGCAACATCTGGCATTCCATATACCTTCAAATTTCTGGGCGAATCTGTAATAATACCATCCCACTTGCCATTCTCTATATTATGGTTATAAAAATCAGTCATTGCATGTATCTCATTAAAAGCATCTTTTGAATATTTTGAGAATAGTTTGGCTTTTTGAGGATTGCTTTTTAATACTTCAAAACTCATTGCTGCATAACAAATTTTTTTATTCATCAATGCCATACCCTTTACCGGATATTCTACCAGCTGGAAAAAAGCACTTAATAAATGTTCCGGTATTTTAGGCTTTATGTCATTCACCATTTCTAGCATTTTTTCACTTGCAGCAAGACGTTCCGTACGTGTTTGCTTATCGTAAGTTGCGGTAACTAAATGCTCTGGCTTTCCTGTTTGAGCCAGCTTATAATATTCCTTCTTTATTTTTGCAATATCAGAAGCCAGCTGAGTACCAAAGGTTTTGTTGGCCCAATATGTAAGATATTCTGATACATTTTGAGGATTCCATTTTTCTGCCTCCCAGGCCAAATCCATAAAAAACTCGGTTTCTAACTCGGCAGGTTTTATATCCCCTACATTAACCACCCACAAACGATCAGCACCAAACTGGTAGGCTTTAGTCATCTCGTATGATATCAGAGATGGAGAAATAGTACTTAACCACAAATAGTCGTGGGGACTTCCTAAATAAGATAGGTGATAATAGATTCCACTCGAACCTTTTCGCTTTTGCTCATCCGGGTTCGACAAGCGCCTGATATATCCATAGTTATCATCTGTCCAAACCAATGTTACATCATCTGGAATCTGCAAACCTCCATCATATAGCCCAAGTACTTCTTTATAAGGACAAAACAATTGAGCTACCTGGTCTTCCCCTCCAAAATGGCTTTTAAATATTCCACGTTGGTCTTTGATGATGGTATCCAACAAAGCTATTTTGTCTTCCTCCGTTTTTGGCCCCTGAATACCACCATCTCTAACCCCTCGCATACCAATGGTATATAACGATTCATAATCCTTAGTCTCAGCTACGCGATCATCCCAATAACGGAATACTTGTTTTTTATTAATATCATAGCGATATGGTTTGGGCTCTTCTGCATATTCATTTACAAAGTTTTTCTGCCATTCAAACGTATTGCTTCTTAGCATCTGATCGCAATGAGTAGATCCCATTACAATTGCATATTTATCGGCTACCACAGGATTATCTTTATAATAAAAAAATGCTTTGGTGCTATCATGCATTGCAGGCCATATAAAATTTCCCCGTAATCTTAAAAGTAATTCATATACAAGCGCATAAGTTTTAGGACCAATATCTTTTACATCTGTATCAATATTTTTTCCTGCCCATACATTAAGTCCCCAATCCTCATCATTTATAAAAATACCCCTGTATTTTACGCTTGGCTCATTTGAAATAAAAGTACCATCTGTAACATACAGTTCATCTCTTTTTTGAGGCTTTACATCAGCCCAATACACCCATGGAGAAACACCTGACATTCTGGATAATTCAAAAAGGCCATAAGCAGCACCTCTTCTATCGCTCCCAACAATAACAAGAGCCTTATCAACACCATCAAAAGGCTTAATTACTGTTGAAATAGAAAAACATTCCCATTTATTTTTTACTGCAGATACATCAACCTTTCCTTCCGATATAAAGGCATCAATATACTTGGATCGTCCAATTGTTCCTGCAATAATTACAGTTGCTCCTGCTTCATTTTCATTATGTATCACGCTTGGTTTTTTACCTGTAATATGATTTATATCTCCGGCTACAGCGTTTGCAACGATAGAAACCACCTCCGCATCTCCTTTATCAACTAATATTGATGAAACAAACTCTTTATTTACAAGGGGCATTGCTCCTGAAGTATCAGAAAACACCACATGTAATTCTTTTTCAGTACTCTGCTGACAGGATACCAGTATAAATACCAACAATAATCCCGGAACTATACATTCTAATAATTTCATATTTCTAGCTTTATCTATTATTTTAAATAACTCATTTCCTTTAACCACTTCTCACATAGCTCAACACACAGCTCAGTACTTCCAGGATTGTTATTCATGTAAATATGATGCCCTCCATAAGGGAAAATATGGGGAGATGAAAGAATTCCTTTTTGGCAAAGAGCCTCATAAAACAAAACACTGTTCATTACGCTCACTCCATGATCATTAGCTGTATGTACAATAAATGCCGGAGGAGTGGATTTTGTAACCTATTGTTCGCATGAAAAGCGTTTGATCAATAAAATTTCAGGTTTCTCTCCCAGCAAATTAGAAAGGCTTCCTTTGTGTCCAAAATAATCCATAGTTATCACAGGTGAAATTAATATCATAAAACTTGGTATAAATGGAATACTGTCGAGTTCATCATTAATTAATGTAAAATCATGCAAATATGTACCTGATGTTTATAAGCACCTCCCGGACAAATTAAAACTGCAGCTCGTTTATTTTCTTGTTTTGATGCAAAAAAAGTATAGATACCCGGTTGACCTACTCGTTTTATTCTTTCATTTGAAATACTATCAACCATCTGTATTCCTTTTGAATTAGGCATATTACCTTCTTTCCCAATTGCATGAAATTGCTGAAAAATAGATCAATAGTGCAGAAAAATACAATACAAATACTAACAAGTAGTGAACTTCTTATTTGAATCTTCATTATAAATTACCAGCTTATTTTTTATTCTGAAATAGAATTATTAACTAAGTTATTCTCTCGAAAATAGCTTGATAAATCCAATTGTTGTTTATTAATTTCGTCCACAAACAATCGGGCTATTTCTATAGCACCTTTATTATTTAGGTGAGTAGAATCTTGTTTTCTACTCGTATAATTGTATATCTCTTTAGATTTCTCTGGCCCCATTTCTGTCACTAACTTACGGGTTAAAGTCTCCATATCAACATAAGGTACCATAGATTCCTCAGCCACTCGTTTTGAAGCTACAATATAATCACCATGGGTATCCTTTAAGCTGCCATCTTCATTAAACTGCCGGCGAACAATAGAAGAACAGATAATGGGTGTACCTCCTTTAGCTTTAGATTCTTTAATAAACCTATCCAAATTAGCCTTAAACGATCCATAAGGCTCCGTATGACGTGCTGTATCAGGCTTCTCATCATTATGCCCGAATTGAATAATAACATAGTCTCCTCGTTTAAGGCTATCGCATACTACCTGCCAACGCCCTTCATTAATAAAACTCAACGAACTCCGTCCACTGGCTGCATGGTTATGAATAGTTGCCTGTTCATTAGTAAACAACTTCAATCCTTCTCCCCAACCCGACTCAGGTGCTCTTGATGGCTTTTTCCAGGCCATAGTTGAATCTCCAATTAGCCATATTGATGTATTCTTTTGAGATGTACAGCCAAACAAAGAAATGCAAATAAAAATGTAAATAAAACGCTTCATGATACTACATATTTAAGTTAATTTCCTTCCGGTTTTTCTGCATCAAAAGCTGGGGTCAGAGGCCAGTAAAAATTATCCACAAGATCAGGATTTGCCGGATTAAAAGGTTTAAAATCATCAACTATATAATTTTTAAACTCATTCATGCAAATCATTTTGGAAACAACACATTTAGCAAGTTCATATGCCCTATATGCATTAAAATGGGTATTATCTTTCAATTCTCTGTTTACTCCGGGAAAAGTGTTGAGAGGATAGTGAACAAAAGCTTTTTTAGAACCTTCAACTCCTAAAGCTTCATATAAGGTTTTAGACATTGCATTTAAGTCAATCAACCGAATGCCTTCCTCTATAGACAATTGTCTCATTGCATCAGGATAGTCTCCGAGTGTATTCACTAATTTTCCTTTTTCATCAAATTTTCTTCTATTGGTTGAGGTTACCAAAACAGGTATACCTCCTTTACTTTTAGCCTCATTAATAAAAAAGCGCAATTCATCCTGATACGTGGTAAATGGCTCTACATAGCACGAGCCTTTTTTTTGATCATTATGGGCAAATTCCATAAAAAGGTAATCACCAGGTTGCATTACACTTATCACCTTTTTCAATCTGTTTTGGTATTTAAAAGATTTAAGCGTAAGCCCGGATTCTGCATAATTGGCAACCACAACCTTGGGTGACAAAAAACGGGGCAACATTTGCCCCCATGAAGCCCAAGGTTCTCTTGCCTGATCGGTTACGGTTGAGTTTCCTGCTAAAAAAATAACAGGTAAATCTTTTACCTCCTCAACAACAATTGATGATACAGATGGCCATGATCCGTTAAATTCCAGACAAAGATTGTTATCCCAGTTTGTGGAGCCAAATTCTCTTTTATTTAACCTTATACGCAAACTATCATTTATTTCAGGCCTGCGTACATCCACAACAAAGCTTTTTGTAACAGATTGACCTTCAGTCGTAGTTATATTTTCCAACATTAATCTGCGTGATTCGGCTTTTACTGTTGTTTCTGATTTCTTTGATGCACTCCCAAGTGTTACCGTAACTTTGTATCTGCCTTCTTCCAGATTTAATTGAAAAAAAAAGGGTTGTTCTGAAGTTATACAATCATCCATTAACCTATCCCCTTTCTTTGCTTCAACTGAACAAAGCTCTCCATTTGGACAAAGCATACCATACCCCAAGTTATCGGAATAAGTTGTCTCGGGAGTTACGACAACATATCCTTTTTCAACCTCGCTGCTTCCAAGGTCAAATTTCCACTGTTTATTAGATTCTGCAATTAATGGTTGCGTAAACTGTATTAAAAGCAACATACAAACTGCGAATAATATATTTTTAACTCTGAACATATCTGATAAATTCATTCATAACTATTTCAAATTATTGTATCATAACCTTTTCAGTGGCCTTTTTACCATCTTTATCATACGCTACAATTACAAAAACACCAGAATTGTATTGGCTTAATGATATTATTTCCTGATCCGATTTAACAGTTATGGATTCCTGTAGCTGACCTACAATTGAAAAAATATTAATTTTTGTCAAGCCCTTCATTGATACCGTAATTTCTCTACTATTGTAAAACACTTTCAAATCTGTTTTATCTTTATTGACATAATTTGTTGATGTTGTAATTCCGCTTAACCTGCCAATTTCACGCATAAAAATATTATGAGCTTCATCTGTATATCCATAGTAATTGAATACAGTCATTCCATCAATCCTTATATTATCATTTCCAATACCAAAAAATACGCGTTCACCTTTAGGAGTAGCAGGACTACTACCATTATGGCACGCCTGATTTGCAGGGAAACGCACGAAAAGCGGGAATCCATAACTTGTTGTTGCCATCACTGTTCCGCTACAAATATCTGCAGCAACATCTGGTAAAATATCATATTGCCCACTCCACCATGCAACTGGTGTATTTATTCCTTCAAAAACTACATCTGAAGTTTCTAATATAGTAGCCTCCAAAACTGCCTCTTGTGTATTGTCATGAGAAGCTGTAGTTGTATTAAACCACCCCATTTTATCAGAACGTAACGCCCAAAGATTAGTGCATATAACGGGCACTTCCAGATTATTCCAAAGATCAGCATTCGCACCCGTAAAATTGCTACTACTTATTCCCCTTCCTATAATTACCAATGCAGCATTTTCCAATTGAGCTTGTTGTTCTGTTGTCCAATCACTAATAACCGGAAGGCTAATTGCAGTAACTTCATAACCATATGATTTAATACGATCTACTACTTCAAGATCAGCATTAATATTTGTTCCTGCATAAACATTGATAAGTGATTCGGAATCATTATATATATAAATGATACCGGTTGATTGAGAATAAATACCTGTACTATAAAGGCACAATACTATTAAAATAAATAATTGTAGAGTCTTTTTCATAACTAAAATAATAAAATGTTAATATTAAAATGTAGTAAACAAAGGTTGCATATAGGAAAGCGTTAACAACATACTTTATAATTGTCATTTAACACTTTCCATCTTTATTCTGGATACTCTATTGTTAATTAATTGAATATTTATAATACATTATCAGTTCTTTACAACCTTAAACTGATGTATTTCCTCATCAATTAAAGCACGTATTACATATATGCCTGAAGAAAGCCCTTGAAGACTTAAAGTTATTTGTCGGTCAGATGATGATATTGTGGAAATATTTAATCCATCCATGGTATAAAGGCTAACTATTTTAACATTATCTGTTGTAAATGAAACATTGACAAAATCTATTGCCGGATTTGGATATACCGTGATTTTCTCCCTGCTTAAGTCCTCTATTCCATTGCTAATGGTAACTTTAATTATACCTTGTGTTTGTAATTCACTGAGATCCCATACCAAACCGTTTCCCGGTGTTGCTGGCGTAATCGATTCAAACTCGCCAGTTATATCAGCACAATCAAATAATAAATATTCATCCCCTGCTGCAAAAACTTCAGTTCCAGGATTGACTATATTTAAGCCTCCGGCAATATTTACACTTCCTGCTACTTGTGTGTAAGATGATTGTTTTAACGAAGGATCCAATATCACTTTGTATACAGAACCAGTCATAAAAGAAAGGTTATTAGTCAATGACATTTTTGAGTTTACTACTCCTGTCCCCGGATAAAAAGTACCTCCATTATTAATAGTAACTGCACCCGAAATTATACCTCTGCCACTTAATGTTCCTGTTTCATTAACTGATACAGCTCCTAAACCTGTAGCACTTCCTGATGTATTATTTACAGTTAAGATACCTCCATTAATTTTTGTAACTCCTGTATATGAGTTTTCATTGCCGCTTAAAGTAAAATTACCTGTTCCTACTTTTTCCAGACTCCCCGCAGAGATCTCCCCTTCAAATTCTGTATCAATATTTTTGTTACCTATGATGTAATTCTCTGAACCACCTAAAATACCTGAACCTGACAATGCTCCTAAAATTAATGTAGTACCTTTTTCATTTGATGTATATACACGTGTATTAACAATTACATGAGCATTGGGTAAACCACTGCTATGGTTGATTCTTAATTTTCCATTGTATTTACTTGAATAGGTTGAAACAGCATTTAAGGTTCCATAGAACTCGCTCATATCGCCGTTTAAATCAGTACGGACATATGGAATATTCATATTTAAGTACCCTCCTCCAAAAAGCTTACCTGTATAATACCCACGGGCATCCATATTTATTGTACCTGTTTTATCCTCTGGAACTTCAATATACCAGGCCAATGTATTATATGAATTTGCATTACTATTACATTTTACCGTTCCTCCTTGAATAGAAATCGTATCTCCTGGAGTAACTTCATCATACAATAACTTAAGAGTACCTTCTTGCAATACGGTTTTTTGAATATTAGGATTTTGCACATAAACTAACTGACCTGCTCCTGTTTTTGTTAAAACACTTCCTTCAATTTCCTCATTCCACTGAACATCATTCAAGGTATTTATTGTAGCCCCCTTACTTCCTATTGAAATAGCCCGGTCTGAGTTGCTTGTCTCATTAATTGTGACAATTCCCCCATTAATTTCGAATAGTGAGGCGTCAGCACTAATTGATCCTAGCGCTCCTTTATTTTGTACAGATGGCATGCTATTAATAACCAGTTCTCCTCCTAAAACAGAAACTTTCCCTGAAAAATCGTTATCATTTAGAATAGATAACTTTCCACTGCCTGATTTTGTAAATGATACACTGCCTGAAATATAACCCTCTCCATCAAAATTATAATCTTCAGATGCATCAACAGTAATTGACGAAGGTGTAACTTCTGACGCAATATTTACATCCTTGATTTCTGCATTATCATTGAATATTACCTCATCCTGATCAACGAAATAATATGATTCGCTATTGTTTAGAAAATTATTTGTAATAGCTAAATCCCAGTCGTTTGAGCTACTAACCCCATTCCATGTAATTATTGCATTTTCGCCTCTAACAGGCCATATATATAAATAAACTTTCCCATTCTCTACCAATATTTTTGCTGGAGTACCAGATATACCTTTAACGGATATATTTTCAATTGCTCCATTAATATCTCCTGTTACAGTTACTAATAAATATTTTCCAGGTTCTAATTTTTCAACTCCATCAGCAAGGTGTGGTCTTATATTAAATACAACTTTATTGCTAAAAGAAAAATTTCCGGTAACAGTCAAAACATCATTTTCCGTACTCTCTGGTGTATATAAATCAAATCCTAGTGAAGATGCTTCATCCATAGATAAACCATTAGTAACAGAAAGACTTCCGGATTGGTCACCTGATCCTATTTCCAATGCTGAACCATATTTTAATGTTAATCCGTTTTGTAATGCTCCAACTGCATTTAGTTTACCAAAGAATTCTAATTCAACCGGACTACTCTTTATGGTTCCATTAAAATCCAAAGTTCCATTCCATATTTCAGTTTTTCCAGTATAATCATGAGTACCGTTCAAGGAAAATGACCCTAATCCTTGTTTGATAAGTTTCATTGATCCACTTAATTTACCAACTGTTGCATCCAATGAATAATTACCAACAGAATTAACTGTAACAGATTTAGGATTTACTGTTTCTGCTAAAGAGAGACTTACATCCTCACCGGCAGAAACATCGAATAAAACTGCTCCACCATCAGTATATGAAACATCGTTTCCATCCAAATTAAAATTAGTAGATGTTGTATTCCAATCTCCGGTTGTATAAACATATTTTTTATTAGAAATAATAGGAGGGGGAGGCGCTAAAAGTCCTTCTTTTTCTCCTACAAAATAACTTACATGGGGAGGTTGATTGTAACCACACATTTGCCAACATATTGCCTGACGATACTGATGATCGTGCATTAGCGAATAATTACGGTAAATTGTTGGATCAATTGTAGTATAAATACGAATCTCTGTATCATCTTCGCTTCTCCAAACAACTTCTTCCCTCCAATCTCCAAATAAGTCAGCCTGTAAACATGGCGTTCCTTTTGTATAATTACACGATATAGCTCCATCTGCAACCAGAATATTTCCTTGCCCATTCTTAATAATACATCCTGTACCATAGCCTTTAGTTGATGTAAAGTTGGTATGATTAAGTGTTTCTTCTAATAAATCACCATCCCAAAATATTCTAAAATTTGATGCTCCTTCAATGCTTCCAATATCCTCTCTGGTTGTGGCAGAATATTTATGAACACTACCCCATAGTTCTGCCCCATAAAATTCATTACTAACATTAGCAGCCATACAACGTCCACAATCCCGTCCAAATATATCATGAATCAATATCTCTCCAGTTGCTCCATCGTATAATGCTGTACCAAAAACAGGATTTTCTTCTAAACACCTCCAAATTTCAGTTCCCTTTCTATAAGGATCTAAATCCCCAACATGCAAAGCATCTCCATGCCCCATTTCAGTTGAATATAATCCATTACCATCATCATCAACAGTCATACCTCCCCATACAATTTCATCTCGTCCATCCTGATCTACATCAGCCACAGTATAATTATGATTTCCTTGTGCATAGTATGGATCCGATTCAGTCGTTGCCCTAAATTCCCAACGTGGAACTAACTTCATATCAACAACATCATAGGTTCGCATAACTGTTTTCGTATAGATACCACGACCAATAAACAAACTGGGATGTTTTCCATCCAAATATGGAGCACCAAAGAAGAACTTATTTGCACGATGTCCATATGAGTCGCCCCACCATTCGGCTGAAATACGAGGTATAAAGTCCACTCGATCAAGTTCAACTCCGGTTTCTCCATCTATCAATGATAAAAACTCCGGACCTTCCGTCATGTACTGCATATTGCTATTCTGATTTACTGAATATCGATAGTTTGTAATCCCATCACCATCGGTATCTCCTATCTCAGTACCATCTCCAAAGATGGTTCCTTCCGAAGTACGCATAAATACTTCTGCTTTTCCATCCTCATTAAAGTCAAACGTTGCAATATTAATTTCCACACTACCGGGAGATAAAATATTTGGACCAACATTGATTTCCCATAACAATGTTCCATCTAATTTATAAGCTTCGAAATATGAAAATTTAGTTTCGTTCTCTACACTAACATCCTTTTGTCTTCGTTTAACAATGATTTCATATTCACCATCACCATCCAAATCGGCAGTTGTCGCATCATTAATCTGATAATCTTCAGTATTTCTGACTTTCATGGGTATAGACAAATACTGCTGAGCTAATGGTGATATTGCATCACATTGAGATTGCTCAATTCCATCAACAATTGCACTTACTGTATAAGTAGACTCTGATGTCCCATTTGCATCTTCATAATTCGAGACACTTAATGGTTCTGTATTAAGTTTGGTACCATCACGATAGATATTAAAGTTTACTCCATCCCATTCATAGCCGAGTAACCTCCAACTTAAAAACACGCCGTTTGTTGTTTTAACTGCAATTAATCCTCTGTCTAATTCTTCCATCTTTCGTTGCCCAAAAGAGTTAAAAGAAATCAGTATAAAAATTGCTAACAAGCTAAAAAGCAAAGAAATTCTTTTCATTTTTTGTAGATTTTAATTTTATAGATTATTTAATATTTATTGATCATAACTATTAAAAAATGGAGCAAATGGTTCCTGAACATTTTTAGGTTGTCCAAAAATTTTCTGAAGTGATTCTGACCAATTATTTTCTAATGGAATTATAGTAAATTCTCCCCTAATTTGTTTACAATTCTCAACCCTTATCTTTTGTTCTGGTGTACTATTTTTATTAAAACGTCCTGACACTTTTGCATTATGACTTACAACAATTCCTTTTTGTGAACGCTCCACTGCTATATTATCTTTATCCGATATCAATGCGAGTCCACAACCTAACGAGTCTGTAAAAAGTGCCAATTCAACCTCTTGCCTGTTACCCTGATAGTTTAAGTCTTGAGAATTCATGTGATATATTCCAAATTCAGAAAGTCGACTTTTTCCCGGATAGGCAGGATATGGTCCTTTTCCTACCCATCGGAATTCACTTAAACGATTGGGAATGATAAATGACATACCTAAATCAAGTGCAATACCTTCTGCATCTCTGGGTGTTAGGGTATAACTAACTTCAATACTACCATCATTATTCAGTGTATATGTTACCTGACCATCAATAAATTGTCCTTTTACATCCACTCTCTCAAAACTATAGTTGATTACTTTTTTGTTTGGAAGATTTAACTCCAATTCTTCGTTTTGTGGATGCAATAAATAAGGATTCCAAAGCGGACAATTTCCTTCTCTCTTTTTCTCAATAATCGTAATTTCAGACATGGTAGTCTTTCGGCCCATTCTTGCTAACAAACCCTTAATTATTAAAGGATCTGAAGACGCATTTTGCAATTGAATTTGATTATTCTGAACATCAATTATCGATAGCTTTTCATCATTGCGTCCCTCTTTATCTGACTTAACATCAAAAAGTCGGGTTAAATTTTTATCAAAATCTTCAATAACTATTGGATATGTTTTTTCATAAAACGAATAATGCTTTGTATCTGTAAAAGTTAGCTTTAAAGCATAAAACGAAGAGTTTAATTCTTTAGGAAGAGCAATATCCATTGATACATATGAAGTATCGTGTGGCTCACCTTTTAATGATAAGTTTCCTTTTGAAAGAATTGAAGTATCTGCTAGCAGTTCCCAATTACAAACAATTTGATCAAGATTGGTAAAATTATAACGGTTACTCAAACCTAAGGTTACCTCATTTTTTTGGTCTCTTTTTAAATGTAAGGTATCATCAAGGGCCTTAACCGGAGTATAAACTTTACGCATTTCATAATAATCTACCTGAGGCACCCGGTTGGCATACATTACACCATCAGCCCCTTTATTACCATAATTATCATAACATGTTGTTGAATCTATCCATACAGATGTTGTAAATTCGTCAGCATTGATTGCTGTATCTGACTTTACAAGAATACCCTGATCATAAAGATGCCAAACTGCACCGCCAGCAAAAACAGGATTGCTGTACATAATTTCCCATAATGATTCTATCCTATCTGCATCAAGACCAAGAGCATGAGCATACTCTGTTATAATCATCGGTCGTTTAAATTTCTTAGAATACGATTTTAAATGTGCAGCTACCGGGTAATGAGGTGATAAAATATCAATTTCTTTGGGTATAGTGTCACAAATTTTTCTAAAATAAGAACCTACTTGTGGGAAACTATACGGTCGGGTTGGATCAAGTGATTTTACATAGCGCCCAGTTTCAAGACATATCTTTGTTAGTGGATTTTCATTACCTACACTCCACGCAATAACACATGGATGGTTTTTATCGCGTGCAATAGTTGCTCTTGCCCGCTCTTTCAAGTCCGAAAGGTATTCATCTTTATATAAGTGCTTATCTCCAAAACCAAATGGTACTTCGTCTATAATATAAAACCCTAAAGAATCACATAATTCCATAAAACGAGGGTGAGGAGGATAATGTGATGCACGGATAAAATTGGCATTTCCTTCACGAATCAGTTTAAGATCTTCAAGCATTTCTTCCTCTGTCATGGAACGACCATTTACAGGCGATAAATCATGATGGTTTATGCCTCGCAGTTTTACCACTTTCCCGTTTATCTTGTACACACCATTCTCCCAGGTTATCTCCCTTATTCCTACTTTTTGATTATATGTTTGCAGTACTTTCTTTCCTTCAGTTACCTCAACTTTTAAATTGTACAAATAAGGTGTTTCTGATGTCCATAAATTAGCTTTATCCAACTTTAAAACTTGCTGGTATGGTATGGAATCAAGCCTATCAATATTAGATAAACCATTCATTTCTGCCGTTGTAACTATCTTTCCATTGGCATCCTGCAATTTCAAATAAACCTTCTGATTCTTTTTAACTTTATTTGTGGCAATAAGTGCTTCAACATTAACATCCGCATTACTACCATCAACATGGGTTGTTATTGTCAAGTCCTTAAGGTGCGTTTCCGGTACACTATATAACGTTACATCTCTGAAAATACCAGAAAGCGACCAACAGTCGTTGGTATCAAAAGCCCAACCACGAGAGCGGGTGGAAACTTCCACAGCAAGTTCTACTTTTGTTCCCGACTCTACGAAGGAGGATATATCAAACGATTTACGGTTAAATGCACTATTATATTTACCAACATATTTACCATTGATCCAAAACTTGTAACCATAAAGTACTCCATCAAAAGCAATATGTATTGAATTACCTTTCCATTCTTGCGGAACATTAAAAGACGTGCGATACAAGCCTGTCCCCTCTTGTAACTCTTTACCATAATAAGGTTTGGCAAAACCCTGTAATTCCCAATTACCAGGTACTTTAATATCTACCCAATCCGTATCAACCACATCAGTCAAACAAAATACCGAATCTTCTTTTAACTCAATAGAATTCAGATATTTAAATTTCCATATTCCATTCAACAAAACCTTATCTTTTGTGGAAGAATTAGGGATTAACACCTGTGCTGTTAAATCACATAATCCACAAATCAATCCCATAAGAAATAATCCTACTGCAAATAATCTTCCTTTCATGTGTTTATAATTTTCTTTCATTTGCCACATGGAACTCTCAAAAAATTTTAATCATTACCCTGCGTGTAATTTTTAAGATTAAAATTTACATGTTCGTTTCACCTGTTTATAAATAATTTTCAAATTTTCCTTCTGTAATTTTCGTTGCCTCTACGCTCTTTCCTGCACTTTGCCCTTAGCTCTCCGCACCATACCACTAAAGTCTTTTATCTAACGATCTAATGTCTATTAGCTCTATTTTTCATTTACTGTTCCCCAAAGATTCACTTCTCTCGAAGTTTGAATCTTAATATCTTCCATAGTTATATCACTTACATTTCGGATGATGCTAGCCTCTTTTGCATTTTCTATTACAATATTTTTTAGTTTAATACCCGATATCTTAGAATCTTCATATCCTAATAAGAAAAGAGGGAATCGCAGACTTTTACAAGTCACATTTTCAAGCCATATATCCTTTACCTGGGGTGTATGCTCATGCCCTTCACCATCTTCATAAAACAGATTAATTTTCAACAGAGACTCAGAAACCTTTCCAACTTCAAGATTTCGCATATAAACTTTTTCAATAACTCCACCTCTGGCCGAATTTGTTTTGATACGTATAGCTCTTGTCAGGTGAGGGCTATCCATATTACAATCCTCCACAAAAATATTTTTTGCCCCGGCTGAAATCTCACTCCCTACAACAAATCCGCCATGTCCATCCTTCATTTTGCAATTGCGAACAATCACATTTTCTATTGGTTTATCAATTCGATGACCATCTTCATTTCTGCCCGACTTTAAAGCAATACAGTCATCGCCCGTATTAAAGGTACAGTTGTCAATCAATACATTCTTACAACTTTCTGGATCACAACCATCAGTGTTTGGTCCTCGACTATCCACGTTTACACCTTTTATTATTACATTATTACATAACACCGGATGTAAGATCCACATGGGTGAGTTTTTTATAGTAAAGCCCTGTAGCAAAACATTTTCACATAAATAGGGTTGTAAAAACTGAGGACGGAGATAATGTCCCTCTCCAAAAACTCTTTCAGAGACTGGAACTCCCTTTTTGCACATTTCAAATAGAGCAGGTCTGTTTTCCGGGTCAAATTGATTTGGATCACCTTCTTTCCATCCATTTTTTGTACGGCCATGCCATGCCCACCAATTTTCTTTTGATGCCTGACCATCTAAAATGCCTTCTCCGGTAATGGCGATATTTTTTTCTTTGTACGCATAAACCAGTGGAGAATAATTCATCAACTCCACACCTTCCCATCGTGTATGCACAACAGGTAAATAATCATTTGGATTAGTAGAAAACATTATTCTTGCACCTTTAGCCAAATGAAGGTTAACGTTGCTTTTTAAGTAGATTGGTCCGGTTAAATAATCGCCTTCTGAAACAACAACACGCCCACCACCTGAGTTATGACATGCATCAATTGCATTTTTAAATGCTTTGCTACAATCTGATATACCATCAGCAATTGCCCCAAAATCTGAAACATGAAATGTTTTATCCGGAAAAACAGGTGCTTTAATATCTTTTAGGATTTCATTTGCTTTTTGCCATGAATCCATAGGTTTGGTTTGTTCTTTAGAATCAGAATATGAGCATCCACCTATCCACAGGGTAAAAATTAAAAATACGAGTATAATAATATGTCTTATATACATGATTATAAATATGATTTATAGTCTTCAATTTAGCGAGGTTATAAAACAACAACAAGCCTTACACTAACATCAGTATTTTTTGAATAAATAAAAGATGCCTGCCGGAATTAACAACACATCAAAGGCAGGCACCTCAGAGTAAATCTATTTTTAAATAAGGAGTGATAAATCAGTAATTCTCATAACCCGGATTTTGCTCTAACACGGCACCGGTGTTTCGCTCAATTTCACTATATGGTATTGGCCATAAGTTATGATACTCTGCAATATTTTCGTAATATGAATTACACCGGGTAACTCTATCATATAATAACCCTAACCTTTGTAGAGTTAACCTTCTTTTCTCCTCAACGCCTAGCTCTCTCATTCTTTCATCTAAAATATAATCCATATCAACATCAGCAGCATCAACCGGAGTTGCATTTGCCCTGTTTCTGATTACATTAATATCAGCTGCAGCTAAACCAGCCTGATTATCTTTTAAATAGGCCTCAGCTCTCAACAAATAAGTTTCTGCTAATCTAAACATATACTGATCCGTATATGTTGAACCTGCAGAACTTTTTAATTTCCCGGTTTCAAAATCCTCATATAAACCATCAGGATGATTGCCTGGTGTTGTTACCTTTGATTGATATGCATAAATATCCCGACTTGGTATTGTTATACCTTCAGGAGGATTCATGGTAGATAACGTTTCACCATAAAATTCAGGATACTTTGGATTGTTATAAGTATATACTCTAACAAAATTATGATTTGCATTTCTAATATCATTATCAAAGTCACTTTCCCATATCGTATTACTAAAATAGGTTGTAGAAATAGCCCAACCAATTCCACGGCCTCCGGTATAATCACTTACCGGCCATAAAAACGGACTGGCTCCATCTACTCTTACATTTCGCATAAAAGGTGCGTGATGTCGCTCTAAATAACATCCACCTTGTTTGCTGGAGGATGTTCCTCCACCTTCAACATCAGTCTCGAATTGAATAACCCAAATACCTTCAGTATTTCCTGTAGCTCTGTTTTGGTTATTCATCCTGTACAAGTCCCAATAAACATCTCCCGGAGTTTCACTTGAACGACTACCAAACCTGTTTTGCATTAAAGCTGTATTAGGATCATCAATAACTTTAGTAGCTTCAATTATAGCTTTTTTTGGTTCATCATTAGCTAAGTAAATTTCTGCTAATAAATGAGATGCTGCTAATGTACTTATTTCACCATCTTTAACTTCAGTAATTCCATCCAGATGATTTACAGCAAACTCCGCATCTTTGATACATTGTTCCAGCACATCTTTTTTTGAAGCTCTGGTAAAATCATACTTTGGCTCTTTTACTTCTTCCAAACTTAGAGGCACACCTCCATAAAGATAAGCTAACGTTCTATATGTAAAAGCTCTAAAAAATCTGGCTTTTGCCTCCAGTTTTGTTTCCTGTTCCTCTCCCAGATTAACATTTTCTAATCTTGATATAACAGTATTTGCTTCTGCAATAATTTTATATAAGTCCTGCCAATGTACCTGTGACTTTTTCTGACCTCCGGACGGGCGCATCGCATTGGTATATGGAGTCCATCTTCTTTCACTTGCCTGACCATCATAAACCAAATCAGTTCCGTATAAATAGTCCAATGGATAATTCTGATCCTTGCTATAAAACTCCTTTCGTACTTTATTATATAAGTTGTTTATAGAAAGGTTAAAATCATCATAAGTTACAAACGCATTCTCCGCGGCAATAAAATCTACCGGTTCTTCTTGCAGGAATTCATCGTTGCATGATTGCAAACAACCTGCTATTAACAATATAAAAATATATCTAAATCTCATCTTCTTTCCTTTTTAAAACGTTACATTTAATCCCATTGAATACCCTTTCAATACAGGACGACCACTATCTGATAATCCATGTCCTGTTTCAGGATCCCAACCTCTCCATTTTGTCCATGTTGCAAGGTTTTTACCGCTTAAGAAAATTTTTGCTGCACTTATACCAACTTTATCTAAAATATTTTGAGGCACATTATAAGCCAGACTAACATCCTGTAGTCTTATAAAATTTCTGCTGTGCAATTTATTTGCTGAAACCTTAGGATTTGTCATATATCTTGGATTTTCACCATCCGGATTTGATGGCCCCCAGAAATCTGCATCATCAAGGCAGTTCAATAAAATAGAATTTTCATTAAGCGCTCCCCCTGTGTTAGGTTCATTAACTTTCAAATAACCATCTTTTCCTCCTTGTACCGTATTTAAAAAGAAACTCAAACTAAAATTTTTATAGGTTACACTATTCAATAAACCGGCTCTGTATGCAGGTTCTGATCTTCCTAAAATAACCTTATCGTCGATTGTAATTTCTCCATCTCCATTTTGATCTATAACCCTACGGGTTCCCGGATAATAACCTTCAGGAATTTCATCATCAATCTGGTAAATATCTCCTGCCTCATAACCATAAATTGCACCAATTGACTCACCAATAAATAAATCATCAGCAATAATATCATCTTCTTTTCCATCCCCATCTTCATCCAGACCAGTTAAGGTAACTATTTCATTTCTGTTAGTAGAAAAGCTTAATGTTGATGTCCATAGGAAATCTTGCAATTCAACATTTCTTGATGTCAATGAAAACTCAAAACCTTTATTTCTGATGTTCCCTAAATTCACATTAATAGAAGTAACACCTGTAATTGATGGTACAGATCTTTTAAATAGTTGATTTTTGGTTTCTGTATTATAGTATTCTGCATTACCCATAATCTTTCCACCAAACAACCTAAAATCCATACCTAAGTTGATTCCATCTGTCGATTCCCACTGCAAATTACTATTTGCTAAAGTACTAACATATTGTCCAAACTCAGTTGTACCACCATCTCCAAATAAATAGGCATCATACCTGTTCATTGTCGCCAATGAAAAATATCTACTTGTTAAATTACCGATAGATCCATATCCTCCTCTTAACTTTAAAAATTCAATTATGCTTGAATTAAAAAATTTTTCATTTGTTACAACCCATGCCAATGAAGCAGAAGGAAATACACCCCACTTTTCATTCTCAGCAAATCCTGAGTAGCCATCTCTCCTCACAGTTGCTGTAAATAGGTATTTATCATTGAACTTATAATTAACTCTTCCCATCTGATAGTTTAATGCCTCATCCCATCCATCTGAAGAAACAGACTGAATTGTTGCTTGTTCCAGGCTGTTATAACTTAAAGTTAAGCTTGTATACCCTTGTCCACTTGCATTTGTAGACTCTGATTCTCTTTCAGTTGCTCCATATAATAATGTAACTGTTAAATCATGTTTGTCTGCAAATAACCTTTTATATGTTAAAATATTATCAAGAGTATATTCATAACGAGAAGTATGGTTTTTATATGCAGATCCTGTTTCTCCTGCTCCATATTCGCTAGAATAATAATGCTTATCCCATCTCAAATTATTTCCAAAGTTTAATCTATAAGTCAGCCCTTCAATAAAAGGAATTTTCATATCTGAATAAAAATTTCCTGATAGGTAATTTGAAGTTTGATAATCATCTGTATGATATGTCATAAAAGGGTTAGCCATTACTGTTTTTGTTGGATAAGGTATTAGCTCACCATCTTTATCATAAGGAGTTAATAATGGAGAGTGACGTATAATACCACTTTGTGTAGGCTCTTTACCACTATAGTCAGTAAACGTTGCAAACGACTGAGTTCCAACGGTCCACCAATCCTTTAAATCAACATCAATATTTGCTCTAAAGTTTTGTCTCTTGCATAGGTCATTAATAATATAACCCGATTGATCTGTATATCCTGCAGAAAGTAAATAAGTAGTATTTTCGGAACCACCAGATATACTAAGCTTATATTCTTTTATTGAACCATTTTTTGTTGCAGCATCCCACCAATCAAAGTCATTATCTAAAATTTCCCCATTATCATCCAATACAGCAACATTTAAGTAATCCTTTGGATCAAAATCAGGATTTGCCTGCGTATAATCTGGTCCGACATATGCTTCTGACCAGTATAAATCTCTGATTTTTTTGTATATAACCTTCACGATCCAAAGGCCTGACTTTTCGCGTTGGTGTTTGAGTAGTATAGGTTGTTGTTAAAGAAATTCGAGGAGCTTTATTTTTCTTCCCTTTTTTGGTTGTTATTAATAATACACCATTAGCACCCTGAGCTCCATAAATTGCTGTAGAACTCGCATCTTTTAAAACATCTACTGATTCAATATCATCAGGATTTAATGAGTTAAGAGAACCTGTATACATCACTCCGTCAACCACAATTAAAACGCTTGTATTTCCACCCAACGAAGTTTGTCCCCTGATTGAGATGCTTGGCGTACTACCTGCACTATTTACCTGGCCAATATTCAATCCCGGTATGGCACCTTGTAAACTTTGAACAATGTTAGGATTAGGAGCATCCTCAAAAGCTTTTAAGTTTGCTCTGGATACAGCACCTGTAACATCAATCTTTTTCTGGGTTCCATATCCTACTACCACAACTTCGCCTAACTCTTCCAGATCATCAGATAATTCAACATTATAACTTGACTGTGCACCTATGATAATCTCTTTTGTTGTCATTCCTATGAATGAAAACTGTAAAACATCACCCTGCTTTGCTTTAATAATAAAATTTCCATCCAGATCGGTTTGTGTTCCGTTACTTGTGTCTTTTATCAGTACATTTACTCCTGGTAAAGGACTACCACTTGAATCATGCACTCTTCCAGAAATGTTTTTTTCCTGGGCATTTATTATTTGCCCCACAAACATTAATGAAACAAGAATGCAACACTTTAATAATAATTGCTTCATAAATTTTTAGATTTAATTTGTAATAATCATATTCAATTTTACTTATTGAATACTTTTTTCTGCTTTGCTTTTAAAATGTCATACAACAAATTAAATCCTTAATTATTACAGGTAAAAGGTCGTGCATTGACAAATGAAATCACATCTTGACAATACAACAACACAACCCCTTTCTTCTTAATTTTCAATCACATAACACACTTAACCTGATAAAAATATCACATCCTGAAAGTTTTAATTTTCTTTTATTGGCAAAACATGATCGTATTTGTCAATACTTGATTTATCCCTGTAAAACGATTTACTCCAAGCGAATTTTTAACAGAAATGGCAGTATACTGAGAGGTAAATGGAAACAGGGTTTCTTCAAGGTTCCTTCAAGGTTTCTTCGAGATTTCTTCAATAAAAGACCGTTTATATTGAATGAAATTAAAATAAATTATAAATTAATTTTTTAATATATAGCTCCAGGTTACCTATTAAACCCATCGCAATATGCTTTTAATTTGATAGTTCCTCAAAATATTTATCTGTTTTCACACAGTCTGTTTAGTGCAGACATATTATAAAAACCGGATATTATTCGGATTTTCTTTCATGAATTTGTACATACTTTGTTGGCCGGCAACCAAAATGCTTGTCAAAAGTGCGGGAAAAATTTGTGGGCTCTGTATAACCTAAAGAATAGGCAATTTCAGCTACTTTCATATCGGTAGTTAATAACATTTCAGCTGCTTTATCCATTTTTACACGTACAATAAAATCGTGGGCAGTGCTTCCGGTAATAGCTTTAAGTTTCCGATACAATTGGCGTTGACTGATTTTAAGCTGGTTGGCTACAATCTCAGAATTAAAGCCAACAACATCAATATTTCTTTTTATGATGCCAACTACCTTTTCTATAAATTCGTTATCTATTGTATTTATATCTTTGGCAATATCGTTAATATGCTTCTTTAACCCTAACTTCTGCTGTAACCGTTTCCTGTTTTCTAAAATACTGTCAACCTGGGCTTTTAAAACGTCTATATTAAATGGTTTGGTAATATATGCATCAGCGCCACTTTGCAGGCCTTCTACCTTGTTATCCTCCGATATTTTAGCCGTTAGCATTACAATAGGTATATGACAGGTATTTTCATCATTTTTTAAAAAGCGGCACATTTCAACGCCATCCATTTCATGCATCATCACATCTGATATTATGATATCCGGGATATTTACCATGGCTATATTTTTACCATCACTTCCGTTAAATGCCTGTAATAAATCATACTTTTCGCCTAATTCGGCTGCTAAATAATCCTGAACATCCCTATTATCCTCAACAATCAGCAGTGTTAATTTTTCATCTTCAATTTTAGTCTCAAAATCAAAAAGCTTATCCTCAACAACATTTCCTTTCTCTTCCGGCTCTGCAAACATCAATTCACTAACTTTTTTGTATGGGAGCTTTACGGTAACCTTCGTCCCTTTCTTCCGCTGGCTTTCTACAAATATGCTTCCCCCCATTATATCTATCAGGTTTTTGGTAAGAGGCAAACCTATTCCGGTAGAATTTCCATAAAAGGGATTGGTTCCTTCATTGTTAAATGGTTGGAATATTTTTTCCAACGAATGCTTATCTATTCCAATGCCACTATCTTTAATGCACATATGCAACACATTAGCATCAGTATCATTATCTACTATAATTGTTATAACTCCACCATTGGGTGTATATTTAAATGCATTGGATAATAAGTTCAGAATAATCTGGTTTAGCTTTTCTTTATCAAAATAACCAATGATTTTATTTTGGTTTGCTTCCAGATTTAATGAGATATTTCGTTGGGCTGTATTGTTATGAAAGGATTGAACACAGCCATTGATAATTGCATAGGCATCACATATTGAATATTTTGGAGACATCATGCCTGCTTCCGACTTCCTGAAATCCAGGATCTGGTTTATCAGCTTTCTTAAATAATCAACATTTCTACTGATAATACCCAGGTACAGGCTTTTCTTTGACTCACTCAGATTACCTTTTTCAAGTTGCTTAACCGGATCAGCAATTAATGTTAAAGGAGTTCTTAATTCATGAGAAACATTGGTAAAAAAATCAATTTTCTCTTTATTAAGTTCCTCCATTTTTTCAATATTAATTCGCTCCAATACCAGCTGGTTTTTAAGCTGTTGACGAGAAACAAAAAACCTTGTAATAAAATATACTATTGAAGAAAATATAACAAACCATACAATTAAAGCCCATATGGTTGAGTACCAAGGCTTTTTAACATGTATTGCAAGATTAACCTCATCCGATTTAAGCCCATCTTCGGTAAATAACCTGGCTTTAAAACTGTATGTACCTGAAGGAACCTTTGTAAAAGTGATCACACTATTTATTGATTTAATCCAACCATCATGAAATCCTTCCAGCTTATACAAATAATAACTTCCTTTGCCCGACGATTGATAATCAATGGCATCCAACGCCAAGGAAAAACTCCTCATATTAAAATCCAAACGTAAGCTATCCTTTTTTAACAAAGTTTTACCCAACAATAAATCTCCATCCACTTTATCCTCTGTTCCAACTATATTTGACCTGACCAGCAAGCCTGACAGCAATACTTTTGGCTTATAAGGACTTTGCTTTATTATGTGTGGAATAAATCTCACTACACCTTCCCTGGCTCCAACATAAATACAGTTTTCGGCTGTATCGTTATATATTGATTGTTTTAAAAAAGCCCAGTACACACCTTCGCTTTCTATCACAGTATTTTCTGTATACCTGCGAACCGGATCTACTTTCATAATACCATTTTTATGAATAACCCATAGGTTTCCATCGTTATCGCCAGATAAAGCAGTTACGTATTTATTTGTTAAGCCATTGATATTATAGGATGCACTATCCACTTTCATCGAGTTGATGTTGATACAACTTACACCCTCTGTTGTTCCAATCCAGATATGACCACATTTGTCGTTGTATAACGAATAGGCCATATTTCCCGTATACTCCTTAAACTTTTCATTGAACAATGGTTTTCTTATCTGGCTAATATCGCGAATGTGATATGTATTACTGAAACCAATTCTTAATATCCCCTTACCCTCGGTAGCAATCCAAACATTACCCATCTCATCTTCAAGCACATCCATTATATAGCTGGATCCTATCTCCTTCTCAAAACGAAAAACCTGATATTTTCCTGTTTTAACATTTACCCTAAGCAGCTGGTTGTGAACAGATGCCCATAAAAATTCTTTATCCTTTGATTCTGCAATAGCATATACATATTTTCTAAAAGAATCAGGGAAGTCTGATTTCTTTAAGATAGTTGTACACTTATTGATTACTGGATCATAAACAACAATTCCCTGTTTACTTCCTATCCATAACTTACCATAAATATCTTCATAATAACAACGAACATTATCATTATCAAAACCTGAAGAAAAAAACGGGTGTTTTTTTACGGGCTTACCATTTTCATAAAGAACAATCCCACCTAATTCCGTACCCATCCATAGTTGGCCCTGATACTTGATGATTGCACGAATCGGCCTGGCTTGCTTATGCTCATCTCCCCCATCATATACATAACTGAGCAAGAATTGCTTACGGCTGGTATTGGCTTTATAAATTGCACCACTCTTTGTCCCAATCCATATAATATTTTGATCATCGATATAATAGCAGCTAACAAACTCATCTTTTAAGTTGCCCTGCTGCCAATGGTCTGCAAAATAAATATACTCCTGATCTAATACGGTATTATATGAAACTAACCTGTTATTATTAATAGAAAAACGATATCCATTAATAGAAATATTACTATAGAGCCTTGTTGAATTGCTTTTTAAACGGTTAACAATTGTAGTATCGACTTTTGAATCCGGGGTATTATAAAACTCATCATCATTGTAACTATATTTGGAAATTTCATTATCATAAGTGAGTACCCATAATTGTTTCTCGTTATCAACAATAACATTTCTTATACAGCTGTTGGGGATGGAAGATGAACCTTTTTCGAAGTGTTTATAGTGTACAAAACTGTTTCCGTTATACCGGTATAGTCCGTCATATGTTCCAAACCATATGTACCCGATAGAGTCCTTTACAATTCCGTGAATTTCGGTGTTGGGTGAATTGGGGATTCCACTGACTTTTTCAAAAAACAGATCCTGAGAGGACAGTTTTACTTGTTTTCCAATCAAAAAAACTATCAAAAATAGCAATCTCCACTTCATACAACTTAGCCTTTGAACCAAACATACCATAACCAAACTACTTGATGTGCAATTTAATTGATATATTTTTATTTCAAAATTAAAAGTTCTGCCTACAAAATTAAAGATCAACTATAGACAAACAGGATCATGCTTTGCCATTAATATAAGTAACCTGTATTTAATTTACATTTCTCCTAAGCCACGCTGACATTGCATCTAATGTTTCACCGGAAATTGCCTCTGGCAGGTTAGGGATTTCTGCCTGAGAGCACTCTTCACAATGTTGAAACATATGGTTGTGATCTGGCAAAAGGACTGTTTTAAAGTTTTTGTTATTTGCCTTTTTAAGCAACCTTTCAATATTATTCAGGTTTTCTTCAGGTGTTACCATAATATCTTTATCCCCATTAAGTGCCAACACCGGAATTTTGATATTTGAAATAAATTCTTCAGGATTATAGCGAATCATTTGTCGGTACCATGCCTTTTTAGCAATGTTCTTATACCTGTATAAAAATCCCTGATCTCTACCATCATTCATATGCATGGCAATTAAATTCTCTTCAGATTGTTCAGTCTTCCAAATAGTAAAAACACTATCCAATACAGGTTCTATATCCTTTTCGAGTGGTGTATTTTTTACTGCTTTAAACATGCATGTATACAAGTTCATATATAAATCCACATCTTGTGGTTTTACATACTTACTATTTTCAAGAATGGCCCTGTTCTGTAATATCAGGCTTGTGTATCCATCAACAGCCAAACCTGCCAATGAAACCATAAATTTCACGTCTTTATTTGAGGATGCTAGTATAAAAGCTACTGCTCCCCCTTCACTATGACCGATCAATCCTATTTTATCTTTATCAATATTAGGATGCTTTTTAAGTAACTCAATTTCGGCTTTTACATCAGAAACAAAATCCATTGTTGTAGCATCTTCATAAACACCTTCGCTTTCGCCCACACCGCGGTCATCCATTCTTAGTACGGCAAAACCTGCATTATTCAAACATTGGGCTATTTCAAAAAAAGGTTTGTGTTCGGCAAAGGAACCATCCCGGTCTTGTTTGCCGGTACCTGAAATAATTATTACCGCAGGTAGTTTTTTTCCGGACTCCGGATAACTCAAAGTACCTTTCAAACAAAGTGAGTCTGACACACACACTATTGAATCAGAAATTATGGTTTGTCCTTTTACGTTATATAACGATCCAATTATCGTTAGTAGTATCAATAAATTCTTCATGTATTTTGACTTGATACATAAAAAAACGCCACCTCTTTTCTATTGTTATAGTTGAGAGATGGCGCTTTGATTTATGCGGAATTATTAACCTGAGTTGGATTAAAATTTTAGAATTCAGATTATTATTTTACCATTAGTTTTGTTTGAGTTTTACCACCTGTTATAGTAGTAGTCTCCACAATATAAATTCCATTGGTTAATTCTTCTATATTTACGCTTTCCACATAGCTATTATATACAGCAGCTACACTACCGGATAAGGTATAAATTTTAACCATAACAGGTTCTGTAAAATTAACATAGCTGCTTGCCGGATTTGGGTACATGGTTACAACCGATGTATTCACTTCAAAATCATCAATTGCAGTATAAGTACCATCCACAGCATTTACAGTAACGGAGTTTGAAGGATCGGCAATACCTGTTGTGTATATGGTAACCACATATAAATTAACATCAAGACCTATTTCATCACCAAATTCATCCTGACCAACAGCATACCAGCTTGGTATATTAACTATTCCACTTGTTTCTGTAAATTCAGTATAACTATATTGAGAATAATAAACCCTATAGCTTGTAATTTCAGAATCTGATACAGGAGCATCCCAGGATAATTCTACAGGATAAGCTCCTGATTCATCTGGATCACTAATAGATACAACAGATAAGTTTGTAGCAGGAATTACCCCAGCATCAGCAACGTTTAACGTAACTAAATCAGTAGCCGTACTTGTTTTTCCATTTACAACAGCTACTACACCAAACATATGATTACCATTTGTTAACGCTGAAGTAGTGTAAGTTGTTTCCGTAACAATACCTTCAACCAAATTATCTACAATTACCATATAACCTGTAACATCGCCCGAAGTAGAGGCATCCCATGTTAACTGAACCGTATTGGGAGCAATACCCTCTCCGGAAATAACCTGTGCTGCAATATTAAGAGGTAAGTAATCTGCACTGTAATCATGATAATTGTAATCATTTACAGCTACATAATTACCCCATCGGCTAATTGAGCTATTGGTATCTGATGTTAGGTTGCCCTCTGCATCATAATCATAGGTTATCACATATGCACCTTGAGCGGTATTATCATAGTTTCCATCCACCACTGGCGAAAACGCTTCACTTTCAAGCAAATCATTTGTATAAACATATTCTATTTTACCCAAAATAACAGCATCATCTTCTGCACTTGGCTTATATTTTTGAATCGTAGTTTCAAGTACCCCGGCATTAAAAGTGTACTCGAATTGTTGCCAGTAATAAACAGTAGAACCATCAGCCGACATGCTTTTGCGATCCTGATATTTACCGTTTATATAATTTTCAAATGATGTATATCCGGTTATTTCACCCGCCTCGTTTAAAGAGTTTTGGCGAACAATTTGATTTGAAGCATCATACTCATAACTTGTTTTTGATGAAAACACCCATTGGTTTAAATCATAACTTGAGTAATAAGATACAGCTTCTGATAAAAGCCCGGATTCGTTGTAGGCATAGGTTGTTAGTCCCGATGAAGTTAATTCAAAACTAAGCACCCCTTCACTGTTATAAAACTTTTGAGTTGTTGAAGACGGAGTTGCTGGTTTCTCGCCACCTTCAGCATAATTGTAATAGTCTACTGAACCCACCTTTTTGTCGGCAGCATACATTTTAAATTCCGGCACCAACAGCATCATAGTACCCAATAACAAGAATGTAAATAATCGTGTCATATTATTTTATTTTTAGGTTAATAAATTATGTTTAAACTTCTTTTTTTAATTCTTCTATAATAAATGAGATTTCATCAGCCAAAGCAGAAGGGCTTCCATAATATCCGGTTGAAATCCAACGCACTTTACCTTTTGCATCAATAATTAACTTTTGAGGAATTCCGGAAAAACCAAATGTTTTGGCATACCTGCTATATGCATAATCGCCTTTATCTGTTTGTGGATTTTTTTTATCCAAAAGAACCGTAAACTGGTAATCCTTTTGTTTTAAAAACTTTTCAATTTGGCTCTTATAATTTTTTGCCGACTCCATGGTGGAGATGAAATAGAACTTAACACCATCATCTTCTTTGTATTGCTGATAAGCCATATTCATACCGGGCATAGCAGCTTTACAAGGACCACACCATGTAGCCCAAAAATCGAGAATCAGGATCTTTCCTTTCATATCGGCCATATTAAAATCACCCCCATTTAGTGTTTCATAAGGATATAGTTCTATGTCCTTATTAATAAAGGAATCCTTGATTTCTTTGTGGTGTTTTTCAATTTCCGTCAGCGGTTTCAAACCTTGGTAGTAGGCTTCAAATCCCTCTTCTGATCCATTTTTTTGTGCATAAATGCTTTTTAAACGAGCAATCATCCCCGGTGAAACGGTATTTGCTGCCACACCCTTAAGAATAAGATTTTCTGCTTTTTCAGAATGCCCTGTTTTATCTAATATAGTAAGGTAGAAATCAGTGAATTTAGAGGAGCTGCCATTGAAATAACAATCAACTTTTTGCAACCAGGTATAAGCCTCCTCTACCGAACCGGTTTCATCAAGTATTAAGGCATAATCCAAAATGGCATCTTTATGTTGGTTTAGAATATGATTATTCCATTCACGATCGGTATATACCAAATCTTTTTGAGTGCGCTGGCGGTTGAATATCTCTGTCATAAGCATATTAGCGGTAGGCAGTAACTCCTGTGCTGATAACATTTCCTTTTCGTAAGGAATTTGTATCATATGCCAAAACGAAGTCGTCAAATTCATAAAGGGAACCTCATGTAAGTATTCCTTAGCCAACCCATAGTTATTGTGCTTTATAATTTGGTTATAAATGACGCTTTGGAAATTCTTTCCCAAATACATGTCCGAATTATAGGTATTAATATCTTTCCATTTTTTATATGGGAATCGTTTTACAAACGCGGCCATGGCCTCTTCTTTTTCCTGAATATCGGCTATTCGGAATATGCGTAGAATTTCCTGATCGCGAGCTGCTATTCCATCAGGATATTTATTTAAAGAAACCTCTTCAACATGGGCTGCTAAAGCACCATTATATTCATAGGTTTTGGCCATTTCACAGGCATGATACAGATCTAAGTCAGTAGCTTCACCGGCACTATCCAAAGATAATATCAGATTGACATCATTTTTAATAATCGCATTCCCTACTGCTTTACCATTCATTTTCATGGCACGGGCAGCCAGGTATCCAATATTCTTTTGCTCCTCCGGATGTACTTTTAACTCCTGATTAATCCAAAAGAAAAAGATCTGTTTTGTATCAATTTTAGCAGAATCGCTAATATAATTTGGAATTGAAAACTGTTCAAAACCGGGAGCTCTAAGCAAACACCAACTCATAAATGATGATGGAGGGTTTAATGTATCCTGATCAACAGTCAACTGCACATATTGAGCCAGACCATTAGACGTATCTTCTTCGGTACCGGAAACAAACTTAAAGGCCACTAAAGCAGCACTATCGGGAACATGAACCTCCCCTTTCCATAATCCATGCTTTTTAGTAAGGTTTACATCCTGTGCTCTCCAAACATAGTTACTGCAATAATAAAAAACGGCGTTAATATCATCTTTACCTGCCAAATTGGTTTTACTATCATCATATGATATAGATAGTGGTTTTCCCATAAAGGCCATTTGCGGCTCTAATACCAGTGGAGCATCCTGTGTTTCTATGGTTTCTTTACAAGAAATCAGGCATAGCAATCCCACCACAACAAGTGCGTAATTAAAAATTATTCTCATCTTATTATTATGTTTTTATCTTATATTCAGGCTATGAACAGCCCCAATTCATTTAAAAATTATTTAATCCAACCCTTCCAGTTTAACACTCATATCTACTATTTTTCCAAAACCTGTAAATACATTGGTTGGGGCATTAGGATTTACAATCCCATCTATTTCTTCTTTGTTATTCAGTCGGCCGGAAGCCCTGTTAATTTTAAATTCATACAGCTTTCCTTCTGATCCATTCCATGTGGCCACATACAAAAGGGTAGCATTCACATCATCCAAAGGATAAAACCAATCTGTATTATATATTTTCATGGAAGTAATCTCTTCCCCATCAGGAAAGGCATCATTAATTAGTGTTGCCACCTTTTTTGATGCAGCATAACTATAAGTGTAAATATTTCTATCTGAAGCATATAAAAAGAAATTACCTAAGGGTCCGCATGCATAAAATTCGGCGTCATATATTTCAGGCAAGGCACTTAAATCATACGAATTAACTGCAAGATTATGAACCGCTTCATTTTCATATGGTTCTCCATTTTCATCGTATAATGGATTAGTCTTATTAAAGTCGGCCCGATATAATTCCCTGCTCGTTCCATCAGTAAATACTGCAAAACCGTGACCTCTGTAACCTTTCTCAAAGAATATCAAATCTTTACCGATATTATTTACATCAAACTTGATACTGGTTTGATCCGGGAATCCAATAATTGAAGCTTCCTCCCAGAATGAAAACTCCAGTCGTACAAACCTTTTGTTTAATTGATCATACATTACCCCAGCCTGACCAACCGTAGTAGCTGAGCAGTTGTCTGAAAAATAAACATACGGTGCTAAATCTAGTTCCCCACCCAAATTACTACTCGGAGATAATGGTCGTGAAAACTGAACATCCCACGCTTGAGATGCCTGGTTGTTAATATTTTGTACCTGCCCATTATTAATCATAAGTGTTACATAATGACAATCCGGGCCATGCCCTACATACTGAGGTATCACAAACTCCTGATCTTGTTTATATAACTCTAAATCCTGATGCTGCAGCTCAAAATTGGTTCCGCTTAGCTGCAAAAACTGCTGATCCGTTACCACATAAACATAGTCTATTACCGATCTGTTTACCCTAACAGTAGAAACAAAATCAGGTTCCCCGATAATTTTAGAGCCGTTCATAGCTGAATATACATTATGCAACCATTTTTGCTTATCTAAAGTTGGCACTGCATTAGTTGTAGCAATGTAGTCCAAATCACTTTGGCCGTTGCCATCGGTATGCAATACCATTAAACCGGAAACCACACTGGGTAAGATACTCACGTTGTATTTTACCTGGGAAACCGTGTTGTTTTGCTTATTGGTTACATATAAAACCACAGCATATGCATCATCATCAGGCTCCTGAGTAATTTGAACTTTCAGATTTTTTTCAGTAGACAACTCCTCTGCATAGGATTCATCTTTACTCCAGGCATCAGAGTACATCACCCACTTAAATTCCAGTTCGCTTTCATCCACATCTTTAAGCGTAAAACTAATATCAGGAATGATTGACAAGGTATCGAACTGATCCAAAGCAAAGATCATATCCACCCCCACAGTGTCAATATACACCTCGTTGATTTCTCCATAGCTATAGTTCCCCTTGTCCTCATAACATGAATGCAAAGCAACAAGAGTAACTGCTAGCAATAATGCTTTATATATATACGTCATCATATTTTTTGCTTTATCTTGAGCCATAATATATTTCCTCCAATGTTTCGGCCTCGTCATATACATAAATAGGCCCGTTTTCTTCACGATATTTTTCATAGGCTTCATTCAGGGTAATTGCAAACCCCTGTACTTGCGATATGGTATACACACCCTCTTCCGGACCGGTTGTAACCCTTGCAGCTTGAGGCCAATTGGTAATACCCAGCACATCAATAGCAAAACGATATTTATTGGTACTGTATACCCCAAAGAAATAGTTGGGCCAGTTATCAGGTTGCAATAATATATCACCCCATGTAAGTTTAAAATTCAGGTCATCAACATATCCTTTTCCAAGATCACCTTCATCTGTTAATTCTAAATGAATAGTAACAGCTTCTTCCTGAGTATCCCCGGTACGAAAAAGCACTACTGGCAGGTAAGATATGTACGAATTGGCTTCCATAACACCATCTAAAAGCTCATAATGAGTTCCTGCTATTGCTGTGCTGGTTTCCGGTAACACTTTTGCTTTAAATGATCTGTCGTAATCAGCTACATTTCCCATCAGGCGTACCTTAATTAAAAAGGTATCTGTCATTAGTGAAGAATTTTGCAATGCAAAAGAAAAATTCTTTTCCGACACTCTGGATTCCACCGTATTTAAAACGGTACGTTCATAAAAATACACTTTCCCATCTTCGGCGTAATCCATTACATCATTCTGCTCACAGGAATACTGTAATAGCACAAGGCTTATTATCCCAATAATATTAATTATACTAATCTTCATCTTAACGTCCTCCATATTCAATTTCATCATCAGGCAAAGGCAATACATAATTTGGAACAACATAACTATATGTCAACGAACCTCCTGAAACAGACGGAACAGGTATATATTCAGTATTTCGTCTTTTGAAATAATAAAACAACTGACCTTCACACATAAATTCTTTAGCATACTCTTTATATATCTCATCCAACACCTCGGCTTTTGTTAAACTTTCAGATAGTTGATCGGGAATATTACGTTGCAAGCGCACTGCGTTTAAATAGCTTACAGACTGAGTAATATCTTCCTCATCCAAAGCACATTCGGCAGCAATATAATACGCCTCACTAAGGCGCATCATTGGCATTTTATATAAATAAGCCGTTCCGCTACCTGTAGGTTGTTTCAGTTTAGTTGAAAACCTAACATCCACATCAGTAAGAAGCTCTGTTAAATAAGTATATCTATAATCGCCATAATAACCGGATTTATGTAATTCAAATAAACCTTCATAGTTTTCATCATTCATATACAACCCATTATCGGTGGTAAAATATGATGTATAAGCATCTCTCAATTTACTATCGTATAAGGCAAAAACAAGCTCTTCACTTAAAATATAATTCCTGCTATCTTCATCAGAAGTTGTAATTTCCGTTTCCGGAGTCCAGACAAAATAAGATTGATTAATTACTTCCCGAGCTGCCTCATAAGCATTGTCATAATCCTGCTTATACAAATAAATACGTGCCATTAACAGCTTTACTGCATAATAGTTAAACTTATAAAACCTGTCACGCTCATAAGATTCATCATCTGTGGCTGTGGTACTATTGGTTTCAATTACCGGATCTGCAAGCAAATTTTCCTGAGCTATTTGTAAATCATTTAAAGCATAATCAATTACTTCGCTAACCGAAGAAGTAGCTGTAACTGTTGTTCCCAAAGCTGAAACATAGGGTATCGCATCTCCATCCGGATTAGCCGAATACGATTCTCCAAAGAGTCTGAGTAAGTCGAAGTGCAGAAGAGCTCTTAAACCATAAGCCTCACCTTTGATCAGTTCGTAGTTACGACCGGTAAACATACCTTTGTCGGCTCTTTCCAGCTGAGCAATAAGTTCATTAAGATTGGCAATGGCATTATAGGCACTACCCCATATATTATTGATAATACTTACACTCGAATTATCCGTATAGTCATATTGAGCAGGATAATAATAAGCATGTGATGTTTGATATATACCAGTATAATATTGTGCCAACACATCCGTAAAGCCAAACGTTAACTCTCTACCATACAAAGACTCATCGATCATTAACAGATAAACACCTGTCAACGCATCCTTGAAGCCTTGTTCCAATTCGAAATTATCATCCGATTTAATCTCTGTTTTAGGACTTACATCTAACCATTTTTCACATGAAAACATTGGTAAAATAAGTAACAGAGTAAAAGCTATATAATAATATTTCTTCATATTCTACCTCTTTAAAACCTTGTTTGTACTGAAAATGAAAATACCCTGGCCCTTGGATACGACAACCCAAACTCCTGTTTTACGGTTGTCAGCCTACCTATATCATTCATATTAAAGGCAATCCTCAAGTATTCAACGGGGCTCTCTTTAAGCCATTTTGCACGAGACAAATCATATGCAATATTTACAGAAGAGAAAATCACTTCATTTAAATCTTCAACAAACCGCGAAGTTGGCTTGGTAACTGAATTATCTGTAATGCTTTTAAATTTAGCCGGAACTCCCGGTGTATTCCACCTGTCGGTCAATACCCTTTTATCCACATTATTGTTTAACACATCTACATTTTCAACCTTATTTACCAAAGTAGAGTTATATATCTGGCCTCCATATTTATATGAAAACGATAAGTTTAAATCCCAACCTTTATAACGGTAATTCCCTCCAAAGTTTCCCCTGAATTCGGGCGTTTCGTCGCCACATACCACCTGATCTGCTGTACTCCAGTCAAAAGTATACGACCCGTCTTTTTTAATAAACACTTCCTGTCCTGTTACAGGATCAATCCCTTTGGAGCGGACTGCCCAGATGGCTGACATGCTCTGTCCTTCTTCAAAACGGATTGAAGGTGTTTGTTGTGCCTCTACTTGTTCATCAGAGGTTCCCCCCTCATTTTTAGCAGCATCCTGCGCTTCATTTAATTCTTTTAAAGAATCTGAAATCTTTGAAATTTTGTTTGTATTATGGCTGACATTAAAAAATAAGTTAAGCGAACTTCTGTTATCCGGATTAGACCAGACACGGTAATTCAAACTCAGTTCAAATCCTTTATTTTCAGTTTCCCCAAGATTTTCGCGATAAGAAGCAAATCCCATTGAAGGAGGAAGGGTAATATCTGTTAACAAACTGGTTGTTGTTGAATTATATACATCTAAACGAGCAGATAGTTTATTGTTAAAAAAGGCCATATCTGCACCAATATTTCTATCATAAACCTGCTGCCACTTCAGGTGATCATTAGCTAATCCCAACAAAATCACCCCCATATCGCCATTATAGGTTCTATCAGTAATATACGAGTAGGTTGAGATAGCCTGATAAGAATTGAAGTTTTGCGACCCCGTATACCCTAAGGAAGCCCTCAACTTAAACATATTAATATTTGAAATTTCTTTAAAGAATCCTTCCTGATGCACATTCCATCCAATACCCAGCGACCAGAAACTCCCCCAACGTTCTTTAGCCCCAAACATGGAAGAACCATTTAACCTGAAAGATCCATCTGCCAAATACTTATTATCATATGAATAATTAAACGAACCAATACCCCCAACACTACGAGTTGTACTTTCACTCCCTGCAGGACTTCCACCATCTATATATTGACTACCAAATGAGATGTAGTCCATTTTATCTGAAGGAAACCCTACGGCAGTCATACCACTGGTTTCAGATACAGATTCCTCTAAATTGTACAATAGGTTTGTATATAAAAGATGTTTGTTTTTATGAAACGAGTAGGCAACCCCTACATTAACCAATAGATCAACACTTTTACCGTTAGTCTTATCATACTGGCCCCTAAGTAAATATTCATCCGAAGTTGCTGAAATATTTGCATAATCGGTATGCGAAGCAGGCTTAAACACATCTGATTCGCTGTGTCTTTGGGTATACCCAAAACGACTTGTTAATTTCAGGTTGTCTGCAACATTCCATTCTCCATAAAAGTTCTCTGTTATCAAAGTATATTTGCTTTGATCCTTGCTATCAAGGCCTGCATTGTACAAAGGATTATAGATACTGTTATTGTAACCCCTGATTAAGTTGCCACTTTCGTTATAAACCCTGTAATATGGGTTCATAAATGAATAATCGGAAAAACTACCATAAGGAGAATTCTCTGCCTTATTATTGTCAATTGTAAGATCATTTCTAAAAAGCAGCTTTTTAAACCTGTATGAGAGCGTAACATTACCAGAAGTTGTTGTACGCGAGGATCCTTTCATCACCCCGGCAATATTATTATAAGAAAGATTTGCAGAGTATCGCATGGCATCATCTCCACCATCCAGATACATACTGTGTTTCTGCCCCACACCCAATCTTAGCGGCTTAGCCATCCAGTAAGTATCAACCCCACGGGCTATTTCCTTATATAATACATTGTATTCCTCGGTTAAACCAGCCTGATCATAGGCATTGTTAGATGTATACTTTCCTGCCAGCACTTCAGCCTGAAGCTTTTCTGCTGCATTGGTTAAGTTATAAGATGTCAGATCCGGAACTGTAATATCTATACTCCCATTATAACTGGCTCTCAACTTACCTTGTTCGGGCTGAACTGTTTCAATAATGACAACTCCATTGGCCGCTTTTGAACCGTAAACAGCTTTGGCTGCTGCATCTTTTAAAAGTGTAATACTTTTAACCAGGTTCATGTCCATGTCATACACCTTCTCCATGGTTGTTTCAAACCCGTTTAAAATAAAAAGAGGTTGGTTCGGTGAGTTTTCATATTCCCCTTCTAAATCAACATCTAATGTTGTAGGTCCACGCATCTGAATATCCGGGAGTCTGTTAGGGTCGCTACCAAAATCAACGTTCTCAATAATATTAAACGCCGGATCAATATTTTTCAGGCTCACCAGAATGTTCTGGTTACTGATGGCCTTTAGATCAGCACCCCCATAGGTAATTGCCGATCCGGTAAAAGTTTCAGTTTTTCGGGTAAACATACCATTACCAACTACTGCAATCTCTGAAAGTTCTGCAACATCATCTTCCATGGTAACCAGCAATAAGGTCTGTCCCTTATATTCCACTTCCTTGGTTTTCATCCCCATAAAAGAGAACTGCAGAAAATAAGCACTGTCGTTGGGTATCCTGATCTGGAACATCCCACTTTCATCCGAAATACTACCTTTATTGGTACCTTTTAACCAGATGTTTACTCCAGGAATTGGCAACTCTTTATTATCAGTAATTACCCCGGAAACATTTTTATATTCTATCTCTTTTTTTGATGCCGATGGTTTTTCTGATGTCTCAGGTACATACTTAATCCCAATGATAGTCCCTTTTATTTGATATACAAATCCACTCCCCTTAAAAACAAGGCTTAAAACCTCCTCCAATTCTTTATCTTTTACCTTAATGGTGACAGGTTTCATTTGTACAGTATCTTTCGAATTGTATACAAAACTATATTGGGTTTGCTTCTGAACTTCATCAAAAAAATCCTTTAATGTTGCCTCCTTTAAATCTAAAGTCACCTTTTGCTCTTTATTTTGGGCAAAAACACCTTTTGCCCCTATAAAAAGGAAAAGTAACAACACGGCAAACTCTTTTAAATAACTTATTTGCATATTATGTATCGTGTATTTATTAATGTATTTAAAAATTTGTACCAGAACGCAAGTATCAAGTGTATCAGGAATGATAAAAGGTGAGCTCTGAACTTTTCATCTTCCTGTATACCTAACACTTAAGCTCATGATAGTTTCTAATACTTTTTCATTCTATTGCTTCATTTTAATTATCCACCACTATTTTTTTATTCTTTACTGAGAACTTCACATCTGTTGTAAATTGAATGGTATTAAGGATGTTTTCTAAACTTTCTTCTCTGGGGATATTCCCTGTATATCTTAATGCCATCAGATCTTCATCTTCAAATTGAAAATCAACATCATACCACAACGACAAATTCTCCATAATCTCTACCAGTGACATATCATTAAAAATGAACTTTCCTATATTCCATGCTATATATGGATCTATATCCACATCTGCCAAAACAACTTTTTTACTGCTTTTGCTATAGGTAGCCAGCTGGTTAGGTTTCATTACCTGTTCTTTAGTAAAATTATCGTGAATCAAACTAACCTTCCCATGCACTAGTACCACTTCCACAAAGTCTTTTTGCCTGTTTTTTACATTAAACGCGGTTCCATACTGCTTTACTTTAATCTCATCTGTTAAAACATAAAAAGGCCTCTTTTTATCCCTGGCAATTTCAAAGTAGGCTTCTCCTGTTAATTGAACTTCACGAACCGAATCATTAAAGGCAATTGGATATTTTAAAGAACTCATTGAATTTAAATGAACCTTTGTACCATCCGAAAGAGTAATTCTATATTCTCCTCCCCTTGGTATTATTATGGTATTATAACTGTTTCCTGGTTCTATATCACCGCCCACATTATAGGATATATTTCCTCCGGAATTGGTTGCAATGATGGTATTATCAAATTTAATATCCTTGTTGGATTGCTCCTCCAGGTTTATTTCAGTACCATCGGCTGACAATAATATTGCCCTGGGTTGTCCTGGCACCACTTCCTGACTGCTGTTCTTCCATTTATAATATGCCGGAGTTGCCAGTGCAATCAACAACACAACTGCTGCAGCATATTTAACCCAAGTGTTTAACCATATTTTCTTATGGGTTTGACCTGTTTTACGCATAAAACCGTCAAAGGCCTGCTCATAATCTATTTGTTTGTAGTTTGAATATGATTCCGAGATAAATTTTGAACCACATACCTTTTCAAAGAATTTCTTATTCTCGCCGGAATCATTTATCCACCCATCTAATATTTCTTTCTCCTGCCTGGATATATCTCCAACCAAAAATTTAAATATTAATTTATTTATACTTCTTCGTTCCATACTACCTCACTTTTCCTATAAACAACCAACTATAGAAAAAGGGGTACATATTATTTGAAAAAATATTATTTTTTTTGGGCTACATTGTAATTATTCGAATAAATATGGCACCAACAGCAGTATAACATGGGGGTCTATTTTATTTTTAAGCTTTTTTACAGCCCTTTTCTTTTGCGTTTTTACAGTCTCAACCGACAACTCTAACAGCTCAGCGATTTCTGCATTCTTTTTTCCTTGCAGGTGTAGCTCTAAAACTTGTTTGCACCTATCCGGCAAAGTTTCAATAACTGCATATATCTGACGGTAAATCTCATGCTCGTCCAATTCTTCATCCAGATTAAAAGTGCTATCAGATTCTGCCTTAACACTGGTAACGTATTTTTCTTTAACATTAATATGTTTCAGATAATTCAGCGACTTGTTTCGAGTGGAATTATATAAATAAGTAGTAAATGCATGTATATTATTGAAATCCAAATCTTGTTCCCATAATGAAATAAACAAGTCCTGAACAATATCCTCTGCCACCCCCTGATCATTTACATATTTCATGGAATACAACACTAAAATCCTATAGTATTGAAAATAAAGTTGATTATAGGCTGCCTTATCCTTTTTTCCCAACTTTTGCAAAAAGATATGTTCTTCTTCTGTTTTCATTAATACAATATGCTTTCTACGTTAAAATATTATCACAAACGGATTACACTGGTATCCTCTACAAAACACTTTATATCTAAATTAAACAATCCTTTAAAACTACCCTTTATTTTTGTTTCCACACCATCATTCCCATACTGATCTTCATAAACCAGACAATTAAAATCAGCTATTACTTCAACAACCCCATCTTTCTCGTCACTAACATATACATCACAACCATACACTTTATTATAGGTACACCCAAAAATTTCGCAATTCAGCTCCACACTATGGGGCACCACTTTTCCCTTTGCCAGTTCGTATATTTCCTGCTTTATATCCAACTCTATGTATTCCATCTACCTTATGTTCATTTTGACTTACAAAAGTAACAATACTTATTTTATACAAAAAATTGCAAGCTGTTGGCATGAGTATATATTTCGCTTAAAGTACCATTATACATTGAAAAACAAAGAAATATAAAAGTCAACAAAACATGCACATAACAAATTTCATTCATAATAAGGTTAACCGTATTTTATTTTTGTGTTAAATGAATACTTTTGCATCATAAAAACAAATTGTATTATTATTCATGGAACTAAACTGGGGATCATTGTTGGTTCAAGTATTTGGAGGGCTAGCCATATTTTTATATGGAATGGCTGTTATGACAGATAATTTAAAATTAATCGCCGGAAACAGGCTCCGGTCATTTTTGGGAAAGATGACATCTAACCGGTGGAAAGGACTTTTTGCCGGAGCATCGATTACCGCCATTATTCAATCTTCGTCGGTTACAACTGTACTGGTGGTTGGTTTTGTTTCTGCAGGACTACTTTCTTTTCAGAACACCATTGGAATCATATTGGGAGCAAACATCGGAACTACCGTAACCGCTCAGATAATTGCCTTTAAAATAACTAAGGCAGCCTTGGTTTTTGTAGCTATTGGTTTTTTAATGCACACCCTTTTAAACAAAAAAGTTATTAAGGACAGTGGCCTGGTTTTACTTGGTTTAGGCTTAATTTTTCTTGGCATGACACTTATGTCTGAAGGAACAGCACCTTTACGAACCTATGAACCCTTTGTTGATATAATGAGAGGGCTTGATAATCCAATTACAGGAATATTAATGGGAACAATTTTTACTGCCATTGTTCAAAGCTCCTCGGCAACAACTGGTATTGTAATTGTTATGGCTGGTCAGGGACTCATTAATATTGAGGGAGGAATTGCGCTAATCATCGGAGCAAATATTGGGACCTGCGTAACAGCCATATTATCTGCAATAGGAAAACCCAAAGTTGCACAACAAGTTGCCTTAGCACATATATTATTTAATGTTATCGGAGCACTGGTTTGGCTATTTTTAATACCAAACCTGGCGCAGCTAGTAGGTTATTTTTCGCCAGACCACATTGCTCGCCAAATAGCCAATGCCCACACTATTTTCAATGTCATCAACGCTTTCATATTCATAAGTTTTACAAAAATTTTGGCTGGAACAGTTGAATACATCATTCCTGACGAAAAGAAAATAAAGAAGAAGGTTGGAGAACTTGATCCTTATTTTTTAGAGGATAGTGCCACTGCATTTGATTTAGTAAACAAAGAAATTAACAAGCTCAGTAGTCTGTTGATCGATATGATACACTCTGCTCCTTCAATTGTTATCAATGGAAATGCAAAAAGAATAAAGGTAATCCGAAAAAAAGAAAATGTGATCAACACTGGCCATGAGAATATTCTAAACTATTTGGGCGAACTACAAAAACTCAACCTGAATGATGAAGAACTGGAACAGCTCCAGCAACAATTAACCAGAGCATACACAATTCAATCAGCATCTGATATTATTTCTAAAAACCTAATAGATGCTGCCGAAGACAGAATTAAAAAAGGTTTGGTGATCAATAAAAAGACCAGCACAATCCTTCTTGAGTTATTCAACACAATAACCAATATTTTGACTTCTAAAGAAGCCCAGGCACCATCTAAAGGAACATTTGAAAAACAGATGAAGCAAGCCCAAAAGCATTTGGTAAAACAGCTGGTTAACAAAGATAGCAACAGGGTGGCCACTTATAGATTCGAAACAGATCTTATTGAATCTGCTGACAGATTATATGTTTTGAGCGACCGCATTGGCAACGTATAACCATCTAACAAACAATAAATTGAAAATATAGCTATACCCACATTTTATATATAGTTCAAGCTAACATATAAATATTAAAAATGCCAGTGTAAGAAAACTACTTATACTGGCATTCTTGCTTATAGCTATGCTATACTGTTAAAATCTTCACAATTTATAAGAGGATTTATATTTTACAATATTTAATTACCATCCGGTTTTACCAAATCAACAGAAGGACTTAAAGGCCAGTTAAAATCGCTGAACGAATCAGGGCGAGCAGGATCAAAACCTTTAAAATCACTATTTACTAACCTTTTCAAATCCGGATAATTTTCCTGAAATGAATTAACCACACATTGAGCTAACTCATACGCTCCAAAGGTGCTGAAATGTGTATTATCAGCTAATTCTTTTTCCTGTCCCGGAAAAGTATTGGCCGGGTAATGAACAAATAGCCTTTTTGACTCTTCAACTCCATACGCTTCATATAGTGTTTTTGTCATGGCGTTTAAATCAATCAACGGAATATCTTCTTCTTTTGCCAGTTGGCGCATGGCCTCGGGATAATCCCCCAGTGTATTTATAATATTTCCTTTTTCGTCAAATCTTCTTCGATTGGTAGAAGTAACCAGCACCGGAATCCCTCCCTTTTTTCTGGCTTCATCGATAAAAAATCGAAGTTCATCCTGATATGTTGTAAAGGGTTCTACATGACACGATCCCTTCTTTTGGTCGTTGTGGGCAAATTCAACAAACAGGTAATCTCCTGCTTTCATTTCACTTACAATCTTCTTTAACCGGTTTTGATATTTAAATGAAATTAATGTCAATCCGGATTGAGCATGATTAGCCACCACTACATCGGAAGATAAAAACCGAGGTAACATTTGTCCCCATGAAGCCCAGGGTTCATTATTTTGGTCGGTAACCGTTGAATCACCTGCTAAAAAGATGACCGGTAAATCATTTGCTTCTTCAATAACAATAGAGGATACAGACGGATTTGAACCATTAAACTCCAAACACAGATTGTCATCCCAGTTTTTAGATCCAAACTCCCGTTTCTTTAGCCTCACGCGTAAACTATCATTGATTTGAGGTTTACGAACATCTACTATAAATGTCTTTTTTATGGTTTGTCCTTTGGCTGTTTTCACATTTTCCAACATCAAACGACGCGACTCAGCCCTTACTGTTGTACAAGATTCCTTTTCGTTACTTCCAAGAGTAACTGTTACTTTATACCTACCTTCCTTAATATTTAAAAGGAAATAGAACGCCTCTTCTGACGAGATACAGTCACCCGTAAGTTTATTGCTCCCTTTGCATTTATCTGGTTTAAGCACTCCATCCGGACAAACCAATCCATATTCAATTCCCTCACCATAAGTCGTTTCTGGCAAAACTAATGAATATCCATTTTTCAACTCTCCGCTTCCCAAATCAAACTTCCACTGTCTCTTCTCTTTTGCATCTACAGTTGCCATAAAGCGCACAGCAAAAAGCAAAAACATTACTAACAATACTTTTTTAACTTCAAACATATTTAATCTATTTATTTACTAGTTTTACTTATTATTTAAATACGCACTTAAAGGCAGATGCCGTGCTTTTATTTCTTTTACAAAAAGCTCTGCTACTCTTACGGCACCTTTAACATTAAGATGAGTTGAATCTTGTTTGCGACTGGTGTAATTATATATTTCTTTCGATTTATCCGGCCCCATCTCTGTTACCAACTCGTGGGTAAGATATTCCATATCTACATACAGAATTTTGGTTTCTTTCGCAATCTCCTCTGCAGCTGTAATATAATCACCATGAGTATCTTTTAATGTTCCATCAGGATTAAACTGTCGGCGAACTATAGAAGAACAAACAATAGGGTTTGCTCCTTTTTGTTTAGATTCTTCAATAAATTTTTTCAGGTTTTCTTTAAACGTTCCATAGGGAGTAGTATGCAGCTTCTCTTTTGTTTTTTCATCATTATGTCCAAATTGAATAATAACGTAATCCCCCTTTTTTAAACTATCAACCATATTTTGCCACCTCCCCTCATCAATAAAACTTTTACTGCTTCTGCCACTGGCTGCATGGTTATGTACCATAGTATTTTCATTAACATAAAGCTTTAATCCTTCGCCCCAGCCCGATTCTGGCGAGCGTGAGGGCTTTTTCCATGCCATGGTAGAATCTCCAGCCAGCCATATATTTATAGGTTGTTGCTTACACGCAACAAACAAGAACAGAAGTGTAATAACAGTTAAACGAGTCATAATTTTATATTGAGTATATTTTCAGTTTTAATAATTCATCTTTAAAAGGATCTTTCCTCCATGTGGATCAAAATCGAAGAGTGCTTTATCTGCACATATTTTTACAGGGATAATTTTGCCGTTTTGTTTTATTCTGATCTTTTCTATTCCTTTTTTATTTACCACCATGGTAAGCGGTTGACTAAAAAGATCTTCATTGAGCGATAAAGAGGGCCTGATCATAAATTTATTCCCTTTATTCTTAACCTCTATAGCAACAGAATCTCGTTCTTTGGTATATGCAGCAACATCACGGAACGGAGCAACCCAAATCTGGTCTTCCAGACGTTTTACTTCCTCTAAATGATTCCATAAAATATTTTCTGATTTAAACACATCGTACCCTTCATTTATTCCATGAGTCATCGTTACCCACCATGCACTATCGTTAAGTATTGTAGATATTTTTGCTTGCAGATTCTCGGGTGTAGCCTTTCCTCCTAATGACTGCTGGCGCGTACGCGTACCCACCCGATTTTCAGAAGCCAGCCTAATAGCCATCTCATTCTTCCGGTTACCCGCATAACAGTAAGTAACAGGTCTGACTCCAACTTTTTCCTCAATAATGCTGTCGTTTTTCGCTATCTCAATACGCGCCTCCTCTTCTGTACATTTTGTAAGGTTTTTATGAGCCCATCCATGGTTGGAAATCTCATGACCATCATCGGCCATTTCCTTTAGTTGTTTCCACGAAGCCCGGGGAAGTTTATTATAAATTCCCTCTTTCTCAGCTTTATTGATGGTATTGCCATTTATCCAGAAAGTACCTTTAAAACCTAATTCATTCAATTTTGGATACACTAAAGTAAAATGCTCCATAGTTCCATCGTCAAAGGTGTAACTAATGGCACATTTCTTATCATTTTTATATTTTGCCACATAAAACATACTTGCACTCTCCTGTGCATTTACATATGCTATTTGCAATACAAAAAGAACATTTACTATAATGATTTTCCCGGCTAATTTTATTGTCATGCTTTCGATATATTTCCTTGTAATGATTTACGTCAAAATTAGGCACATATTAATGTCTTGGAAAGGTCATATCCCGCCAAACCATATCATATCTTACCAATTCATCCACCATTTCGGAATTACAACAACAACAAACCTGGAGATTTTACATATTCATCCACACCCCCTATTTTCATTAAAAAACAATCAAACCTTTAACCTTATCACATTTCACACCCCCTTATTTTAACCACAAACAATCTTTTTTTTAATTGTTTTTACCATTCCTTACCATAAAATAACTAGGTCACATTTATATATTTTGTATTTTTACATTCAAGTATTAGCAGATTCAGTTCCCACCTGACTGGATATTGTAGTGTTAACCATTAAAACATTTGATTATGGCTTCAAAATTTTGGTTTGATCAGGAAAAAGATTGGAAATTTTATTATGATGAAGGAAAATCCTATTTAAAAACCTGCAAAAAGTTACTTATTAAAAGAGGGCCTTTTGATAATGAATTTATTTACAATCTATCCATATTGGCAGGTGAAAGATTAGTTTTGGGAACCTTGTTAAGTTACGATTACATCCCGGCTTCCTCTTCGTTGTTGGGCATGCTTAAAGAAGCAGAAGAAAAATTTACTGTTGATAATAACTTGTTTGATGGAGCAAAATACATTTACAAGTTTCAGCCATTTTGCTCATTAGAAGTTGAAGATTTTAAAATCCCTGATGATAGCGAGATTAAAAAAGTAGTGGATTATTTTCTATCTATAGAAAACTTATGTGAAAAAAACCTGTGCTCAAGTGCAATGGTTAAATAATGGTTAAGCCAGAGATTTTGGGATTGCTCAGAATCTCTGGTTCAACTATATTCGTTAATTAATCAAAACCTTATTTTACAACTATAGTAGTTTACCTTTCATCCATATGTACAACAACACACACTCCTTCTGTAACACCCAACTTAATCTCTTCCAATATTTTCATTTTAATACTGTTTGTTTTTACAGTTTTTTTAATTAAATTACGATAACTGATCCGGGGATACGCACACCTACACAAATTAAAATCCCGCTCTTTCTATATAGTACACTACAATAATCAAAACTATTATACTATGAAAACCATACACCTTGAACCAACAAAAACTTCTCCTCAAATTACTCTGGATGCCGACCATGGCATTATTGAAATGAAAGGAAACATTATTTCTTTAGATACTTCAGCTATCTTTGATCCCATTTTTAACTGGATAAACAAATATCTAAATAACCCCAAAGACAAAACCACCATTAAGATTAATTTAGAATATCTGAATACGATCGGATCAAAATATTTATTAATCTTATTCCGAAAGCTTGAAGGCCTGCCAAAGCGTGGCAATGAAGTAACCATACAATGGGCCTACGATCAAGACGATGAAGACACGCTGGAACTCATCGAAGACTACAAAAACCTATTACATATCAACTTTGAATTAATTGAAAGCAATTAAAAATAGCATTCTGATATGATCTGCTCAGAATACATTGCTCTGTAAAGTTTTATTATATACTTTTGAGCAACTTTTTTTATTGCTATGAATTTACTGGACTTTGCTGATTATGCAGGAACATGTGCCTTTGCTATTAGTGGCACCCTGTCTGCCCTGGAGAAGAAACTGGATCTGTTTGGGGCTACTTTTATTGGTGTGGTCACTGCTGTAGGCGGAGGAACCATCCGCGATATACTTATGGGCAACACCCCTGTTACCTGGATTAGCAACGTTGAATACTTTATATTAATATGTGCGTCTATTTTCCTGACTTTTATTTTTTACAAGAGGATAATTAAGCTAAAGCAAACTTTGTCTTTATTCGATACCATTGGTATTGGTGTTTTTACAATAATCGGAATTGAAAAAGCGATTGTATTTGGACTATCTTCACCAATTTGTATGGTAATGGGCTTATCTTCAGCAGTTGTTGGAGGAGTTTTGCGCGATACACTTTGTAATGATGTGCCACTAATTTTCCATAAGGAGATTTATGCCACTGCCTGTATTGCCGGAGGTACCATTTATTTGATATTGCATTATTACGGGGTAAACCTATATTTTTCCCAAAGCATCACTATCCTGTCTATTATTGCAATCAGATTATTGGCCATAAAATTCAATCTTAGTTTGCCCAAAATCACTGTATCTGAAGAATGATTCCCAACATCATTCCCCCAAAAAAAGAGAGGGTATCTTTCTAAAAAGACTCCCTCCTCTTTACATACAAATCACTTTTATTTATAATGACAACAAGACAAGACTATTTTCACTGTTCAAAGAAACAATCCCTTTTTCCACCTTCACCTGTTTACCTGAATAATAATCAGTTAAAACTTGTCCTTCTTCAAATATATCTTTTACCGGGATTTCTTTAAGTCCTTTGTTCATATCTATTCCTACAACCACCTTATTACTATAATCTCCTTTTACCAATTCCCTTTTAAAAATGTAAGGATCGGCCAATAGTTGGGTATGCACCCCGGCCCCAACAGCAGGATTGGCAGCCCTAAACTGTCCTAATTTCTGATAGTGGCTAAGCAAATCCTTTGTAGCAACTCCATGAACATTTGCGTTACTTTCAATATCTTCCCAATTCATAAAAGAACGCAAGGTGGCATCCCCTACAGTCCCTTCAATAGTTAAATCCCTGTTTGTTTCATCACCGTAATAAATTTGCGAAGCACCAGGACAAAGCAGCAACATATTGGCAGCTTTAAAAGACTTTTCCCTTTCTTTATCAAAAGGCTGGCCATCATCATGGGATGTCATGTAATTTAATATCGATTGCCCCTTTAATTCATTGTTCAAAAGTTGCGAATATTTAGAAAAAACAACCTCATAATCCTCCTGAGCATCCACCTTTAATCCAAAGTTAATAAGAGCATCCATCCCGTTTGAATAATAATCAACCTGAACACCGCCATTGTCAAACATGCGACCAGTACCAGCATTGTAATTATATACTTCCCCCACCGTATAGAAGTCATTATTATCCAATACCTTTTCCGGGTTTGCAGCCTTCCAGTCAAGAAAAGCTTTTGAAGCCCATATGTTTAGCTCGGCCCAAATTGACTCCTCAGTATGCTTGGCTGTATCTATTCTATAACCATCAACACCATAGTTTTTAACAAAGTCGATCAACCATTTCATAATATAAAAGCGTGGAGCTCTTGGATAACCGGTTTCTGCAAAAAAGGCATTCAATTCATCCATTTCCTGCTGCAACCTTCCCTCTTTTTCCCACTTTTCGATTAAAGCGTCTGGCAAATCAACCTCTTCATTGCTCTCTGTTTTAATATCCGGTAAATTCTCAACCAATGTACATGTAACGGTATTTTCATAGGTGTCGTACTTACATTGCGGACCAGTCCTCACCCACTCCTGATTATAAACCGGATCCTTTTCTGTTACCGGACCGGTATGATTAATTACCACATCCATCACTATACGGATTCCCTTTGCATGGGCGGCCTCAACCAATTCTGCAAATTCAGCTTCGGTACCCCAGTTTGGGTCAATACTGGTCCAATCTTTAGCCCAATAACCATGATAGCCATAAGTATTCCCAGTCCCCTCATTTACCGAACCATGAATTTGCTCTGCTATTGGAGAAAACCAAAGAGCATTAACTCCCAGCTTAGTAAAATAGCCATCATTAATCTTATTTATAATTCCTCTGAAATCACCTCCCATAAAGCCTCGCAACAACCCTGTTTCTTTCGTCCTTTCAAAGTTTGAATCATTTGAGGGATCTCCATTGCTAAATCTATCTGTAAGCAAAAAATATACATTGGCATTTTCCCACATAAACGGGACTTTTTCTATTGATGCATCGGATGGCTTTTTTGACACATTACATCCAAATAAGCTTGCCAAAATAAATAAGGGTAAAATTCTTTTAATCATTGGTATTTTTTTTGATTTTAACTGATTTTGAATTCAAAGATAGTAATTAGAAAGTCCCCTCAAAACCGCTACACACCTACCATACAAAGCCATAAAGCAAGACATTCAGTTTGCAACCGTTTGCGATCCACATGAATTTTTTTTGATTTTTTTTTGAGGTAAGGGGAAATAGCTATTAGCTATTAGCTATTAGCTATTAGCTATTAGCTGATAGGACGGCTACGCCTTTAGGACGCTACGCTTTAGCTTTAATTCTTGCTACCAATACACCTTTTTGCTCAGGAATAACATCTCCCGGTTCCGGATCAGATCTTTATAAGCGCCCTGCAAATAAGATCGGATCCTTAGAAATAGCTGATAGCTGATAGGACGGCTGCGCCTTTAGCACGCTGCGCTTTAGCTTTAATTCTTGCTACTAAAACACCTTTTGCTTAGGAACAACATTTCCCTGTTCCGGATCAGATCTTTATAAGCACCCTGCAAATAAGATCGGATCCGTATGGTAATAGCTGATAGCTGATAGGACGGCTGCGCCTTTAGGACGCTGCGCTTTAGCTTGATTGCTTGCTACCAATATACCTTTTTGCTTAGGAACAACATCTCCCGGATCCGGATCAGATCTTTATAACCATCTTGCAAATAAGATCGGATCCGTATAATATAGCTATTAGCTGATAGGACGGCTGCGCCTTTAGGACGCTAAGCTTTAGCTTGATTGCTTGCTACCAATACACCTTTTTGCTCAGGAATAACATCTCCCGGTTCCGGATCAGATCTTTATAAGCACCCTGCAAATAAGATCGGATCCTTTGAAACTTATACCTTATGGTCGTACGTACAATGAGTTATTCTTTAAATAACCCCCATCCCCATGCCTGTTGCATGGTACTTCCCCCTTGCCTCAGGGCAAAGAGGAAGATTGGTTTTCGTAGGAGAAGGCTGCTCTCCGCTCTC
>NZ_JAPDPI010000039.1 GCF_026013615.1 Plebeiibacterium marinum
AATACATTGAATAATTTATGGCAAAATTATTATCTTATTGATTTTAAGCGAATTGTAAATCAGTCTAATGTCTATTATCTAAAATCTAACGATCTATTGTATAGTAAGAGGCGCGAATAAACGCGCCTCTTTTTATGCATTCTTAAATATTCTCCAACAAGGTTTTTTTTGAACGCGGCTTACGAACATGGTGAATTTCTTCGTGTTTGGCTTTCTTTTCAGCTCTTTTTTCCCTAATGCCTTTTACAGCATCCTTTTTCTTTTTACCATCAAGTAGCTTCTTTTCGTGTGACATAAACCCTATATTTTAATAATTAATCAATGATGATATTAACAACATAACAATAACCATCTCAAATAACATTATACAATTTACATAAGAAGGATGCTCTTGTCAACAATTGAAAACAGGAATTTGACAGCAATACACAAGAAGACATAATACACCATGTTCTAACTCACTCCGATTACAACTTTGATCCAGTCATGAAGTTGGCTTTCTTCTTACAATTTCACGAAATAGATAGCCTGACCTCCACCTGGAGCTAGTTTTATTTCTATAGAAGCAGCAGCATCCACCTCAATTTCGTCAATCTCATAAGCGTATGGATTTGTTTTCCAATCTGAATCCGGAGCATCTTTATATACAACAGCCTTATATTTTGAGCCGGGATTTAAAAAGGACAAATCAACTTTAAAATCTCTTTCTTTTTCATTGGTTGCCGAGCCCAAATACCAATTATCCCCAGCCCTGCGCACTGTAGTAATATATTCTCCAACCTCTCCATTCAGAATTTTTGATTCATCTACATCAGCATTAAAATCAACAAAAAACTGAAATGCAGGATGGCCTTCATAGTTTTTGGGTAAATCACTTGCCATTTGCAAAGGGCTGTACAAAATTACAAAGTTTGCCAGCTGTTTAGCCAAAGTTGAATGTGTACGGGTAATTTCTAACCTGTCGGTATTCCAGGGCACTCTTTTACCACAGTCTTTAAATAACAAATCAAATGTTCCCGGTGTATAGTCAGTAGGTCCCCCCAATCCTCTTGTAAAAGGTATTGTTACAGTATGTGAAGGAGGATTTCCTTCACTCCAGGCGTTCCATTCCATACCACGCACGCCTTCCCTGGTCATCATATTTGGCCAGGTTCTTCTGATGCCTGTTGGCTTTATAGGTTCATGGGCATCCAAAACAATATGGTATTTTGCTGCCAGTTCAACAATTTTACGATAATGGCGAACCATAAATTGTCCGTGATGATGTTCTCCCCTGGGGTAGATACCACCAGCATAACCAGTTTTTACAGCATGTATTCCCAATTTATCACATTGTTTAAAGGCACTGTCTACATAATGTTCGTATGCAGGTATGTCGCCACCGGTTTCATGATGGCCAATAATCATAACTCCTTTTTCTTTGGCATATGCTGCTACTTTTTCCAAATCATAGTCCCTGGCAGGAGTAACATGGTCAAATGCATCTTTACCACCCCAATTTTCCCATCCGGCATTCCACCCCTCAACAACCACTGCCTGCACATTATGAGCTGCTGCAAAATCTATATGGTCCATTGTATTTTGGGTAGTAGCCCCATGTCTTGAACCTGCGTGCCATATTTCTGTACCCAAATGCATTCCCCACCAGATTCCTATATATTTCATGGGTTGTATCCATGAAGGATCTTCAATTTTTGAAGGCTCATTCAGGTTTAAAATCATATTACTTTCTACCAATTCTGCAGCATTGGGACTCACCTGGATGGTTCTCCACGGGGTTTTCATCGGGGCCGAGCATCTTACCTTATCGCCATTAGCCCATGGTACCAGTTCTGACTTATAAACACCAGGCCTGGTCTGCTTCAGTGTCATCCCTGCATAATCAGTTAATGCAGCTTCATGAATACTAACATGAGTATTGTTAACTGTTTTCATGGTTACAGGAGTAGCAACCCATAGAGCATCATGCAATGTTGTTTTTTGATAAAGCTTTTCGTAGGTATCATAATCAGCCTGAATCCACCATGTATCAGGGTTTCCGTTTATATTAAATTCCGTTATCTCATCCATAATCACGAACTCCTTCAGATTTTTCTGCTCAGGAAATTCGTAGCGGAAAGCAGCACCATCATTAAATATTTTAAAATATAAGGTTAGTAATCTGGGATTTTCAGATGTCTCCTGTAGTTCTACTTTCAATAAATTATGATTGTCAACAATCCTTTTATTCTGTCCCCAAGGCATCTGCCAGTTTTCATTATGCGAAGAAATTTCTGTATCCAAAATTTTAAACCCACCCTTCATCGCAGGTTGTTCCTTTAGTTCAAAACCCAATGCTGAAAGGTTAATCAGCGTATCCGATTTATACATTAATTCGTAATATGGCCGCCCTTCTTTTAGGTGAAATTTGAGTTTAAGGGCAGAATCAGGAGACGAGACTGAAATATCATCCGTTGTTTGGTTCAGACACGACATTAAACAAAAAAACAAAAAGGGAACAAGCATAACGCCAACAGAATTTTTCATGGTTTTAATAATTATTTATTATTCAATAGATGATTTTGTATACAAATCTATTTCGTTGACAGCAAAACTTTAAAATATATAGAAATTAGATATCCTACACACTGATATTGTGACCCTTAACAAAACACACATCAAGACAAATATTTACCCTTTAGATAGAAAACAAAAAAAGCAGGGCCGGATTCTGCCTGTTTTAACAAGCGCATTGAATCCAGCCCCCTTGCTTTAAACCATATCATGACAATCCACCATGGGTTTATTTCCCTGGATCCTTATATCTCATAATCTACACAAGCACGGCTTACTACAGCTTGTTTAATGATAGCTCCAACAGCCACATGGTCTGGATGTTTTGCATACAAAGCCAACTCTTCAAGGTTTTCAAAACTACTCTCCAACATGATATCAAATTTTTCTGCCGCATTTGCATTTACAAACACTTCCAATCCCTTAATCTCGACAATTTTTTCGGGCAAGGCTTCCAGGGCTTCCTTAATTTCACCAATCTTTTGTTTTTTCTCCATCTCAGTGGCAAATTCTTTCAATTGCCATAAAACAACATGCTTAATCATCTTAATAAATTTAGGTTTTATATCAAACAATCTATTTCTATCTTTACAAAGATAAAACAAACTCATACATGTTAATAATTGGAATTGCTGGCGGAACCGGATCCGGGAAAACTACTGTTGTCCGGAAAATAATTGAACAACTCCCTGAAGGAGAAGTTACGGTGCTACCACAGGATGCATACTACAAAGACAGCAGCCATATCAGCCTGGATGAAAGGAAAAAATTGAATTTTGACCATCCAGAAAGCATCGAATGGGAACTTCTTATTGAGCATATCAAAAAGCTAATAATTGGGCAAACTATCGAAATGCCCTCCTATTCATACCTGACATGTACCCGTAGCAAAGAAACAACCACAATACACCCCAGAGACGTGGTTATCGTTGAAGGCATCCTGGTTTTGGGAATCGATAAACTAAGAGAACTTATGGACCTGAAGGTTTTTGTTGACGCCGATGCAGACGACAGGCTAGCCCGGGTTATTCTGCGCGACACCATTGAGCGCGGCCGGGATGTAAAGCAAACCCTTACTCGATACGACAGCACAGTAAAGCCCAGTCACTTACAATTTATAGAACCAACAAAACGTTATGCTGATTTGGTTGTTCCGCAAGGAGGAAATAATGATGTTGCCATAAACCTGCTAAAACATTATATTGAAAAAGATCTGAATATACCATCAAACTATTAAAATTATGCTTGACAAACTTGCTCCGGAAAACATCCTATTCATTGACATAGAAACTGTTCCCCAACACGAGAATTACACCGACCAAAGCGAAACCATGCAAGAACTTTGGGACAAAAAAGCTGGCTACTTTTTAAAAGACGAAGAAACCCCTGAAGATATTTATCAACGAGCCGGAATATATGCCGAATTTGGAAAAATTGTTTGTATTTCGGCTGGCATCATCCACTTTGTTAAAGGTGAGATGCACTTTAAAGTAAAAAGCTTTGCCGGAGATGATGAGAAAAAACTGTTAATGGAATTTTCGGATATGCTCAATCATTTTATGAGTAAAAGCCCCGACAGAAACCTATGCGGACATAACGCCAAAGAGTTTGATTTTCCATACATCGCCCGACGGATGCTTTTAAACGGGTTAAAATTACCGCAATGCCTGAACATAGCAGGAAAAAAACCATGGGAAGTAAAGTTTGTTGACACCCTGGACTTATGGAAGTTTGGTGATTATAAACATTACACATCCTTAAACCTGCTAACTACTATTTTCAATATACCATCACCCAAAGATGATATTGATGGCAGCCAGGTTGCCGATGTGTATTACAAAGAAAAAGACATTGACCGGATAGCTATTTATTGCGAAAAAGATGTGTTTGCCACGGCACAACTACTCCTTAGGATGATGGGAAGACCATTAATTGAACCAGAATATTTTGAAAGGGTTTTGATATAAAAATATGCTTGGCACAGCCCAGACTTATTAATCCAAAAAATACTTAATTGTTTTTATAAACAACTCTGTTTGCTCAGCATGTAGCCAATGCCCTGCATTGGGTATGGTGGTTAATTGGGCCGAAGGGAAAAATTTCCTTACATTCTGCATATCCTCCTCCAGGATATATGCAGAATTGGCTCCTCTGATAAAAAACACCTCCTTCTCTTCGCCATACAGCTCATCTCTTCCAGAGAATCCATCCATAATGGAGTCCAGATTTTCGGCAATTGCACTGATATTCAATTTCCACTGCAACAAACCATCCTTGCCCCTGCTAATATTCTTCAAAAGAAATGACCTAACCATATCATTGGTTATCTTATCTTTAAGAAACTTATCTATACTACTTCTAGAAGTGTGTTCTTTGAGATTTACAGACAATAAAGCCTTTACAATATTTTTGTGGTCATTGGTAATATGAGCATAATTTCCATTACTCCCATAGGGTTTTGGAGCAATATCAACCACTATCAATTTATCCACCATATCCGGGTATTTTAAGGCAAAACACATGGCTGTTTTACCGCCCATTGAATGCCCCATGAGGTATGCCGATTTAATTTGAGCTTCACTCATAAATTCCTTTAAATCCTCGGCCATAACATCATAATCCATCATGTTGCTATGTGGAGACTGCCCGTGATTTCTTTGGTCTACAATATAAACCTGATACAAATCCATCAATTGCCTGGCCACCGTAAGCCAATTATCCGATGATCCGTACAATCCATGAACAATAACCAGGTTTTTATCCCCTTTTCCAAGTTTCCTGTAAAATAACCCCATAACCAATTTAAAAAAAGCCCTGCAATAACATTACAGGGCTCATTTACTTTATTTAATGTAACAAACTATTTTACCAGTTGTTCTTTATACATCTTTACAGTTTTTTCCAGTCCCAGATATAGAGCATCGCAAATAAGCGCATGACCAATCGACACTTCGGCCAAATAAGGAATATGCTCAGAAAAAAACTTTAAATTCTCCAAACTCAAATCATGCCCTGCGTTGATTTTTAAACCTGCCTTTTTGGCTATCTCTGCAGCTTTTACAAAAGGAGCAACAGCTTTGTCCCTGTCCTTAGGGAACATGGTTGCATACGGCTCTGTATATAACTCAACCCTATCAGTATTTGTTGCAGCAGCATTGGCAATCTGATCCAAATTGGTATCAATAAAAATAGATGTTCTGATACCCGCTTCACTAAATTCCGCAATTACATCCTGAAGAAAGGATTTGTTTTTAATGGTATCCCATCCGGCATTAGAAGTTAAAGCTTCCGGCGGATCAGGTACCAGGGTAACCTGATGCGGCTTCACTTTTTTTACTAAATCAATAAAACTGCGGGAAGGATAGCCTTCAATATTAAATTCCGTTTTAATAATTGGCCTGATATCCAACACATCCTGATACCTGATATGTCTTTCATCAGGACGGGGATGAACAGTGACACCCTCAGCCCCAAATAATTGAACATCAACTGCTGCTTTTACAACATTTGGCATATTGCCACCTCTTGAGTTTCTTAGGGTAGCAACTTTATTAATATTAACACTCAGTTTTGTCATTAAACAAATTTTAATCAAAAATCTCAGCTAATTAGTCCAAAAAGATTAAATAAACATATCTAAAACTTGATTGTTAATCTATATGCAACTAAATTTATGCTAAAACGTACAAAAGTAAGGGAGACCATTAAGATTCTCCCGCAGCAAAGTTAAGAGTATTTCTTGAAACACATTATAATGTTAGCACAAGATTTAATATCAGATTTGGTTCCTGCACTTAAAACCTCAGATTCAGGGCTTGATGCCCTCAACTGGATGGAGGTATTTAGAGTGTCGCACTTGCCTATTGTTAATAACAAGGAATTTTTGGGATTGATTACCGATACCGATATCTTTGATTTAAATAAACCGGAAGAACCTCTTGGTAATCACCAACTTTCCCTTTCATCCCCATATGTATATTATAACCAGCATATATATACTGTTATTGAAATTGCTTCGCGGTTACAACTTACTGTAATCCCTGTTTTATCTGCCAGAAAAGAATACCTGGGTATGATTACCCAAACGGATTTGCTTAAAAACTACGCAGATTTAATTGCAGCCCATACTCCCGGAGGGATTATTGAAATTGAAATACCTGCGTATGAGTACTCTATTTCTAAAATTGCACAAATTATTGAAGATGCCGACACAAAGGTGCTTAGTTTTTATGTGAACCAAACAGATGAAGACGCACCGCTAAAAATTACAATCAAATTAAACAGGGAAGACATCTCGCCTGTTTTAAGAGCTTTTGATCGATACGATTACACGGTAATTGCCTCGTATTCTGAACACAATACTGTTGACGAAATTGTGAAAAAGAACTACGATGCCTTAATCAGATACCTGAATGTTTAGATTGTTGTTGTAGACTGTTCAATTCAAGTTTTTCGCTTCCGGCAATGAAATTATAACCGGAATATACAGTAAAACTATTGCCATTTTACAAGGACAATGGTTTTATGTTTTATTGCGAAATAGGTTTGAATTGAAGGGGTTTGTTAAACATATCATATTGGGAAGTATATTGCTCTTTGGCTATGGTGCTATAGCCCATGCAAAATCCAAAACACAACCTGTTAACATCCCATCAGAACTTAAAGATACGCTTACAGTTCAATCAATTACCATTTCCGGAAACCAGAAAACAAAAAAGAGGATCATCTACAACGAACTTCTGTTTAAACGAAATGGCAAGGTTGCTAAAACAGATTTTTTTGAACTGGTTACCAAAAGCAGAAATAACCTTTTAAACACCTCCCTCTTTAACTTTGTATATATTGATTATAAATTTATTGAAAACGAAAAAATACATTTCCATATAAAAGTTGATGAACGATGGTACACCTGGCTGCTTCCTTTGCTGGAACATGCCGACAGAAACTTCAGTTCCTTTCTTGAGAACGGAGATTGGTCGAGAATGAATTATGGTGTTTATCTTAAACAAGAGAACTTTAGGGGAATGAACGAAACCCTCAAAATAAAATTCAGGGTAGGGTATTTAAATGAAATTGAGGTTCTTTTTAACTCTGCACAAAGGAATAATAAGCTTAGCTGGGGCACGCACCTTAACTATGTGGCCTTAAACCAGGTTTCATATAACATTACCGGCAACGAAGCCATCTATATAAAAACAAGCAATACATTTATTGAACAAAATCTAGGTTCTGAAATATTTTTAAGATATCGTCACCGGTTTGTCAACCGCCATAAACTCATGTTGAAATACAATTCTTTTAACATTAAAGACACCCTGGCATTACTTAATCCACAATATCTTTTGAACGGCAATACATCATTGAATTACCTTTCGTTACAATACAAATACAACCGCGACCTGAGGGACTCAAAAACATACCCTCTTAAAGGCCATATGTTTGAGGGAAGCATCACCAGAGATGGTTTAGGACTTATAGAAAACAATATCAACAACATCTCTGTAAAATTATTTTTTCAGCAATACGGCAGAATGGCTAATCGTTTATTTTACGGAACAAATCTGGGAGTTATAACAAACAGCAACAACAACAACCCTTTTGTAATCAGCAATGGCTTAGGATATAAAGAGTTTTTAAATGGCTATGAATACAATGTTATTGAGAGTAACAACTACGCGTATCTGAAAAGCAAGATTTTATTTGAGTTGGTTCCTACAAAAACAGCAAACATCAACTTTATCAACCTGAATCAATTCTCTAAATTACATTATGCCATATATTTAAAACCATTTATTGACGTGGGCTATGTTCATAAAGAAAATCCAAATCCAAGCAACACTTTAAGCAATTCATATTTATACAGCTACGGCATTGGTATTGACCTTGTAACTTATTACGATAAAGTGTTATCGTTTAATTATGCCATAAACAAATTCGGATATCAAGGCTTTTATGTGCACTTAAACCTTGCTATGTAATCATAACAAAAACACCATCAAATGATTAATAATGCATTTGGTATTATTGGGAAGTTTATTTTGACACAATAAAATAGCTGCTTACTTTTGTTGAGTTTTGTAATTAATGAGGGCTGAATATTGCATTACAGTAATCTACTCTCATTATCAATAAAGGAATTATCATGCGTATTGCCATATTTGGAAAACAATTTTCTGACCTTTTTAAGGATAGCTGTTTCAGTTTGTTTAAGAAGCTACGTGCCCGGCAGGCTGAAATCATTATCTACAAACCGTTCTATGATTTTCTGTTTCAGAAATTCGACATCGCTGCCTTTGATTTCAAAATTTTTGAAACCAGAAAAGAACTGAAAGGAACTGACTTTGTTTTAAGCATTGGAGGAGATGGCACCATATTACAGGCCATTACCCTGGTGAGAGACTCAAATATTCCTATTGTGGGGATCAACAGCGGACGACTGGGCTTTTTGGCAGATATTGCAGAAGATGACATAAACAACGCTGTTGATCATATTTTTAATGGCAATTACCGGATCAATGAAGTTGAACTGCTTCAATTAAATACTGATAATAATTTATTTGGGGATTTGAATTTTGCGCTCAATGAACTAGCTGTTCATAAAAGGGATACTGCTTCAATGATTACGGTGCATACATTTTTAGATGGCCAATTCCTGAACTCTTATTGGGCTGACGGGCTGATTGTTTCCACATCAGTAGGCTCAACCGGGTACTCTTTAAGCGTTGGAGGCCCTATTATACATCCAAAATCGCAAAGTCACGTTATTACGCCGATAGCACCCCATAACCTTACTGTTCGTCCGATGGTTGTTCCTAACCATTTAAACATTACATTAAAGGTTGAAGGGAGAGCTGATACTTATCTGGCCTCACTGGATTCCAGAAGTGAAATATTTGACAATTCTCTTGAACTCAACATTCAAAAAGCACCTTTTTCAATAAAGATGATCGATTTACCTGGCATTAACTACTATGCTACTTTAAGAAATAAATTGATGTGGGGAGCAGACAAGAGGAATTATTAAAATTTTGGGTTATTAGTTATTGGTCATTGGTCATTGGTTATTGGCCATTGGTTATTGGTTATTGCGTGCTGAAAGCACAGTTCAACCTAGCCCCAGGTATCACCGGGTGTATTGGATATGTCAATCAGCGTCCTGTAAGGACAGGTTAAAATTAATCTCCATAAATTCTCTTCATCAATAGTTCGTTAGCTTTTTATAAGTGTAAGATTATGAGATATTTAATAAAATCAACTTAGATTGGGTAAAAATCTCATTTTAAGCACCTTGTAAATGAGTCTCTTATCTCTTATCTCTTATCTCTTATCTCTTATCTCTTATCTAACGATCTGTTTGTTTCCATTTGACAATTCCGATATATTTTTGCGTTAGCAAAAACGCAAAAAATACCCCTTCCGCTAGCGGAAGGGGTATTTTTTTATATGAATAAGTTCAAATTCGACTGCTCAGCTTCTTCAAGGTAATTGGCCACTCCGCCAATATTTACACCTTCTATCAACTCCTCTTTCTGAACCCCCATGATATCCATGCTCATTTGACAGGCAATCATGTTAATACCACTTTCTTTAGCCTGCTGAATCATGGTTTCCAAAGCATCCACATTTTTATCCTTCATGCGCAGTTTCATCATGCGGCGCCCCATACCTCCCATATTCATATTTGAGAGCTTTAGTTTTCCGGCATGACCAGGCATCATTTTATCAAACATATTGCCCATCATATCTTTCTTCACCTTTGGGCGATTCACATCTTTAATCACGTTTAATCCCCAAAAAGTAAAAAACATCGTAACCTTTTTACCCATACTTGCTGCTCCGTTGGCAATAACAAACGAAGCCAAAGCCCTGTCCATATCATCGCTAAAAACCACCATTGTTTTATGGTCGGCATCCGATTTTGGCAATGTGCTGTTATTTTCATCCTTCCTGAACTTTTCGATAACCGCAGTAATTTCACCAGCATTGTTTTCTCTGCTCACCAAACGATGACCTGTTACCTTACACCACGAAGCTACATCATTGAAAAAACCCGGATCAGTTGCTTTAACTTCCAGTCTTTCACCATACTCAATAGCGTCAATGCTTTCTTTTAGCTTTAATATCGGTCCGGGGCATTGCAAACCACATGCATCTACTGCCATTGATTTTACATCTATTTTTGGCATTGAGGGCTTTTCATCATTTTTTTGCTCAATATGTGTATGAAATAAGATATTGGACTGCTCCGACATGGCCTGTTTGTACACCTTTAAACCTCCCGACAGGTTATAAACCTCATCAAAACCATGTTGTTTTAATATCCTGGCGGCCACATAACCACGTAATCCAACACCGCAGTAAATCATAATTTTCTTGTCTTTAGGAATCTGATCCAGATTTTCACGGATCTTATCCAACTCAATATTTACAGCATCTTCAATGGCATCAATTGAAAATTCCTCAGGGGTACGAACATCCAAAACAAAAACATCTTTCTTAATACGCTTGTCAAATTTGAATGGCGACAATGGTTTGAACAATCCTTTTATAATATTTTCAGCATTATAACCGGCCTGGTTCACCGGATCTTTTGCTGAACTAAACGGCGGTGCATAAGCATGTTCTATTTCCTGCAAATCGTAGATGGTTCCGTTGTTTTTAATTACCGTTGCCAACAAATCCAGACGCTTATCAACCCCCTTGTATCCAATAACCTGTCCGCCATATAAGCGACCCGATTTGGGATCAAAACTTATTTTAAGCATCATTTGCATAGCTCCGGGATAGTAGCCTGCATGAGATCCTGCATGAACAATGGTGCAATCATGCTTAATACCTTCAGCTTTTAAACCTCGGTGTGTCATACCCGTAATTCCGGCAGTCATATCAAACACTTTGGCAATAGCTGTCCCTATAGATCCTTTGTATTTTCTATTATGTCCATATACCATATTATCGGCCAAAATCCTTCCCTGGCGGTTAGCAGGCCCAGCCAAAAAAGCAATGGTTGGTTTACCCGAAATTGGATGAGGAAACTCTATACTGTCGCCTACTGCATAAACATCTTTTACCGAAGTTTGAAGATACTCATCTACCCAAACACCCCCAGTTTCACCAATCTTTAACCCGGCCTCCCTGGCCAGAGTTGTATCCGGCTTTACACCAATAGAAAGGATAATAAAATCGGCCTGGATAATCTTTCCACTGGAAAGCACTACTTCAATTACATCACCTACCTTTTTAAATTCCTTAACCGCATCTTTTAAGAACAAACCAACTCCTTTTTCCTTAAAATGATGATGCAATGGAGCGGCAACTTCGCTATCCATCATGTTCATAACCTGGGGTGCAGCCTCTACAACAGAAACTTTTACGCCCCGGTGATGCAGGTTCTCAGCCATTTCCAACCCGATAAAACCGGCACCTACCACAACTGCTGTACGCGGAGTGGTATCATCTACAAACGATTTTATTTTATCGGTATCTTCTACATTTCGAAGGGTAAATATATTGGGCAGATCAATACCCGGAATTGGAGGCTTTACCGGCGAAGCACCCGGAGAAAGTACTAATTTGTCGTACGTTTCGGTATAAGTTTCCCCGTTCTTCATAGATTGAACCGTAACCTCTTTCTTATCGGGGTTGATAGACGTAACCATCGAAAATACCCGGATATCGATATTGAAGCGCGATCCAAATGATTCAGGGGTTTGAACTAATAACTTTTCACGTTCCTTAATTACGCCACCAATATAATAAGGGAGACCACAGTTTGCATATGAAATATGGGGACCTTTTTCAAACATGATGATTTCGGCCTTCTCATCAACTCTTCTCAATCGCGCAGCAGTTGTTGCACCTCCGGCAACCCCACCAACTATTAAGTACTTCATCTTGAATATATTTTATTTGTTTTTTATCTAATATTTTGAAGCTACAAATATAGGTATATTTTTATATCTATGTATTTGCATATTTATGTTCTTGGGCATGTTGTTTCTCATCATCCCCTATTTTAAATTACCGTATATTTACCTTTCTTTGCATACATGGAGCTAGTAGACGTAAAAGGAATCGGTCCGGTTTTATTTCAGAGGAGCAAGAAAGCCCAAAGGCTTTCGATAAAGCTCAAACCGTTTGAACCCGTAAAGGTTGTGGTTCCTGTCACCATGCATCCTAAAGAAGCTCTGACGTTTGTACATGCCAACCAGAAGTGGATTTTGGAGAACCTGGCAAAAGTTAAGGAAAAAGAGAACGACCTGACTATTTTTGACGAATCAACGCAGTTTAAAACCAGGGCATTTGCACTGCAAATAAGAAAATCTCCTTTACCACAGGTCCGCATCCATTTGAACAATGGTATCCTGGCTATCGATTATCCTCAAAAACACGACGTAAAATCAACGGTAATTCAGGAACATATAAGGTATGGTATTGAGGAAGCCATGCGGGTAACTGCAAAAAACTATCTCCCCCGTCGTTTACATGAATTAGCGCAGCAACATGGCTTTTCATACAAACAGGTGTTTATCAAAAACCTGAAATCGCGCTGGGGAAGCTGCTCCAATGTAAACAATATCAACCTTAACCTTCATCTGATGCGCCTGCCAGATTACCTGATCGACAGCGTATTGCTCCACGAACTTTGCCATACCGTGGAGAAAAACCATGGATCCGGTTTCTGGAAACTCATGGACAAAGTGACCCATGGAAGGGCAAAACAATGGGATAAAGAAATGAAAAACTACAGAACTGTAATTTATTGATCATGAACTGGGACAAATTACTTTCGACCAAAAGAACCGGTCAGGAGGATAGAATATATAACATCAAACACCAACGCACACAATTTCAGAGAGATTACGACAGGTTGATATTTTCGTCACCTTTCCGGCGCTTACAGGACAAAACACAGGTATTTCCATTGCCGGGTAGTGTTTTTGTTCACAACCGATTGACTCATAGCCTGGAAGTTGCCAGTGTAGGGCGATCACTAGGGCATAACATCGCTGAGTTTTTGTTGGATGAAAAAGGTTTGGATAATCCATTAATCCCCGAAATAGGATCTATTGTAGCAACTGCTTGTCTGGCCCACGACCTGGGCAACCCACCCTTTGGGCATTCCGGAGAATCTGCCCTTTCGCATTATTTTACAACCGGAGAAGGAAAGAAACTCAAAAAACAATACAACATACCTGATGCAGAATGGAACGACCTGGTTGAGTTTGAAGGAAATGCCAATGCTTTCAGGTTGCTTACACACCAATTTGAAGGACGGCGCCAGGGAGGATTTGGTTTAACATATTCATCGGTAGCATCCATATTAAAATACCCTTACGCCTCAGGGTTTTCTGATAAAAAGAAGTATGGCTATTTTCAATCCGAGAAAAACATGTTTCACCGGATTGTAAATGATTTGGGCTTAATAGAAAAAGAAGACGGAGTATTCTGCCGTCACCCATTGGTTTACCTGGTTGAAGCTGCTGACGATATCTGCTACCAGATTATGGATGTGGAAGATGCCCATAAACTAAAAATACTAAGCACCGAACAAACAAAAGATATATTGTTGTCGTTTTTAATGGATGATGAAGATTCGGATACCCGCAAAAGGATTGAAAACGTTAGCATAGAAGTAACCGACCTTAACGAGCAAATCGCATTTATCAGGGCCTCGGTTATTGGAAAACTGGTTGGAAAATGCACCCAGGTATTTAAAGATAATTACGACCTTATTATGAATGGCCATTTTGAAGGCAGCCTGATCAAACACCTGGTTGGCACCACTAAAGAAGCCATTAAAAACTGCGCTTCCCTATCGTATAAAAAAATTTACAGGCACCCATCTGTAGTAGAGATTGAAATATCCGGCTTTAAGATACTGGGCTCTTTGATTCATGAGTTTTCAAAGGCTGTTTTAAACCCTGATGATATTTATTCAAAAATGCTCATCCCTTTTATTCCTGAACAATATATTGTAAAGCAAGAGGCTTCGGCCTGCGAAAAACTGCAATCGGTATTGGATTTTATTAGCGGCATGACAGATGTTTATGCCCTGGATTTGTTCAGAAAGATAAACGGGATTGGGATAAGTGGGTTTTAGCGGATAGCGGATAGCTGATAGCGGGTAGCAAGTAGCGGATAGCGGGTAGCTTATAGCGGATAGCATGTAGCTTATAGCGGATAGCTGATAGCTGATAGCGGGTAGCGGGTAGCTTATAGCTAATGGTGGATTGACAAATAGCCTAATGGGTGCTGTGCTAGCTTGATTGGTATTACATATACAATAGTTCGTTAGTTTTTTATAAGTGTAAGATTATTAGATATTTAATAAAACCAACTTAAGTTAGGTAACAATCTTATTTTAAGCATCTTGAAAATAAGTCTCTTATCTCTTATCTAAAATCTAACGATCTGTTAATATATACGCCTAAAAAATGATTAATTTAGTACTTGACATACATTTGCTACAACATTTTTCATTTGTCAGATAGCCTGCCCAACAGAAATTCAGACGAATTCAAGATGGATTATAATCATTCTTTAGTGTGTATTTAGACGTTCTAAAACATGAGAAGCTGATTTTGCCTTAGAACCATGTTTTTTTTGAAGATATAGTTTTTTACCATAAAAGGAACTGCTCTTGTTTACTACTACAGTTAGCAAGAGCAGTTCGTTATTTTATACAATAGAAAAACAGTATTATAGCCACCGCACTTTCAGCTATTCACAATAAGCTACCTGCTATGCGCTATCAGCCATAAGCTATAAGCTACAAGCCATAAGCTATCAGCTATAAGCTATCAGCTATCAGCCATAAGCTATCAGCTATGCGCTATCAGCTACCCTCTAATTCAAAAAAACAAGTTCCAGTTCTTCCTTTGCCTTGTCTTTCTCTCTAACCTTATATGTACCTGAGTTAACAAACTGGAAACCTTTATCGAGAGCTGCTTCCATTAAAGTACTCTCTAACTCAACAGCAACTTTAGGATCAAGATCCTTATTAAAATAGAGCATCAGCTCTTTTTCATCGTCATCATTGAATTTTACCAGCAAACTATTGTTTTCAACAAAAACCAAATCATCATAACTGTATGAAACAGGTAAACCTACCGATTCCAAAATCTCCATAACATGACCAAGGGGTCTATAATTTAAGCTCATAACTATATATTTTATATTGATTACTACTACATTAAAACAAGTTTAATTAAATTGACCGTATTTTCCAGTTCATCGTGTTCTTCTGCAAACTGGCATTTAAACATCATCATGCTGTGGGCTTCCTCAAACTCCATCTCGTCAAATGTTAGCTCTTTCTTTTTAATAAACTGATTAAACCCATCAACCCCATTCACTTTGTACAACTCTTTTCTAAACAAATCATCGTGCTTTACCCGCTCAATAAATTTTTTTGCATTTTGAATAGACATAAAACCTCCTTTTTTAAAAATCCTACATTTATGTAATATTTAAATGGGCGACTTACTTATTTGTAGCAAGCACATCTTCCTCAAAACCCCAACATTTAAAGAAGATCCCAAAATATTGCCTTCACACCATAGATAAAAACAAGTTTTATACCACTATGATTATAACCATTTGCAACAAACAAAACGCGCAAGGAGTAAGGCAAACATCAGGACAAAATAAAAACGCTAAAGAGCAAAGCAAAACTCGTTATACATAACAGAATATCAACCTAATAAACCTAACAAAAACAACAAAAAACAAGTACTTTGTTCAGTAGCCGAATTTAAGAACCTAACGTTCACAAAAATTTAATTGAAAAAATGTCAATGTTTTTTATTTTTTAGCTTTGATATCCAACTTTAAATGATACATTTGTCCTACTAGTATTTATTTAATTTATTATGAAAGAAGGAAAAGTAAAATTCTTTAACGAATCTAAAGGTTTTGGGTTTATTAAAGACAATGACTCAAACAACGAGTATTTTGTACATGTAACTGGTCTTATTGATGAAATCAAAGAAGACGACGATGTTACCTTCGAATTAAAAGAAGGTAGAAAAGGATTAAATGCGGTTAATGTGAAATTAGCATAACAATATATCAATATATATTACGCAAGAGTCCAAACCCCGCTAAGTTAGCGGGGTTTTTTGGTGCTTAGACACAAAAAAAAAGCGTTTCAGGAAAATTTCTGAAACGCTTTTTTTGTAGCCGCACCAGGACTCGAACCTGGATCTATTGTTTAGGAAACAACTATTCTATCCCTTGAACTATGCAGCCATCCGTTAATGTGGGTGCAAATATAAATAAAAATGTGAAATAGTAAAGTTATCTAGTAAGCTTATTTTATCTGAAGCTACTACCCTTGCTCATAATATAAATAAAGTTCATTTTGTAGCCGCACCAGAACTACAAGCTATTTCCCTATAATTCAAACACTATAAACCACATAACAAAACTTTGTATCTTCGAGACCTGGCGATAACCTTTTCCAGAAACACATCCCACAAAAAAGGCCGATTCTAAAAAAGAACCGACCTTTGGTAGACTAAATATAAACTAACTTATTCTGGAACAACTACAGAACCCACATACAAACTATTGCTTACTTGCAGGTTGTCGTCAGTGGCGGCAAAAGCCAAATAACAATGAACCTCGGTTCCTGCCGGGGCAACCGGAATCCCTACAGAACCCGTGCCGTCCCCTCTTTTAAATTTTCGCAACGAATACTTGGGCTGATAGCCATCGGCAAGGGTTACTAAAATGGCATTGTTAGCATTTAAAAAGCTGTTGTACGAATCCGTTTCATCTTCGCAACCATCACCGGGTTCCCATGTAAAAACAGCTTTCCTTTCTATCAACTCTACCGAGTATTCCTCTGGAATATGTAATGAACCTTTTGCGAGTTGCAATCGTGGATAAATTACATTATACGAAGGATAATCTCCTTCAATAGCATAGTTCAACAATTCACTCATGGCTGCGTTACGCGCCGATTTATTATGCTCTTGCATCCTGAACCCAATTTTAATAATTGATTGTAATGGCTGGATGAAATTTGATGCAAACTGGAACTTAGCTCTTTGCATAATTTGTTTCTTGCTCCATTTGGTAGGCTTATCAGGCATCGATTTCATATATTTTACACCTTTCCAACTGCTACCTACTGTGTTTCCAATTTTACCTTTGAAACTTCCGTTTATTCCTTTATTATACGTTCCCATGACTTTAATTTTTGTAATCCATCCTTTTACTGATCAGGAAAAAAAGATGGATTGGGTTAAACATTTTCAGTTACCGGTAATCAGTTAACAGTTATCAATAAGCAATTTTCAGTCATCAATTTTTGTTAATTCATTGATCATTGTTCATTGTTTATTGTTTAATGCTAAAGTATATTGAAAAGGGATATTAAAAAATAACAGTAATTTTACTGTTACTTTTTTTCTTTATATATTGCAGTATATCTGGCACATACAATTTAAAGACATTTTAAATTTGAATAAGTTTTACCCCCAAAACAGCCCAGAATTCCATTTTTTGCCAAAAATGACCATTTTGGATTCCGATTTTGCTCAAAAAAGGCTGTTTTGGATTCCATTTTTGATGCTTTTAGCACTTTTTGGATTCTTTCTCCACAGCTTCTCCACCAAAAAGGATTATTTCTCCACTATCTTCTACTGCGTCTCCACTACTTCTCCACGCTTCTCCTATGGCGCTCCACTTATTCTCCACACCTGCTCCATACCCACTCTATAATGGCTACCAGGCAACTCTACTCTTTTCTTACCATTGTGTTATGCTTTTATTATCGTTATATACACAGTACTAGTGGAGAAACAGTAGAACATCATAAGAAAATGGTAACAAATAATATGTAGTTGGTATGCAGCAGTGTTGGAGTTATTTTGCAGAGTATTCAATAAAGTTTACTAATCCTTAGTCATTTCCATAAATAAGCCCTTCCTTTGTTATTCTATGATTGAAACAATACTAAATCCATTACATACCGACTGGAAAATTTGGGGCATCACTGTTTTTTGCGCCTTTGTGGCCGGATTAAGCAAAAGCGGCTTAAAAGGTTTTGCGATGATCAACATCCCGATACTGGCCATTTTTTACGGAGGAATGGCCTCTACAGGCATCCTGCTTCCTTTTTTAATCTTTGGAGATATATTTGCTGTTATTTATTACCGCCGGAGTGCCGAATGGAAATATATTAAAAAGCTGTTTCCGTGGGCAATGATGGGACTGATATTAGCAGTATTTGTTGGCAAATATGTTAACGATGACCAGTTTAGAAATGCCATTGCCATTGCCATTTTGGTATGCTTGTCGCTTATTATATACCGCGATGTTTTTGGAGGAAAAATAAATATTACCGATAAAAAATGGTTTTCGACTTCTTTGGGAATTTCGGGAGGATTTGCCACCATGATTGGAAATGCGGCCGGCCCCATTTTTAATCTATACCTGATGAGCATGAGACTGCCTAAAGAAGCCTTTATAGGTACCGGCGCCTTTTTTTATCTCATCCTCAATCTAATAAAGGTACCCATTCACGTATTTTACTGGGAATCGATTACCTGGCAAACATTCCAGCTGAATTTGATATGCCTGCCCATATTAATAATTGGTGCTTTTATTGGAAAACGAATTGTAAAATTGATTCCGGAAAAAGCATATCGCTATTTTGTATTAAGCGTAATTACACTTTCCGCCATTCTGCTGTTTTTTAAATAGATTTTGTCGAACAAATATAACACAACTCACATATTTGTTTAAACAGGATCAAGTTATTTAAAACATTTTTCATTTTACTGATTGTTGGTATACTAAATTTATTACATTTGCACGCAATTAAGTAATTTATTTACCTCTTTGGTAATAAACGAAAGGGAACCCGGTTTAAATCCGGGGCTGTACCCGCAGCTGTAAGTTTCATTCTTTTGTGTAAAAAGACAATATGTTTTGAACTACAAGGCCACTATTACCACTATAGTTTCAACAAAGGCAGGTGTTTAATTCTATTTAAGTAGAAGAACAATCCGCTACCATTAAACTACAGTGGATAACTTGGGAAGGCATCAAAACAGAAACAAGCCAGAAGACCTGCTTAATTAAAAGCTTTATGCAGTAATCAATTTCGGGTTAAGATTTTGCTGCATACAAAATTTATCATTTTTGTTATTTATTTATAATGAAACGCATTTATGTAATTGCGCTCATTGGGCTATGCTTTAATTTTGGTATATCCCATGCGCAAAACATTATTTTTCGTGGCATTGTGGTTGATATCACCAACCATAAACCTATTGAATTTGTCAACGTGTATTTGGAAAACACGTCGAACATTGTATACAGTAATCACGATGGCTCTTACATTTTTAAAGGAGTAAAACCCGGCAATTATGTGTTATGCGCATCGTGCATTGGATACCACACTTATAAAACTCAAGTCAATCTGGATTCCAACAATAAAATTTATAATATAGAGCTAAAGCCGTCGGTAGAAAACCTCTCCCCCATTGTTGTTACTGGCACCGGAACAAAATACCGATTAGAAAATGCCCCTGTGCAGACCGAGATTATTTCGGGCGAAACAATTCGTCAGGTTTCAGGAAGAGGCACCGAAGAAATAATCTCAAATCTTTCTGCCTCACTAGATTTTAATACAAGCTCAATGGGCTCTACCATAAAGATTAACGGTTTAGGAGACGACTGTATTCTAATTTTAGTAAATGGTAAACGACTAACCGGAAATATAGGAAACCGTTTTGATTTGAGCAGGATAGATCCCAATGACATAAAGCAAATTGAAATTGTAAAAGGAGCTTCTTCAACGCTTTATGGTTCCGATGCAATTGCCGGGGTTATTAACATTATTACGAAAAAGCCTAAACAAAATATCAGCATTAAAAACAGCACACGGGTTGGGGCACACAATGAATGGAAACAACTAAATACCCTATCTTACAAAAAGGATAAGTTATCAACCAAAACTTCATTTTCCAGAAGTCAAACTGATGGATGGCAACTAAATACAATGGAGTACAACCGAAAATGGGAAAGCAACCACGAACTTCCATACCTAAAAAGGACTTACGACAAACCGGTAAACAAAAAACGTTCTTATACTTTAACTCAATCACTTTCGTACAATTTTAACCCAAAGCTAAACATGGATGCGGAGTTATCGTGGTACGAAAAAACATTGTTTTTCCCTTTTAAAGGGAATATGCACAATTACTATTATAATAATAGAAGTGCGTCTACAGGTGGAAAATACCGTCTTAAAAATAAGAATTATATAAATTTCAGTTTAGAATATGGTAACTTTCTGTATTACAAAACGTTCCCTTACAAATACAACGAACAATATATCACACCCGATGGTGTTTTGCAGGTAACTTATTATCCTGGCGACCGTTTTAAAAACTCTGAGCAAACTAACATCACATTTAATGCAAAAGGGGTGTTTTATCTTAATAACAAGAACACCTTAAGCATTGGAACCGAAATATTGGGAGACTATCTGGAAGCAAAATACAGGTTGGTGAAAGACAATGTAAATGCTTATACCTACGCTTTATACTTACAGGATGAATTTAAATTAAAAGGGCATTTGAGCTTTGTAGGAGGAATAAGGTTTATTTATCATGAAAAATTTGGAACTATTGCCACACCCAAAATATCCATCATGTATAAAACCGGCAAATTTACACACCGAGCCACTTATGCCAATGGTTTTAGAAGTCCCACATTAAAAGAACTGTACTACTATTATGAGAGTAACCGAATGGGAACTTATACTTTATACAAAGGAAACTCCGATTTAAAACCACAAAAATCAAATTACTACAGCATATCAACACAGTTCAGGAAAAAAGCATTTAAAACTGACATATGCCTATTTATCAATCAGATAAAAAATATGATTGATTATAAAATATTACCTACAGAATATGACCATGAGCGCAGGGGGGTTGAAGAAACAAAAATGAGATATAACATTAACGAGGCACAATTGACTGGTGCTGATTGGTCTTTTACCATAAAACCTATTTCAGACTTATCTGTAAACGGAAGCTACAGTTACGTTGATGCACAAAACCAAACTTTAAGTACCCGCTTAAATGGGACTTCGGAGCACAGCGCCACTTTTAAAACATCATGGACTCAAAAATGGAACCACTATTCTTTAAACCTGAACATTTCCGGCACCTATAGATCCGACAAATTTTATTTGGAAGAAGATGATTACAAACAATATGCAGATAAATATCAATTATGGAAACTAACCACTTCCCACACTTTTAAAAAGTACAAAAACGTGGATATTATCCTCACTGCAGGAATCGATAACATTTTTAATTACGTGGATAACAGACCATATGGAGGCCATTATGGAACTTTGAATCCGGGTAGAACACTTTTTACAGCCTTAAACATCATTTTTAATAAAGACGAAAACAGACAATAGCTAATGATTATATCCCATTAGTTTACAAATTATACAATTACAAACTAAATTATTTAAACATGAACATTTTTAAAAAAGCACTTTTTGCATTTGGATTAGCAGGTTTAGTTTTTACTGCTTGCAATGACAATGATGATGACGATTTCAAGTTAGGAGATAAAGAAGGAACAGTATTGGTAACTTTCGGTTCCTCGTACGAAGCGCCACAGCAAACATTTGCAACTATGGGTGCAGCTGCAAAAGCGAAATTTCCAAATGAAGAAATCCGCTGGGGATACACTTCTGACCTTATTTTAAACATCCTTCGCCAGGGAAATGGAGAAAATGGTATTCAAAAAGACAATGACACTCCACAAGAAGCCATAACAAATATGATAAAAGAAGGATATTCAAAATTCACAGTTCAATCTTTACACGTTATTCCAGGTGAGGAGTACGAGGAAATGATTGAAAAAGCAAATACTGTTAAAAAAGAATACCCAGATATTGAAATTAGTTTTGGTAAACCACTGTTGGATTCAGACGAAGATTTACAAGCAGTTGCTGAAGTATTAAATGCGAAATTTGCAACAGAATTATCTGCTGGTCCTGTAATATTCATGGGACACGGAACTCCACACGAAGCTGATGGACAGTATACAAAACTTGAAACAAAGCTTAAAGCATTAAATACCAACTTTTTTGTTGGCACAGTGGAGGGCATTGGATTTGACGCTGATGAAACTTCAATTGGCGGTATTTTAAATAAAATCCCAGCCGGAACAACAAATATTACCATTTCTCCACTTATGTCAATTGCAGGTGACCATGCCAACAATGATATGGCTGGAGTAACAGGTGAAACAGATCCTGCCGAGCAATCGTGGAAGGAAAGATTAGAAGCTGCCGGGTATATAGTAAACATTGTTATGAAGGGTTTAGGTGATTATGCTGAGATCAACGCTATTTGGATGGATCACTTAAATACTGCAATGAATAAATAACCTATAAGATAATTTTATATCTCTGCTACGGATATATTTTGTTTGTGATGCCCACCTGGTTAACTGGGTTACCCAGGTGGGTATTGTTATATAATAACCAATCCTCAATCATTACATCTCAGGATCAGATCTGTATTACCAAGCTGCAAATCAGATCTGTTCCGTAGCTTGAAAAAAAACATATTCTCCACATAATACGGAACAGATCTTAAACAATAACAGCCTATAAAGATCTGATCCTAATACTATCTCACACCCAAAAGCACTGAATTTCTTTACTATGTTCATTTAAAACGAAAAAATACGCAGTAATCAACACCTCTGGATCAGATCTGTATTACCTGGCTGCAAATCAGATCTGTTCCGTAGCCTGCACAAAAACATCTGCTCCACATAATACGGAACAGATCTTAAACAATAACAGCCTATAAAGATCTGATCCTAATAAAATCTCACACCAAAAACACTGAATTTCTCTGCTATGCTCATCTAAAACGAAAAAAATACATAGTAAGCAGCACCTCAGGATCAGATCTGTATACCTAAGCTGCAAATCAGATCTGTTCCGTAGCTTGCACAAAATCATATTCTCCACATAATACGGAACAGATCTTAAACAATAACAGCCTATAAAGATCTGATCCTAATAAAACTTCAAGACAATTATTTTCTTTTCATCCAGGCTTTAGGGTTTCTGCTTGTATGAAGAATTGAAAGAACATAAATAACTTCATCTTCCACAATAAAGAATATTCCATAAGGAAATCTATCTGTAAATGCTCTTCTAATATTTTTATAGACTATCTGAAATTGTTCTGGATTCCTTTGAATTGCATTAATCTTGGCTTCCAGAGCTAATAAAAATTCATCCCCTAAGCCCTCCCGAGCAGTATTGTACCACAATGTCGCTTCTGTAGCATCTTTCTCCGCTAAAGGTTTGATTAACAAATCCAACTTCCTATAACTGTTTTTTAATTCGTTTTTTTACATCAATCCAACTTGCCCCCTCTTCTTTCGATTCATTATGCTCCTTTAATCTATCATCTAACAATTGCTTAGTTTCCTCTGAAACTTCAATATTTTTACTGTTATCGGCAATACTATCCCATATCGCTTCAACCATCAAAATTCTCTCAGAAACACTCAACTTCAATATATCCTGCATCATTCTTGTCATAATTTTTTCTTTACAGTTTTAACTCTATAAACAACAACATTAGCCTTTTTTATGCTCATCAGGAATATTAGTAGAATAAAGTTTCAATAATTCCTTCTGCATTTTACTATGAGCTGTAGTTCCCATATCTTTAACAGTTTGTTTCTACAAAGATAATAAAGATAACACCAAATACCTTAGACAACAATATCAAGAACAGATCTTACACAATAGCCGCCTATAAAGATCTGATCCTAATACCCCTATTTGTTCAATTGTTCATTTCTTTTTAATAACTATTCCCACCCCTTACCTATTGGCGTTTCTATTATTTATATTTTTGTGCTGCTGAAATGATTTAAGGGAATACTGTGAAAATCAGTAGCTGTACCCGCAGCCGTATGTTGCAAACAGCTTTAGAACCTCAATGCCACTATTAATCCGTCTCAGTTAAAATTACAGCGGATAAAATGGGAAGGCAATCTAAAGTGCAACGAGCCGGAAGACCTATCATTTTTAGTACTATAATTTCGTAGCTTTCGGGAAAAAAGGCTAAGGAAATCAAGGCAATAAAAGTGATTCATTTCCTAAACATCTGAGAATTTTTACGCCCTTTGCTTTTCTTATTATTTAACCCAGCAGCTACCATTAATTTATAATTTAAAACAAAAGTATTATGAAAATTGATGGTGCTATTAAAACAGTACAAAAGCGTGATGGGCGCGTAGTACCCTTTGAATCGGCAAAAATTACCTTTGCCATATTTAAGGCTTTAAGAGCTGTTGGTGAACCAAACCGGGATTTGGCACAGCAGATAACTAATAATGTTATAGCCCAGATTCAAACTAAAACTGCATGTGTTGAAGATATTCAGGATATGGTTGAGATGGAGCTTTTTAAACAGAACCAGTTTAAAGCAGCCAAGGCCTATATTATATACCGCAAGCAACATGATGGTATCCGAAATGTAAAGGAACTGTTTTCAAATGTGGATATCATTGATGATTACATCAACAACAACGATTGGCGTATAAAAGAAAGTGCCAATTCAACCTACTCGCTCCAAGGGATGAACCAACATGTATCAACTATCATCAGTTCGCAATACTGGTTAAACAAAATCTACCCTTCTGAAATTGGCAATGCACACAAGCAAGGAAAACTTCATATCCACGACCTTGGCTTTGTTAGTGTATACTGTGTAGGCTGGGATTTATACGAACTGATTATGACAGGGTTTAAGGGTGTTCCGGGAAAAGTGGAAAGTAAACCAGCTAATCATTTCCGTACTTTACTGGGGCAGATCGTGAACTTCTTTTACACCATGCAAGGTGAAGCAGCAGGAGCCCAGGCTTTTTCAAATTTTGATACTTACCTGGCTCCCTTTATCCGGCACGATAACCTGAGCTATAAGGAAGTAAAACAGTCCCTTCAGGAATTTATGTTTAACATGAATATCCCTACCCGAGTTGGATTTCAAACCCCATTTACTAATATCACCCTGGATTTGGAAGTTCCTTCTAATATGAAAGATACAGCAGTAATCATTGGAGGGGAAATTAAAGATTCTACTTACGGAGATTATCGGCACGAAATGGATATCTTCAATAAAGCTTTTGCTGAAGTAATGACCGAAGGAGATTCAAATGGAAGAATCTTCTCCTTCCCTATCCCAACCTACAACATTACAAAAGATTTTGACTGGGACAACGAATACCGTCAACCAATTTGGGAAATGACTGCAAAATACGGTATCCCATATTTCTCAAATTTTGTAAATTCAGATATGTCGCCCGACGATGTACGATCCATGTGTTGCCGTTTACGGATTGATACAAGTGAGCTAAAATCAAGGGGTGGCGGCTTATTTGGAGCCAATCCCTTAACGGGTTCTGTTGGTGTGGTTACTTTAAATATGCCACGTATAGCATACGAATCACGATCTGAAGAAGAGTTGTTTCAGCGCATTGCCAAACTTATGACACTAGCGAAAGATAGTTTGGAGATTAAGCGCAAGGTTATTGAGCAATTAACAGAAAACGGTTTATATCCTTACTCAAAATTTTACTTACGACATATAAGGGCAAAAAACGGTGCATATTGGGACAACCACTTTTCAACCATTGGATTGGTTGGGATGAACGAAATGCTGCTAAACTTTTACGGCTACGACATAACCACCCCGGAAGGAAACAAACAGGCTCAAAATATTATGATTTTTATGCGCCAGAAACTTCAGGAGTTTCAGGAAGAAACAGGCCATATTTACAACCTGGAAGCCACCCCTGCCGAAGGTACCACCTACCGTTTAGCGAAATTAGATAAAGCAGAATTCCCCGACATCATTGTTGCCAATGATAAGCAAGTCAGAGAAAACAACGCAGCCCCATATTATACCAACTCCAGCCAATTACCCGTAGGTCATACCGATGATATTTTTGAAGCACTTGAACTGCAGGATGATTTACAAACCAAGTATACCGGGGGAACGGTATTCCACACCTTTGTTGGTGAGAGCCAGTTACCGCCGGCTTCGGTAAAGATATTAGCTAAAACCATTTGCGAAAATTTCAGGCTTCCATACTTCTCCCTGTCGCCAACTTTTAGTATTTGTCCGGAGCATGGGTACATTTACGGCGAGCACCACAAATGCCCCAAATGTGAAACCCAAGGCAAAGAAAATGTTTGCGAGGTATATTCCAGGATTGTAGGTTACTTACGACCAGTGGACCAGTGGAATAATGGCAAACGGGCAGAATACAGCGACCGTAAATTGTTTGACAAGAAGATAAAGGTTAATCAGGAACCAGAAGTTGTTGATTGTTAATTAGTATCAGCAAGAAAACTCCTGAAATAATTAAAACTTTTCTTGCCAACACTAATTACAAGACCAATAGATAAGAGGCTAATTTTATGGTCTGCCAAAGGTCTCTTATCTATTATCTAAAATCTCTTATCTAAAAAACATGCACATTGCCGGCTTTCAAAAACAAAGTTTAATTGATTACCCAGGAAATATCAGCTCTGTTATATTTACACAGGGCTGTAACTTCCGTTGCGGATATTGCCATAACCCTACTTTGGTTTTACCTGAGTACTTTGAGGCAAACATTAATCCTAACGAAATACTTACCTACATTAAAAAGTACCAGAACCTATTAAACGCTGTGGTAATTACCGGCGGCGAGCCAACTATCCACCGTGATTTACCTGAATTTATAACCAAATTAAAGGAGCTGGGTTTAAAGGTAAAACTAGATACCAACGGAACCCATCCCCATGTGCTAAGAAAGTTGATAGATGCCAAATTGATAGATTTTGTTGCAATGGACATCAAGCACATACTTAGTTTAAAACAATACAACAAATCGGTAGGGAATATCCTGACAAAAGAAATTTTTCAGAAAGTAATTTACTCTATTGCAATGATTAAGCAATCGGGATTGGAACACGAGTTCAGAACAACCATTGTTAAAGGATTGCATACCATAGATGAAATAAGAAGCCTGAAACTGCAATTCAGTCCAAACTATAAGATTCAGAATTACAAGCCTGGAAAAACTTTAAACCCCCAATCCCTATTTGCTTCGTTTCCCGATGAAGAGTTAAAGCTGATGGATCAGATCTGCTCTATAACTTATTAATGTTATCCAAGATTTAAGGAACAGATCTCATTTGCAGTTCGACTATAGAGATCTGATCCGGGCAGATCCACTATCATTTCTAAATAAAATCCTTGATAAAACTTATCAATTCATTTGGATCAGATCTGTATAACAAAGTTGCCCATCAGATCTGTTCCATAACTCAATATTGTTATTCCAAATTTAAGGAACAGATCTCATTTGCAGTTCGCCCATAGAGATCTGATCCGGGCAGATCCACTATCATTTCTAAATAAAATCCTTGATAAAACTTTTGAATTCATTTGGATCAGATCTGTATAACAAAGCTGCCCATCAGATCTGTTCCATAACTTATTAATGTTATCCAAGATTTAAGGAACAGATCTCATTTACAATTCGCCTATAGAGATCTGATCCGTACAGATCCACTATCATTTCTAAATTAATTCATTTGGATCAGATCTGTATAACAAAGCTGCCCATCAGATCTGTTCCATAACTCAATAATGTTATTCCAAGATTTAAGGAACAGATCTCATTCGCAGTTCGCCTATAGAGATCTGATCCGTACAGATCCACTATCATTTATAAATTAATTCATTTGGATCAGATCTGTATAACAAAGCTGCCCATCAGATCTATTCCATAACTCAATAATGTTATTCCAAGATTTAAGGAACAGATCTCATTTGCAGTTTGCCTATAGAGATCTGATCCGTGCAGATCCACTATCATTTCTAAATTAATTCATTTGGATCAGATCTGTATAACAAAGTTGCCCATCAGATCTGTTCCATAACTCAAAAATATTATTCCAAATTTAAGGAACAGATCTCATTTGCAGTTCGCCTATAGAGATCTGATCCTTTGTTCTGTTTAAATATTTTAGCTCTTTGCTATGTATTGTTTAAACAAAACAGAATGCCTTAAAACATTCCCCTAATAAGTCCCTTTATGATTCAAATATTTTCTTACTTTTGCAGCGATTTGGTGGAAATCTCTTTTCAAGAGGTTCCTTAAAATGGGAATCCGGTGCTTCAGGCAACTGAAAATTCCGGAGCTGTACCCGCAGCTGTAAGTCCTGCAACAAGTTTTGAGAATACTAATGCCACTGTTACCTGCCATAGCTTCAGCAACGGCAGGTGTTTGATTCTATTTATATAGAAGAACAATCTGCCTCGGTTAAAGCTACGGCGGACAAAATGGGAAGGCCTCAAAACAGGACGAGCCAGAAGACCTGCCAGATTGATTTAGTTATAAAACTAAAGCTTCCGGGGATAGAAGTGGATCGATACGGACTAAGGCGCGCAAGTTCAAAACATCACTCCTCTATCTTTTTGTTTTTAAAGCACTGATGTGGTTTCATCTGTGCAATTATTTATTATTTAAATTGAATATCATGCAAAAGATAGGCTTTGCCTTATCCTTTATTCTGCTATGTTTAAGCATAATGGCTGAAGGTCAGAATACTGTTATTAAAGGGAAAATCATTCGAAAAAATGACCAGGAGAATCTCCCTGGTGTAAACGTATATTTTGCCGGCACTACCATCGGATCGGCCAGCAATAATAATGGGGAATTCAAATTTTCCACAAAAAATACCGGAACCTACGATCTGATTGTTTCCTATTCGGGATACAAACGAATTAGGGAAACCGTTTCAATCCATGAAGGAGAAAATACATTCCATTTTGAAATGGAAGAGTCGGAAAATACCTTGGGTGAAGTGGTCATTACAGGTACAGGAACTCCTCATCACCTAAAAAAAGCACCGGTACCCACTGAAATCATTTCAAAAAAAACCATTGAGAGTGTTGGGGCAACAGATTTTAATACCCTGATGATGAGCTTAAGCCCCTCTTTTGATTTCAATCCGGGAACCATGGGTGCCATGATGACACTGAATGGTTTGAGCAATGATTTTATTCTGGTTCTTATTAATGGTAAAAGGTTATATGGCGACATGGGTGGCAATACCGATTTAAACCGCATCAACCCGGATAACATCGAACGCATCGAAATTGTAAAAGGAGCTTCATCGCTGCTGTACGGAACAGATGCCATTGCCGGGGTTGTTAACATCATTACCAAAAAATCCAATCAGAAACTGAATATCAACAATTCATCCCGTATTCGTAAGTATGGAACCTGGCAACAAAACAATTCACTAGATCTTAATTTTGGCAAATTTTCTTCCAACACCAGCTTTTCAAAAAAGAAAACAGATGGTTGGCAATTAAGCAAATATGAGCTAGACGGTGATCAGCTGGTTGAAACCGAAGCGCAGGCTCAGATAGAATACGAAGATTATACCTTAAACCAACGGTTCGGGTATAACATCACTAAAAAATTATCTGTTTATGCCGAAGGGTCCTATTACGAAAAAGATATGTACCGCCCCCAATCTGTTGGTAAATACGGATACTATTTTGAAGATAAAACCTATGGCAGTGGAGCTAAATATTTGTTGAATAATAAAGATTTTATTTCGATTGATTTCCATAACGACCGCTACAAATATTATTATAGATACAACCAGGAGTACAAAGACTATTTGCCCGGTGACAAATCTATTAACAATGATCAACGCCTGAGCAATATCAATCTGAAGTATGTAAATCACATCTCTAAAAACAATCAACTGACACTTGGCGCAGACTATATAAACGAGGAGTACATTTCGGACAGGGTATTAAATGGCAAGGCTGATGTGACCACTTATGCTCTTTACGCCCAGGAAGAACTAAAATTCTTTGATAAGCTGGATATTGTTGCCGGAGCCCGGATGGTAAAACACGAGGAATTTGGATCTACATTTACACCTAAAGTATCGGCCTTATACCGTATCAGCAACATTAATTTACGTGGTACTTATGGTTTGGGGTATAAAGCCCCAACGCTAAAGGAGCTTTATTACACGTACGAAAAAGGAAGTAAGCTATACTTAGGAAATACAGATCTTGATCCTCAAAAATCGGAGTACCTTTCGCTTGGGATTGAATATAACACACAACGAACATCAATTAGTTTAACAGCATACCGAAACAATGTTGATGACTTAATTGACTACAAAGAAGTTGAATTAACCGATGAAGATATTGCCAACGGTATAAGCATAAAGAAACAACACTTTAATTTTGAAGAAACACGTTCGCAAGGTATCGACCTGCTGTTTAATACACGCCTGGGTGCAGGTTTTAATTTGGGCGGTGGATACAGCTACGTAAACGCTAAAGATTTAACAAATGATGACCGATTGCCCGGAGTTGCAGAAAACTATGGAAACATCCATCTGGATTACAACCACTCTTGGAGTAAATACAACCTGGTAGCTTCGTTAACAGGTCGATTCCAGGATGAGAAATACTACAACGACAGCCGAGGAAACGCCAAAGCCTATGAGTTGGTCAATTTTACAACGAAACACAAGTTTACCTGGGTAAAGAATTTTGTTTTTGAGCTTACTGCCGGCATCGACAATATTTTTGATTATGTAGATGATAGTCCTTACGGATCGCATTATGCAACACTATCCCCGGGACGAACCTATTTTGCCGGATTGCTAATTAATTTTTCTAAATAAACTGTTTGTTATAATCATTGCCAGCCTAACCCTAAAAAATGGTTTAAACAATTTATCGGTTAAAATACTTAAACTAATGAAATTCATTTATACGATTACATTTTTACTCTTGTTGTTGCCTATAGCTATAGACAATGATTTAAATGCTGAAAAGATGGAGAAAAAAGGAATTCTGTTAGTCACATTCGGAAGCTCATACCCGGAAGCACAAGCCGCTTTCGACAATATTGAAAAGCTAACCCACGAAACATTTCCAAATACCCCTGTTTACTGGGCCTATACTTCAAAGTTTATCAGAAGGAAACTGGCCAAAAACGGCAAAACTGTTTATTCTCCTTCGCAAGCTCTGGCACATATGAGTGCAGAAGGATATACCCATATTGCGGTTCAGTCGCTGCACGTAATCCCGGGCAAGGAATATGACGACCTGAAGAAAACAGTCGAAGCCTTTGCCAACATCCCGGAAGGGGCAAGTAAAATATCGCTTGGCGGACCACTATTGCATAAACACAACGACAACGTACAACTGGCACAGGCACTTGCTTTTAACAAAGAGCTTACACCTCAAAAAAACGAGGCATTGGTATACATGGGGCACGGTACATCACATATTGCCAATATTTATTACCCGGGCTTTGAATATTACCTGCAACAGCATAACAACCATTGCTATATGGGAACGGTTGAAGGATACCCTGAGTTGAACGATGTTATTTTAAAATTAAAGAAGAACCATATCAATAAACTGTTATTAAGTCCTTTTATGACAGTATGCGGCGATCATGTGCAAAACGACATGGCAGGCGATAAACCGGAAAGCTGGAAATCAATATTAGAAAGCCACGGTTTTAAAGTCCGCATTATACTAAAAGGAATTGCCGAATATGACGATGTTGTAAAAATATGGATAAACCATTTAAAAGAAGCCTGGGATGAGCTGGATAACTAGAACATTTGCCATTATTGCGTTATTGCATAGTTTAGCATCATGTGGTCGTGCGCCCAAAAACAAAGCACAAAACACACTTGAATTAGCCGAAGTAAAACTTAAATATGCTAAAGAGTTTAAAATACAAAAAGACTCATCCCTTACCCGCCTTACCATAAACACGAGCAGCAAAGACCGTTCTCAAAAAGAATCTTTCAACCTTGTTTCTACTTACGGAGCAACTACTCATTTGGAGAACTGCATTAAAGTACCCTGCAAAAAAATCATTTGCCTCTCATCAACACAACTGGCATACTTTTTTGCCCTGGACAATATAGAAAACATCTCGGCTATTAATAACAGCAGGTTTCTGTATCATGAAGAAATGAGAACAAAAGTTGAAACCGGAGAAGTAAAACAGATTGGCAAAGAAGGTAATTTTAACCTTGAGGTTATTGCGGCCATAAACCCGGATGTTATATTTGTTTCTCCATTTAAACGTGGCGGTTTTGATGCCTTGCGCAACCTGGGCATTCCTTTGGTGCCAATGGCTGCCTATAATGAAAAAACGCCTTTGGGAAGAGCAGAATGGATTAAAATGATTGCCCTGTTCTGCAACAATGAGCACAAGGCCGATTCCTTATTCAATGCTATTGATTCAAAATATACCCACCTGAAAGAACTTACTTCAAATATTAAAAAACGCCCCACGGTTTTTTCCGGGAAGATGCGTTCAGGAAGTTGGTATGTACCCGGAGGGAAAAGCTTTTACTCGCACTATTTTAAAGATGCCGGTGCCGATTATATTATCAAGGATAACCATCAGGGTGCTTACCCGGTAGATTTTGAAACTATGTACAAAAAAGCCAGTGAGTGCGACTTCTGGCGCATAGTGCACCCTGAAAAAAAAGGATTAACTCTTAAAGATTTAGCAGAACAGGATAGCAGGTATCAGGATTTTAAAGCTTTTACAAACAAAAATGTGCTTTTATGTAATATCCGGCAAAAACCCTACTACGAACAAGCTGCTGTAAAACCAGATGTGATTTTGGCTGACTATATTCATTTCTTTCATCCTGAATTATTACCCGAACATACACCCTGTTTTTATGAAAAAATTGAATAGAGAAAAGGGAGAAAGGAACAGAGATGAAGCTTATAGCTAATAACTTAAAAAATGACCGACAATAAACGCATATCATTAACACTCATAATCACCATATCACTATTGGTTTTGTTTGTAGTTCTCAATCTTACCTTGGGTTCTATCAACATACCCATCAATGATCTAAAGGCTATTTTTCTGGGTTCGGAAACCGTTAACAAGGTTTACTCAAACATAGTATTTAAAACACGTTTACCTCAAACCATTGTTTCTTTGGGGGCAGGTATGGCATTGGGAATGGCAGGTTTGTTAATGCAAACTTTATTTCGAAATCCTTTGGCAGGCCCATCTGTTTTAGGGATCTCATCCGGTTCCAGCCTGGGTGTAGCCATGGTAATGCTATTCTCAGGAAAAATATTTGGATTTTCATTGTCGAGCCTTGGAGTATGGGGCGATTTTGGTGCTGTGATAGCTTCTTTACTGGGAGCTGCGGCTGTTATGTTCCTTATCCTTTTTATATCGCATCATATTGGGGGCACTTTAAGCGTATTGATTATTGGAGTAATGATTGGTTACTTATCCAGTTCTTTGGTTAGCCTGCTCAAATATTACAGTCCCGAAGAAGACGTGCATAATTATGTGATATGGGGGCTGGGTAGTTTTAGTCGTTTGGCTCCAACCGGGGCATATACATTTGGCCTGGCAACCACAATATTATCATTTGCAGCCATATTTTTAAACAAACCTTTAAATATGCTGGCTTTGGGCGACAGGTATGCAGCAAACCTGGGATTAAGAATAAAACTGGCCCGCTTTGTAATTATAGGCTGGTCGGGAATGTTAACAGCTATTGTTACCTCATTCTGCGGCCCCATCATATTTATTGGAGTGGCAGTACCTCATCTGGCCAAACTGATATCACGCACCTCTAACCATTTGGTACTAATTATAAATACATGCCTTATCGGAGGGGCTACAACTTTATTATGCAACCTCATGGCACGTATGCCCGGAGTAGAAAACGAACTGCCCATAAACTCTGTCACCGCATTTATTGGTGCTCCTGTAGTAATTTGGGTTATATGGAAACGAAGAAAACAAAATGGATAATGCTTGTAAGGAAATCTGTTGTCTATAGTCTTTTATCAAATATGTAAATGCAAAAACAAACACTATATATCAGAAACCTCACCATAGGTTATAAACGAAAACAAGGAAACCTGGTGGTTTGCGACAAGCTCAATGCGCAGATAAATCCAGGAGAGATGGTTTGCCTTTTGGGCGAAAATGGTTCCGGAAAAAGTACGCTTATCAGAACCATCAGTGGGTTTCAACCAGCATTGGACGGATCGGGATCAATTATGGGTAAAAACCTTTTCTCTTTAAAAGAAAGAGAAATAGCCTTACTGGCAGCTGTTGTATTAACCGACCGGATAGATGTGCCCAACGCAACCGTAGAGGAAATGGTAAGTTTGGGAAGAAGCCCATACACTAACATGATGGGGAAACTGACAAAAGAAGATAAACATATTATTGCTGAATCCATTAATAAATGCGGTATACAACATAAAGCAAAAGAACAGTTGAGTAACTTGAGTGATGGAGAAAAGCAAAAAGTATCCATAGCCAAAGCTTTGGCCCAGGACACCCCCCTCATCATTTTAGACGAACCAACAGCTTTTCTGGATTTGCCTGCCCGGGTTGAAATTATTCAGTTGTTGAGAAACATTGCCATAACTTCATCAAAATCCATCCTGATGTCGACACATGATCTGGATCTGGCCATTCAAATGGCCGATAAACTATGGCTACTTCCTAAAGGAGGGCCTTTAATTACAGGAAGTCCGGAAGATTTGTTATTACAAGATTCTTTTAAAAGGCTTTTTGTTGACCGAGGTGTGGAGTTTGACAATAAAACGGGGTTGTTCAAAGTAAAATACAACCACAATAAAGAGCTGGCCATTAAAGGACATGGATTTGAATATGTTCTTTTACGAAGAGCATTTGCCCGAAAAGGCATCAAACTCAAACAGCACGAAGAAAAAAATGAGATGTGGTTAGAAATTTCCAATGGAGGCAATAAGAACTTCCTTCTTCATAAAAAAGGAGAAATGATCGCCTCAGAAGAATCAGTAGAGAGAATTGTTGAACATACATTAAACCATATAAACTGAAATAAGTTGAAAGTGAAAAGTAGAAAAATAGAATCTTAATATATAAATCAAATTTTGAATAAAGATTTCTTCTATTATCTCTTATCTAAAGAATAATGCAAAAAGGATTCATCATAGCGGGAACAAATAGCGGTTGCGGTAAAACAACAATAACCATAGGTTTAATGGCCTTGCTGAAATCTTTGGAAATTAAGGTGGCCCCATTTAAAACCGGGCCCGATTATATAGACCCATTATTCCATAGCAAAGTACTTGGTAAACCATCGTATAATCTCGATAGCTTTATGCTTTCAGAATCTGCCATAAAATATCTGTACAAAAAGCATTCAAGATCCAACGACCTGTCAATTATTGAAGGTGTTATGGGAATGTACGATGGCATGGGACATCAATCAACAGGAAGTACCTATGAGTTAAGCAAAATTCTGGGACTTCCTGTTGTTTTGGTGGTAAGTTGCAAGGGCTTGTATCAATCTGTTGCAGCCATTGTTAAAGGTTTCTGTTCTTTAAAACAAAACTCCAATGTCAAAGGGGTCATCCTAAACCATGTACCCAATAACGAATATTACCAGTTTGTTAAATCAGTAATCGAAAGGGAAAGCAATATTTCCTGCCTTGGATATGTCCCTACAAACAAGGATATATCACTCGAGAGTCGCCATTTAGGATTGATACAGGCTGAGGAAGTAGACCAGCTAAATGATAAGGTTGGTATTTTAAAGGATACCTTAGAGCACACAATCGACATTGCAAAGCTCCTTGACATAAGCAAGCATAAACCGCTTACAGAAGACAACTTCAATCTTCCAGACCTTGACTTGTCGGGTATGCATATTGGTGTATCTTACGATAAGGCCTTTCGGTTTTATTATAAAGATAATTTGGAATTACTGGAAGAATTAGGCGCAACACTCCATTATTTTAGTCCACTTAAAGACACATCATTACCAAAGGGAATCAACTGCTTATACCTTGGTGGAGGATACCCGGAGCTGTTTGCCTCAGAATTATCTGAAAATATTTTGCTCCGAAAGCAGATTAACAGCAAAGTTGAAGAAGGGTTTCCTGTTTATGCAGAATGTGGAGGATTAATGTATTTAGCTGAAAACATTATTGACCTGGAAGGAAAAAGATATCCTATGTGCGGAATTTATAATGCATCGGTACAAATGACTCAAAGGTTACAGCGTTTTGGCTATGCTACTGCCGAATACAATAATGCAGAAACCCGATGCCATGAGTTCCATCGATCTGAAATAATAGAACACGACAATACAAATTATACACTTACATATCATCTTACAAAACCCCAAAAACAAAAACATTGGCAATGCGGGCTAAGCTATAAGAACTGTTTAGCAGCATATGCACATGTACATTTTTATGCCGGTTTTAATTTTTTTGAAAACATAATAGACTTATGGAAAAGAGCAACTATATAAACCTCAACCCCATGGGAATAGAGAACGACAGTATGCAGATCATCTCTGACGAACTGTCGCATTTAAATATCCCGGAAGAACTGGATGCCATTGTAAAACGCGTGATCCATACAACCGCAGATTTTGAATATGCCCATTTGTTCGAAGCACATCCTGATGCAGTACAAAATGCTAAAAAGGCATTGCTGGCGGGTTGTAAAATTTATGCAGACACAACCATGATTACTGCCGGGGTAAGCAAACCATCTATGGCAAAGCTAGGGAACGAATTGAATTGCTTTGTTCATAAACCTGATGTTATTGAAGAAGCAAAAGCACAAGGCATTACACGCTCAATTTGTGGAATCAACAAAGCCGCAAAAGATGCCAGTTATCAAATATTTGTAATTGGAAATGCTCCTACTGCCCTGGTGCGCATCTGCGAGCTATATAAAGAAGGAAAAATCAATCCGGATTTGGTAATTGGTGTTCCGGTTGGTTTTGTTGGTGCTTCCGAGTCAAAACAAATGCTTAAAGAATCCGGCCTGCCATATATGATCATACGTGGACGAAAAGGAGGAAGCACGGTTGGTGTGGCTATTTTGAATGCGATACTTTATGATATTGTAAAACGATAAAAAAATTAACCACAAAGAACACTAAGGAATTTTCACAAAGTTCACAAAAGTTTTCTTCGTGTTTCTTTGTGAAAATCCTTTGTGACCTTTGTGGTTTAAGATATGTATAAGAATTCAAAACATAAAGAACTTCGTAACGGCTTAACAACCGGAACTTGTGCAGCTGCAGTTGCCAAGGCTTCTGTTTATATGCTCATTTCTCAGGAAATTATTGAGCATGTTTCAGTAACGCTTCCTGCTGGTAAAGAAGTGATTTTAGAATTGGAAAATTGTAAACTAACCCAAAACAAAGCCCAATGCAGCACCATCAAAGATGCGGGTGATGATCCGGATATTACCAATGGGGCGGAAATAGTTGCCCATGCTACATTTAATGAAACAAACAAAGCAACAATTATTGGGGGCAAAGGCATAGGGACAGTCACCAAACCAGGTTTGGCTGTTAAGGTTGGAAAACCCGCCATTAACCCGGTACCTTTAAAAATGATCAAGGATAGTATTGCCGCAGTTCTTCCCAAAAACAAAGGTGTGGAAGTTGTGATCAGCATCCCTGAAGGACAAGAGCTCGCAAAAAAAACTTTTAATCCGAGATTGGGCATTGAAGGTGGACTATCAGTATTGGGTACTACTGGCATTGTTAAACCCATGTCGGAAGAGGCTTTAAAAGCCTCCATGGTGGTGGAGCTCAAACATCGGGCTTCGGGAGGAAACCAGCAAATCATTTTTACTCCCGGAAATTACAGTACTTCCTTTTCAAAAGAAAACCTGAATATAAACGAAAACAAAGTTGTTCTAACCTCCAATTACATTGGTTTTATGCTCGAAGAGGCCGTAAAATGCCATATAAAAAAGATAGTCTTGATCGGCCATTTAGGTAAACTTGTAAAAATAGCAGGTGGAGTTTTTCAAACGCACAGCAGGGTTGCCGATGCACGAAACGAAATATTGGCTTCACACTATATGATGTATAGCGAAGACATTAGCGCTTTTAAGAAAATTATGCATTCAAACACCACCGAAGAAGCCATTGATTTTATTAGAGATAAAGCCTTTTGGGATTATTTTGCTACCCGGATAAAAACGCGTGCAGAAAAATATATTCATCAAGAGCTTGGCATTGAAGTGATATTACTATCTCAAAAAGCAGGAATACTTTCAGCTACAACAGGAGCATTTAACCTGATTAAAAGTATGAATGATGAAAAATAATCAACCCCAAATAAACATCTGTGGAATTGGCCCCGGTAATCCCGATTACATCTGTCCTATTGTTTTTAAAAAGGTAAAACTGGCTGATATTGTGATTGGAGGGAAAAGGCATCTGGATATTTTTGACATTGAGAATAAAAAAAACATCCTGTTTAATGGAAAGCTTGATGACCTAAAGCAAGCTATAGAAAACAATAAATCAAAAAATATTACCATTGTTGTTTCGGGCGATACCGGTTTTTATTCGCTTCGGAAATTCATTGTCAATTCATTTCCCGAATTTCACATTGAAGTTATTCCTGGCATTAGTTCTTTTCAATATTTATATGCAAAACTTGGTTTAGGATACGAAAATGCATTTAAAGGCTCTTTACATGGAAAAGAGGTGGATTACATTAAACAGATCCAATCCTATGATTCTGTATTTCTGTTAACAGATAAAAAAAATACCTGGAAAGTAATAGCTCTGAACCTGGTTAAAAACGGGATGGGGAAATCGAAGTTTCACATAGGCAATAACCTCTCCTACCCTAACGAAAAGATTATTAGTACTACGGCACTTGATGCAAGCAAGATGAACCATGATTTTGAGCTATGCTCAGTGATTTTTGAAAAGTGTATGATGTAAATAAATCTTGATACTTACATCTTAATCTTGATACTAAAAAAATGAAAGACTCAGAATTTATACGGGGCGATGTTCCCATGACCAAAGAAGAAATACGCACCATTGCTTTGAGTAAACTGGAGCTCAGCACACATGATTCACTAATGGATATCGGTGCAGGCACAGGCTCTGTTTCCATTGAAGCTGCCTTGCAACTTACCAAAGGAAATGTTTTGGCCATAGAACACAAAAAAGAAGCAGTAGACCTCATCCTTGAAAACAAGGAAAAACACCACACAAACAACCTTGAAGTGGTTATGGCCAAAGCCCCTGATGGAATGGAGAACATTGCTGAATACAATAAGTTTTTTATTGGCGGAAGTGGAGGAAACCTCAATGATATTCTGGAATTAATAAAAAACAAGGCTCCTCAAAAAAGTATTGTTGTGGTAACTGCTATTGTTTTAGATACCATGATTGAAGTGTATCATTTTTTTAAGGATAACAATTACGATTTTGAGTTGATACAGGTTGGGGTAAACAAGATAGATACAACAAAAAAAGTGGCTATGCTCACTGCCCAAAACCCAATATTTATTTTAACCGGAAAGGTTAAGTAGTATGATGATCTTTAAACTATACACCTCGGGAATCAGCTCTCCTCCTTCATAAGGAGGAGAATTGATTTACAGCTTATTGAATAAACATATAATGACAACATACAACAAAAACAAACTATACGGAATTGGCATAGGCCCCGGTGATGCAGAATTGCTAACGATAAAAGCAGTAAAGGCACTGGGTAAAGCCGACATCATATGTGTACCTAAATCAAAAGAACAAGCCAGTACAGCTCTTTCTATTGTTTCCGGGTATTTGGATGATGATGTAACTATTGAACACATGGAATTCCCCATGTCGAAAGACAGGAATGTCAGGATTGAAGCCCGAAAGAAGAATGCTGAAATTATTCAAAAGCATCTCAGAAATAACAAAACGGTTGCTTTTTTAACACTTGGCGATCCCATGCTTTATAGTACATACGGCTATATTCTTGAATATTTAGATAAAAGTGTTGAGATAGAAACCATTCCCGGGATATACTCATTTTCGGCCATTAGCAGTCTGTTATCTGTACCATTAGTCAAGGATCATGATAAGTTATCTGTAATCTGTTCATTCGATGAAAGTGCAAAAAATATGTTGCCTCTTTCAGAAAGCATTGTTTGCATGAAAATATGCAGGTATAAAAACGAATTATATGATTTTCTAAAAGCTAATGAAGGATTTGATTTCTATATGATTTCGGAAGCCGGGAAAGAAGGACAACAAGTATTCACAAACATTGAGGTGCTTAAAGGTGATATCTCCTACTTTTCAACGGCAATTTTGAAGAGGGTGAAGTACTAAGTGCTAAGAGCATAGGGCTTAGTGCTAAGGATTGATGAATAATAAAATGGCAAAACATTATTAGTTATAAACATAGTGGATTTAGGATATTTACAAATCAGTCTTTTGTCTATTATCTATAATCTAATCATCTAATTAAAATATGATAACATTTATTGGAGCGGGTCCGGGAGATCCGGAATTAATTACGGTAAAAGGACAAAAAGCTGTCCGTAATGCAGATGTCATAATTTACGCCGGCTCATTGGTGCCCGTAGCGGTAATTGAAGACCGCAAACCAGGGGCTGAAGTATATAACAGTGCCACAATGGATCTGGAAGAAATCATCTCAGTAATGAAAACGGCCCATGAGCAAGGAAAAAACGTTGCCCGTGTGCATACGGGCGATCCATCTATATATGGCTCTATCCGTGAGCAAATTGAGGAACTCGACAAATTGAAAATCCCTCACACGGTAATCCCTGGTGTAAGTTCATTTGTAGCTTCTGCAGCAGCTTTACAACGCGAATTCACAGTCCCCGGGATTTCGCAAACAGTTATTTGTACCCGAATGGAAGGCAGAACGCCGGTCCCTGAACTAGAGAAGATTGAACTATTGGCTTCGCACAAAACATCAATGGCCATATTCTTAACCATTGGGATGATTGATAAACTCGTTGAAAAACTAACTATCCATTATCCGGTTACTACTCCTATTGCAGTAGTACAAAGAGCCAGCTGGCCCGACCAAAAGATTGTAACCGGATGTTTAAATGATATAGCAGCCAAAATTAAGGAGGCTGATATTACCAAAACGGCCATGATTTTAGTGGGTGATTTTTTGGGAGATAATTTTGAAAATTCTCTATTATATGCCTCTCATTTTACTCATGAATACAGAAAGGGAAAATAGTCTTTAACCACGAATAAACAAAATCTCAATGATGAAAAGGCAAGTGGTAATTTATGCATGTACTGCCCAGGAGTTCAGGAGAGTTTGTTGATTAAAAAATTGGATTATGATAGCAATCATATCTGTTAGCAAGCAAGGTAACGCATTGGCTTCCCTGTTATCGGAAAAGATAAATGAAGAAGCCATCTGCTACACTTTAGCTAAATACGATTTAGAAGGTTTTCAACCTATTAAAGGAAGAATCAGACATTTCTGTAAGTTTCTTTTTCAGGAATACGAGGCCTTGATTTTTATAATGGCTACTGGCATTGTGGTTCGTAGCATTGCACCATGGATAAAGGATAAGACTTCTGATCCTGCTGTAGTTGTTATCGATGACAAAGGACAACATGTTATCAGCCTTTTAAGTGGTCATATTGGCGGTGCAAACAACCTAACTGAGGAAGTAGCGATGCTTATTAATGCACAACCTGTCATTACAACATCTTCCGATGTTAATAATCTTCCTGCTGTAGACACGCTTGCTCAGGAAAAAGATTTAATAATTGATTCAATGAACGATGCAAAAATCATTACATCAATGATTATCAATAATCAGAAGGTTGAATTGGTTGATGAACATGGGGTTTTTGAAAAAGATATTCTTCCAGACACAGATGGGGAAATATGTGGCAGACTGATTGTTTCTAACAAATTTGGGTTTGATGAACCGGTACCATTTGTCCGTTTAATTCCCGAAAACATTGTTCTTGGAGTCGGGTGCAAAAAAAACACCGGTTCTCACCAGCTTTGGGAATTCATAAAAGAAAACCTTTATGCCCTCAACCTTGATTTAAGAAGCGTTAAAACCATTGCATCCATTGATATAAAGGCCGAAGAAAAAGCCATTATTGATGCAGCTGAATATTTACAATGCACAAATTGTTTTTACAACCAAAAACAACTCCAGGAGGTTGATCATCTTTTTGAAGGATCTGATTTTGTGAAATCTACAGTGGGTGTAGCTTCTGTTAGTACTACATCGGCATATCTGGCAGGAAATGAAAAAGGTAAATTCTTAATCAGGAAAGCTAAAAAAGATGGGATGACCCTATCAATTTTTGAAACAACGATAAATTAAACCACAGCGGCACGAAGATATGTTTGCAAGAAAATCGATTTTATCCCTACCCGCACAGTGCGAGAGGCTTCCCCTTTAGAGCCTGTCCCGAAATTGTATTCGGGAGAACCTGGGTTGAGCGGTGGGATTCACTATAAAACAGGGGTTTTCTTGCAGAGACTAAATACTAAGAAAAACTTAGAATATCGTAAGTAAAATAAAAGAGCAATTAATGACTGGAAAAATATTTGTAGTTGGAATGGGCCCGGGCGGGCAGGAACATATTAGTCCTAAAGCTATGGAAGTGATGCAAACCAGCGACATCATAGCCGGGTACAAAACCTATATCGATTTAATAAAACCGATCCTTCCCGAAAAAGAATATGCCTCATCAGGTATGAAAAAAGAGGTAGAACGATGTGAGGAAGTGATGCAGCTTGCTAAAGAAGGTAAAACCGTTAGCCTAATTAGCAGTGGAGATGCTGGTATTTATGGAATGGCCGGCATTATGATTGAAGTTGTTAATGCCCACAACTCAAACATTGATGTGGAGGTAATCCCCGGGATTAGCGCTGCCACATCGGCTGCATCATTACTGGGAGCCCCTTTGATGAACGACTTTGTAACATTAAGTCTGAGCGACTTGCTCACACCCTGGGAACTGATTGTAAAAAGGCTTCATGCTGCAGGGAGTGGCGACTTTGTGATAGCCCTTTATAACCCCCGCAGTAAAACACGCATCAAAAACCTGGATGTTGCCATAGAAACCCTGTTGCAATATCAAAAACCCGAGACTCCCGTTGGATTTGTAAAACATGCCATGCGCGAAAAACAGGAAGTTCATTACACCACTTTGGGGGAACTTAAAAACTGCGATATTGATATGTTTACAACAGTTATTATTGGAAACTCAAGAACTGAAATGGTGGGTGGTAAAATGGTAACCATCAGAGGGTATAAAATTTAATATTTTACTACGGGGCACGAGACGTAAATCACATAGAATGAGCTACGTTAACAAGATATAAACCTAACAGGTCTTTAAAACCTGTCAGGTTTAAAATATTACTAATAGCCTAACAACCTCTGAGATAAAACACACATAAAAACACTATATGATCTGGATTATAGGTGGCACTAGTGATGCCAATAAAATTGCTGATTTACTACTGAACAAAGGGCACCAATTACTTTTGAGTACAACAACAAGTTATGGCACCCATCTGGCTCAAAAAGAAAATATTCATATCATACAGCAACAATTAAATTGTGATGATATGCAAAAGCTAATCAGCAATTATCGAATTAAAACAGTTATCGATGCCAGTCACCCCTTTGCGGCAGAAGTTTCTGAAAATGCCATTAAAGCCAGTAACGAAGAGGGCACCTTATACCTTCGGTACGAAAGAGCACCTTTAAAATTTGATCATGTAAATTATTACCATACCTATAATGAAGTGATTCAATCATTAAAAGAGACCCACGGAAACATCATGCTTACTATTGGCTCTAAAAACGTACCTCTTTTCAATGAATTATCTCAAAGAATTGTTGCCCGGGTTTTGCCTGTAATTAAAAGCATTGAACAGTGTGAGCAAGCCGGATTAAAGGCCCATCAGGTTTTAGCCATGAAAGGGCTCGTGAATATGGATACAAATATGGCATTATTTAAAGAGTACAATATCCAGCATCTTGTTTCTAAGGATTCAGGAGAAGCCGGTGGATTAAAGGAAAAAGTTGAGGCAGCACAAAGGCTGGGAATTCAGGTACACCTTTTAAAAAGACCATCGGTTACATATCCCAATGTATTTCATTGTTACCCGGATATTCTGGCTCAGATCTGATCCAAACATCTCCCCAAAGCAGAATGCAATAATACGTACCTATGGTGAATTAAAAGGAGTATTTTTCTATGGAACAGATCTCATTTACAATAAGCATATAGAGATCTGATCCTTTGGAATTAGAAATGCCATTGGCATTATTTTAACACAAAGAAAACAGAGGGTAGTGACAACAGTATGTCAGTAGGTTTTACAGAAAGAAAAAAGATTCTTATTTAACCTTTTCTGGTATTATTCTTTCTCTATTCATTATTGATATCTTTTGATACCTTTCTCAATGCCTTTAGCTTTAAAGTCATTTTATCAGCAACAACAGGAAAGTTTTTTATCATCTGGTTTTCGAGTTCCTTTCCTGCAAACTCGTAGACTATATCTTCATCTGAAAAATCAAGGTTTATGGTTTTTCCTATCATACCAACTGAAGTAACGATAAAATAAACACTTTGACCTGCATACACTTTCTCAATTTTATCACCTTTTAGGTTGGTATAATAGCAGTTTAAGATCCTTCCCTTCATTACCTTTGGCTTGGTACTCTCGGTACTTTGCTCCAAAGTTGATTCTGTTGGGCTACTTAAAATGGCATTTACGGTATCAGTTCCCAACTTTTCATTTAGAGTGTCCGGTATTTTATTTTGTTTGCCATCCTTTTTTAACAACAATATATACTGCTTATAAGATTCTTTGGCTTTTTCCTTTTCCCCTTTGTTCCAGTACGCATCGCCCAGGTTTAGGTAGGCTACGGTTCTGTTGGGTCGTACTTTCAAAAGTTCTTCAAGTATTTCAATGGCGCAATCACTACAACCTATTTTATCCAAGTAATAAGCTGAATTGTTGAGTTTAAGGACTTGCAATTCTTCCAACTCATCCCAATAGATATTTTTTTTAAAATTGGTACAATCATAAAATGGTGAGCCACCAAATGTATTAGGTTCTACATTGGGTTCATTTTGAAAATCATTACCATCATATATTCCAGTTCTTGTATCTATATATAATTCATAGTTTTCGTCGCAATCAATATATATCCCAACATAGCTATCTCCACATTCAAATGAATTGATATGATACCTATCAAATTTCATAGTATCCTTAACCCCATTTATCCAAAAACTTATCATTGAATCTTTGCGAGCTTTCAAGATAACTAACTTATCTAAATATTTATACGAGAAGTAATATTTATCTGCATAAACTTTTGACCAGTCAATACCCTCTTGTGCATTACTTTTGCCCACAATACAAAAGAGTAACATTATTACAGATATCCTTGTAATCATTATTTTATCTTTCATTTGGAGTTGTTGTTGGATTTGATTCATCAGTATTTTCATTTTCTTCCTCTTCTTCAAAGTCTGCTTTTCGTTTGTTTGCAACTGTAGTAAAATAAACGTTTTCTACTTCTTTGCCATTAATGGTTTCTTTGGTTCTATATTCGTTAAAAGTAGATAGGCTTAATAAACCATAGGTGTTTTTTCTGTTGGAATTTAAATCAATCACCTTATTATAACCTGCTAAAGCTTCTGTATCTGATTTTTCAACACCTTCTTTTGATGGGAATTTGGAGTCGTGCCAGATTGCCCATCCAAAACTATATGTGCTATTGGAGCTAATATTACTGTCGCTAAAATTATAGATGTTATTGTTTAATTTAACTTCAGAGCATAATGTTTTTAAGTAAGATTTACAAGTATCTAAATTGGATTTTCTCAAATTTAACCCATTAAAACCTCCGTTTACAATGGCAGAAACTTCTAAAAAGTCATCTTGTTTTGAGGCATTAACTGGTCCATTAGCTTTAAAAAGAGTAAAAAACCATCCTCCTGAAGCAGATGCATGAGGCTCTTTTTCAATTTTTTGTTTGGCTGTTTGCGATGATGTAAAATCTTCATCCACAAATTCACCATATTCTTCGTAAGTATTTTTGTATGTTAGTTGCATTAAGCCTCTACCCGGAAATCCTCCATAATCAGTACTGTTTACATTTCCTTCTTCAACGGCGGATAGATTAGCTGATTCCACTAACATTTGCGCTAGAAAATGAGCCTTTTCCAAACAGGTATGTATACCAAATTCGTTACAAGTTATATTTATACCATCTCTATATTTATCCCGGTTGGCAGCCGTAGCATTTGGTGCTAAATTTTGTAAGTCAGTTTTTGTCATGCCCCGATTGCAGCAGCACTTCGCATCTACGTATAGCTTTACCTCGCCATCTTCATTAATATTATCCCCATCAAAGGATTCAAATGTAGCTGTACTTTTTTTAATATTTAACTCTACTGTTTTATTGTAAACAGAAGTAGATAAGGAGATTTTAATGCCTTTTAAGCCTATTTTTATTTTAACATCGGCATTAATCAAAGCTGTTTTTAAAATTTTAAGTTCTACAACACCATCTTTATCGGTAAAGCGGTTACTTTGTTCTATTTGCAAGGCGTTTTCAGGAGGTTTGTGACTGTGGCTGATATTATCAAAACCCCTGAATTTCCAGAAGTTATTATAGCCATTAGTAGTACCTTTACCTTCTTTTCCGTCAATTTCGCTATTTCTACCATTATAATACCCCAAACTTTTTAAGCAGGATTGCTTTATCATTATCTCGTTTTGGGTGGATGGGAGTTTTTGCCCGTGTTTAAATATCTGCTTATAATTAAATGCGCCTTCTATTTCAAAGCAATCAATCATAGCATGGGCTAGTGGTTCGTTGTTGGCCTGGTTGTTTATTTTAATTTTTAAGGTTTCGTAGGCTATTGTTTTTTGGAACGCAATCCGCACCACACCACAAAAAACACTATCAAACTCACCATCAAAAACAAAGGCTTTAACATTATCGCTGGCTACAAACCTAAGTTCCAGTTCACCTTCCAATAACAAATCTTGTTTGGTAATGGTTACTGAAATTTCCTGACCAAATTCTGTTTCAAACTGAGTTTGCGAAAAGGTAATGCCTTCTATCTCTTTGTCAACACAAAGTTCAATTATCCCATCATCGTCCATGATGACTTCGTTTGTACCTCTTTTTACGTTGAAGGTGAGGGTAATTTCTTCTTGATAGTTAGTAATAGTAAAAATACCATTTTCTTGTACGGGGATATTATCAAGTATTGGCGAAAGCTCTGTACCTTCTGTAAATTCGGGCATGTCCAAATCTGGATTGTCCTCTTGTAGCTTATCTGTATTTAAAGCAATAAAGGGCAAAAACTCATCGGCCATGGTTAATGGTTCTATATAAAAACTATTGTCTTCGTTTCCGGGTTCAAATACTCGTGGCATTATTTTCTTTGTTTAAGGGTTTTTAGTTCAATTCTCATGGTATCGGTGACAACCTTAATGTTCTCAAGCAAATCATTTTCAAGATATGTGCCATCGTATTCGTAGTCTGTTTTATCATCCGATAAGTCAACAGAAAGAAGCTTTCCTGCCATATTTGTTGTGTGTATAACCAAATTTACCAACTGGTTTTTCTTCGGTTTGTTTATACGTTTCCCTTCTTCATCTTCAAAATAGCAATCCCTAATTTTTCCTTCCCCCTCTCCCATTACCTCCAGGGCCCTTTCGCGGGTAAAAACCATAGGGTTCTTATCTATCAAATCCCTGTTGAAACGGCACCAGATCAGGCGTTCCATAAACTCGCCGTTGAGGTAGCTCATGCCGGCCACCAGGGTGAGCTTCATTTTAAGGGGCTCACCGGTGTTGTGACTATATTCTTCTTCAAACTTGGGCACTATGCAATCGTACAGGTTAAATACCCGGCCTTTTTCACCCAGGCGCGGCGATTCAAATTTAAGCTGGATTAAATCGCGGCGAACAGTTTGTGATATGCAGTATAAAAAATGGGGATGCCGGTCGCTCTCTACCTCAAGGTGATATTTAATGTGGTCGGGTTCGCAAACCGGGATGTTGTTCATGCCCAATTTTTGGTTCACCTCAATGTTCATGCGCAAAATGCGGTACTCGTAGCAATCGTCAATAAGTTTTCCTTTGATCATCTGAGTTAAGTTTGACTAATTTTTTGATTAATCTGTTGTGTTGTTTCGGCTAGCGAATTTAAAAGGGAAAATTTTAAATGTCAAGTTTTATTTCAATATTTTTTTGATCTGCAACTTGATTTATTGTTAAACATCAATGTTTATCGGTATTTCCAATACTTTATTATAGTTTCTTACATCGAAAAAAAAGACCAAAAAATAATCTTACTTCAAAAAAAGTAAGGACAGAATCCTAAAAAAATATTTTCACAAACTCTCTATTTAACCATATATTTTTTTTACTAATACATATAAGAACAATATACTTTAAGATTTTTAAATCAAAACATATCGAAACTCTAATAAATACGGTAGAAATAAATCCAAAACAGCAAAAAAACATGTCCCTGGACATATTTTTCTTTTCAATAGGCAAATTGTGTAATTTTTCTATACAAATTGAGAATCTGCAACTGCCGAAAGACAATTTTACGAACTTGAGACCTTTTCGGCATCGCCGAAAGCTAAAAAATTTCATTAAAAACGTTTTCGGCATTTTATTTATAACCGCAACAAACATATCATACACTGCCGACATATTTTGTTAATTAGAAATTTTGTTTTTTAAAATATGTTTCTATATTTGTGTTCACAAAAAATCAAAATAATCAAACATGGGAAACACAATTTCATACAAAAGTAAAAACGAAGAAATCAACGGAACCATAGCCTCAATTCTTCAAACAGCAAAAAATCACGATTTCAGCAGCGATATCTATTTAACGAAATTATTAAGCAAAACAACCAAAGGGTAAAATCAAGGTTGAATAACAGCAAAGGCACAGAAACAAATTAATTTCTCTATCATAGTTTTTTTTAGATACGCTTGACGGGTATCTATCTTTTTCTTTAAGGCTCCTTCAGGAGCCTTTTTTATGGATACCGATAAACCGGAAGGATAGTAAGATATAAGAACATAGCCGTCAGGCTAAGAACGTATAATGCCTATTGTAGAGAAATAAGCTCAATACATGTTGCACCAAAGCGAGATGAGAACTATCATAATCTTAGTGTGAAATCCTCAAGTTTTCAAAAATGAATGAGCTGTCCCTACAGGACGTTGATTACCTCCTTACATAACCCCATGCGTTGCATGGGGCTAGGATAAGCTGTGCTTTCAGCA
>NZ_JAPDPI010000003.1 GCF_026013615.1 Plebeiibacterium marinum
ACTTTTGTCTCAAGCCGACGGGCTTTTACTTTCTTCCTTCAGCTGAAGAAAGTAAACAAAGAAAGCCGCCGCTGACATGAAAAAGCTAAAAATCATCGCTCTTCGCTAAAAGAAAAGAACTCACTGCGTTCAAACAGCTTTTCTTTCTTAACGCTTCGTTTACTGATTTTTTTAACGCTTTTACATGAAGGCGGTTTAGATACCTTAACATATCGCTCAATATCATATAGCCTTTGTTAATATTAACAATATCTATACTCTTATATTTTTTCTCGGTCAGTAATGATTTTCGATATAAAAAAATCGACTTTCTAACGTTTACTTGTGCTTACAAAGGTATAATTTCCGGGATTCACTTTAAACTTTATATACGCTTCGTCCTCGCTATCGAATTCTACACCATCCATAAGGAAACCTGGTTTATTATTGCGCCAAATTGTAACGGAATTAACTGTAATTTTCACTTTTTTACTGCCCCCAAATACTTTTTTAGGAATACAAACAAGACAGACTGTATGATCCGGCGATGATATTTCTTGTGTAAAACATTTTGCTTCGTTATCAAGATTAAATGATGCTGATATTGTTCCATGCGGCGTAGGAACTGTTCCTGAAATATGAGTTAAATCAGCTGTTATGGGTAAAAATTCGTATAGAGAATAAGCTGGCTTTAGTGGCCTAATCCCCAAATAGAATGCACTCAAATTATAAAGTGGACCTGCTGACCATGCGTGGTTTGTACTACCCTTTGCCGGGAACTCTTCCCATAAAGTTGATGACCAACTATCAACCATGGCTTTATACCTGGTTCTGATACGGTTTAATGTAGCAACAGGATCAAGCTGTAACATGGCCATATCGATGTACATCTCCTGATAAGGACTGGCATCGTATCGGGTCTTTAAAATTTCCAGAATTTTATCTTTCTTGTCCTCATCAGCAAATCCGGCAAGTACAGCCCAGGCATTGGTACGATCATCTACCACTTTTGATTGCACACCATCCTTTTTATGATAGGCGTATGCTTCTCCATTCCAGAAATAATCGTTAAAATGAACTTTCACTTTTTCTTGCAAGCCTTTGTAAAAGAGTATATCATCAGTCTTGTTAAGTGTTTCTGCAATATGTATCATATTGGATAGCAAAACACTATAAATAGCATTACTTACGGCATTTACACTACCTGTCTCATTATCCATGTTACCGCCCCAATCTATCCAGTTCCAAACATCAGGCTGAAGTATCAACAGTCCATCAGCATTTGAAGTAGAAACCAAATAGTTGATGTATTTCTTTATATAAGGATAAAGTTCCACTAGTAATTCTTTATCACCAGTATACAAGTAATAATTCCAAAGCATGGATACTGCAGCAAGGTTTTGGTCTGGCAGATGGAATTCTGTGCCTGGTGCAGTGGTATAAAGCGAACCATCTTCTTTTTGGGTATACATTAGTTCCCGATAAGCCTTTTTAGAAAGCAGGGTACTCTGCTGACCATAAATATAAAAGGCATAAAGGATCTGTTCAGAAACATCTCCCCACCATTGCCCGCGTTCACGATCAGGACAATCAAAGAAATAATCACGCATACATACCAGTGATGTGTTTTTGCACTTTTCCCACAATGTATTCAACAGCGTATCATTTGAATTAAAAGAACCTATAATCTCTGTATTATATGAAGTTTGATGAAACTTTAAATCAAGTATTTCAATTGATCCGCTTACATTGTTAAACTGTAATTGTACCTTGTGACTACTTGAATTTTGCCATGCAAAACATTCAAACTCCTGTTCTCCTTCTTTGGTAATATAATCCTGGTAATAATAGTCGTTTAACACCATGCGTAAACGAACACCTGCGGGGGCATTTATTTTAAAGTAGGGCATGCCTTGGATATTATTATCAAGAATCGCCTCAATAGTATCGTTCCCTGAAATTGTTGTCAGCAGCTCTGACTGGTTGGTAAACTCTAAATAGCCATTATCTTTCCACATCGGAATGGTACGATTAACCAGTTTATTCCATGGAGAAACCGGAGGTATACCTTTCTCTGTAGCATATGTCCATGATGAATCATCATAATCGTAAGTGTGCCAGCCTTTAATTTCAAGTCTTGCATCATAAGTAACGGGGTAAGCCAACCATTTAAAAGAATTCCAAATGCGCAAGGGAGATTCTGTATTACCATAAGCAATATCGCATTTTTCAGGTAAGGTGAATGATTCGTTTTCGTTGGCACATTGTTTAAAAGGTTGTGTGCTGCCGGCAGGTCTGTAATATCCAAACTTTGGCATACCTTCAAGAGGATCACCACCAAAGTTATCATTACTAAAAGTTACGGTTCCACTCACTCCATATTTGTACTTTAGCACACCACGTAAAAACGCTGAATCAACTTTTATCTTCCAGGTTCTGTCTGTAAGAATTTCCGTTAGAGTTGATCCTGTTAGATGAGATTCAAAAAGAAATCCTCCATTTTCTATGGTTCGTTGCGTATAGCAATCGGGCCCACCCTTATGCCAAACCAACGCACTTATAATGTTTTCACCACTTGTTAAATATGGTGCCAGATCAATTTCATCATAGTAGGTATTTTGTAAATCAGGTCGGGTATCCAAACCACCATCGTTCACCACTAACGAATCGTTTACAAACAACCAATATTTATTTTCAGCAGCTATTCGGGTTAAGGCTGTGGTTGGTTTTGAATCGAGGGTTACTTTCTTTCGGATATTCACCCAGGTGTTATCCAGTCCAGTTTCATTGGTCCAGATCCAGTTTGCAGTCCAGGTTTCTGATTGAGCAAAAGTGAATTGAAAGTTTAACGAAAGTGCCAGGCTCAAAAATATGATTGCTTTTCTGATAAATATATTCATTCGAGAGGAGTTTTTATAAAGGTTCATATACCTATAAAAGAACAAAGCAAAGATTACTCATTCCTCCTATTTCTTTTTTTTAACTACAAATTTTAAACCCACTCCAAATAATAAAATCCCCAAACAAGCATCAAACCTATTAGGGGATTTCAATTAATCTTCAAAAACTTTCCTTGCTATCCCTAAATAAGAATCACTTTACTGATATAAGTTTCCTTTCCTGTAGATATTTCAATGAAGTAAATGCCTTTGGAAAACGTGGATATATCAAGGGTTTCGCAATCGGATAAAATTGCCAGTACCTGCTTGCCGGAAATATCATAAACTTTAATTTCTTTTTCTCCCTGATCCAATCCCCTGATATGTAATATCCCCTTGGTTGGGTTTGGGAACAAACGGATATTTTGCTTCCTTTCTATTTCATCATTATTGGTATTAATACCCCTATCGCCTATTTGGGCAAAAGTAGCATCCTTTTTATCCAGGTCTGAAGAAATAGTCTCCACATATAGGAGGTTGTTTCTATGCCTGATATATTTATCCGGATACAAATAGCATTGAAAAGAAACCAATTTATCATGGGCCAGACCGGGGCTCTCAATAAACGTGGCCTGATTATAAAAATCCTGGGTACTTTCGTTTTCACTCAATACTAAATCCCCATTATTATAACACAAATAATTGGATGGATAGTTCATGGATTGTAATGAAACTCCCTGACCTGCTAATCCCGGAACTATTTTCCAATAAGCATCCCGGGCATCTGTCATATAACTGTCCATGCGTCCCCTCCCATTTTGATGACGGATAAATTTTCCCGGCATATTGTAGCTTTCCCATGAAACATACCCCGGGTCCGGGTTCACATATTCACCGGCAAAAACAAGATCGAATTGCTGATTTGTAGTATTTAACAGCTCATACTGCTGCAAATTGGCGCCACTCTCTGCGGAACTCAGGGCAATTTCAAGTGCCTTATTACTTCTTTTAGATACAATATTATAGTATCCCTCTGAACTCTCTATAATTTCCCACATCTGGCAATCTGCTGAATTGGGCAACCACAATCCCACATTGGCACCATTTGCCACCGAACAATTTGACACATCTAAAGCCAGTCCGCCAGCTACAGCTGTTATCGTATAATACCCATCCGAAGTAGCCTGAATCACCCATTTTTGGCAATCCAAACCATTATCGTCCCACTGGTGCACATTGGTTCCTGCTGCCTGCGAACATGCAGCAACATCAAGAGCCTTACTGCTGTGGCGAGCCAATATTTTATATACGCCATTTTCAACAGGTAACTGAGATGGCAAAAGAGTCTCTCCGGAAGGGGCTTTATAGCGGACTCCGGTAGGTAAGGCTTCTCTAAAGTCTGGTGTTCCATCGGTATTCCAAAATAGCTTCTGTGCCCTTACACTACGGGTATGATCACAAGCACCTCCCGATTCTGTTGTGGCATGATAGGCAAACCAATCTTCAGTGCCATCAATTGAGGTAAAAAAACAATGGTGTCCGGGTCCATAAACCTGAAACTCCGGCTTTTTAACAAATACAGGATCCGGATATTTATACCACGCCTGCAGATTCAAAGGATCTGCCGTTTCATCCATTGACAACATCCCTAAAATATAATCCGGTGTCCAGCAACCATTGGCTGAATACACCAAAAATACTTTACCATTTCTTTTAAGGATCTCGGGACCTTCATTCACACTCCCGTTATTTTCCCATGATTGATCGGGACTGCTGAGCAGGGTTCTTCCCGGCACCAAGGTCCATGGATTGCTCATTTCAGCGATATATATCCGTTGTGGCTTATCCCCATCAGAAGGATGGGCAACTCCTGACCAAACAAAATAATTCTTTCCATTTAACGACAGTATTGTTCCATCAATAGCCCAATAGTCAGCCGATGAATCATATATCCTACCCTTACTAACCCAGGATTGCGTTTGGGGATTATCGGATGAATTTTCGATCACATATGTTCTTTGTCCGCTTAAATTATCTATATCATTGGCTGTATAGTAGATATACCATTTATTGTTTAAACGGTGTAATTCCGGCGCCCAATAAGCACAACACGGACCTCCTTTTGCCGGGGAAAATACCTCAATAGCCGGAGCTGATTTTAACCCTTCCAGGGTAGCCGACTTTTTAAGAACAATGTTCCCGCCTGTAGTCCCCGTTGCATAATAATTCCCGTTATAAACTACAATATGAGGGTCTTCCAGTTCATATATAGGATTTGTAAAGCTTTGGCCACAAACTGAAAATAAACTTATAAGCAAACTAAAAACTAATACACTAAACTTCATCATGGCATGTAATTTAAATATTTCATGAATTAAACCCGATTGATACTACATAAATCGGGCAACACGGGCCAGGCTTGTGGTATAATAGAAACAACAAAGGGGCTGTTATAAAAATACTTCATATTTTTAATAACAGCCCCCTATCAAGGCATCATACTACTACTCTAAAAGTTTGATAAAGTAACCACCAACCACTGAACGGGCTTGAAATCCTACCTGACGTGCATTCGGAGTTTCATACCAGTCTGTCATAGGAACACGGTCTTCGGTTTCTGTTACAAACAGGTGTAAAGGATCAATAAACTGTTGGAATTCTTCATTACTATTAGCCATGGTTGCTGTCCATACTACCCAATCGGATTTTGTATAGGTACGACGATTATCCAATGGCAAACCATATTTGTTTTGTTTGGTCAGGTAATAATCAATCTCTGTTTGTATCACATCCTTTGGAAAGATATTAAACCCTAGAAGTTTATCCCAAACCAGGTTATACTTCTGACTCCAGGTACCCGGTTTATCAAAAGTCAGCTTATAGTGATCGCCATCTTTAGCCATCTCTATCCATTTTGCTGCCATATCCTTTGCAGCCGACATATATTTATCTGCAATTTCATTTTTGTTAAGCATAGAAGCTAAACGCCCGAAACTGGCTACTCCCATAATTGCCTTAGCCGAAAGGTTAACATTATGAGCAAAATGTCCTGCAAAATCATCAGTACATAACTGATTTTCCGGATCCAATCCGTTTTCCAACAGGTAATCAGCCCAAACAGTCAACACTTCCCAATGTTTTGCTGCATAGTCAGCATTTCTCTCCTGATGCGCAATGGCTGCGGTTAATACCAACATATTTCCACATTCCTCAACAGGCATATCGCCACCGTATGTTTGTCCGTTAGCCAATGGATAAGTACCAACATCGTGTGCAGCAAAAGGCTTTGTCCATTTTCCGCTTTCTGAATAATAAAAAATTGGGTTCAGCATTCCTTTTAATAATTCAGGATTATACTTTAAATACAAAGGAGCCGAAGGGTAAGTCACATCAACCGTTCCGATAGATCCGTTACTAAAGTTTTCTTTCGACAAGAACAGGATATTTCCTTGCTTATCTTTTACGAGCTTATGGGCTGCAATGGATTGACGGAAAGCCAACACACATAATTCAGCATAGTTTTTACCACCGGCATTCAGGGCTTCGTTCCAAACCTGGTTATCCAGTTTATTACATGCTTCAACAACCGATACATAATCGTTTGCTGCCAAGGTTAAAACCTCATCAAACGACACTTCTCCATCATGAGCCCACCAGGCCTTTAGGTTATCGCCAAAATACTGAATAGACTCCACATCATCATAAGCCACCATAACTGTGCTTTGGGCTGGTTTTAATCCAACAGACCCCAGGTTATCGCATACAAACATTGAAACCATTTCCTGACTCGGACGGGTTACTTTTGAAGCCAGCTGTGAGCTAATCATACCTTTTTGCTTAAAGTCGTTTTTCACGCCATTATAGTCACCTAACCCAACTGTTTTATCCTGATCAGCTGCTGCCACTAAATAAGCATATCCCCAATCAATACGCACATTATCACCTTTACGCTTTAATATTTCCTGCTTGGTGGTACCTGCTTTAACATAGGCCAGGTTGTTAATAGTACCCCTGGTTACTTCTGCCTCTTGCGAAGGGCTATTTACTGCCCACTCCGGAGTCATTTCAAAGAAAACCTGAACCTCATGCTCTTTGCCATCATTGGATACCACATCATAATCCACATAATTTACCGGACGTGAAAGAATATCCAGGTCGCCAGGCAGCAATGGAGAAATAAACCTTACATCCAAATCAACCGGACCACACGTAAAGTTATAGTGCGTTTGAGTTGCAGACAAAGCTACCTTGTTTTGAACCGCAGTTTTTGAAAAAGCCTGCTCCCTGTCATTCTCCACATAAATACCAAAATCAAGGTAAGCCAAACCACCCCTGTCTTGGCAATAAGCAGCAAATACATTGTTTCCATCCTTTTTTAACAAGGAAGCATCAAACTCAACAATACGGTTATCTCTGGCACTGTTACCAGTATTCAACACTTCTTCCCCATTTAAAAACAACACAAAATCATCATCATGCGAGTATCTTAAATATACCTTTGATACACCAGATAAATCAACACCTGAAACCTCGCGGCGCACCCAGATATGTTCTGTTTCCCAGATTGTTTGTGCATTTTGGTTGCCGTTGTTTCCAAAGGCTCCATTACCTTCTTTCCATGATTTATCATTAAAATCAGATTTGAACCAGTTTTTTGATGGCTTGCTGGTAGTGTATTTTGCCTTCCATGCTCCTTCACTGGCCATAGGCACAATTGCTTTTAACGGGATATCTTCTTTACCCAAAAAACGATATACTTCGCCATCAACCCTGATTGCACCAATTAAGGATTGAGTTTTCCCTGTCCAGTGACGGACAGGGATATCAAAAAGCTGGTCTGACATAGACCATGCACTGGTATAAGGATCAATTGTTATTAAAGGATAAGCAGGAGCACGCATCTCCGCTGTATATGAAGCTTGCTTATTTGAACTCATTGTACATGAAGACAATATAGTGCAAAACACAACCACCCCATTTAAACCATGTTTAATTAATTTCTTTAATTTCATTACAATTACATTATTTAAATATTAATTTTCTATTCATTACCATCCATATTTAAATACAACCAGGGTAAGTTTATTACTCATTAGATTACTGCTTTTTTGTATTATTTGTAATAATCATAATTGGCATGATATTTTATCACTAGTGTCCAACTAAAATATTAATCTTCAGACTTACATTACTTTTGTCTCAAGCCGACGGGCTTTTACTTTAGCTCACGAATTATAATATAGGTGTTCGTGATTTCCGCTTTGCTCCAATTCTTCCTTCAGCTGAAGAAAGTAAACAAAGAAAGCCGCCGCTGACATGAAAAAGCTAAAAAATCACCGCTCTTCGCTAAAAGAAAAGAACTCTCCCGTTTTAGAATTTGTAGGGATTTGAAATTCAAATCCCACAATGTTCTTGAACGGGATTTTCTTTCTTAACGCTTCGTTTACTGATTTTTTTAACGCTTTTACATGAAGGCGGTTTAGATACCCTAACATATCGCTCATTATCATATAACCTTTATTAGTATTAACAATATGCATACTCTTATATTTTTGTGACGGTCAGTTAAGATATTTCATGAAAATTGGTGAGAGATAACTTTCACTCCGAACGCACAAGGGCATCGCCTCCGCAGAGTAGCTGTGACTAAATGGTTATTCCCGGAAATATCAAAATTTTGGCCGTGACTAAACGGTCATGGGGCAAAAAAATGGTTTTGGAGCCTTTAACTAAACAGTCATGGCCATTTTTTTGCTTTTTTGGCCCGTGACTAAATGGTTAAAGGGCATTTTAAAAAAAAAATGGGCCTTGACTATATAGTTACGCCCCATTTAATTCAAAAGTCGGGTTTGACTGTTTAGTCACGGGGTAAATTTTTCAACGGACTGTTGATTGACATCGGGATATGGAGTAAAAACATAACCCCATGCGTTGCATGGGGCCAGGATAAAATCGAGTTTTCTTTCAAACACTGTTTACTTCAATTTTGGAGGAACAAGCTGCATCAGGGCAGGACAACCACTGGCATCATAAACTTCAATATCCCCTTCGGGGCATGGAATAGCAAAATCTTTGAAAGTCAATTTTCTCATCTGATCCCTGTTTTTCCAGGAGTTGTTGATATTTTTTAGCAACCACTTATGATATTGAGGCTGATCACAATCTATTAGTTCAACAATGTATTGGGCAAAAATTGCGGCATAAACGCCTTGTTCTATTCCATTTTCGAATGGGAACATTCCTTTTGCATCGCACATTTCGTTTTTTACATAATCAGCAGCCAAAACAGCATCCGCTAAATATTTTGATTCATGTGTAATTTGATACAAGGCAACTCCAGCCCCTATACAGCTTCCCTGATTATACAAGTGCATTTTCCAATGCGGTTCCCCATCACCATGTTTGGAATCGGCAACGGCTCCGGTGGATTTATTAAACAAATTATCACCAGACCAATCGTATATTTCTTTTGCCTTGTTTAAATAATCCTCTTTTCCGGTAAGCTGATACAATAAAGCCGAACCAACAACTGTAGGGTAATTGATACATGACATTTTACCTTTCCACTCGTCACGTTTCCATCCCCATCGCATACCGCCTTTTTCTTTATCATACGATCCACGTTCATCAATCCCTTCCGAACCATACCATACCCGATCAAAACCGGAAACAGCCAATTCAAGGTATTTATCTTCTCCTGTTATCTCGTATGCACGGCAGAGTGATATAACCCACCACATAATGTCATCATAAATAAACCATTCTGTTGTGTTGTTCCAGTTAAAATTATCGTACTGGCCACAGGCGCCTTCGTATATCTCATGTATCAGCTTAAAATATTTTTGATCCTTGGTACGACTGTAGGCATTCATAATCATATCCCAGTAAATAGCCTGGGTCCAAATGGCTGCACGCTGTTTTTTTTCGGTGGATATGTTATAAACTTTTGTAGAGGTATTATAAAAGGCTTTGTTAAAGGCATCGATGCAAACTGTTGCCTCATGTGGGGTAAAGTTTGTTTTGCTTTTTTCATTGTTTTTTCTCCTGTCGCAATTAGCATGTAAAAAAGTAAATAACAAGAGTATGGCGGATATGTATTTCATGATTATTTATTTTATAACACAAGTATCAAGTATCAAGTGAAAAGTATAAAGTTTAAAGTTTAAAGACTCCTTTGTTATGTTTGGGAAGTATAGAACAAAATTATTATCTTATTGATTTTAAGCGAATTGTAAATCAGTCTAATTTCTATTATCTAAAATCTAACGATCAATTGATTTAACACGCCTTCGATTTATCAACAATTGAACACCTATCAATATAAGTATTATAATAACCAATAACATCCCCAAAACGCTAACTCCAAAAGAACCAAGCCCATCATTAATCCCTGATTTTTTCATATTATGAGCCATATGTAATAACATAAAATGAGTTGCTAAAAACTGACTCACTATACTAATAACCTGAGTTCGATTAAAATTTTAGAATTCAGATTGTCATAAAAAGCTGATATACAAGGCAAATTTTGCAGGGCTAGCGAGCTAGCTCGAAAAATTTAACGCAGGAGATTAGTTTTTTATGACAAAGCATATAAGTTTCGCTTATAAACAGCGATTTTCTTCCTGAAAATTATTCAAAATAGCCCGCTATTCTTTCATAATTTCCAGTTGAAACTCACTATTTATAAGCGATCTGAATCCAAAATTTTATGTCGAACTCAGGTTAATAGTACAAACAATCCAAAATTTAAGTTTAATCTTATGCCTAAGAGCCTTTAATCCTGCAACTATTTGAAAAATTACCGGTGAAAAGAAAAACACCAATAAGATTGAGGGTAAAATTTTCTGTGTAATTAAAGCTATTATCATCCCTGACATGGTATTTGAAATAAAAAAACATAGGGTGTTATCAAATTAAATAACACCCTGTAAAAAAGTTTTAGCCTGTACAAGCTGGCAAATTATGCTAATCAAGAATTGAAATAATCGTTCGACTCCTCTGCCTGTCTTTTACAGAGGGGAAGTCGTACTTTCAAACCTTGACAAACAATATTTACCATTGAATAGCCTGATCTTCATCCGGAATCTGGGTGTTTATACTTCTATGAAGCATAATGGTACCCTGAACGGTATAGTTAATCTCATACCCTTCTACCGAAGTATAATCTGTAAAGTCGTAATCAATATTACTAATAGTCACATAACGATCCAATATGTAAGGATGCTCATAATTCACCTCTTCTTCAATTGAAAACACAGGTGTACTGTTTGATACAAATTTAATATTAGGATCCTCTGCAGTAAGCGTTACGGTATTGTCTTCATTAAATTTTGCATTAATCTTATAGCTACGACGATCGGTATTATCTTCATCCACTGTACCGGCATAAAAGAATGCAGTGCTTTCATCCACCACATAAAGCATTGTTGTACTACGAACAATTGCTGCATCATCCTCATAACCTTTTAAATAAATGCTTAAAGCCGTACTACTGTATGAACCTGAATAATCATTAAAAGGCATAACCCTGAGCAATGCTTTTTTATAGTTCTTGTTAGGATTTGCCACATAATTATATGAATCATCATTAAGTATGGTCAAAGGCAAAACCCATTTATCCACCAAATCAATATCTTTTAAAGAGTAATTGATATCCAATAAAGCGGTATTTTCACCACTTGCAATATCTATGGTAGGAGCCATTTCATAATACGAGCTTCCCAGTTCTCTATAATATAACTCTTCGCGACTTTGGAAACGTGCATAATTATGAGTTGTTAAGGTATCTGAATCCACACCTATATGAACCTGCAGGTTTTCCATGTTATTTTTAGAGCCGCTAACAATTAGCGGAAGCTTATAGGTAACTGCCCCATCTGCTTTATATCGTACATATACAGGAGTTACCCCATTATCATCAAGAGGAGCCTTAAACGAAACATAGTGCTCGAACTGCTCATCTTCCCATTCATCGTTACATGAACTATACATTACCAGTATAGTCAGTAAAAATAGTATTTGATATATATTTTTCATCTGTTTAAAAATTAGTATCAAGACGCAAGTATCAAGTATCAAGACTGATTAGCACACATGCAGAGATAAGAAAACTCTGAGCTTTTAATCATTATCCTGTGTGAGTAATACTTAATCATGATATTTTTACTCTTAATTATAATATGTCCATCCCGGGTTTTGAGTCAAACGCTCGTTTCGTCTTAGCTCCTCATGTTTGATTGGCCAAAACCACATTTTTTCAGAGAACGTTGACTGGAGCGCAAATGCAGCAACAGGCGTGTGGAACAAGTCTTTTTCTCCGGAAGTCATTAAAACATTACATCCATAAATCTGAATAGACTCTTCAACAGGAGCATCTTTCCAACGGCGCAAATCATAATAACGTTTTCCTTCGCCCATCAATTCAATTTGTCTTTCACGCTTCAGCTTTTTCCTGAATAAATCCTGATCAGAATACACATCCGCAGAATAGTCAGGAACCCCTGCCCTAATACGTACCGGCTTAATTCCCTTTGCCATTTCGTTTACATCCCTGCTAATGGCATAAGTTTGAGAACCATCCCACGATTGGATAGAGTATGATCCGCTCAATTCGTTTAGTGCCTCGGCATACATCAGCAACACATCAGCATAACGTATGGCAGGTTCTGTTTTGTCCACCACATTATTAATATCACCATTTTCGTAGGTATCCCTTGGGTGCACAAACTTCATCACACCAATACCAGTACGAAGCCAGAACATGGTATTGGTATAGCCGTTACCATCTTTATCGCCACGATAGTAGAATACTTGCTGTTCCCTGTTAACTTCTTCCGATTCGTTTTCTAAATGCCAAACACTTCCGTTATAGGCTACTGAGGCATAAAAACGGGGTTCCCTGTTGGCATACTGAAGCGAAACACCTTTAGCAAGCGGCTTATAATTACCATAATAGGCATCATACGCAGTAACATACCCGGTAACCCTTTCACTACCGTCTCCACGACCAATTTCCTTATCTTTTCCGGGACAATCAGTACCATCATTCATATAATAAGCATCACACTGTTTTTGTGTAAGACCATGGGTGTTCCAGCCTGAAGCAATTCGAGGCAACTGGTGAGCCACCATTGCATCCGGAGTTTCTCCTCCGTTGTTACCCCTTGTAAATATTAACTCAGGGTTATCCGAAGCACTCACCGTTCCGTTAAACACAGCACGGTACGATTCAAAAGGATCGATATTAGCCCATCCTTCAGGCCAATCCTTATTAGAAAACTCAGCGTTTTCAGGTGGTGTTATAGTAGCCGGAAAAGAAGAAGTACCTGCTGTTCTGTAACTGGCCACGTACAAATCATAAACCCCCAGTTCAATAACATCTTTAGCTGCAGCCGCTGCTTTTGCCCATTTTTCTTCGTTGTACTCTGTAGACAACAATAACCTTCCTTCATCATCTGTAAGCTGTTGTGCATAACCATCAGTATTACCGTTTGCCAAAGGACTGGCAGCATAAAGAAGCACCATAGCCCTGGTTGCCAAAGCAGCCCCCCTGGTAGGCCTTCCTATGGATTGCTCATCGCGGTATGTTTTCAGATCCCTGGCAGCAAGAACCATCTCACTACTGATATATGCTGCACATTCCTCATACGAATTACGAGGCAAGGCAATATCCTCATAGCTATCCGTATAATCAATACCTTCATCAGGTAATAAAGGAATAGGACCATATTTACGAAGCAACAACCAATAATAATATGCCCTTACAAAACGTGCCTGAGCCTTATAATCGGCTATCCCTTCCGCATCAAGATCTTCATTGATATCTATATTCTTGATAAATATAGATGCGTTACGTATCCCTTTATAACATTGAGTCCAGGTATCCTGCTTGGTATTTTCATCATAACTACCCATATGAAACTGGTTATACGACAAAGAATTTGTTTCCTTATTATCATACTCTATATCCCTGTCACCATAATACATATCATCAGCAAAACAATGAGGAGTATACCCCTTACTGCTAACATCTGCACATTCATTTTTCAAGAATGAATAGGTATGAGCCAGCCATTCTTCAGAATACAACTTACTCGAAAATATTTTTTCATCGGTAACCCGATCTTTAAAATACTCGTCTGAATCCAGATAATCTCCGCAGGAACCAAAGATGCCTGCTAAAATGGATAGTATTGAAAATATTTTTATTTTATTTATCATCGCCATTAGTATTATAAGTTTACGCTTAATCCAAATGTTATTGACCTTGAAGGAGGATATTTCTCTCCTCGCGGACTACCCATTTCCGGATCCCACAATTTAAATTTAGACCATGTTATCAAATTTGTTCCTACCAAAGATATACGGGCATTGCTTATATGTAGCTTGTTAACAATCCTCTTTGGAATAGTAAAACCTAAATCCACTGTTTTCAATCTTAGATATGATCCATCGCGTAACCAGTAAGTTGAATTGCGGTAATTATTGTCATTTCCTCCATAACTTAACCTTGGATATTTCGCATTCGGGTTTTCTGTGGATGGATCTCCTGATATTTCAGAAGAAATCCAACGATCAGAAGTAACCATTCCTGACAATACGTTACCCCACATCCCTTCGCTAAATGCATATACACATTTACCATAAATAGGGAAATCGCTTTTACCAGCACCCTGAAAATGAACATTTACATCCAGGTTCTTCCATCTGGCTGTGGTACCCATACCATAAATTAAACTAGGTCTTCTTGTTGATCCAATGGCAACTTCATCACCACCATTAACCACACCATCTCCATTTACATCTTTATACTTGATATCACCAGGCTGGTAAGTCCCGAACTCTTGTGTCGGACTGTTTCTGATATCATCATAATCTTTAAAAAGGCCAAGAGCAATTAATCCTTTATTCTGATCTACGCGGTATCCTTTTTCCTGTTGATAATGATAAATAGTATTTCTTTCATCCTTTTCCAATATTTCGTTTTTACTATAAGTAATAGTACCACGAACCGTTAAATCAACAGCACCAACTTTTTGTTTGTAGTCAAAGCGGCCATCAAAACCTTTGGTTTCAACTATACCCACATTGGCACTTGGAATCAGAACCCCTTTATCACCATCATCATAGTAATCATAATTTTCTAACCCAACCATATCCGGCAAATAGTTCCTATCCATATAAATACCATCACGTCTTTCTTCAAAATAATCGACGTTTGCAGATAGTTTATCATTAAAGATAGAAAAATCAACCCCAAGGTCTTTTTTGGTGGCAATTTCCCAGGTTACATAAGGCGAAGCAACCTGTCTGTAAAAAGCACCACTGTATGATCGGTCATTTCCATACTCAGCCCATTGATAGCCCAATCCACCTCGATGTTCCTCCGGAAGTAAATCTGCTATTTGAACGGTATACAAGTATGGGAAACGGTTATCACCTAAATTATCATTACCAATTTTTCCATAAGAATAACGTACCTTAAACATATTCATCCAGGGAAGGTTGTTTTTAATAAACCCTTCTTCAGCCATATTCCAACCTACAGAAAACGCAGGAAAGAAACCAAACTGATGCCCCGGAGCAAAGTTTTCGGAACCATTATAACCAAAATTAAAATCTGCAAAATAACGTAGATTCCAGTTATAGGTAGCTTGTCCGGCTATACCCTGGTTACGTCTGGCCACTCCGGTTTTAAGATCATCTCCTAAATTCTGTGTATTAATAAAGGCATCCTGGGTATATTTAAAAGTACCTCCAATGTGATGGTTGCCATATGCACGATCGTACTTCATGGTCAGGTCAAGGAATTCTCTTCTGTTACCATTTGAACTACTCGCCTGAAACATAGGTGAAGATTCTGTGACTCTTTTATAATCCAATGTTCCATCTGGCTTTCTTCTTTGGGCATACCATTGCTCAGGCCATTTTCTTCTTTGTATATTATTGCTGTTATTGGTATCATATCCAAAATGACCGATAAAACGAAGACCTTCTGTTACAAAATTCAGATTTTGCTCAAGGGTAACGTTGGTTTGAATTTTATTATCCCAGTTTTCATTAAAACCTGTTTGAGTTGAAACCACCCATGGGTTTGTTAAAATTCCTTGTCCATAAGCAGGAATACGACCATCTGAATAGGTAATAGGAGAAAGCAAAGGAGTATATCCAAATAACACACCCCAAAGATCATCACCCAAACCAGGTGTATTTTCCTTTGATAAAGAACCGGAAACACCCACTTTTAAAAGTGTTGTTTGTGTAATATCAATATCTGTATTTAAACGGTAGTTCCACTGTTTGTAGTTTGCATTGGTATTGTACTCATTTTTTATTGCCTTATCTGTTTTGTACATACCTTGCTCTTCAATATAACTGGCAGAAACAAAATAACGGGCTTTGTTACTACCCCCACTGATATTAAGGTTTGCACGATAATTATAAGCCCCGTCTTTAATTACTTTATCCCACCAATCCACATTTGGATAAAGATCAGGGTCAAGTCCATGCTGGATAATTGCTAACTCTTCATTAGAATATTTGGGTATCATATTCCGGGTTACACGAGCTTCATTAAGCAATGATGCATAAGTATTACCATCCACAAACTCAGGCGTTATTGTTCTGGTATTGTAGGTACTCTCTACTTTTGCATTAATCTTAACTTTACCGGCCTTACCATGCTTAGTTGTAATTAATATAACCCCATTCGCACCCTTTGATCCGTAAATCGCAGTTGCCGAAGCATCCTTCAATACTGAAAACGATTCGATATCCTCAATATTGATATCATTCAAATCACGTTCAAATCCATCAACCAACACATAGGCACTGTTTCCTGCACCAAAAGTAGAAATACCACGGATCCAGAATTCAGATACGTTTCTACCAGGTTGTCCTGACGATTGCATGGTCATTACACCTGCCACATTACCAGCCAGACTATTCGTAATACTTGCCGAAGGATTAGACTTCATCTCTTCAAGTTTTACGGTAGTGATAGCTCCGGTTACCGTAACCTTCTTTTTTGCCCCGGTACCAGTTACAACCACTTCTTCCAGCTCACTTCCTTCTGATTCCTTCATTTGTATATTAAGAACCCTTTGTTCTTTGATCAGAATCTCCTGTGTATCAAACCCAATAAAAGAAAAAACCAGTTTATGGTAGGGTTCCATTGAAATTTTAAAATTTCCGTCAACATCAGTAATCGTACCTAAACCAGGCATATCACTTATGGTAATGTTTACACCAACCAACGGTTCATTTTTCCCGTCGGTTACATTTCCTGTTACTACAACTTTTTCCTGTGCTATGGCATTAAATACAAAGCCAAACATCAGGACCATTGTATATAATAAATTCTTCATGTATTTCGTATTTCAAGTATTTATTAATCAACAACTATTGTACGGATTACATGATTATTGCAATCGCCAATATAAAAAATCTTATTTGTCTCATCATAAGCCAGTGCTTCAGGTCGATTAAAACGAGCCTCATCCCTTAGGCCTCCATCGATATATCCGAATGCATCAGAGTTAACATTTTCGCTACCCCTTCCTGCATAGGTTGTTACCCTGCCTTCCGGTGATAAAATCCTGATATCATGATTACCCCGTTCTGTAAAGTAGAAATCATAAACATCCTCTTTTCCTTGCGCTACGTAATTGTCATTTTTAACAAAAACTCCCTGGTAAGGATTATTTAAACGGGCACTGGTTCCGGCTCCATCAACCCATGCTGCACTCCTGGCCTCTCCACATACTACAAAAGGAGATGTAAATCTTTTTGTTTCCCAGTTATAATCGGTACGAAGGATATAATGTTGATTAATTACCACGATATAGGCATAATCACCACTTGGGTGGATACGGATATTAAATTCCCATGCGTTATCCTGTATCTTAAACAATTCTTCATAATCCTTAATGCCTAATCCCCTGTCAAAATAAGTTTCCATATCAAAACGGTAGAACTGTCCTTTTTCATAGCTATTAAAATACAATTCTCCGTTTACCGGATGGATAGCGGCCCCGTTACATTGTTTATACGAAGTCAATATCTGAGGATCCTGGAAATAGTTAGTTCTGGAAAGAATAGATGTACTAATACCATTTTCATTTCCCTGGTCGTTAGAAATAATCATGTATTCACCATCCATTGTCCAGTTAATACTTCTCATCCTACCCCAGTTCCCCATTGCCCTGGTAATAGGAGTGGTAACTGTTTCCGCTTCCAGGTCAAGCAAACGCACATCACCTCCGTCATTTCCATCCTGGGCCATATATAATAGGTTGGGCCTTTTAGGATCAAAAGTAAACCAGCTTGGATTAAAGAAACCTCCACAATCATCAAAAGTACCATCTTTAACATCATATTCCCCTTCTTCATCAACCTCACCACAAAGAGTAGAAACAAGTGTTCTTTTAATATAATCGAGTTTTTCATCCAGTGTTGCCACAGCAGATAGGTTATCTCCCTCACCAACCTGTATTTTAATACTACCTTCGTCAGCCTGCCTTGGTATCAAACAATAAAGCACATCATTTTTTACGCCAATTATCGTAGCCTCTTCTCCACCAATAGAAACATGAACAATTGAAGCATCACTACCAAAATTATTTCCATAAATCACCATTTGCTCATTTGCGCCCCCTGATTTTGGTATAAAATCAGTAACCTCCACCGCTCGTGAAGGATCGTATGATTGTTCAGGAGTTTCAATTGTATCATCTTTACAACTGCCTAAACAAAATGTTAATGCCACGGTTATCCAACATACAACCTTGTGACTTTGCGTTAATAGATCTTTCATTCTATAAAAAACTTTAAAAATTATTTAGATTCTTTTAACTAATACAACTACCCTTTTTGTACTACTCACAGGATTATTAACTTTTTTTAAATTTTTCTATACATATTATAACAGATGGTTGCATAGCTTACAGTAATTCAAATTATTACAGGAGGGTTTTTACTTCATTAATGATAGAAAGAAAAGTGTATTTTTCTCTTGCTACCACATGATTGAATGTGGTTTTCATTAACCTTTTAAATCAACCATACGGGAGAATGTACGCGGCAACTGGAGTTTTACCAGAGGCTGTGGTCAACTGTGCTTTCTGCACGTAAAAGATAGCATATCCGTTAACTATAAATAGATATTCTTGAGAAACTCTCAATCTAAAAGCACAACTCCTAACGCTAAACAATATGTGCAGAATAAAAAAAGCTGTCCGGTATCCCGAACAGCTTTCTGATTAACAAATCTGCACTTCTAATATTAAACTAAATATGAAAAAAAACTGACAATTATTTATTTCTTGAATACATAGGCTGCATCTGTTTTAAAATCATCGTAAAGGGGTTGTAATGGATTTGCCTTTTCAGTACCTCCTTTGGTTGCTGTTATAGCCATGATTTTTATCCTGGAGTTGTCTGGAAGCACGATAGACTTTGCCCCCTTGGGTACGTTAAGTTCGTATTTATATAAATAACAATACTGGTACGACTGGTTTTTACCCGGATACCCCTGATGACAATGAGAAGCAAACCATGCAATATTATCGGTTTTAACATAGGCATCTGATATGCCCGTAACCGTTAATCCATCCTGCGCAAACCGTCTGTTATAATGCTGCCCAATATACCCTGTCCAGTTTTGAATACTCAATGTTGTTTCCCGGTTACCTATCTTAAATGTGGCATCCGATACATCATCTGCGGCTGCCAATAAATAAACCTTGTTATATCCTTCGGGCAAAGCTATTTCCTGTCCCCTGCAGTTTACAACATTCGCCTTTTCATCAGCCCGGCTTCCCATTCTGAACTCAACTCCCTCGCTAATTATAGTCTCCGGGATCAACTCAGAAGGATAAGACCATCCCCAGGTCATATCACCATCATGACGGTTATGATCAAAGGTCATTACATCCTGGTTATATGGCAAGTCAATTGTTTTTTGAGACTCATTCTCTTTTGTTTGAGCAGACTTTAGCTTAACGGCATAACTTTTAATGGTATAATGCCCTAAATCAAATGATAATTTATTCTTACTAAAGCTAGCTGCCCCAACCTTGTTTTCCTGTCCGTTTACTTCAAAGGCATCTTCAATTTCAGCAGCAAAGTTTAATGAAGCCACTTTATGATCTTTCCCTAATACTTCTTTTACTCGTATCAGGTAATAATCCGAATCCTCCATTTTTTTGATGGCCATTAGGCCAACTGCAGGTGAACTAGCCGACATAAATGAAAAGGATTTTCCAAGACTACCCTTATGGTTTGAGGCTTCAAAAGCCATTAGCGGTTGATTGAAAAATTCTCCCTGAATAGCAGCATTTGCTTCTTTCCAGCTTTTGCTATGCCCGTAAATACCGTACCTGAATTGATGGCGTCCCCAATCCTGCGAATTCTGAACCTTATACCAATTATGGGTTTCAGGGGTATACATCAGGGTCAGCCTTAATTTATTATCCTCCGGTTTATCCGAACCATACTTACAATCTTCGAGAATGGTTACTCCGTACTTGCCTGATTGATCTGTTAAATCGAACCATTGCTTGGCCGGAACTTCAAACTTATTGCTTTCATTATTTCCCCTTTCCAGGGTTCCTACCCCCAAATTATAGGTAGCATTCTTATTATTTACCGTTAAAGGAAATGCAGCTTTTAAGCTAACGCCCCTGCTCTGCCAGTTCAAATCATTTGATACTTCAATTCGCTTGCCTGACTTACCGGCACAAAGACTGACTACCTGGGTAATGGCAGAGTTTCGTCCGCCGCGGGTAATTTTTAAAGCCACCCTGGCAGGACCGTTTTCCAGGATACTTATTTCACAATCATCGTCCATAAAATCAATGGCCGGGTTCTGACGGTCGTCCCAATCCATATTCCACGCAGGCCATTCCTTAGGCGACTCATGCTGAAACTCTAATCTGGCGGGTTCAGCTAAAAGCTCTTTATTATTTACTTTATCCCTTATGCTTAGCATATCACCATTATCGGCAAAAATCACCTTGTAATATTCATTTTCAAGAGAACGTGAGGTAACTTTTAAAGAACTGCTTTTGCTTACGGCACTGTTACCTGATCTAACATCAAACACATTTAAGCTTAAGGAAGGAACTTTTGCCACAAAAATAAATTTCACTTTATTTCCTGCCCTGCCAATAATCTGCGATTTCAACGGTTTATTATTTGCATCGTAAACCACAATATTTTCGGGCACTTTATCAAAAGTAAGCTCTACAGACACAACATCTTCGCGTTCAGAAGCAACGGGATTGTATACTACAACCGCCTTTCCTTTAGTCTCTGTATTCATCTCACCCACCACTTCACTAACACTGTGTTTTAGCACTTCGCCAAATCCATTGGCTGCAATAAACTCGTCATTCCAGGCATACTCATAAGCTTTGGGTATACTGGTTCCCGGTAAAATATCATGAAACTGAGAACCCAATACCAAATCCCACGACTTATTGATTTTTTCAGCCGGGTACGATGTTCCATTTAGCCAGTTTGCTGTTACGGCCAATTGTTCAGCCGATTTGGCAAGCAGTTCATTTTTACGGTTCATCCGCTTCATAAAAGCCTGCGAGGTTAACGACCCGGCACTATGTTCTATCAACAACAAATCTCCGGAATAAACAGGAAGCTTTGACCTGATTTCAGGCGTAATATCCTTATACATCTGGTCTGAAGAGCTTAACACTACCTTAAGGTCGGCATCAGCATTACTGAGGCTTCCTATCGCATTTTTCACATCTCTTTCGCGAGGAGCACCGCCCATATCGCCAACACCATAATATTTATAATCGAATTGAAAGCCATGATCCTTTTGGTTTTCATCAATACGTTTAGACCAATAATCACTCTTATCAAGCCGTAGCTCAACGCTGCTGGTATATGAAGTAGCATTTAGGGCTGCAATAATCCCTTTTCCGTCAGGGCCATTCCAAACACCTACATTAAAAGGCACACCTGCTGCCGAATGCCAGGTTAACTTTTGTGTAGAAAAACCTAATAAGCCACAGTGGTTCCATATGGTAGGCAGGTTGGCCAAAAAGCCAAAACAATCCGGCAACATATAATCTACACTCTCCACACCAAACTCCTTTTTAAAATATTGATTGCCATACAAAACCTGGCGAATCAAGGATTCTGATGAAGAAACATTAACCTCCCCCTCGTCAACGGACGAACCCGAAACAAACCATCTCCCTTTGGAGATATATTCTTTTACCTGAGCATAGAGCTCCGGATAATATTCTTTCATCATCTGATACCGGCGCGAACCGGTAAAGTTGAAAACATATTCGGGGTATTTCTCAAGCAGGTAAAAATTCTCAGTCATTACATTTTTAATGCACTCATCAATGGTTGTTTTGTAGTCCCAGTTCCATTCTGTATCCAGATGACTATAACCAACCGTATAGAGTACCTTATCTTTATTTATATCATATTCTGTTTTATCGGCAGGAGCCTGAGCCATTGAGAGCAAAGGACTGAACATCGCTGCGAGTAAAACATTATGGATTTTTTTCATAGACCTAAATTATTATTATGACACCAGATACAAGTAGCAAGTAGCAAGACACAAGTATCAAGTACCAAGTATTAAGTATTAAATAGTTTCTGCAAGAAAACACTACTTAATCATGATGGTTTCTGTTTATAATTTAAATTTTTAAAAGATCTGACTTCCCTTCATCTACTACCTTCATGATTAATTCACCAAATAAGGTATTTGCCCAGGCAAACCATGATCTGGAGAAGTTGGAAGGATCATCCTTATGGAAAGTTTCATGCATAAAACCTGTATCTGCATCCGTATTTCGCAAAGTTTTGATACAAGACTTGATTTCACTGTCACTACTGCTTGTCATTGCCTTCATGATAATACTCATAGGCCAAACCATATCATACCCAACATGCGGTCCACCAATTCCCTCAGCAGCTTTTCCTTTAAAGAAATAAGGATTGTCTTCGCTCCATACCAACTGACGGGTATTCTTATAAACCGGGTCATCCTTTTTTACGCATCCAAGGTAAGGCAATGCCAATAAACTTGGTACATTGGCATCATCCATAAAAGTAGCGTTTCCAAAACCATCTACTTCAAAAGCATATACTTTACCATATTTTTTATGCTCAACCACCGCATATTTTTTAATGGCAGCATCTACTTCATCAGCCATTGTAGTACACTGACGGGCAAAATCCTTATTATTTAAAATCTCTTCACTTATTTCTGCAAGTTGATGAAGCGAAGTAACAGCAAACAAATTAGACGGAACTAAAAAACCATAAGTAGAGGCATCATCCGATGGACGGAAAGATGAGTTTATTAAACCCACAGGCTTTAATGGCCTACCAAAGCCCCTGTTTGATAACGTATCGAGCTGACGCTCTGTTTTGCGCTCAAAAACATAAGGACCAACACCGTTTTTGCGTTGCTGCTCTTTAAACGTTTTAACAATTAATCCGGCAGCCTTTTGCCAATCCGCATCAAAAATGGATTTATCGCCGGTTGTTTTCCAGTAATGATATGCTAGCCTTACTGCATAACAAAGCGAATCTATTTCCCATTTACGTTCATGAACCCCGGCTTTCATATCTGTTTTATCCGTCATCCACTCGCCTTTTTCATGAACATCTTTATTAAAGGCATTGGCATAAGAATCGAGCAAAATACATTTTGTTTGTCGATGTACAACACCTGCCAGCAACGACTGAAGATTTTTATCCTTTTTAGCCAAAGGCAGGTAAGGCCAAACCTGGGCTGTTGAATCGCGAAGCCACATGGCATGGATATCACCTGTAATTACAAATGTATCGGGCTTTCCGTTTTCAATTGTATATTCCACAGTTGTATCCAGGGTATTGGGAAAACAGTTTTCAAACATCCAGGCTAGTTTATCGTCAGCTATTTCCTTTTTAATACGTTTGATTGTTTTTTCCACAGCCGCTGAAACAAAATGCCTATCCCCTTCGGCAGGTCGGTTGGTAACATATGATACAGGGTTTGTCATTAGTGCTTTTGCCGGTCCTAACAGCGATAGCCCTGCAACTGCCAAACCTCCTTTTTTCAAAAAATCTCTTCTGGTTGTCATTTTATAATAGAGTTTTGTTTTAATACGATATTCTTAATACAAGATCAATCATAAATATACTCATAAAAAAAGGCCCCCATTGGAGGCCTCTTTTTATGAGTATATTTAGTGCTTGCAAGAAAACTGCTAAAATTTTGTTAGCCCACCCACACCCCTCAGTCCCCTAAAGGGGAAGTAGCTTCCGCACAGTGCGTTGGAGTTTTCCCCTTTAGAGCTTGTCCCGATCAAACGGGAGGAATCAAAGGGGTGAGCGTAGGAATCATAAATTTTCTTGCGGAAACTATTTAAAACTTATTTTTTAACAACTTTGTAAGTATTGGTAACACCTTCACTTACAACCTGAACAAGATAAATACCTGGGTTATCAACTGTAAAAGTTGCTGATAATCCATCTGGTTGTATTTGCTTAATCACGTTACCGCTTAAATCGTAAACAGTAATGGTTCCTGACTGATCTTTAAATTCAACATTAAATACATCATTGGATACAGTTGGATATAAAGTAGAAATTTTAGCTACTGTTTTTTCAACACCTGTAGGAGTAATTCCGTAAGCTTCACACCTTTGAGCTACTGTTGCTGCATCCATTTCACCACTGTAAATATTAAACTCTTCAACTGTTGCAACCAATAAAGGATCATCCCAGGTTCCAACACCTAAATAAGCTACTTCTGTTCCAACATTTGAAATAAAGTTTGCGGCGTCAGAAATTTGCGATTCACTAACTAAAGCTCCATCTAAATAATACTTAACATATCCATAACTCATAACAACTACATAGTGGTGCGTTGTAAATGGTTCTTGTTCCGGACAAGCTGCGTAGGCCTTAACATCGTTGTTTGCACTAATTTGTGCCCAGCTTTCATTAGCATCAGAACCATCTGTTAAACGTAACAGTGTAGCATTATCATTACCATTACCTCCAAAATAATACAATATGGTGTACCCCCCATTTTCGCCCAATGTAACATGGCCCTCAAATGTAATTGATGGATAAGTATTTATAGCAATTGCTGCAGGATCTAAAACGATTTTAGCTGATTGATCACCATCTGCATGCCATGCTCCATCAAATACTGTCATTACATCTGTTGTTGTACCATTCGCTCCTCCAACTACATCATTTACAGCAAAAGCATCTTCAAAATCGTACGAATGCTTTAATGTAAGATCAGTGTTCACAAGGTAATGAATTGAATAGTCAGTCTGACCATTGTCAGTAATAACTGAAATAGTAATATCTCCGGATTCATCAGATACATCAATACCACTTAAATCCATATTACTATTGCCGTCCATAACAAGTGCGCCTTCTTCAAAGGCCACAGCTAACACGTCCATTGAAGTTGTTCCGGGATTTAAAACGGCAGTATATTCTGTTACAGATGGGTTAAATGATGGGTAAAGTGATCCATTTGTAACCGAAAGGCTTTTTAATTTTGAATCATCGGTAACAACCCCAAAATCTTTTGCATGAGTATAAATAGTAGAGTTATCTAATTCGCCTTCATAAATATTCCATTCATAAATGGTGCCTTTAAAACTTTTATCCGGCCAGGTACTTTTACCAATATACGCGGTAGCAGGATGATCAGGATGAGTACCTATGTTTGAAATTAAATCACCTGATGTGGCTTTTTCGCTAACTAAAACCCCATCAATATATAATTTTAATGCTTGTTTGGTTAAAATAGACACATAATGATGTGTTTCACCATTTACAGGTTCCGGACCAGCAGCACCCAAACCGTTAACTTCTGTTTGACAGGTATTACTACCACGCACTATTGATAACAAATAATCATTACTAGCCCTATATCCATTAAAAGACCATACTGCATTGTACTCACCATCAGCATTCTCACCCCTCTTTACATAGGTTTCTACTGTTATGGATTCATATTCATTTAAAGCTATAGCTGCAGCATCAAATTCAATAAACTCATCTCCGGCAAACATTACGTAACCACCATTCTCAAACACACCTCCAGATACTGTACCGTTTACATTACCTACAACATCATTGGCAGTGCCATCTTCAAATGTGTATGAGTGTTTTAGAGTTTGGGCATTCATGGTTGTAATACCCAAAAGACCGCTTAAAGCAGAAGTTAAAATAAATTTTGAAAGTAAACTTCTTTTTTTCATAGTTAAAATTTTAATTATTAATAGATTAAATACAGCTAACGACAATCCATCATTTTATTAAATGGCCGTTAACTGCTACTATTACAATTACCAAAAACTATTTACTCACACGTTTTTTTGTTTTTTTTAATCTTTTTTACATTTTTATTAATAAAGTATAGCAAAACCCATGAAGAGGCTTCTGATTTACAGCTTTGTTATTATGTGGTGTACATGTTTTGGTTCCATGAAGAGGAAAAGTCCCCTCCTGGATATAGCGGTGTACAAAAAGGAGTTATGCTTTCAAATTGATAGTTTCTCAAGAATATTTGTATTTTTATGCACAACCATGCAAATACTCTATAAAATCCGTAAAATATGAATCTCGTCAATGGAAATGCATCTTTTTGACCGTTAAAATCATCCATTTTCACAAAAAACATACGTTTTTTTTTGCTTAAATAGTACATTGTTAATTGAACTATAAGGAATTAACCATTTGACACATCGATTTTCAATGGCTGTATATGATTTTGATGATTTAAAAGGTCGATTGTTAATTGAACTGTTTGTTTTTGATGGTTTAAAAGACCGATTCTTGTGCAAAATCTAGCATTTGGATGGATAAAAAGGGTGTCCGATTCTTTCCGATTGGGCAAATAATGGTTGAAAAGTACGAATGCCGGGAGTATGCAATAAACTGTGTCAACGACAACTTTGATGATAATCATATATTTATAACTAACGCTTGGATTCAAACCATTTTTTGGTAGTTTAGGTTTCGTTTTTACAACGATTAAACAAGATAAATTTCAACCATTCTTGATTTAGCAGATATTTACCATAATGAGAATATAGATAAATTAGCCTTCAATATTATTGAAAAGTATAGTATTGTAAAAGGCCGATATGATAATGTATTAAGCGCAAAATACTCAATTCCGACTCATTGGGATATTGGAAAAGTTTACAAGCGTCTAATTATCATGCTGAATAAAAACAATGAGAAATCATTGATTGAAAATCTAATAGAAGTATACAACTCGTGGTTATCAAGGAAAATTGAAGACTTTAACAGTAGTGTCTATTATGAAAGTCCTGAATATCTTTATCAATCTTATTTAAAGGGAGATAACCTATAAACACCAGCACCTAAAGGAGTAGATCGACGATAGGCTAAAAGTCTACAAGAGGACCTCTCACACCACGACTTTTTACTTCATAAAAAGTACGTACGTGTCTTCCCAACAATATCGGGACAGGCAGTATACGACGGTTCTTTACATCATGGGGAAAAGACTGTTGGTTTTAATTATAAAGAAAGACCATTACGACACCATACACTCAACTTAACGTTTATGCAAAAAAGATTCATTTTGAAAGGAAGTTCAAGGTAAGCGATAAGTTTCTGTTTGATCCAAATATTGAATTGGTAATATTTAACGATGAAACTGAAAAAGGAATTTTATATTGGCAATGAGAATTATATAAATTATTTGACTGACCGATATTTATAAAAAGCACAAAACTCTAACATCAAATATATCACATAGTGAGGATTGTTGTTATTTGATAGTTTGTATGGTGTTTGAACACCGCCGAAGCTTTTGCTTCGGCTATAATTGAATAAAGGTATAACCAAAACAAAAACTTCGGCTAAGTAGAGGTCAGAAGGATTAGCTTTTCAAAGTGCCATACGCATCATATTTTACACTTTGTGCCACATACTAGACGCCACTGTACTACAAATAAAAATTAGATAACAATGGATTTTTCAAATGTAACAAACGGGATTCTAAAGTACATTGATACTTGGGAGCAAAAATTGACAGGAACTAAAAAAAGGTAACACCAGACCCGTAATTACAGGACTAATGTTACCCACAGAAATACTAAAAAATGTAATACCTATTCTAAAAGTTTAATAAAATATCCTCCTACAACAGAACGGGCCTGGAAGCCAACTTTGCTCCCATCTGTAGTTTCATACCAGTCAGACATTGGAACCCTGTCTTCTGTTTTGGTTACAAACCGGTGAACCGGATCAATGAACTTACCAAATGTTTCCATATCGTTAGCTAAAGTAGCGGTCCATATAATCCAGTCGGACTTGGTATAAGTACGACGGTTGTCCAAAGGCAAGCCAAAGCTATTTTGCATGGTTAAATAATAGGCCAGTTCCTTTTCAACCACTTCAGATGGGAAAATACCAAGATCCAACAATTTATCCCAAACCAGATTATACTTTTGGCTCCAGGTTCCCGGCTTATCAAATGTTAGTTTATAGTGATCACCATCCTCAGCCTTTTGGCACCATTGGGCAGCCATATCCCTGGCAGCACTCTGGTACTGATTGGCAAGCCCATCTTTTCCTAACATGTCGGCCAGTTGCGCATAACACGCAACCCCCATGATGGCTTTAACAGAAAGGTTTGCATTGTGAGCAAAGTGCCCTGCAAAATCATCGGTACAAAGCTGATTTTCCGGATCCAGGCCATTTTCGAGCAGGTAATTTACCCAGGTAGTCAACACATCCCAGTGTTTTTGAGCATAATCTGCATTTCCTTCACGATTGGCAATAGCTGCTGTTAACACCAACATGTTTCCACATTCCTCAACAGGCATATCTCCACCATAAGTTTGTCCGTTAGCCAACGGATAAGTCCCCACATCATGAGCAGCAAAGGGTTTATTCCATTTCCCGCTCTCAGAATAATAAAAGATCGGGTTTAACATCCCCTTTAATAAATCCGGGTTATATCTTAAAAACAAAGGTGCAGAAGGATAAGTAACATCAACAGTACCAATTGATCCGTTACTAAAGTTCTCTTTGGATAAAAACAATATATTGCCTTGCTGATCCTTAACCAATTTATGCGCTGCAATAGCTTGTCGGTACGCCAAAACACATAGATCTGCATAATTTTGCCCTCCGGCACTCAAACATTCCTCCCACATATCAACATCAAAACTTTTGCATCTTTCAATAATATCATCATGCCCTTTAACAGCCGACACAAGAATATCATCCATTTGAATTTTGCCCTCTTGAGTCCACCAGGCTTTTAGGTTATCTCCAAAATACTGAATAGATTCCTTATCATCATATCCAACCATAGCATAACCACTTTCAGGAGCAGCACCCACTTTACCCAGGTTATTGGTTATGGCAAGAGCCGGCATGTTCCTAACCAGGTTATCGGCAATAGCTGTTTCAGAACCGGAAATAACACCTTTTTGAACAAATTCTTTTTTCAAATCATGGTAGTCGCCAATGGCAACCACATTAGATGGCGCCTTATCTGAAGCCAGGTAGGCATATCCCCAGTCTATTCTTAAATCATCTCCCTTTTTCTTTAAAACAGGCTGTTCAACTGTACCTGCTCTGGCAAAGCTTACGTTACCCGTTTCGCCCTTACTAACCTCAACAACCTGATGAAGTTCGTTAACAGCCCATTCCGGAGTCTTTTCAATATAAATCTGAACATCATGTTCCTGTCCATCGTTTGATACCACCTGATAATCGATGTAATTTATAGGACGAGACATCAGGTCAAGATCATCTAAAAGCAATGGAGAAACAAACTGCACATCCAAATCAACCGGTCCGCAAGTAAAGTTATACTGGGTTTGGGTTGCCGTAAGTTTAACACTGTTTTGCACAGCTGTCTGAACAAACTGCTCTTTATTTTCACTCTCCTGATAAATACCGAAATCGACATAAGCCCCACCCATTTTGTTTTTACAGTAGGCAGCTATTACATTTTTAGCCCCAGGATTCAATAGCGATTTATCCAGTTTCAGTTGCACATCATTATGCCATTCGTAACCTGTTTTTACCAGTTGCTTGCCATTTAAATACAGCTCAAAGGTATCATCATGAGAATAAACCAGATACAAATCCCTATCCGACAAATTATCAGGCATTACAAATTCCCTGCGAACCCAAATATCTGCAGTTTCCCAAGGGGTTGATAAGGCAGGCATATCCCTGGTACCAAAAGCTCCCATACCGGTTTTCCAGTTTTTAGCTTTATAGCCTGGTTTTTCCCATTTTCCCGATGGTTTTTCAAAGGAATATTTTCCTTCCCAGGGTTCAACTTTAGCCATTGGGATAACAGGTTGCAACCTGATCTCTTCTTTTCCTAAAAAGCGGTAGACTTTACCATCAACCCTTACTGCACCAATTAGTGAATGAATACGCCCTGTCCAGTGACGAACCGCATCATCGTACAATTTATCGGTTTTAGACCATGCACAAGTGTACGGGTCAATAGTTATCAATGGGTAGGCCGGAGCTCTTAACTCTGTTGCCACCGTTTTTTCATTACCTATTCCCTGACAAGAAGACAAACCAATTCCTGTCACAAACAAAACAAGCAAAGCACACAAAAAATTACTTTTCTTCATCATTTTCTTCTTAAAACATTTATATATAAGCATTTATTCAACAATCAATTCCTTACCAACCGGGCATAAAAATGGCCATCAAGGTTCACCGAAGCATATCCCGGATGGCCAGTTAATCTAAATATTCACCAAAAATATTTACAGACTGATTTTCTCTACGCCCGAAAAAAGCATATCTTCTCTTCCTTCTATTTTAACACCTATCCGTGTAAAAACATAGTTTTGGGATGGAACAATATCAGGCACCGTTAAAGTCATTGATATGGAAGTCATATCTTCTATATCTTCCCCATCAATTGAAACATCTGCCACCTTCCACTGAAAATCCACGAACCTGGTTTTATTCATATAGAAACTGACTTTTTCAACAGAGCGGGCATCCTCGTCAGTTATCACCTGCTCCAAGCCAAATGTTGCTGTCACTTCTCTGCCAATAACATCAAAACCTACATTTCTAATCATATAGTAAGGCTCCACTTCAATATTAAAATTCTTGTTACCATTTACCTCTACAATTATGGTATCCGAATTTGTTACTGCATTGTTCACACACCTAAATGGCCCCTGATGTTCCGGGATAATTAGTTTATAGGTAGCATCAAATAAACTTGCGGAATACGCTCCATCCTGATTTACGGACACATAAATGGGCGCACTCTTTTGCCAGCCCGGCTCCCACAATTCAAACTCCACACTATTATTACTAATATGAATTGGCTCTCCATTAAACACAAGGTTTCCTTGAAGAAGAGAACCCGGTTCAGAATAATTATCATACTCACAACACACAAATAGTAAAGCGAGGATTCCAGACCATATTATCGATTGAAATACTTTCATCATCTTTACTTTATAATTGATTTGGGTTTTTAACCAAAAGAGGGTTTTTGCTTAAAACATCATCAGAAATATTTGAATAATAATTTCCTAATCTAAAATAATCGCAGCCCGTGACTTCATTAGGCAAAACCTGCTTAAACAAGTATTTTCCATCATTTTCATCACCTGGATTATAGTATTTGTATGGCCACAATCCATACACCCTATTACTCACTTCATCAGCTTTCCAGGGTTTATTGGTCAATGGCACCGTTTCACCATTCCATACTTTATGTGCCAGTCGCCAACGCTTCATATCCCATAACAAATGCCCTTCAAAGGCAAGCTCTACCTTTCTTTCATGTACAATCCTATCAAAAGACATATCACTTTCGCTTAAATCAATTGTAAAACCAGCACGGCGCCTGACTACATTTATATATTCAGCTGCTATTGACACTTTTCCCAATTCAAAAGCTGCCTCGGCTGCATTTAAGTACACTTCTGCCAGGCGGTATCGTATCCACCATACTTCACTTTTTAATCCACGCTGCCCTGAACCTGTTGCCGGATCAAGATACTTTCGACAATAGAAACCTGTTTGTGCCGAAAATTCAAGGCCATTAATTGGGCCGTCAATGCCTACAACCTGTTCTTCCACATCCCTGCCCGGCAACACTTTTCGTTGACCATATGTATCACCGGTGATAACTGAGCCATCTGCCAGCACATATCCTGCCCAAATATCAAGGTCTTTACCTTTAAATTTTGTACCCGGAACCAAAACCGTTCCTTTTAAACGGGCATCCCTGCCTTCAAACATTTTTTCAGGACTATCAAAAAACAAATATCCTCCGGCAGCATCTTTGGTTTGAAATGTTTGAAATGAATTATCCAGCAATTCAAACGACTGAACCAGATTTAAAGACGGATTCATCCTTCCACCTTCCAGATCTTCAGCACCCGACCATGGTTGATTTTCCACAGTGAAATTTACTGTTTTACCACTTTGCAATTTAAAGTCCTTAACAAAAAGAACCTCCCTGTTATTGGCTTTCTTAAGAAATACATCTGCAAAGTTTGCTGACAAATCTTCCTGATTTTCCTGATAAAGGCTATACCCATATTTAGAAGCATCCAATAAGGTTTCTGCCAGCAACAATGCCTTTTGATAATAGGTATCCGCTTTTGATACCTCAATACCTACTTCCCCACCGACAAGTGTAACCTCAGGCGTATTTACCCCATACCTGGCAATTGAACCAGCGTATAAGGCAACCCTACAACCCATTGCCAACACCAATCCCTGGGTAGCCCGGCTTTTGATCTCAATATCGTTTGGCAAGTCATCCAAAATATCATCCAGCTCGTTTAAAACAAAATCATAAATTTCATGCTCTTTTGAACGAGGGGTGCGCAGATACGATGGGTCGCCACTAAAATCATATGACAAAGGCTCTGTAATTAAAGGAACACCACCTACACGTTTAACCATCTCAAAGTAAATTGCAGCCCTTATAAAGCGTCCTTCAGCAATATACCTTGCTTTTATCGTGTTATCATTAAGATAGAATCCGGCCTTTTGTATAAACAAATTTACTTCCCTTATTAATGTATAATAGTCGTACCAGGCCACAGTCCATTCGCTATAATCCCATTTATTGTTTTTATGCCTCCAGTAATCACTATAACTCGATCCAAAAGCCTGGTCAAAATCGGCAAAGTTCCACCAGTTTTGGGTACTTTGATATTCCGGTATCCTATCGTACAAATCAGCCAGCAAGGATAATATTAATGAATTATCGCTCCACAACTGATCATCTGACAAAACATCTGTGGGTTCACGATCCAGAAAACGATCATCGTTACACCCCATTGTTGAGAACAGAAACAAAACGAATATTATACAAGCAAACCTATTCATCAAATCCTACATCTTCTGGTTAAAATGACACATTAACACCCAAATTAATAAACTTACTTTGAGGATACTGTAATCCGTTCTGGTTTTGAATTTCCGGATCTACACCTATCTCCTTTAAATTGTCGAATGAAAACAGATTATATGTATTTACATAAAACCTGAATTTTTCAACACCTACTTTTGATATAATTTCTGTTGGCAGCGAATACCCGATTTCTAAAGTACGCAACCTTAAATACCTCACATTGGTTAACCAAAAAGTAGAATTCTTATTGTAATTGCTATGCCAATCCGTATTATATCTTAAAGCCGGATATTTGCCATGTATCCAAGCACTATTTACGTCAAACGGATCTTCCCGGTGCCATCGGTCTTCATAAAATATTTTAAGCAAGTTACCTCCATTAAGATAAGGAGTGCGCATTTCGCCACTTTGATTATATGAATACATAGCCCCTCCGGACAGGTTTGCTTTAAAATCGATTCGCTTATAGTTGGCCTCAATATTAAATCCATAATTAATTACCGGATTATTACCTGTAGAATACCCGATAGGCCTTTCATCCCTATAATCAATCAAGCCATCTTTATTCATATCCTTATAGATAATATCACCTGGCAATAAAGTCTGGTTTCCCTCTCCATCAATATTAACAGGATAACTGTTTATCTGATCGACAGATTGAAACTGGCCTATTGCCTCATATCCCCAAAAAACACCTGTATACCTTCCTTCACTGGAGTGGGTAAAGTAATCGTACGAATTAGAAAATTTGGGCTTATATGATTGTAAATATTTTTCCCTGGCATATGAAAAACTTCCACCAACTGAAAAGGATAATTCTCCGATTTTGCCTCCATACACAATTGAAAAATCATATCCGGATATGGCGTCAGTATTAATATTTTCATCGGGAAGATCATAGCCTATCTCGTCAGGTACTATCACATCATCCTTACTGCCTTTTAGCCCATCCCTTTTTCGGTAGAAATAGTCTATTTCACCACTGATTTTTCCATTTAAAATGGAGTAGTCAATTCCTATATCGGTAATTTTACTGGTATACCATGAAATATTTGTCACCGGTACCCCTTTGTCCCTGGCTCCTGTAACTACTGTGCCATCAATAATAACTGTGGATGTGCCATAATTGTACCCTTCCAGATAATCAAATGCACCTAAATTAGAAATATTATCATCTCCCAGTTTTCCATACGAGGCCCTTAGTTTAAGGTCAACCAGTGAATTCCCCAATAAAGTCTTTACAAATTTTTCTTCCGTTATTCTCCATCCGGCTGATGCTGAATAAAACAAGCCCCATCTGTCATCAGGCGAGAATTTCCAGGAAGCATCCTTTCTGCCGGCAAACTCTAAATAGTACTTATTATTATAATTATAATTGATCCGTCCTATATATCCAATTCTTGCCTCTTCATAATCACTATCATCATAGGTATCCATATCACTAAACTGAATCAGAGAAAAGGCATTTGTTTCAGGTATGGCATGAACCCATTCTGATTTATCTTTTCTTTCGATACGTTCGTTTACAAATGTTACCTTCAGATCATGCATTCCAATTTTTTTGGCATAATCCAACTGAAACTGCGAGGCATTTTCAATGACTTTACGGGTACCCCTTTCCCGCCAGGGGTTTTGCATGGTGAATGTAACCTGGTATTGTTCCCCTTCCGGATTGTTAGGAAAATAAGTATATGCATCATAAGTATATTCATGGCCATCCATTACACGGTCGGCCAAATAATACGAATATCTGGCACTTGCTTTTAATCCTTCAATTGGCAAATCATATTCTCCATCGAGGTTTAACTGAACTACACGCCAATTTTCGGTCCAGTAACCGGAGCTTTTTTTATTTAAAATTGCCCAGTTTTCAGAATTGTGTCCAATATCGTTTATATAATCAGGGTTATCGTTGGCATAAGGTCTCTCTGTAGGTCTGTTGCGCAATAAGGCATATACCGGAGCCCAGTAATCGTCACTACCCGGAATTCCGGGATTGTCTCTGGTTTCAACCCGGCCATTAATCTGAATACCAAGTTTTATACGCTCCCCTATTTGGGAATCCAGGTTAGATTGTATATTTGTTCTTCCAAAGCTAAACTCATCGCCCAACACTGAATTTTGGTTTAACTGAGTTAGTGACAGATAATAATTGATATTACCGGATCCTCCGGAAGTACTGACATTTACCGATGTTTGCGGAGAGTTTTTGGCTATAATAAAATCATACCAATCAAAGCTTTTGTATCCGTTTTTGTTACCCTCATTCCATTTTTGCAGCTCATCGGGTGTTATACTGGTGCTGCCATACGAATTCATTTCTGCATCCGCTTTCCCCAGCATCCATTCATAAGCATTTACTGTTTCCGGAAAACGCGACCAGTTCTGCCAGCCGGTATAGGCATTTACATTAATCTCATTGGAGGAGTCGCGGTTACCTCTTTTGGTTGTAACAACAATAACGCCATTAGCGGCCCTTACACCATAAATTGCTGCTGAGGCATCTTTTAAGAAGGAAATACTCTCTATATCGTTAGGTGATATATTATTAAACTGCCCCACATCTTTTTGAAACCCATCTATTACATACAACGGGGCTCCCATATTCCTGATTTGTATAGAAGCGGAACTTCCAGGGCGGCCATCTGCCATCCGGTAACTTACACCAGCAATCTTTCCTGCCAGAGTTGAACTTAGTGTGGAGGAATGCACCATTTCAATATCACCTGATGCTATATCGGAAATGGATCCGGTAATGGACTTTTTTTTCATCTTGCCATATCCCACGGCAATCACTTCATCAATATCGAAAGAGGAATCAACAAGAACAACATCAATCCTTAACTGATCACCCACCTCAATTATTTTCTTCTCCATCCCGATGAAAGAGAAAATCAAAAATTTAGAATCGTCTTCAAATTCCAGCGAGTAAAAACCATTTATGTCAGTTATTGAACCTTTCATTTTTCCTTCCACAATAACAGTTACTCCAGGTATAACTTCACCGGAACTATTAGAAACTATCCCTGTTATCTTTCGTTTCCTTGTTCTGCCCTGTAATTCAGTATTTAGTACAATTAAATTATTATCCTTTATTTCAAACTTTATGTTTGTTCCTGAAAACAACTCTGTTAAAACCTCTGTAATGGTCTTATTTTTAAAACTAATATTAACAACCTTGTCGGTATTGATGTAATTATCACTGATGAAAAAATGATAACTACTATGTTTTTCAATCTCAGAAAATACCTCTTTTAATGTTTTATTTTTATATGTACCACTTAGCTTTGTTTGTGCAAAAGCAAGGTTTACCCCAACCAACATGAATAACAATATTACAGTACGCCGCATTTCCTGAACATTAATATTCCTCTTGCTCAATAAAAAACAAATTCCTGATAGCATTTCCTTCATTCACCCCTATTTATAGAATTATCAACCTCTTGTTCATTGACTCTGATGATCCTTTAAATTTACCAAATATTTATTTGGTTCACCGGTTCTATTTTCCCGAATAAGTAAATACTATTCTAATATTTTTTAAATTTCCCGATACGTTTGTTGTCCCTTCCGATATATACATCTTTCCCTTTTACTTCGTAATTAACCGGAGTAGACAATTTTATTACATCTAAAATTTCATTCAATCCCATATCTGTAATAGTACCCGAAAACATATACGACTTAATTTCCTCTGAATTAAAATGGATTTTACAATCATACATCCTTTCCAAATCAACGGACAGATCTTCTAATCTTTCCTTGTTCAAAATAAGCTGGTTATTCTTCCATGCAATATTTGGAGATAAATCCACATTGGGCCTAATAATCAATCTTGGCCTATTATTTCCCTTGCTTTTGTTTTTATAAAAAGTTGCTTTGTGGTTTGGGTTTAAATATATGTTATCTGCAATTTTTTCGGAGGCATGTTCCAGTTTAACCTTTCCTTCCACCAGAGAGGTAACAATTGCTTCATCTTCTTTATAGGCCCTAACGTTAAATTCCGTTCCAACAGCTTCTACAATAAAGTGGTCTGCATCTACCCTGAAAGGTATCTTTTTGTTCTTGGCCACTTTAAAATAGCCTTCACCTTCAAGGGTCAGGTTACGGTCAACCTGATTAAACAAGTTGGAATATTTCAACCTACTGCCTGCATTTAACCACACTATTGAATTATCTGGAAGCACCACTTTAGACTTAGAACCCAATGGAGCATATATTTCACAATAGGAGGTTGGCTGTGGCTTTTCAGCTGTTACCCTTTCATATACAAAAAGAGAACCTGCCCCTAACACAAAAACTATCAGGATAGCAGCTGCCTGCACTAATTTAAGGTACAAACTCCTTAGTTTTCCTTCTTTTTTATCAACAACAATCTCTCCCTTAATTTTATCAAACAGTTTACTTTTATTAAAGGTATGTACCGTTGGATATTGAGCTTCTTCCAGTTCTGCATACATATGTTGTTGGATATGATCCGCACTTCTTTCATCTTCCATTAGCAACTCCAGCTCTTCGAGTTCGCTAACAGAACATTCCCCACGGCCAAACCTGTCCTGAAGTTCCTTAAATCTACCTTGTATTTCTTCTTTATTTCTCATCTCTGTTTATAATACAATCTCAAACTCTTTATTACTCACATCAATCTTGTTTTTCAGCATTTTTTCATTTTATAAAATATAACAGACAAAATACCGCTAAATGATATTCTTCTTTTAAATGCTGTTTAAGATATTTGGTGGCCCTATAAATTTGATTTTCCACTGTCCTTATCGACAATCCCAATTTTTCCGAGATCTTGGGATTTGTCAACCCTTCAATCCGGCTAAGGTTAAATATATTTCTTTGTTGATCAGGCAGTTTTTCCAACAAAACCTGAATTTTCTGGTTCAACTCTTTATACTGCAAGCTTTCTTCAGGCAAATTTGCTGAAGCCTGGTAATAGTTCATCAAATATTTCTCATATTTTTGCTCCACAACCTGATGCTTCATTTGGTTATACACTTTATTTACAGTCATTTTATATAAAAAACTCTTAAATGACTTGTTTTCATCAATCCCCTCTCTAATTTCCCATATTCTAACGAATACTTCCTGAACAATTTCTTCTGATTCTGAAGGGTTTTTCAGGTATGAATAAGCAAAATGATACAAGCTTTCACTATAATAATTGTATATATGCTCATACGCCTTAATATCCCCTTCCTTTAATCTTTGAATTAATTGTATACTTATATTTGTAGATTTTTTAGCTTCCAACTTCTCCAATTTAGATTAACACATTGATTTTACAACTTCGATTTTTCTTTGGTTGGTTATAGTTACTTAATCTTTCATCATCCTCCCTCTATTCATTTTTTTTAATTTAATCCTGATTCCTTGGTATCTAAGCTTGTTAGCTTTACACTTTTTATATTAACAAATTCTTCGGCTTTACCTTTTGCAACTAGGCCTAACCTAAATCCCATTCCCCAGGGCACGTAAGCCGAAGCATCAATATTGCCTGCTACTTTTTCCCATCTATCTTCCACCTTTACAAAAAAGTTAATTAGATACCCATCGTTTACTTCCATTTTTAAATTAACCATATCATCCTGGAGTTCACTTACCAGGACTTCACCTAATATAGATGTTTCATGGTTAACCGTTCTCCATGCCTTAATTAAATTATGGTCTACAGAAATACCCAATCCTGCCAATGGGGCATAAAACTCATTACTTGCTGCTCCTATCAAAGCAATACCTCCCTCCGAATTCATTCCTGTATTGCCTAAATCCACGGTTGCAACAAACTGATAATCGGTAGACCGAACTGATTGTACAAGCAAACTACCCAACTCAAGGTTTTCGTTGGAAGCCTCCAACATCAAGCCATCTTCGCCTGTTGCATAACTTAAATCATGGGTGACCCTCCATTGCCAGATCAGGTTCAGCGCATCAGTAAAATGATCTTCAAAATTCAATTTCTCTTTCGGACTGTTTAATATTTGTGCATTTTTAAAGTAAGGCCAATTGTCTTTCCTCCAAAACAGCTTTTCCAACACCCCTTGCCTACCTATATAAACACTTCCCTGACGGCTATAGGCATGGTATAATAAGAACAGGTCATCATCTTTTGGAACTACGGCTCCCTGACCTGGGCATTTCCATTCAACATTGGTCCGTAATATGGGATTATCTTCAAATTTTTCCCAGGGCCCCAGTAAACTCTTTGCCCTTGCAACCCCAACTTTATAATTACACTCTTTGTCACAACAATTCCCCGAAGAGTAGAACATATAAAAATAATCGCCTTTGGCAAACAGGCAAACACCTTCAACCAAGCCACCTTCCCAGTCCTTATCATTCCTTATTAATTCAACTTTTTCGCCCAGAAGACGACTCCTGTCGTTTGATACTTCCTGGGCATATATTGGAGTTGGTAATCCTATACTACTGCCATCTTCTTTCCATATCAAATATATTTTCCCATCCCTATCCCTCATTTCAAATGCATCAATGGAGCCCATTTCCTGAGACACAAAGGGTCCATGGTCTACAAATGGCTTTTCGGGAGATTCAGCACTTGCAACACCAATGGTCATTCTGTTTGTTTTCTTATCCCTGGCAGAATAATACACATAAACCCGATCCTGCTCCTTATCGTAGGCCAGTTCGGGCGACCAAAAGTTTTTATCTGCCCAATCCGGAGCTCCCCCCGGAAAAACATACGAAATCAGTTTCCAGTTAATTAAATCCTTTGACTTAAAAATCGGAAACAAGGGAGACCATTCATTACTTGTTGCAGACGCGTAATAACAATCCTTTATCTTAATAACTGTTGGATTGGGATAATCGCCCGGTAAAACAGGGTTATATATCATCCCCTTACTATTATCTTTTATCCAACAGCCTGATAGCCCATTTAACAACACTACAACAAAGACAATAGCATAAATAATTTTATTCATCGTTTAAACCTTTTTCATAAACCATTGCAAATTACATAAGTTTTTAGTGGATATAACACCCCTTTACTGCCCTATTACAACTTGCGCACATAATTTACTCACAAAAATTTACTTTTTTTGAATAAAATATTTACATCTTCATACACTAGATCGTTAGATTTTAGATAAGAGATAAGGGATAAGAGATAAGAGACTCATTTACAAGATGCTTAAAATCAGATTTTTACCCTACCTAAGTTAATTTTATTAAATATCTCATAATCTTACACTTATAAAAAACTAACGAACTATTGAATGAGATAAAAACAAAAAAATGCAGCCGAACAATAAAGCCAGCTGCATTATCAATTATTTTTTCTTAATATGCTATTTTCTTTTCCAAAACTTACATATAGATCATCCTTATTCTATTGATTTAGTTACCGGGACAATCACATTATCACCTTTTACCGAAAAGGTATAAACACTACCCTTTTCATCCCATTTCATTTCAACAGGTACAATTCGGGTTCTTCTTGGTGACACTTGAGATTTTGAAAAATGAACATGGTACACATAATATAATCTGCCATCCTTACCTTTAAAAACATCTCCATGTCCAGCTCCATTTTCACCAACTATTGAACGATGTATAATCGGGCTATTATCACTTTTTTCCCATGGTCCATAAGGTGAGTCAGCGGTTGCATATCCAACAGAATAGTCAATATTCATAAAATGATTGGCAGAATAAAACATATAGTATTTGTTCTTAAGTTTTATTACTGTTGGCCCCTCCATTATAGGATCTGAAGGATAATTATCTGTTGCTTCCCATGCCTTTGTCTGGCCAAAGCACTGTTTCAAGGTTTCTGATTTAATTTTCCCAGTATTAATATCATACTCTGCTACCCACAAGTAGTTTCCATGGTTAAACCTCACATGGTACAAGTAATATTTTCCGTCATCGTCTTTAAAAATATAAGGATCTATATTCTTTTGAGAACCATCAATAGGCTCTATCGTTTTTTGCGTATATGGTCCCAATAGTTTTTTTGATTTGGCCAACACAACTTGCTCATTGGCGGTATAAGCAAATAGAAACATCTTGTTATATTCAAGTATCTGGGGTGCCCAAAAACCATTATCACCAAATGTTTTATTCCCCTTTTCCAAAATCATATGACGTTCATTTTTTGAAGGAGAATGCCATTCCTTTAGATCATCTGATTCAAGAACAGCAAAACCCAACGGCTCCCTGTTTCGTGTACCCGTCAAATAGTACTTTCCATCCTTTTCGTAAATAGTAGGATCTGCATAAAAAATCTCCTTGCTGTCTCCATCTTGTCCCGGAGTATTTACTGTACTGACACAGTTATCTTTTTTTTCACAACTGATGCCTTTTTTAGCAAATGCAGTAAACTGTACAGCACATAAAATAATTAATACTAATCTCCAATTTTTCATTCTCTTCTTTTCTTTACTAATTATTAATATTACCCATGGCATACTTGATCTGATAATTACCAGATCCCAACACAAACCCCTCTTGTTCCTTATGTGTTTCTACTCCTGAATAGCTATTTGCCGGGATTGAATTTATGCTAACCTCTTCTAGTTTTGAACCTGGTAAAATAATCCTTGCAGATGTATTTGCCGGAATTGAAATATTATAAACAAATTCTTTTCCTTCCAATACCCATTCCGACCTAATTTCGCCATACATAGAATCATAAGTACTACTGACTTGTGTTAATCCTCCGCCAACATGAGGTGATAATATAAAATGCTTATATCCTGGAAATTGCGCATCCATTTTTATTCCGGCAACATAAGTATACAACCACTCACCAATGGCCCCATAAGCATAATGGTTAAAACTATTCATACTAACATCCTGAAATGATCCATCTGTCTTTTGACCGTCCCAACGCTCCCATATGGTTGTGGCTCCTTGCGTAACAGGATACAACCACGAGGGGTATTCTTTTCGCATTAACAACATAAAGGCCAAATCATCTCTCCCTATAGCAGACAGGGTACTACAAAGTAGTGGTGTTCCAACAAACCCCGTGGTAAGGTGTCGGAATTTTTCCACATCTCCAGCTAAATATTCAGCCGCCTGGCTTTTCAATGCATCCGGTAATATACCAAACGAAATGGCCAGCACATATGCTGTTTGTGTATGTGAAACCAATCTTCCATTAGGAGTCACATATTCTGAAACAAACGCTTTTTTTATCTTATCACATAAACCACGGTAGCTTTCTTCATCATCCTTTTTACCGATAACACCTGCAATTTTACTAAGCAAGTTGGTTGAATGGTAAAAATAGGCTGTTGCAATCAGGTCTTTCTCGGTAGTTGCTCCCGGATAATCTGAATTTGTTGTGGCAAAAGCCAACCAATCGCCAAAATGATTTCCGTTGGTCCATAAATAATTATCACCGGCATTGGTTTTCATATAATCAACCCAGGCCTGCATACTTTGGTATTGATCTTCCAAAATACGGGTATCTCCATAAACCTGGTAAATTGTCCATGGTATAATTACTGACACATCAGCCCAGGCTGTTGACCCGCCGTCTCTTCCTAACATCACATCCGGTACCACATGAGGAACTACCCCATTGGCAAATTGATCCACAGCAACATCCTTCATCCATTTTGTAAAAAATGGGGCTACATTATAATTATAGGCTGCTGTTGGACAAAATACCTGCGCATCACCTGTCCACCCCAAACGCTCATCACGTTGCGGACAATCAGTAGGCACATCCAAAAAATTATCGCATTGTCCCCATTGGATATTATGCTGTAATTGGTTTATCAAAGAATCTGAACAAGAAAATTCACCAGTTGGCTTCATTGCAGAATAGATGGCCACCCCTGTGAAATCATCCAGTTCGGGGGTTCCCGGATAACCTTCCAGCTTTACATACCGAAATCCATGAAAAGTAAAGTGTGGTTCAAACGTTTCATCACTACCGCCTTTAAGCACATAAGTATCTGTTGCTTTAGCACGCCTAAGGTTCTCGGTATAAAAATTCCCATGTTTATCTAAAACCTCGGCAAAAGAAAGCACTACTTTGTCACCGCTCTTTCCATTTACTACCATACGTACCCAGCCAGTCATATTTTGCCCCATATCCAGAACTGTTTCACCTTTTGGAGTAGTAATCAGTTTAATTGGCTTGAGTTCTTTTACACCCTGAACCGGATCACTCTGCGAGGATACCAATATTTTTTTAGAATGGTCTATTGATGCAACGGATTGCCAATCAACATCATCAAAACCCTGACTTGACCAATCCCCTAATTCCAACCGGGCATCATACGATTCACCATGATAGATACTAGAGCCCAGAATAGGACCAGTGGTTGCTTTCCAATTATCATCACTAATAATTGTCTCACTTGTTCCATCTGTATAATTGATTTCCAATTGCAGCAACAAAGCCAATTTTTCTCCATAGTAATTATTTTGTTTTGCCCAACCAATCTCTCCCCTATACCAACCATCTCCTAAAATAGCACCCACCGCATTTTGGTTACCAATCATGGAAGTCACATCGTAAACTTGATACTGAAGACGTTTATTATAGCTGGTCCAACCTGGAGTAAATAAATCCTTACTTACTTTTTTTCCATTAATAAACAATTGATACAAACCCAAAGATGTTACATAAACTCGGGCAGAACTAACCTTTTTAGATGTATCAAATTCCTTCCTGAAATATTGACAGGGACGAGTTTCCCCGCCTTTCTCCTCCTTTACTGAAATCCAATTGGCCGTCCATGTATCTTCATCTAATATTCCCATTTCCCATGTGGCCCGGTCACTCCATTTAGATACTTTCCCCTTTTGATCCCAGATACGTACCTGCCACTCTACTTTTTGCATTGATTTCAATGCTTTTCCCTGGTATTCAACATTTACTGACTGGTCAGAAGTAACTTTCCCGGAGTTCCATAAAATTCCTCCCGTATTGTCAACAACTTTTATCTCGTATGCTTTTTGCATCACGTTCTCTTCATCAGAAACAATCTTCCAGCTTAACCGGGGATGCTGATTTGCAATACCAATAGGGTTTTGGAGATATTCGCACACCAATTCCGAAAGCCGTGTTTTTGCCATTACAGAAAGTTCGGCAAGAGCAAATAACACGACGACTACAGAATATCTTAATAATAGATTTTTTTTTATCATCATAAACTGCTATTCCTTTGTCAAACTTTTAATCAGGTCAACCTCTTCCTGGCTATATGGTTTGCCATCAGGATGGAAAATTTCATGGAACCACAAAGGAGGCTCTGATCCATCTGCAATAGGTTCATCCCAGGCATACTTGGTGTTTGACTTACCGGCTACCAATCCCCAGTTAATGGCACCCACATTTTCCTTTTTCAAGATAGGCATGATATTCTGGAAATAACTGTTATTCCTCCTTGCCATATACTCAGTACAAACCATAGGGCGACCAATTGTTTTCAGGCTATCAATTGTTGCCTGGTGTTTTTCAGGTCCTTCATAATTATGGTAAGTGATGATATCAGAATTTTCAACCTGAAACTTGTTCAAATCGGACAAAGACAAATTCCAAACACCTGCAGATAACGGTTGCGCTGGACGAACTTCCCATCCCCATGCAAATACTTTCTTTAATAAAGGCATCGACCTGTTGCCATAACCCGAATTACCAGGTTCATTATATAAATCCCAAATAACAATCCTTTTATCATCTTTAAAAGCTGTCAGGATATCTTTAACATAAATTTCTAAGGTATCAACCAACGTGGAATCCTCATATAATAAATCACCCGGATCCCGAACCCATCCTGAATTGTGAACACCTGGTTTTGGTTCAGGTTGTTTTCCTGCTTTATAAGTTGCATTCCAACAATCGTCAAAAAACACAAAAATGGTTTTAATGCCATGTTTTTCGGCAATATTCAAATACTGTTTCATTCTATCTTTAAAACCATCCTTATCCACTTGCCAGGCAACATGGTGAAGATAAACACGCATACAGTTCATCCCAATTTCTTCGGCCCAGCCCAATTCACGATCAATTGTTTCTGTATCAAAAGATTCTGCCTGCCATGTTTCCAATTGATTTATTGCAGTACTTGGGTTAAAATTACACCCGCGAAGCCAGCCATTTTCAGCTCCCCATTGACTGGCTTGCTCCATGGTCCATATTTTAGAAGCCGGCTTGTTTTCAGCGGATATTTTTTCGGCATTTTTTGTCTTATTCTGACAAGCTGTAAATGCCACAACAGCCATTAATATTATAATTATTCCCTTTTTCATAGTACAATATTTAAATGATTGTGTTTATTTAATAAATACCGGACACCATGTATATGGACTATCAGAATCGCAATTTGGTAACGATTCACTGATAACACTACTTTGGGTCGGGTAAGATAATTCAAAGTTCAGTCCCAATTCATTTTCAAAATTTCCACCTATCACCTGCACCGGAATAGCCATTTCAATCTTACTTGTATTACTATTATTTATTAACTGATATTTAATTCCTTCCGGAAGCTCATAATCGATCCACGTACCAAAACTCCCTACTTTCATGCTCAAATTCTTATCAAAACCGCAAATAAACGAATAGATTCTTTCATGAGGTTTTTCATAGCCTTTCCTTTCTATATCCAGCTGAAAAGTTACAGTCCCACCATTCTCAAATCCTGATGGAAGATTATTGACTTCAACTCCCACATATAAATAGTTCTCATCCATACATAATGATGATTTCATATTTGATGCACCTTTATGCCCCACAAAATAAGGCCATTCATGTTGCCAGCAGTCGTCATGTAATTCACCATCAATGGTAGCAGTGCCATTTTTTACTGAATATTCAGGAATCACATGCCCCTTAACCATCCAGACTTCGGTTGAGCCATATGAATATGCATTTGTTGATGTAACTGCAACCGGAATAGTCCCGTTTTCTATTACGGAAACTGAATTCCATAATCCCCATTTTGTTATGGGAATATTAAACGGCATGCTCCTGTTTTTAAAATTTTCACCATTACTATTGCCCACTTCAACAACCATGCACGAACGATCCCAAATATCACTTCTGTTCCAGGTGGACTGGTACGAAAGCAGAACCTCACCACTTTTTAAACGAGCCAAATAGGGCGCCCCGGCATAAATATCATCCGACAGCACATCAACCAATGGATGATAATCTCTTCGGCTATCGTTTTCTGATATATATCCATTTACCCAATTATCAGTTATTTTCTCATGATAAATACTGGGCTTAAATTCCCCTTTCTTGTTATCCTCTACGGCAACCAATATCTCTCCTTTATCTTCGAGTAGCAAAGGAACAGGCATCCCATCCCGGCGCCCCGGCCTGAATCCTGCAACAATTGGTGCATCAGACCATGTTTCACCATTATCAACTGACCGTAACATTGATATATTTTGCTCATCAGAAGATATAAATGTACCTTCATTTGCAAAAAACAACTGTAATTCACCATTAGGAAGCTGAACGAATGATGGCTCCCAACACCCATTGTTAAAAGTTGATTGCGCCTCATAAACCAGTTGCTCATCGTGCCAGCTTTCACCTCCATCTATACTTTTTCTAACCATAATACCGAACTTCCTGTCATCGGTATAAGGTTCTCTTGGACGGGGGTTACACGCAATAAGAATCGAATGGTCATTAAGTTCTATAATATCGGGAACGGCCATGTTGATACTATTCCGTGTAGCAAAAATAGTTTTTGGATAGCTCCAGGTTGCTCCTATATCCTCACTGAACACTAATTCCACATTTCCAGAAGAGGTTTCATATACACATGCTAATCGACCATCATAAAGTTGTACCAAACGCGAATAACCGCAATAAGCCTCTGTTCGCCCGGCTGCCGGAGCCACCTTTACCTTACTGCTATAGTCCCAGGCAATTCTTGTTCCATCAATATTTTGGTTCTTATCAGGAACCTCTTGAGGATCAATAACACCATCCTCCTTATTACATGCCAGCAAAACACTTGCACATAAAAACAAAAACGGCATCAGGAAAACCCTTTGTTTTTGCATATTGAATTTTATTGCTTTCATACACCAGGTTTAAATCCTATCTTATTTTAATAAAGGCGTGATATAATCCGAATCGATAGTCATCACATCTGTCCCTCCCATATTTTCAAAACCAACAGTGGTGACATACATCTGGCGTGGATGTATGGCTGTTTTGCTATTATGGGCATGAAATACCTTACAAAGATTTCCTTCTTTATCTGTAAACATGGCACTATGACCAACACCTACAAGCTCGCCGGGCATTTGAAAAACAGGGTTGTTTTCATATTTTACCCAAGGTCCCATTATATTAGTGGCAGTAGCAAAACCAACACCATAAAACTGACTCTCATAGCTATTGGCCGAATAAGTCATATAATAAATTCCGTTGTGCTTTGTAATAAATGATCCTTCGTTCACCCTTGGCCAAACCTGCTCCCATTGTTGCGACACATTAAGGCATTTGGTCATGGTTCCCATTTTAATGGTTTTCAGATCATTTTCCATTTCTGCAATCCAGATATTATTGCCATCATTAAATCGAACAAACGTAAGATATGGGGTACCATCATCATCAATAAACAATGAATTATCAATACACTTTTCTCCCTCAATCATCGGTTTTAAAACATCTTGTTTAAAAGGCCCACATGGGCTATCACTGGTAGCCACACAAATATGTTCATCTGCAGAATAGTACATATAAAACTTACCATTTACATGATATACCTCCGGTGCCCAAAACCACCTGTCTGCCCACACATCGTTTTTATTTAATGCCAATCCATATTTTGCTTCTTCAGGAACTTTCCATGTCAATAAGTCGTCTGATGCATAAACCGCAATTCCATTAGCCGAATAAGTTCCATATGCATAGTAAGTATCTTCATAAAGCATAATAAAAGGATCGCCCAATGGAACTTTTATTGCTTTTGTTTCCGTGTTGTTCTCTGTTTCGTCTTTATCATCTTTTGAACACGACGACGTATTTGCCAAAATTAAAGCAACAAATAGTGTAAATATTATTCTTTTCACGTTTTGTTAAATTTATTACGTTTAACCAATTTATATATTAGACCTGCATTTTATTATTTATCAATTCCAAAATGCGATGTTAAATTTTCATATTCCTGTTTTGTAATGGTTATCATACAACCGTGCCGTACACTTTCAGGCAAACTGTATTTATCCCAATCGTGATAAAATGTATATCCAGAAGCCTGATACCAAGGGCCATTCATATTATCCGCTATCGAAAGTCCATAAGATACACCCGGGTACTGTTCGTAATACATATACCAGATTTTGTTATCCGGAGATGGGATCAACATTGGAGCTTCCCTGAAATTTGGGCTTATTGGCGCAGCTGGTTCCGAATAGGGACCTAACAAAGAGGGAGCCTTTGAAACACGAATGGTTTTTCCGGTTGTCCAATAAAGTGTAGGATATGTTTCATCTTTTAAAACAGCATAATAGTCATCACCAATCTTCCTTATAAACACATCAATTGTTCCCATATCCCAATCAAACAAACGACTTGGATGGTTTGAGAATGTTTTTAAATCTTTAGAAAGCACATATAAAGTGCGCTGACTTGCCCAATAAACTTCGCCACCTTCTTTATGAGGGGTATGCCATGTTACCACATACTGTTTTGAGTCCTGATCGAAGAAAATTTTGGGTGCCCCTATGCGTTGCAGTGCATATGAATAATCTGGTGTACTTTTTAAATCAGGCGTATAAGTACTGTGCTTTTCCCATTTAATTAAATCATCGGAAACCCAGAAGTTTATCACGGGCGAGGCATCACTGGTATTTCCTGCAATGTAATATCTGCCATCATGACCCTTACAAATATCCGGATGTCCTTTATATTCATTAAAAACCCTTTGCTTATTATTTAAAGAATGCCAATGTAATCCGTCTAAGCTAACAGAATAATATAGTCTCCCGTAATCTTCATGAGTCATATGGGCAAATAAGTAAGCCTGGTTTACTGCTTCATCAGGATTGTTAACCTGACCGGGAGGATCTGGTTGCTGTGCTCTTAAATTACCAGCGAAAAATAGAAGAATTGAAGTTGCCAGAACAGCTTTCAAGCATACCAACCTAAATGAAAAACTCAAATATCTCATAATTGTTGCATTGAAATGTAGAATGAGAGCCCAGATAAATAAAGAAATACAAAACCAAGGCTTTAAAAAATAGGATACATATCCAAACCAATATATTGCTATGGATATTTATAAGAAGACAAGTAATAATCCGAATTATAATCAGACCATACACATTGTTGGTAATAAGTGGAGAAGACTGCTTTCACAGCCTTCTCTCTAACACTTACCTAATTTATTAATACATTGGGTTTTGATCAAGATTTGGATTGTTATCCACTTCTGTTTGAGGGATAGGCAATCTGCTTGATTTACCCACTACAAAATTACCAAAGTCAGGATCGCGACTAATCAACTCATTTAACCCTTCGCTAGTTTCCCATAAATTCCATCGCTTTAAGTCAGCCCAGCGAACACCTTCCAAACAAAGTTCTAGAGAACGCTCTGTTTGAAGACGCTTTAAGAATGCATCCTTTGATCCAACAACCGACGAATATAAGGTACTATTCTCCAATTTTGCCAAACCAGCACGCTCACGAACACGGTCTACTAACTCCACCGCTAATGCAGGAGGAGTTCCTCCACCCAATTCTGCTAAACACTCTGCATACAGTAGCAACACATCAGCATAACGGATAACCCTATAGTTAATTGGCGAGTAATAATCTTCGTGATCGCGGTAATAATCACCCTGATACTTTCTGAAGAAGCAATCAGTTCCCCAGCCGGCTTCCCAATCACGACCATATATTTTCTCGCCAGGATAATCTGTTTGAATCTCAGGGTAAAATATGCTGGCACGTAGACGTGGATCGATCTGACCATCAACGGTAGCTTCTTTTTTGTATTCATCAACCAACCATCTGCGAGGCTGACCATCACACCAACCAATACCACGGGGAGCGAAAAATTGTGCCCTGTTTGATCCCACATTCTGATTTGGCTCATCACCATCTCCACTTGGATTTATATCTGAAAACTGTATTTCAAACACTGATTCAATATTGTTTTCAGTAGTATGCATAAAGTTATCCTTATAATTTGAAACCAAACCATAATATTGAGCTCCGTTACCTTCTACCAACCAGTTCAATGCATCTTTTGCTTCTTGCCACTCGTGCAATTGCATATGAACTTTACCTAACAATGCTAAGGCAGAACCTTTTGTTGGTCTTCCCAAATTGCTATCATCCCACTGCTCAGGTAAACTATTTACTGCATCATCCAGGTCAAGCTTTATTTGCGCATATACTTCACTCTCTGATTTCTGTTCTGGTACATCATCAGGACTAGAGGCATTAAGAACCAAAGGAACATTATCAAACATTAACGCCAAATGATAGTAATAAAAAGCCCTTAAAAACTTTGCCTGTCCTAATATCCGATCCTTATCAGCCTGGTTTTCGAACTCAATATCCGGAACAAAATCCAACACCTGGTTGCAACGGAAAATAGCTTTATAATGGTCGCGCCACATCCACGCATTACCTTCCCAAAAATTATAGTTAAAATAGATGAATCGAGTCCACTCTTTTAGCTCGTTCCAAGGACTGGCACTATACCCCTCGTCAGATGTTAAGTCAAACCTAAAGTAGATCCAACGTGTCCAGCTACCTGGTTTATAAAACATAGTATAAACGGCATTCAAACCAGTCTGTGCATCTTCCGGACTTTTCCAAAAAGTATCAGTAGTTGGAAAGTTTGGATTCTTAATATCAATTTGGTCTTCAGAACAAGATACTATAGTGAAGACTATTGCTAATAAACTATATATTAATATTTTTTTCATTGTATTTCTTAATTAGAATTGAAACGAAAGCGAGAAAACAACTGATTTTGGCGAAGGATAAGACGCATCATCCTGTCCTTTAACCCAAATGTCAGGAGACTTAAATTCAGGGTCTAATCCCGAATAATTAGTAAAAGTAATCAGGTTTTGACCTGTCACTGACATTCTCATATTATCCAAAACATTGAACAGTTGAGCTTTTTTAAAGGTATATCCAAGGGTCATTTGTCTTATTTTAAAATATGATCCCTTTTCAATCCAACGATCCTGATCACCTCTGGCATTCCTGTTATCTGCATAGATCACCCTAGGATTTTTTGTATTAGGATCTTCAGCTGTCCATGGCTTATATCCTGATAAGTGGTTTGTATTATCTGAAAATCCACCCATCCAGCTTGCTGCTCCGTTAAATACATCCTGACCAAATGAACCAAAACCAGCAAAACTAAAATCCAGGTTTTTATAACTCACTTTACCATTTATACCTAGTTCAAATTTAGGCCATGGATTACCTGTAATTGTTCTATCTTCATTATTGATTTGTCCATCATCATTCACATCAACGTAACGAATATCGCCAGGTTTTGCATTAGGCTGAATTACTGTACCTGAAGAACTTGTGTGAGATAACACTTCACTCTCATTTTGGAAAATACCATCAGTTTTAATAGTATAGAACATACCTAATGGCTCACCAATTTCTGTTTTAGTTATCCATGTATATTGCTCTACCTTTCCATATCCAAATTCCAATACTTCATTTCTCAATCTTGAAAAAGTAGCTCCTACCGAATAGTTAAAATCGCCAATTTTATCTCTCCAGTTTGCAGTAACCTCAATACCTTTATTTCTTAAACTGGCAGCATTTACATAAGGATTTCCTCCATCATTACCTGTTGTCATTAGGATAGGCATCGGAGTTAGCACATCCTTGGTTGTTGAAATAAAGTACTCAGCACTCATTTGCAACCTGTTATCAAGGAAAGCCACATCCATTCCATAGTTATCCTGAGTTTGTTCTTCCCACTTCAGATCACGGTTTACCAATTTAATTTGTGTCATTCCTGTTTCCAAATGCTGATCATTACCAAAAACAGCAATAGGGAACGAATTTAGAACGGCTACATAATCCCAGTTTCCAATATTTACATTACCTAAAGTACCGTGACTATACCTTAATTTCAAATCACTAATCCAAGGCACATTAAAGAAATTCTCTTTGCTAATTCTCCATCCTGCAGAAACCGAAGGGAAAAATCCCCATTTATTTCCTGGAGCAAACTTTGAAGAACCATCATTCCTAAACGTAGCACTCAATAAATATTTTTCGGCAAAAGTATAATTAAGACGTCCAAAATATGAAATTAAGGATGATTCACCTATGTTACCCCAAGCATTTGGATCTGTTGTACCGGCATCTATTACATCAAAGTAATTGTCTCCAATTGTTACCAGGTTTTTCTTTTGGGCAGCGATCATTTCACGATACGTACTCTGATAAGAGTAACCAACTACAACATTAACATCATGATTTCCAAACTGCTTTTGATAAGTTAAAGTATTTTCTATAAGCTTATTCAAATACTTAGCTTTATTTTCATATCTGGTAGATGGTTCATAAGGCTGATTCAAAGTAAAATTACCTTCTTTTCGTAACCATTTATGATTATCCTGACTTGTTTCAAACCCTACATTCAATTTATATTGTAACCCATCCAAAATATCGATAGTAGTATAAAGGTTTCCTCTAATTCTTAGATTTTCATCACTATTATACATTATATCTTCAGTTCCAATAGGATTAGATCCAAAAGTACGGGCTGTGGCTTCATTTCCATATCCGTAACCACCAAAATTATTTTCGTCGTACACCGGAATAATTGGCAACATACGTAACACATCAATATGCTTTGAAAACACAGAGTTTTGGTTCTCAACGAAAGTATTGGTAATAGCCAGGTTTTCACCGATAGTGAAAATACCTTTCTTTCCTTCAGTATTTACCCTGAAACTATATCTATCCATAGAAGTACCATAAACAGTACCCGGATTATCATAGAAGTTGGCCGAAACCAGGTATTTATTGTCTTCACCACCACCTGAGAATGAAAGGTTGTGATCTTGTACCACTGCAGTCCTGAATACTTCTTCATTCCAGTCTGTATTTCCATCCATCCAGTTTGGCACTTCATAAACGTCAGGCACTCCATCAGCAATAGCATTTTTATAAGCCTGGGTTGTAATATCAATCCATTCTTCCCTGCCCATTAAGTCCATCATAGGAAGGTTATCAATACTAAGTTTACCTGAATAGTTAACTTTCATTTCACCGGCTTTACCTTTTTTGGTTTCAATAATGATAACCCCGTTTGCAGCACGAGAACCATAAATTGCGGCGGCAGAAGCATCTTTTAACACCTGAATAGATTCAATATCATTGGTATTAAAATCCCTGTTTCCGGAAGTTGGCAAACCATCAATTATATAAAGTGGATCATTATTAGTAAAATTACCTAATCCACGAATTTCTACAGTTGGTTCGCTACCAATACCTCCACTTGAGCGAATATTAACACCAGAAACCAATCCCTGGATTGCATCTGCCACATTAAGCGCTGTTACATTCTTAAAATCATCAGATTTAACAACAGAAACAGCTCCGGTTAAATCAGCCTTTTTAATAGTACCATAACCAATGGCTACCACCTCGTCAAGACCAATAGCATCCTGCACCATTACCACGTTAATTGTAGATTGTCCGGCAACAGAAACTTCCTGGTTTACCATACCAACAAACGAGAAAATTAAAATTCCGTTTTCAGGTACACTGCTAAACATATAATTACCATCAATATCGGAAATTGTACCCGTTGTTGTTCCTTTTAATAAAATGGATACACCAGGAATAGGCTCCCCATTTTCGTCGGTAACTTTACCTGCAATTCGTCTGTTTACTTGTTGCTGTGATGCCACCATGCTTGAAGGTCTCAATACAACAACATCTCCTTCAACTACATACGTTAAATTTGTATTTTCCAATACCTTATCAAGTACATCTGTAACCTCCATCTGGTTTACATTTATACTCACCTTTTTGTCCATGTCTACGAACTTAGGACTATAGGCAAACCTGAAATCGCACTGTTTTTCTATCTCTTCCAATACATCCAATACATCTCCCCCATTTATAGACACATCTACTTTTTGTCCATTAATACTGGTCGCATAAGTAAGACTACAAAACAGCAAAAAAACTGACAAAATTTTCATAATACGAAAAAGTCTGGTCCTGCCTGAAATAAGACATGACGTGTTAATACATTTTTTTTTCATAAATTTGTAACGCTAAATAATAAATTAAAAACTTTGTTTTTAGACGGGGAAGTGGTAACGACACTTCCCTGTTTTTAGTTCACTTAAAAAGTTGGCTCATAACCTTAACTAGTTATTCATTCTCTTATACTTCTCATTGTCGAGTTGGATTTTAATAATTTCACTATTCGTAATAATTTTTACCGGTAACGCTGAGCTTATTAAATTCATAATTGATTCAACACGCTCGTTTCTTATTGTAAAAGTTAATGTAAACTCTTTTAATACAGGATCCGTAACCTCCTCAAATTTAATCCCATACCTACGCTCCAAAACTTTCAACAAATCCGGGAGCTTATTATTTTCAAAATACAATACGCCCTGCGTCCACGAGGTATAGTCCTCTATCTTGACAGTACTCCTCCTAAACTTGTTGGAATTCGCATTATACACTATTTGCTCCCCTGGCTTCATAAATGCAATATAACCAGGATTGGAGCTATGGGATAACTCTACCCTTCCTTCTTCCAAAGTAACACTAACATCCTCATTTTTATAGGCTTTTACATTAAACTGAGTACCTGTAACATGAACTTTAACCTGATTTGCGTACACATCAAATTCACTAAATTCTTTCTTGTTTACTTCAAAATAAGCTTCACCCTCAAGATTTACTTTTCTTTTAAGACCTAAAAAGCTCGTACTATATCTTAATACTGATGCAGAATTGATAAACACCCTGGTTGAATCAGGAAGGTATACTTCGGTTAACTGCCCTGCCTCTGTTTTGATATAAAATTGTGATTGGTCAACTTTACTCATAAGTAAGGACAAGGATACGCCTAACAAAATGACAATACTAGCAGCTGCTGATGTTATTTTTAATAACGTTTTTTTACCAAATGAAATTTGAGGATTAATTTTACTTTCAACTTGCTTCCAATCATAGAAAGTATTTAAAGAAATAGATTTTTCCTGATCTCTTTTCCATTCTTCCTTCGCCTGTTCAAAATATTTTAAATTTGATTGCGACTTACGAACAAATGCCAACACCTGTTTCTGTTCGCCCTTTGTTGCTCTCCCCTCAAAGTATTTTATAAATAAAAATCTGTCCATTTTTCTGCGTTTCTATATAAAATACACGAAACACAAAAAAAACCCTACCTTAAATATTAATTATTATTAAAATTCTATAAAAAATAAAGCTATCATGCTTAAAGCCGGGAACTTAAGTTCGAGATGTTTTTTTAATTTTCCTTTAGCAGTGGAGATATGTTTTTCTACAGCCTTAACAGATATACCAAGCTCTTCAGCTATTTCATGTTGTTTTTTGCCTTCATATTTGTTCATGACAAACACTTGCCTACATTTCTCCGGAAGTTTTTCGATCGAGCGTTCTATTTCATTTATTAACATTTCTTCGATGGACTCTTCTTCCTTCCCTAAAAAATCATATTGAGATAAATGTTGAACAGAAGTTTCTTCTATAGTATATTGATCAAGATGCTTTTGATAGGTTTTATTTTCACGCAAATAGTTCAGACACCGGTTTCTAACCGACTTAAATATCAAGGCCTCTATTGATTTTCCTGTCCGTAACTCTTTGCGCTTCTCCCAAAAATGAACAAAGGCTTCCTGTACCAGATCCGATGCTATAAAATCTTCCTTTATAAACAACCTGGCATAATTAAGCAATCTGTTATGTGAATTCTGAAAAAAATTTTCAAAAGCAGATATATTACCATTCTTTATATCAAGCAATAATTGCTCATCAACATTCATAGGCCTTTAACATTTTTAAACAAATGTAGAAATTTTCTGGAACTACAAAAATAAAATATCAAAGGTTTAATTATTTAATCTTCCATACCAATACTCCTGCTGTAGGTATTTTTTTTGTTCCGATCAATACATCTGTTTTCTCAGGCAACACCATATCATATGGCTTATCGGAATAGTTCATGGCAATACCAAAACCATCTCGATACTCAACAATAATACCTTTAGGATATTTCTCGATATCAATATTTAACTTATCATAAAGCTTTCGCAACACATCGTGTTCAAACACGCCATCATTACTATCTGCACCAACATAAGTAACGGTTCCTTTTCCTAAGGAATTAAATATTACAGAGGGTTTCCCTGAATAAAAATCACCAGAATAAGATGCCCAGACTTCAGTGTTTTTATTAGGTTTTAGTATGTCACCCCAGCTAGTCCATGCATAACGATTGTTATCCATTACCACTGTGTCTGCAGCATAAGGTCTCAACAAATCGTAAAACTCAATTTCTGCCCCAATCAATTTATAAATTGGCTGAGCATGTTTTGCCTCCCACAAATGCCCCTGTTCATCCTGATGCCCTGTCCTGCACGACATAACAAGGTTTCCACCATTCTCAACATAGGTTTCTAGCTTATCAATCAACTCCAAACTCATCTGCTGATAAGCCGGAACCACAACAACAGGATACTTGTCAAAATTCATATTCTCCCGGATAAAATCAACAGGAGCACCAAATGACTTTAAAGCTTTATAATATTTCAGCACATGTTGCTCTGTATCCCAAACGCTGTTTTGTTTGTTCTGATTGATAGCCACTGTATTATCGGGATCATACAAAATGGCTGTTTTACGGTTCACATACTCTTTTGGCATTAATCCCAAAGAAGACTCTTTTCTAAGTGTTTTAATCTCTTCAATAAATTGCTGATATTCCAAACCTCCTGGTGTTGGAGTAACTCCATCAGGCCCTACTATGCCGTAATGATACTGCTCATAACCATATATAGGTGCCCGGAAACGATAAGTGCATGTAAACTGGCTTCCACCAGCAAAAACGTGCCATAACCACAAATGAACAGCTCCAGGTAAAGGTTGTGAGTTAATGGATCCCCAGTTAACCTGACCGGGCTGTAACTCCATCACACCATATAAAGGAGTTAGTGGCCTGAAATAATCATTTGCCATGGCAATCCTGGAATACTCACCAACCCTATAACCTTTTGATCCAATGCCTTTATGCTCTCCATAAACCATATAGCGGGTATATGATATAAAATCCAACTCTTTATTACCCCCAATGCAACGAGATTCATACATGGGAATATAATTGGTAGTGACCCATTGTTCCGGTTTGGCATATTTTTTAATGGTAAGAGCCTGATCATCTAAAAAAGAAGCTGTTTCCTCATCAACAAACCGGCTATGGTCAAGCTTTTGATATAAATTCATTCCCCACTGACTATATTGGGGAATATTGATTTCTGAAAACGAGGAATAAGTCCCGCTCCAAAAGTTTGTTCCCCAGGCTTTATTCAGCACATCCACCGTTTTGTATTTATTCTTTAACCAATCCCTGAACCTCTGTTGCGCGTCCTTACCATAGTCGCGCATTCCCCTGGGTTCATTATCAACCTGCCAACCTATAATCCTGTCATCATTTCCATAGTGCTTTGCCAGTTCTGCAATCATTTTTTGTGAATATTCACGATAATAATTATTTGAAAAAGAAGCATGTTGACGAGAACCATGATCATCTTTAGTACCATCTTCATGCTGAATCAGTATATCAGGATACTTGCGCACTAACCAAACCGGTGGAGTAGCTGTTGATGTACACATGATTACTTTTAAATTGTATTTGGCAGCAATATTAACAGCCTTATCCAGCCATTTAAAATCATAAACGCCTTCTTCCGGTTCAAGCTGAGCCCAGGCAAATTCAGCAAAATGCGTAAACTCAAATCCCATTTCAGCCATCTTTTTTAAATCCCTGTCCCACTGCAATTCATCCCAATGTTCAGGATAATAATAAGCCCCAACAGAGGTTAAATCTTTTGATGAGAAATATTCCTTGTTATTTTGTGCATTTGAATTTAACCCAACAAAAAGGATCAGTAGAATTATGTAGATTTTTTGCATGACTAATGGTGAAATTAAATTGAAATAATACTCAAATATAATAGATCGTTAAATTATAGCCAAAGGACTAATTTGCAATATTTAATATATCAACAGAAACCTTCTGTATTAAATCAATCTTCATCAACTATTTTTTTGATAACAGGCTTTTCAAAAGCAACCCATTTGGCATAGCCTTGGGGGCTTAGGTGAACACCATCCACAGTCATTTCCTTCATCAATTCACCTTTTTCATCAACAAACTCCTTATACAAATCGATCATTGTATAAAAACCTTTACTTTCGTTAATCCTGATAATTTCATTTACCTGCAAAATATCCTTATCAACATACCCCCGGCGAGTAGGTAAAATAGTGCGAACATATACCTTTGTTTCCGGAGATTTCCTTTTTATATAACGAGACATCTTTAAGATATTCTTTGCCACATATTCTGCTGAAGGTACAATTTTATCATATTTAAATCTTCCATTGCCTTCTTTATAGTGCTTATTAAAGAGATCGTTGATTCCGATAAGGATAAATACTGCTTTGGGTTTGAAATATACTATTTCTGTTAACCGTTTTAATACTCCATCTGTCACATCGCCGGCAATTCCCCGGTTACTAACATTAGCAATATTAAATTTTTCACTCCAGTCCCTGCCTTTTTCGGTGATACTATTCCCTATAAAAACAATATCTCCCATTTTCAACGGATCGTTTTTAAATACTTTGATACGCTGTTTATAGTGTTTCTGTGTCCAATCATTATGATAACGCGACACAACATCTTTGACAGGATATAGCTTTGCTATATCTTGCTGACTATAAACACTAATAAAAAAGCTGCAAAAAACAACTATCAATAAAAATCGCATAATTTCCTTTAGTTAAATATTAGTATCTGATCTAAAATAACCCCCTCATCAATTGCCTTAATTTCAACCCTTTGCATACCCGGCTTCTGAATCATATGTTTTGTTTTTCTTTTGGCCTGATTTCCCAGCACATTTAACTTCCACTCTTCACTTCTGCCTTTGGTACTGTAATCAATTACCTGCAGAGGCTCCTCATTCACAGAAATGGCATACCTTATCTGTTCCCCATTAACCGGATGGTTTGGAGCCAAAGCCATCTCAATCAATAAAGAGTCCGTACCTTCCACTTCAATTTCAAATATAACCGAACTTCCTTTGGAAATCTGTATCGCACCATTCTCATAGCCCATTCCAGTTTCTATGGGTTTGGTTCCGTTAAAGGAATGATACTCTTCCCCATTAAATTTATAAAGTGGCAACACTTCCTCTTCCATAGAATTTTCAGCGTTAATGCGCGAAACTTGTTGGTAAACAGGTAAGTTTCGCGGATGAGAACTCATCATCCTGTTCCACTTCCCATTATTTTCTGAATTATATCTCTCTGTCAGCAATTGAATTTGCTCATAAGCTTCTTCACTTAATTCCCAGTTAGACTTTCCATGTCGAGCCAGTTGGGCAAATAAGTGTTTTTTATTCATCTCAGCTGCACATAATACAGGATATTCTACCAATTGAAACCACGAATACTTTTTATCTGGTACAATACCATTTGATAATGCTTTCACTTTCTCTTCAATTGCTTCATAATCATTTAATCTCGACCTGATATAAGATTCACTCCAAGGCAGATCGGAAACTACTTTATATTTAGGATCCCTTTCTTCTGTTCTTGTATTACCCATAAATTCTGGCTTTCGGATATATGCCAAACGATAATACTCATTCATCACAGGAAGTAACTGATTAGCCATATTCATACCAAATTCGCGGGATAACCATGCTTTCAGATGTTGATTCAAACCTTCCTTATTATTAGGTATTGCCTTAATATCCCAAGCCATATCCAAAAACAACTCAATTAAATATTCGGCAGGTTTAATATCCCCAACATTGAGTACCCACATATCCTGAACACCTTTATCATAAGCCAGTTTCATTTGAGTGTATACTTGTGCCGGATGCGTTGATGCCAGCCAAAGATAATCGTGTGGACGCCCCCAGTAAGAGATGTGATAATACATACCATTCCCTCCTTTTCTTGACCTTTCAACACTATCCGGGAAATGACGAATGTAGCCATAGTTATCATCCGTCCACATCAAAGTAACATCTTCCGGAACCTCAAGACCTAACTTATAGGCATATAAAACCTCTTTGTAAGGAATAAACACCTGTGAAATCTTTGTAACATCAGGATTAACAACGCGGGCCAGCATTTCTCGCTGATCTTTTAAAACATTAGCCAAAGCCTCTTTCTGCTGTTCGGCTGTTTTAGCCCCTTCCATCTTTCCATCGTGAACTCCCCTGATCCCAAGGGTGAAAATATTGTCAGATTTCTCCAGTTCTTTTACACGTTGTTCCCAAAACTTTAAAACATTTTCTCGGTTTGTTATATAGTTATAATCTCCTTCTCCGTACTTTTTCCATTCAGCATTGGTATTCCTCACCATGGGTTCACAATGCGATGTACCAACATAGATGCCATATTTATCGGCAATTTCCTTATTTCCGGGAGTAAGATAGAAGGCCTCTGAACATTTATGCATAGCAGGCCAAAATGTATTGGCTCTTAAACGCAACAGCAACTCAAATATACGTGCGTGTGTTTGGGGTCCTATCCTACCTTTTACTTCTGAAGGTTCATAGGTTTTATTACTCCAAGGAGTCAACCCCCAATCTTCATCATTAAGGAAAATCCCCCTTCTGGCAACCGATGGATATTGCAAATTGCGGTAATCCTCTGGCAACGAAAACTGTTCTTTTTTCTCTTTGGGAGAGTCGGCCCACCATTCCCAGGGGGAAACACCAATTAACCTGGATAGTTCTAAGATGCCATAAGCAGTTCCTCGTTTATCACTTCCGGCAATTACCAGTTTATCACCAACCACTATAATTACAAAAGCCTCATCATGTGCACTTAGCTCTGCTATATCCCGTTGACTAAGCAAGGACTCGGCCTTTGTTTTTAATCCCAATGTTCCGATCAGAATGTTTCCCTTTTTATCGGAGAATTTAAAATCAGTATCAAACACCTTAACATAGTCCTGTTGAAACATTTGCAATGCGGTATATACTACATCTTCTTCATTACTACTGACAACAACTTTTTGTATTTTCCCTTTATTAAATGTGATGCCCGACCACCCTTTTATGGGAATCAACAACATGAATAGTATGGGGATTAAAATAATATTCTTCATATATTCTTTTTTTTGTTCAAGGAAAACATAATCTGCCTAATGTATTTTTACGTATTTTGTACGCTTTATTATTGACGTACAAAATACGTATTTTATCCATATCTAAAAAACAAATGGAATTTGATCCAACCGTTTAATTTTTAACAAAACCTTCTACATTTTCTAATATTTCAAAAGCGGTGCTAACAGAATCGCAAGTAACATGGTTTAAAACCACATTATTAACAGGCAGCTCTTCCTGTCCTAGTATCCGGACTACAAACTTACCTTTATTGGCTTGAATATTTGTTAAATAAATATTTTCAATCGGGGTCAGCTTTCTTTCAATTGTTGGAACCAAATCTCGCCATTGGTACAATACATCAGTTTCAATACCAAATACACCTTCTCTCATTATATCTCCTTTGATGTTGCTCACATGTATATTTTTTACATATCCGCCCCTGCGCTCATTGGTTTTAATAAACACCAGGTGAAACATACTGGCTCCATCAGCCACAGTACAACTATCCACAAATACGTTTTCGATACCTCCTGAAAGTTCACTGCCCACAGCCACTAACTGGTGACCGTTTTTAACGTAACAATTACGCATCACCAGGTTTTTTGTAGGTGTTTTCAATCGCCAGGCATCCTGATTGCGACCAGCTTTAATAGCAATGGCATCATCGCCTTGATCAAACAAACAATCCTCAATTAAAATATTTTGTGTCATTTCAGGATCAACACCGTCATTATTATGCCCGTGTGCATATACATCCAGCTTACGCAACACCACATTCTTACACAAATAGGGGTGTATGGTCCAGAAAGGACTATTCCTTATGGAAACACCCTCTACCAAAACATTTTCACAACGGTTAAACTGAATAAATTGCGGGCGCAAATTTGAAGAGTCGTTTACCATCACCCTATCTTCAACGGGAGCATACTCTGCAGCTTTCATATATAACCACTTTAAGCTGTTCATATGCGCCGGGGGACGCTTATACCACTTTTTCCATACATCCAGCCTTGCTTTTAATTTCCCTTCTCCTGTTATGGCGACATTTTTACATTCGTAGGCATATACAAGAGGCGAGTAGTTATAACACTCCATCCCTTCCCAGGTAGTATGAACTGCCGGCAAATAATCTTCTGGTTTTTCAGAGAACAACAAAACTGCATCCTTTTCCAAATGCAGGTTCACATTACTTTTTAAGTGAACCGCTTTGGTTAACCATTCGCCTTTTGGCACAACAACAGTACCCCCTCCATATTTACTGGCCACAGAAATAGCCTTTTTAATTGCCTCACAAATTTTATCTTTATTACCCTCAACTGCACCAAACTCGGTAATATCATATTTTTTACAGTTCTCAAAGTTAGGAATAGTAATAACCGGCATTTCAAAAGGAGCTTCAGCCTGAACGGTTTCCATTGTTATGGCTTGTTTGGTATCTGCACACGAGGCAAATACTACAAAAAACATTATTATTAAATAAAAAGTTGTGTATTTCATAGAAATTAAATTGAGCATAATTTATTTACAAAAATCGAAATTTAAGCACCATGGTAACAAGTAAAATAAGACTGAAAACATGGAATTTTGTAATATCCTAGGATAGATAGACTATAGGCAGCAGACATTACACTTACCTACAAATAATTCAATATCAACATTTTGACAAACAACCATCAATTTTGGCAACTTGTATAAAATCTATACTGTATGAAAACTTTATGAAGTATTATTATATAATGCTTGCACAAAAAAGCCAGTCCCCTAAAAATCAGGAACTGGCCTATTTTGCAGATTATTCCCAATTAATAACCATCATTTTGCTTGATATTGCTGTTTTCATCCAACAAACTTTGCGGTAATGGATACAATACATGATGAGCTGCAGCATCCATACGGCCCAATTCATGAGCTTTTTCAATAAGCTTTCCGTGACGAATTAAATCCTGGCGTCTATGTCCTTCACAGAACAACTCTCTTCCTCTTTCATCTAAAATATAATCTCTCATATCAGTTTTTGACCAACCAGACTCTTCAATGAGCGAAGTATGTACTCTTCCTCTAATTTGATTCACCAAACCAACCACTTCAGAAATAGGCCCGTTTAATTCATTTAACGCTTCTGCCCTTGCTAATAAAACATCTGCATAACGATAACGGACAATATCATTACCTTGATAATATTTCAATTGATCAGGATCTTCCTGATATTTTTTAGGACTGGCACCAACTGCCTTTGAGTTTGACACTTCTCTAAAATCAACCCAATTACCATCTGTATCATAATAATAGCGCACCATAGCTTCACCCAGACGATCATCATTTCCTTCCTCAAAAGTGTCATAAAACGACCATGGTGATTTCAAACCTCCCCACAAGCTAAGACTAATTCCTGTTAAAGACTGATAAGCCGGAGTTTGCGGAAGAACTACTGCATACCAAGTAGTTGCATAACCATCGGCTATCTTAGGTAATGCCAAAATCACTTCAGTATTAGCATTATTCTCCGTATCAACACTAAAAACATCATTATAATCGTCAAGCAAAGCATAACCTAAGCCCATAATTGTTTCCGTAACGTCCTGAACCTTTGTCCAATTCTTTTCCATTAAATAAAGCTTCATCAGCATTGTTAAAGCTGCACCTTTTGTAATTCTTCCATAATCTGCATTGGTAGTATATTTAGATGGCAAATCTTCTGCTGCAGCAAGTAACTCTTCTTCCAAAAAAGAAACTACCTCTTCACTTGAAGGACGTACAGGAGTATGGATAGTATATACATCTTTAGCAATTTCGGGATCTGTAACCATTGGAACCGGGCCATATAAATCGTACAATTGCAACCCAAAATATGCTCTCAAAGCCCGAACCTCTGCAATATATCTCTTTTGTAAATCTTCATTTGAAATTGAGGTATTATTCAAAAGATCTATCAACAATGTAGCTTTAGTTATACCCTTAGCATACCTAAAATAAATTGTTTTAACAAAACCATCATTTGCAGTCCAAAGAAATCTATCTTTAGTTTGCCAGTCTCCACCCCAGGCAGAGATCAATTCATCGGTACATAATTCATTAATGGCAATATGATCATCATCAAGCCAAACATGCATCCAAGTTTCGCCCATATCATTATACACTGCAGTTACTGCTGCTTCAATATCACTATCCGAACCCGGAAAATTTTCCGGTGTTAATTTATCGTATACTTCCGGATCTAATCCTTCACAACCAGTTAATGTAAAAACCAGTATTGAAATGAATAAAAACGGTTTAATTATATATTTTTTCATGTTTAATCTGTTTAAAAAAATTAGTGAATAATCAATTACTCGCTTTTAAAAGTTCAAATTAGCACCAAATGTTACTGAAAACGGGAATGGATATGCTGCCCATGAATCAGTTTCCGGATCACCTCCATCATAATTTGAGAACACTGCTACATTACTAAAATCAACGAACAAACGTGCTTTTTTAATAACATTAGTAAGTTTTAGCAATTCCGGATTAAAGGTATACCCCAGTGTAATGTTTTTGATTCTGGCAAAATCAACATTGGTTCTGTAAAAGTCTGAGTTTCCTGAATAGGTAGTTTTAATACCACTTGGCAATGTTCCATCCTGATTTTCTGAGCTCCACGCCTTATAGGTTAACGAGGTTGTATTATTAACTCGCTCCAGCACACCTAAATTCCTTTTGTTATAGTCAAAAATATCCCTATCCAACATTCCATAAATATTAATGGATAAATCAACATTTTTATATTTAAAAGTATTAGAAATACCAAAGTTCAATTTTGGCTGACTTGTTCCCAATAAAACTCTATCAGCATCATTAATTTTACCATCTGGTTTTCCGGTTAAATTACCTTCTTCATCTAATCCATTTATATCCTTCACCTTAATTTCTCCGGGAATAATACTTTCATTCTCAGGATATTCCTCTCCTACCTGAAGTATACCATCACTTAAATAACCATAAATAGCATATATTGGATCATCTTCTTTTTTGTAAACCGGCAGAATAACCTCAGGATTACGCTTTTTCCAGCGATCTTCATAATGTCCTAGCGAAATGTTAGTATCCCATGAAAAAGTACCATTATCCACATTACGTGTACTTAGGGTCATTTCCCATCCTTTACTTTGAGTAGAACCCACATTAGCCGCAATGCTACTTATTGGAAAATAGGAAGCCAATGCCCTGTATGAAAGCAAGTCTTCAACCGTTTTCTGGAACACCTCAGCGGTACCGTGGATGCGGTTATTGAAAAATCCGAAATCCAACCCAAAATTAACCTCCGTTGTTGTCTCCCATTTTAAATCAGGATTAGCTAACGACGATTGTTCAATACCTGTAACAATAGAATTTCCAAATGAATAGTTGCTGCCTACATTATAGTATGCAAATGCGCTACCTCCAATATTGGCATTACCGATCTGACCATAGCTGACCCTGAATTTTAAATCAGATAATTTATCAAACCCATCCATAAATGATTCTTCCGTAACTCTCCAAGCAAGGGCTGCTGAAGGAAAGTATCCCCACTTGTTATTTTCACCAAATTTATCAGATCCATCTCCCCTGATTGTTGCAGTTAACAGATATTTACTATCCCAATTTAAACTAACCCTCGAAAAATATGATTTAAACTTTGTGGTTCCATACCCACTACTCACGGATGGTCTGTCTGCAGTACCTGCCTCTAAATTGTTATATAAAAACAAGTCTGTTAAGAAGTTGTTGTTTTGCGCATAAAAACCTTCAGAAGTATAGTTTTCTTTGGAAAAACCCAACACTCCACTTAAATTCAACTTATCTATTGACTTGTTAAACGTAGTAGTTACCTCAAACAACTCATTTGTTTTTTCCTTTTGGTTAATACTGGCATCACCATTTACACTGGCACCATACAAAAATGAAGTAGGCAAATACATTTTTCGCTTACCCTTATTGTAATCAACGCCATATTTAACCTTTGCTCCTAACCATGATGTAAACTGATAATCAGCATATACACTGGTTAAAAACTTATATGTATTTGTTTTATCTGTAATTTCAGTAAAAGATAATGGATTTGGAATATTAGGGCGGTTAAGGTTCAGGTTATACTCCCCACTTTCATCCATCGGTGCAATAAAACTCGGGAATTGATATGCTGAAGATATCATACCTGAATTATCATTAGTACCCCCCATTTGTGAGTTGGAATTTTTAATGAAGGCAGCTGTCATCCTGGTACCAACAGTAAACTTATCTGACAGATTATAATCAAGGTTTATACGACCGGTATATCTCTTAAAATCAAGATTAGTCAACATCCCTTCCTGATCGTAATAATTAAAAGATGAATAAACTTTTGCTTTTTTAGTACCCGATTTGATTACCAGGTTATGTTCCTGCAACTGACCAGTACGGGTAATCATATCTTCATAATCATAAGTCTCAGCATTTGCAATATCCTCTGCAGAGAATTGCTCCGGAAATACATCAGCTGGTGCCTCACCATTATCACCATAAGGATAATAGTTATTTTCGTATCGATAATATTCACGATAGGCATGATTCCATACTTCCATTAATTCTGATCCACTCAATAAGTCAAAATTATTCTTAGGTTTCTGTAATCCATACGAAACATTGTACTCCACATCAAAAGATCCTTCTTTGGCACTTTTGGTAGTAATTAATATTACGCCATTAGCTGCACGGGCACCATAAATAGCTGATGCAGATGCATCTTTCAAAACTTCGATAGATTCAATATCATTAGGATTTATCGTATTCAAAGGGTTACGTGATCCATAATCATAACTACCTCCCGGCTCTACATCCGTATCGCCAACAGGGAAACCGTCAATTACATAAAGAGGAGAGTTACCTGCTCCGGTTGAAGCTGCACCCCTAATTAAAACACTTACACCTCCTCCGGGCTGGGAACTTGTTTGACTAATTTGCAATCCTGCCACTTTACCAGAAAGCATATGCATTACTGAAGAGGTGGCACTTTCTGCCAAATCTTCTGATTTAACAGACCCGACAGCCCCTGTAAGGTCGCTCTTTTTTACAACGCCATAACCTATTGCCACAACCTCATCCAGGCCAATAGATTCGTCTTCCATCTGGACATCAATCTTACTTTTGCCCATTACAGGAATTTCTTTGGTTTTCATCCCGATAAAAGAGAAACTAAGAATAGCATATGCTGGAACATTGGCTAAAGTGTAACTACCAGTAACATCAGTAATGGTACCATTTGTAGTTCCTTTTACCATAATTGTGGCCCCTACTATTTGTTCCCCTTTGGCATCTGTAATAGTACCAGACACTGTTATCTGATTTTGAGCATTAATACCAGCCCCTTCTTCAGCCTGTTTAATTACAATATACTGATCAACAATTTTATGCTCCAACCCAAGGCCGGGCAACAAATCGCTAAGTACTTGATTGATTTCCTTATCGGTTAAGTCAATATTGTCAACCATAAATTGGTCTAAATCAACATTGAAATAAAAGTAGAAGTCAGTTTTTTCCTCTATCTCTTTAATCACTTCACCTAAACTAACATTATTCATCTTTAACGTTACCCGTGAATTTTGAGAAAATGATTTTGCCTGAATTGTAAGGGTAAATACAACAGACATAATAATACACAGCCGCATAACCAGTAAGAATTTAGCCCATGGCCTTTTGAGACCATGAAAAATTTGATTTTTTTTCATAATTTTGTTTTGCTTTTAGTTAATTATTAACCGCGCCAACGGTTTTTAATTTTCATTGTTTATATATGGGGATAGTTGCATTATCCCCGTATTTTTTTATTTTTTTGTTGGTCTTTTCTTCTTCGAAATCCAGATTATATCCTGATTATCCACTCTATTCTCTATTTTATACTCTATCCTGTTATCGATAATACAGATAGACTTTAAAACCTGATCAACCGGTTTATTTTTAATAAGAGTTCCTGAAAATTTAAGTTTTTTGATACTTTCTTCTTTAAACTGTATTTCGGTATTATACCATCGTTCCAATTTTAACGCAATATCACCAAGTGCTTCCTGTCTAAAAGTAATTTTTCCGTTCTTCCATGATGTATAAAAATCTGTTTCCACATTGCTTATTCCTGAAATCCTTCCTTGATCTAAATCTGCGCTCTGCCCGGGTTTTAAAATGGCAGACCAGTTCTTTTCTTCGGAAAACAGTTTAATTTTACCCTCAACCAATGTTACGTTGGATGACTTATCCTGAGCATAAGATGTAACATTAAAAGATGTACCCAATACCTGAATTGAAAATTTATTTGAATTAACAACAAAAGGACATGATTTATCTTTTTCCACTTCAAAATAAGCTTCTCCATTAATAAATACTTCACGTTTTTTCTTATTAAAAGAGGAAGGGTACTTTAAAGTAGAACCTGAATTTAACCAGACACTCGAACCATCAGCAAGACGAACCTGGCTCATTTGTCCATAAGGTACCTCAATCTCATTATATGAAATTTCGGTTGAATAATCTGAAACAAGCATATGGATAGTTGCCCCCGAAGCTAATGCCATTACTATAACAGCAGCACGTAACAACACGCTTGTATATAATTTATAGATACGGGATTTATTGGAGGCCATCCGGTGTTCCAACCTCAATCTGGCTTCATTTTTATCAAAAGCATCATATGAAAATGCTGTAAACAGTTTCCTTTTTATATATAGAATCCAATTGTAATCTTTTTCACCTAGCCCACCTGCACCATCAAAATCAAAAGGGGATTCTTTATCTCCTTCATGAGCTTTTGCAACCAGATCTTCCCAATATTTATCTTTATTAATCACCTATCCTTAGTTTTGTCTTTTACTTATTGTCGTAAAAACCATAAATCAGGGTGACACATTTTTTAAGTTTTTTTTATTTATTTTTAATCTAACATCATAACACCCTTATTTATTGCCACATACACAATACAAAAAAATTCCCCTTCAATAGGATATCGCAATGAAATAAACTCAATAAGCAGATTAAATACTCTTAGGATACAGATGTAAAACCTATACTAAAAAATTCACTTAGTGAATTAGCTAAACTTAAACAGAATGATACATATAGCTACTAAAAAAGCGCTACAAATTATATGGTGATTACATTAAAAACAGCATTACAACCAATCTGTTTTCAGAAACATTGAGTTTCTCCTTCAGGTATTTGTAAGCCCTTGACATTTGTGTTTTTACAGTATTTATAGAAATATCCAGTTCTTCTGCGATCTGTGCATACGATTTACCTTCATATACTGCTAACTTGAGAATTTTCCTTCTTTGATCTGGTAATTTATTTATTAAGTCATGTAATTTATTAACAATATCAACATCATCAAATAAAACATCCTCCTCTTCAGAAATCAGGCCTGTGGCATGTTCGATACCAACATGATGGATTTTATTTTTACGTATCAGGTCGATAGAATGGTTTTTAGTTAAAGTGAGCAGGTAATTTTTTAGTGAAGATTTAATATTTAAGGCTCCACGGGTTTCCCATATACTACTAAACAACTCTATAACAACATCCTCTACAATCTGAGTATTTTTTAAATAGGTATACGCAAACGAACATAAAGGATGATAATAATAATCAAACATCCTGTCAAATTCGGTTTTATTCCCGTTCTTTATTTTTCTCCAATCAATTAATTCAGGCATATTAACAAAAACGACACATCAATTACCAATATGGATTGTTTTCTTCTCAGCCAAATATAAGAATCATTTATAAAATGGAGTAATTTTTATAAAAAAGGAACTGTTTAATACAACAACTACATAGGGACTAATTTTGCCTTTATTTTCCTTATATGATATGAAAAATTAGGAATAAGCGCTATCCCCATTATAACTAATCCAATAACTACGCTCATGTATATATAATAGTCTCTAACAAAAAGCAAATTATTCTGGTTAGCCACGGCTTTGCCCAGTAATTTCATGGCTCCTTCATTACTTTTCTGAAGACTGACCCCACTATGCACTAAGGCCTGTTTATATTGATCCAATCGTTGAATGGCCAAAGGGTTTAGCTTGGTAATTCCATGGCTAAAACTTTGATAATGTATTTTTTGCAGGTGCAATCCCATATAACTTGTAATGGCCATGCTTGCCGTAAAAGTAGTTGCACGAAATGCGACTCCTGTAACCGAACCTGAAAAACCTATCTCAGGTGGAATTGAGGTGACATAGAAAATGACGATTGAAATTATCAGCACTCCATTCCCAAAACCCTGTAAAAACAAAGGAATTATCAAATCAGTAATCTCAGCCTGATAACTTAATATATATATTGCATATATATGGTAAACCAAAAGAGCCCCAAAACCTGTCATCCATATCAATCTTATTCTGCGCCCGGCCAAAATAAAACGTGCTGATATAAGTGATCCGGCAGCAATTCCTACTGCATTAATTATCATAACGTACGAATTATGATATACATCGAGGTTCACACTATTCCTCATAAAATCAGACAGCAAATTCAGATCCCCCTTAGCGAGATAAAAAAAGATTAACAAGAGCATTCCTATTCTAAAATTCCTTGTTTTAAAAATTCGTAGGTTTATATATGGTTCCTTTAGTATGAATTGCCTTAAAAGGAACAGGGTTATTAAAAACACGAACAATATAAAAAACAGAGTAATACGCATACTTCTAAACCAATGATAGTATTGACCATACAACAGAAAATAAGCCATTAACAATAAGGCTGAAGCATATAAAACAAAACTAACCCAATCAACAGATTTAAACGGCACTTTACCATTGCGCCTTAAATCTATATGACTTTTTAATATACATAACATCAATAAAAATCCAGGAATAACGCTAAATATTTTAAAAAGAAAGATACTGTTAAAGTTAAAGTTTGAAAAAAGGTATGCGTCAATCACATAAGCCAGCGGACCGGTGCCAAAAAGAATAGCATACATAGTGGCATATCCCATAACCCTGCTACGCTGTTCATGAAATTGTTTAAAAACCAGCGTAAACATAATCCCAATAATTCCATGAGTAATTGCTGCTCCTACAAAACGCGAGACCAAAAACAATGCAAAACTATGACTGTTGTATAATACTATATTTATGAGAATGTAAATTGATACACAGCCCACTAAATATGGTTTTGAAGCAAAGAAATTAAAAAAGCGCACCTCCATTGGGAAAAAGCTGGCCAAGGCTATATAATAAATCACTACTGAATATCGGATGTCAGTGGGATCCACTCCGTAATAGCTTGCTGCTGTTGATACCCCTCCCATATAAATCCCCAATACAGCAGCAAAAGGAACCAGAAAAAGGAACATGGTTACCAGTATTACCCAGGTAGGCACCCAATCTTTAAAAATTTGTTTATTATTTTTACCCGGCATGAGTTTATAGTTTTGGTATGTATACCTCAGCATTCATCCCTGCACGTAATTTGTCAAGTACAACATTGTCATCCGTAAATTGTATGCGAACCGGAAAACGCTGTGTTATTTTTACAAAATTACCAGTAGCATTATCCGGTGGCAATAATGAAAACTGGGATCCGGTAGCTGGTGATAACGACTCTATTTTTCCGTGAAATGTTTCATCAGGAAATGCATCTATAGTAATCCTGGCTTCTTGCCCCTTTTGCATTTTAGCAATTTGGGTTTCCTCAAAATTTGCTACAATCCATTTTCCCTGATTTTCATCCACCATAAATCCAATAATCTGTCCCTTGGGAATATACTGCCCCTGTTGTATGGTTTTATTTCCCATATAGCCATCAGCCGGAGCTGTGATAACGGCATATTTGATATCTAACCTAGCACGTTCCAAAACGGCTTTCTTCTGCTCTATATCTGCTTCTGCAACTGCAATCCGGGCATTAACATCTGAAGTTTTAGCTTGTGAAACCTGCAATGAACTCGTCATGGCTTCATAGTTGGCTTTGGCTACTTCAAGCTTAGTTTGTATATCTTCAAATTGTTGCTGTGTTATGGCTTCTCCTTCCCAAAGTTTCTGATAGCGATTAAATTCCTTTTGCTGTTGCCACATTTGAGCTTTTGCAGAACCAATTTTTGCCTGGCTTATCTGCGTACTGCTAAATGCAGTTTTTAAATTGCTGCGAAGCACATTTAACCTGGCCTCAGCAGCTGCCAATCCGGCCTTTGCTTCAAGAAGTTGTACTTTTGCCTCTTCAATATCCAACACTACCAACGTGTCTCCTTTATGTATTTTTTGATGATCCTTATACTTAATAGTTTGCACATAGCCATTTGTGCGGCTCAAAATAGGATTTATATATTCTTTTACCTGGGCATCGTTGGTTTCTTCATATCTAAAAAAATTCACCATCAAGAAAGATCCCCAAACTACTAATACCACCAATATAGACAAAGCCACTCCATAGGTTATCCTAACTGCAATATGATCTATCTTTTCGTATTTTTTTAATTTAGCACTCATTATAATTGTCCTGATATTTTTAATAATTGATAGTAATATAACCTTGCTGAAATCTGGCTATTAACCAAATCACATTTAGCTTGAATCAACTGTGTATCTGCAGATAATAAATCAGTCAGCAAAGCGAGTTGGTTAAAATAGGTTTCATTTACGATCCGATAGTTTTCCTCTGCCTGTTTAATATTCATTTTAGCCACATCTATTTCCTCTAATGACTCATGAAACCTTTTAAAAGCAATTTGTATACTATTTCGAAGGTTATCTTCCATTTTTTCTTTAATTAGCTTTTGCTTTTCAATCATAATTGAAGCTGCCTTTTCTTTATGTACGTCACGATATAAAGCCGAAATATTATAGGATACTTTTACTCCTGCCACACCTAATAAATAGGGCGAAGTAGCATAGGGATATAACTTATTTTGTGGATAAGAATACGTATATTCCCCAAACATCCCTATTTGCGGTAGTTTATCCGCCCTTTGTTCTTTCTCTTTAAGTTGAGACATTACAATTTGCGTTTGAGCAATTTTTTCATGAGGTGATGAGCGCATGGCCTGATCCAGATAATCCCGGTATAAAAGGTCTCCTTTTATACAATCTAATCCTAAACTATCGGTGGGATTAATGATATCTTCATCATCATAACCTATCAGAATGTTTAATTGTTGCGTAGACAACTCTACATTATTGCTCATTTTCAATAGGTTTACCTGTTCTTTAGACAGTTGCAACTGAGCTCTTAATAAATCACTTTTTAATACAACTCCATTGCTATACAGTTTTGTAATCTGGTCAAGCCGTTTTTTATTTCTACGGATATTTTGTTCTATCAGCATTTTAAGGGCTAAACACCGTTGCACATCCAAATAGTTTTCTGCCACTTTGTAAAATACATTAGAGGCTGTTTCTTCCATTAAATACTGCTGTAAAACCTGTTTTGATTCTTCTTGTTTTAATTGGAGATTGTTTTTATTTCCATTGTACAAATTAAAATAAGCCTCAATACCAGCACCATAGGTACTATGATCTTTTATGGGAATATACTCCGGATCTTCTAATATTCCATTTTTAAAAACAGGAATATTAGTTAACTTTCCATAACTGGCATCTACATCAACACGAGGCAATTTTTTTCCGTTTGGCATCCAATACATTTTCTTCACTAACTTTTAGGTCTATTTTATTTAATCGCAACTCTTTACTATAAGTATTAGCCCTTTCCCAGGCATCATGTAAACTCAATAATATACTATCCCTAACTGCTTCCTGGGCGTTCAAAACAGAGCTACTCCCCAGTAACAGTGCAACAAATACCAATACCCAGTACTTCATATCTACCTTACAAAATTTCATTCCGCAAAGATCCTGTTTATTGACAAGTCTGCTTTTTTATAATACGACAAATTATTTATGATTTAAGCCATATATAAGTACTTTTGTATCATGAGCTCATATCTTAAGAATGTAAATAATAACGAAGATGTATTTTATGTACTGCATAGCAAAGTTGAAGAGAACATACCCATGCACAGTCATAACAAGCACCAACTGTGTTATGTGGAAGGTGGCGTAGCATTTTTAAATACTACAAATAAATCTTACTTTTTACCTGCCCGTCATTTTCTTTGGATTCCTGCTGGCATAGAGCATAATGTTATTTCAAGAACCTCGGCAAAAAAAGTTCACAACATCTTTTTTCCAACCACCTTATTTCCTGAAGATCACAAAGTAAGAGAACGGGAAGGCATTTACCCGGTAACCAATTTGTTAATGGAGATGATTTATTATACGGAAAAGTGGCATGGGGAGATCTCTTGCAAAGACACTTTGAAATACGAATTTTTAATTGCCTTAAAGAATATTGTGCTGGATGTTGCCAGTAACCCTTTACCTATTGTACTACCCACAACCAACAATGAAAATTTAAGGGCCGTACTTATATATATCCACAACAATCTTGATCAGGCATTATGTTTAGATCAGGTGGCTGCCAATTTTGGATATAGTTCCAGAACATTATCACGTTTATTTCAGAAAAATATAGATACTTCCTTTTTGCAATATGTAAAGCTTACGCGAATTATCAGAAGTATGGAACAACTTATACAAACAGATCTCTCCATAACCGAAATTGCCTACAAAAGTGGCTACAACAGTCTTTCAGCCTACAGCTACACTTTTCAACAGATAATACATTTGTCTCCGGCAGAATTCCGGAAACAAAATATACGAAACCCGAAGTGATGAAATAGAAGAGAGTGCCCTTCTTATTGAAAAAGAACACTCTCTACAAATTAAAACTGTGATAATAGTATTACTTAACTAATACTTTGGTAGAGTTCACTATATAAAAACCTTTATTCAACGGGATAAATGTTTCGCCAACTGAGATTGACGATTTACAAACAATTGCTCCTGTAATAGAGTATACATCAAGCTCACAATCTATATCCGATTTAATTTGTATGCCCCCTTCTGTTGCAAATGCATTTAAAGGTAGCTTTAATTTAGCACGATTAATACCTGTTGGTACATAGTTAGTAAAATCATAAGTCTCAGTAGATGAAATATTACCACTAAAATCATAGGCTGTTATATCAACGGAGGCAGCTTCTGAAGACACCTCAAATTCAGGCATAAGAGAAACACGCATTCCATTTTCTTCACTTTCTATCAAATAGAATACTTCATCTTCGTCTGAAGCTGCAACAGTTACAATAGTTTGTTCTCCTGACATAGTGTGTGATACTGCTGTTATAACAGGGGCAGTAATATCAGATCCATCAGCACTGTTAGCAATCCCTACAGTATATTCAACGGTTTGCGTTGCACAAGCTCCTTCAATACCATTTAATAAACATAGGGTGTAAAGTTCAGTAGTATTTTCATCAGGGTACATCAAAGTACCAATAGCAAAGTTCATTTCAGCACCATCCCACGCATCTCCTGCTTTATTCCACCTGGTTGTTTGCTCATCATTTCCATTTGATAACCAATGTTGTGTTATACTACCCTCCCCTGCGTTATTTCTAAGCTGACAACCATAGGCATTGCCATCAAAGCTACCACTATTAGCAACTGTTTTGGCGTATACTACACCATTTAAATCTACTACTCTGGTTGAAAGCGTATAGCCATCAACAGGAGACGAGCCATTGGCGTATTCTCCATCGGTATTATACACTTGCGAATTGTCTATTTTCATAGAACCAACAGTTGTTCCAAAACTATATGTTTCTGCTGCACTTTTATTTCCAGAGAAATCAACGGCATAGGCTATTAATGAAGTAACACCTGCCAAGGAGCTTAAGCTATAACGATTTTCGAAAGACACCCTGATTGTACCGGTGTTATCAACAAAGTAGAAAAAGCAGTTTGTATCATCACAATCAAATACTAAATCACTACCATCCACATATACCTCGTAAAGAGTAGGAGCCTCAGTATCTGTTGGATCTTCAGGCTGAACCTGACCTATAGCATAAGTTGCTGGTACTGTGAAATACATTGCCGCCCAATCGGGTAAAACATACATTAAAAACAGATCTACTTCACCATCCGCATTTTGATCTTCGTAAGCTAAACCATTGTTTGTCCAGCGTGTAGTAACATAACTATCAAAACCTTCCAGCCAGCATTCTGCATAACTGGCATCCTCTTTTAATTGCCTGATCTGACCGGCATAAGTTTCGGACATACTAGCCATGGAAGATGTAGCCTTGGCAAAAATTTTACCATCAATATCTATGATTCTGCATGTAACAGTTTCTCCGGTAGGGCTACTTGCATCCCCTCCTGTTTGTTCCGTACCGGTACACAATTCAACATCCTTTTGAACCATAATACCAATGGTTTGTGCATGAATGCTTAGGCTTACTAATACAATCGCAAACAAAGTAAAAATAATTTTCTTCATAATAATTTAATTTAAGTGTAACAATATTTGTTGTAGATAATAGTTTGATTTTATTAGCTGTTGGTTATTAGCTATTTTGATTTAACTAAAAGTTATAGCCTGCTTACAACCTTCTCAACAAAGGTTTCCCCATTACAGCGCACTTTTAATAGAAATAAACCTGAACTTTTCAACTGGCACATAACAGAACTACCCTCCTGATAATCTACCAGATTCCCTCCTAAATCATAAACTTCAACTTGTAGCAAGTCATCTGAATCCAGGGCAATTTTATGATGGGACTGACACAGCTTATAAGGCTTCTCTTCCGTACTATCAATGGGTGAAATAGCCGTATTAACGGTGGTTTTTATTACGATATTATCGAGATTAACACCGCCTGTTCTGGCTTTTAATCGAAGAGTTGATTGTCCTGCCTGTAAGGTAATTGTATTAGAAACCGAAGTCCAGGTTTCCCACCCTCCGGTATTAGGTACTTCAATTAATGTAGTTGCACCATCTTCTGCTGTTACTCTAAATGATGCCACTTGCGTTGCTGCAGCTTTAATTTCTATTTCATATTCCCCACCCTGCGGTACATCAATATTATAATCGATCCAATCCTCACCATCAATATAACCCACATACACATCAGAAACATCTGTTGATAAATTGCAAACAGAAATACCACTCATATTTAAGTACTGTTCTGCAGGAATATCAGTATTTACCTGATGAAAATAGGACGCATCGTAAGAAGACATCTTAGTATAAACATACCCCAGAGCTGTTAACTGACCGTAAGTCTCATCCAGCAACGAAATGGAAGGATAACCATCGGCTCTACCTAAAAACCAGGCATAGCGAAAAATATTTGAATTATTTTCAAGATAATGAACCGCTTTAACAGCATAATCTCTTTGCTGGTCAGCTGTTTCATCTGTTCCATTATCCATATTAAACTCGGTAAGCCATATTTTCTTTCCGTATTTATATAGCCTTTGAATGTGCTCATCCAATTGACTTTCATTACTCATATAGTAATGAATACCAATATAATCCACTTTAGCTTCGGGATACAAAGCAAAAAAATCATCGTAAAAATCAACAGGATCATAATAGGTTATGCCATTTTCTGACACTGCATCTCCTGAATAATTCAATGCGGGCCCTACAAGTTCCAAATCAAAATCTTCAGCTATTTGTTCTAATGTTGGCCATAAATCAGCCACCTGTGAAGGCGTTAAATTAGACTGCGATAAAAAATTAGGTTCGTTAAATCCCAATAAATACTTTACATTGGGATGCGTGGTCAAAAAGTTACGCAGCGTTGTTTCATCAAAATTACCACCCCATGTCATTGGAGCATAATCCAATCCATAGCTTTCATAAGATCCACTGATTAATCCTGACGGTTGAACACCCCAGTTATAAAACCAGGAAATACCGGTTGCTAATTCCCTTGCGTCACGGCTATTACTTAAATTATAACCTACTCCACGTTTGGGACTAACCGTTTGTCCGTTGAGCGAAAAGCTCAACAGACAAAATGCTATTAAAAATATAATGCTATGCTTCATTTTACCAATCCTTATTTTGAACTAATTGAGGATTATTGTTGATATATGTTAATCTGATAGGCCATAGGTATTCTTTTTCCAGGAATACTTTTTTACCGGTATAGGCCTCTGTTCTTTGGTAAAAATCATCATCAGTTCTACCATAAACATTCATGCCTGTTGGAGTTTGACTAAACACGTCATCTGCAATCATCCAACGACGTAAATCATTGTATCTGATATCACGTTCAAAGGCAAATTCAATTCGTCGTTCTTTGCGGATATATTCTCTCATGGCATCCTGGTTTCCAATAATTTCAGGATATGTTTCTTCAATTGAAGGAATTCCGGCACGCTCGTGGATTATATTAATGTATGTAACAATGTCGGTGTTGGTAGGATCTGATTCATTTAAAGCTTCTGCATAACCTAAATACATTTCTGCTAAACGAATCATGATACCCTGATAATATGGCACATAACCATTTCTTGGTTGAGCATCATCATGCGTCATTTTAGAGATCAGATACCCACAAACCGGCATATCTAAACTTGGTAAACCATCTGCACCGTTATATTTATAATTAACTCTGGTTCTTGTAAATGGGTAGTATCTTCCATTAAACATGATACTCGCATAAAATCGAGGTTCTCTGTTTACATACATATTGTAAGTTCCTCGCGCAGCAACCAAACCCGGAGTAGCACTACTGTTTCCTCTGTTATACTCCGTTTCGGGACGGATATCATTGGCAACAGATTTACCAATTTCGGTATAAACCGAATTAGGATCATCAATTGCCAAACCATTTTTATCGTAGAAAGCATCAACAATCTCCTGTGTTGCACCACAGAATCCATAACCACCACTACTTCGTGGAGCGGTAGCCATCATCCAGTCTGATATTGTTGCAGAAGGACGTGCCCAAACTACTTCTGGATTAGATTCAGATGAAGCAGTAAACATATGCATCAATGATAGTAATGGATCTATTCCTCCCTGACTATTGTATTCCTTATATAATTCATAAGTGCTACCTGCTTCATCAAAGAATAGCTTAAATGCATCTGCCGCTTTTTGCCATTTTGTGGCATCATATTGCTGAGGAAATAATTTAGTTCCATCAGTATTCTCTACATCTTTATAATAATCAGCACCATTAAATAACGGACTGGCAGCAAATAATAACATATCTGCACGGATTGCTAAACAAGCCCCCTTTGTAGGTTTACCGTAGTTGGTTGCTTCCTCACCTCTTACAAAAGGCAACTCTTCTGCAATTTCTAATAACTCAACATCTAAATAATCAACTATTTCTTCCAATGGAGTTCTTTCCGCCATTAAATCCTGTATGGAAGCATCAGTTTCCACCAGGTCCTTAATCAAAGGAAACGGGCCATACATTTTCAGCATTTTTGTGTAAAAATAGGCTTTAAGAAAACGAGCCTGAAGTTTCATATCCTGCAAACTATCAGCGGATAAGCCCTGTACTGGCAGTTCTTTGGCATGCGCTATAAACAAGTTTGCTGATCGAACGGCCTTGTAAGTATTTCCCCAAACATCAGTACCATAATCTGAGTTTGAAGTCCAGTTTCCTTGTTGTGCTTTTACAGCCCAACCTCCCCATTCTGCCTGTGCAAGTGGAATTTGAACATCATCAGATAAAGCTCCGTTACCATCATTATAAAATAATCCCCACATAGGGTCGCGTACATAACTATAAACCCCTAACAACCACTGTTCGGTCTGGTTTTTGTTTTCAAAAACCATATCCATAGTCAGAATATTATCCGGCTCATTATCCAGGTAGTCTTCACAAGAAGACATCACAAGGGTTAAAACCATGAATCCTAATAAATATATAATCTTGTTCATTTCTTCTTAATTTTTAAAATGTTAGTTCAACACCTATTGTATGAGTTTTTGAAGTTGGATAGGCAAAACCATTGCTTGATCCTAATTCAGGATCCCATAAATCAAAAGCAGCAAATGTTAATAGATTAGTACCTCGATAATAAATGCGGGCATTTGAAATAAATGCTTTGTCTCTCCATTTTTTAGGAATAGTGTACCCTAACTCAAGATTTTTTAATCTTAAATATTTAGAGTCTTTTAACCACCAGGTTGAGGCCTGACTATTATTTGAGCTTTCTGTGGCTGAAAGTCTTGGCCAAAATACATCCTGATTTGCAGATTCAGGTGTCCATCGGTCATCTACATTATCATAGATATTACCAACACCACCACCTCCACTACCAGGTATCAGGTATGAACCGGTTAACATATTAGTCATGTTAGCAGCTCCCTGGAAGAAAAAGCCAAAGTCCACTGATTTATATCTTATTGATGCTCCAAATCCGTAAATTACTTCCGGTACCCAGGGTTTACCAATAGCTGTTTTATCATTATCGTCTATTGTACCATCGTTATTTAAATCCTGGTATTTTATGTCTCCAGGGCGTACAATACCATAGCCAACTTCAGGTAAAGATTCTGACAGAATATATTCATTATTTTCTTCATCGATTGATGCGAAATCATCGTTTGTATAAAGACCTGTTGCAATTAATCCAAAATGCTGATTGATAGGATGACCAGTTTGAGCTAAGGTGGTATTTTTTAAAGCTGCAGGTTCATCAAACTCTGTAATGGTATTGTGTGCATAACTATAATTAGCACGAGCAGATACAAACCAATCTTTATTAATTGCTTTATTATAATCCACACTAACTTCAAAACCTTTGTTTTCAACTTTACCAAAGTTAGCGTATGGCAATTGGGTATATCCGGCAGTTTCCGGTATGGTTTTACGTTGCATAAAAATATCACTACGCCATTCTTTAAAAAGATCAACCTGCATATTGATGTCGTTAAATAAACCTAACTCAATTCCAATGTTAGCCTTTAAAGATTCTTCCCAAGTTAAATTATCAACTGCTGCATCTCCTTCCTGATATCCATTTTTATAATACTGGGCAGTATATCCCAGGTTATAACCACCTATTTCATTAACCGTGGCAATATATCCAAACCTTCGGGTATCTGAAATCTGATCATTACCTACTAAACCTAATGAACCACGTATTTTTAATTTTGATATGGTATTTGAAATACCCTGCATGAATTTTTCACCAGAAGCTAACCAACCAATGGCAGCTGAAGGAAAGAATCCATAACGCTGACCCTTCTTAAAGTTTTCGGAACCATTATAACCGAAGTTAAACTCAGCAAAATATCGGCTTGCATAATCATAACCAATACGTCCGGCTAATCCTTGATTTCGATATGGAATTGCCATAATAGCATTAGCTGCTTCTGAGTTTACATATTCACGACGGTTAAATAACAAAAGTGCATCGATTGTGTGTTTATCATTGATTAACTTGTGATAATTTGCCTGAGCTTCTAAATACTGGTTGTTATTACCTCCTGAATTTCTGCCATATCCAAGAAACTCACTTCCCTCTGAGATCAATGAAGTAAGCAGGTTTCCATTTTCATCTCTGGATGATGCCCAATAATAAGAAGGGCTTTTTGATCGGGTAAGACTGTTCCAGTTATAGTTATCAAAGGAATAAGTGAATTTCACATTTAATCCTTCAAGTCCAGACCAAATAGCGCCCATATCCTGATTTACAGAAAGCAATGTTTGTACAGTGTAACTTTGCGTTTTGGCATACCCTGTTTGTGTAACCAAAGCATAAGGGTTTCTACGATCACCGTATTTGGGAATTTGCCCGTTTGAATATACGGTTGGGTGTAGTATTGGCGTTGCTTTAAAAATAGCATCCATAATATCATCCGTAGAAGTGGCCGGAGAGTTTTTTTGGTTCCTGTATCCTCCAATACTAACAGTCATTAGAGTAGATGGCGTTAAATTCACATCCACGTTAGATCTAACGTTTACTCTGTTTAATGAAATGGCAGAATTGTAACCCACATTTGGAGCTGTGGCATAAATACCTTCTTCATCAAAATATCCTAAAATCAAACTATAACGTAAACGCTCTGTACCTCCGTTAATATCAACAGAATACTGTGACTGAGGAACATTACTTGTGGTTAGTTCATTTAACCAATCCACATCTGGATATAAATCCGGATCACTACCATTTCTGGTAATATCAATATCTTCCTGAGTATAAGTAGGTGCTAATCCGGAAAGTGTCATTGCATCATTCATCACTTCCATATATTTTGCTCCATTCACAAATTCAGGAAGTTGTGTAGGATTAGAAATACCGTGATTCGCTTTAAAAGTTATCACAGGACGTCCGATCTTTCCTTTTTTGGTTTTAATTAGTATTACACCATTTGCACCTCTCACACCATATACTGCAGTAGCTGATGCATCTTTTAGTATTGAAAAAGATTCCACTTCTTCACTGTTAATATCTGCCAGGTTACGTTCAATTCCATCCACCAAAACTAAAGGTGTTGCGTTAGTTCCAAAGGTATTGATACCTCGAATCCAGAAGTCAGCAGCATCGCTACCCGGCTCCCCGGATTTTTGAACTGCAATAACACCGGTAATCTGTCCTGCCAAACCATTGGTCATTGATCGGGTAGTGTTTTGAGTAAGTATTTTAGGCTTCATGGTGGCAATAGCACCAATAACACTCTCACGCTTTTGGCTACCATAACCAACCACAACAACCTCCTCCATATTCATCTTGTCTTCTTCAAGTTTGATATTGATGACTTTACTTTGGGGGATGTCAACCTCTACAGCTTTATAACCTACGTAGCTGAACTTAATTTTTGCATCAGAACTTTCAATATTATACAGGGTAAAATTACCGTTCACATCGGTTATTGTTCCGTTGTTGGTTCCAACAACCTGAATGGTAACTCCTATGAGTGTTTCATCGTTCCCTGCATCTAAAACCTGCCCGGAAATCTTAATATTATCCTGGCCATACGCCGGAATAAAAATTCCAGCGCCCAATAATATAAACATAATCAAACGCCATGTTATATTATTAAACAACTGATTATTAATACTATATTTTCGCTTCATATTTGTAATTATTATTTACTGTTATATTCGAATAAAAAATAGCCTGTTGCGTACAACAGTTGGCTACACTGACTGATAGTTATTGGAGTAAAACTTTCTTATTATCAATAAAATCACCATGTTTAACACTTAGTATATAGCACCCTTTTGACAGGTTCAAGGTAGTAGTAGCATTACCACCCAGTTTTAGTTCTGAAACTAGCTGCCCCATATAGCTATATATGCTGACATCTTTGGGTATGCCTTCCGTATTTTTTAAAGTTCTGTCAAAAAACACAATTCCCTGGGGTCTATTATCCGCAGGTATAGCATTTGCCGTTCCTTCTGTCCATAAAAACCGCTCCCATCCACTCAATGCAGACCTGTCGCATATTAAGCTTGCCTCATTACCTCCCTGCCCACTCACGAAACCGGAATGGCCAAACAGTCCAAATTCATTATTCCCTAAGTCTATCCATGTAAATCGTTCCCAACCATCATAACTGTCCCTTGAACAGGTCATGGGTTCACCGCCTCCTTCCGTGCTGAGGTATTTATTATTAGATCCCAGAATAACGACCTGGTTATTATCTACTTTTTTTATTGTAAATGTATTTGCCGACACTTTATCATATGATGAAAAGCTCATTTGCGCATTATCCAGCAATACTAAATATTGCTCATCATACTGCTGTATATAAACCTGTTTCTCCAAAGGTACCTGCGGTTGGGTTGAAATGGCGGTCTTTACCAAATCAATAAGAGTATTATTCTTCACAAACCACTCAGAACCAAACTCATCCCACTTTGCTTTGATGGTGGCAATATCATCATAAATCAAATCAGGATCAGCATTAAAATTATCTGTGTAAAACGAGAAATTATCGCGGCTGGAAACGCTTTCTTTACATTTATACGACCAGTTTGTCCATGATATGTTTGCTGAATTTAATCCTCTCAAAAACTTCTTCCACACATCTGTATGTTCCCAAAAGGCAAATTCACCGGCTATGACCGGAACATTCCAGTTTTGCTGATGCCGGAGCATATCTGATATGGCCGCCTCGGCAAAACCATCCTGGGATGCATAATTGTGGTAATCGGTATTATAATAATGTGCCTGGTACATTACGTTTGACCATCCATGATTGGATGGGGAGGTCACATAATCAAAGTTTGGAAAGGCCTGAACACAAATAGTATGATCAGTATCTACTGCCCGTATTGCGCTATACAAAACATCATAAAACTGATCTACTGTCATTAGATCGGAGTTACTCCACGATTCGTTTAACACATCGTAACAGGCAATGGCAGGATTAGACACATAATGCCGGGCCACTTCCTCCCATATTTTGACTGTAAGCTCCTGATAATAGCTACTTGACCACAAATCATTTGACACGGCCATGCCGCTGGTAAAATAACCATCATTACCCCCGGGAGAACAGTGCAGGTCAAGAATAACATAGATGCCACGTTCAGTACATTGTTCTACCAACCAATCGAGGTGACGAAAAGCATTTGGTTTTATTGTACCATCTTCACGCATGATTTCCATCCAAAAGAAAGGCACCCGCACTACATTCATGCCCATGCTTTTAATCTGATCCAGATCTGTTTCGGTGACCCACATGCTGCAATAGTAGTCTATTAATGCATCGGCATCCTCTTCTCCAAACCGGTTTATCAGCGATCTGCGTACATGAATATCATCGTTCATGCTTACGTTAAGCTCTGAAACAGACCAGTTTTCAATGACCTTTTCTGTTTGTACAATTTTAATATACCTGCAAACAGCAATATCTGTGTAGGCCTTAACATCGCCATTGTCACTGGTAAAACTCCCTAACAAACTCCATTGAGAACCATCAGCTGATTGGTATATTTCGAAAGCCCTGGGAAACTCAGAAGTGTTTGGGGTTGTTTTAAATTCAACACGGTTACAAATCTCTGTCTGCCCCATGTCAATGATCACCCATTGGTTATTTGAATATTGAGAACGCCCACTATTCCATGTGGTGTTTAAATCCCCATCTATCATGTTAACAGCACTGCTCCCTACCTGTGTATATTGCGCTGTTACAGTCCAGTTTGAACGTCCGATGGCTCCATAACCTGAAGGCCCCATCCAGTTTTCAAACGAAAGCCATGCACCCAAATTAGTTCCCCGAAGCACAACTGTATCTCCTTTTGCATTGCACAAAACCTGTCCGTTAGCAGAAAGAAAATCCTGTTCTGTTATTTGCGATGAACCAATAAGAGAGCAAAAAGCGAATAAGATAAAAAGTATTTTTCTCATATTTGCATTACTTATAATTCAATATTTTATTGAGTTCAAACAATCTGAATCAGGCAACAGACTTGGCGGTTATGTTGCCTGATTCTCTATAGTTTATTTGCATGTTACATAGGCAGTTGTTTTTATAATTGGTAATGTATTTTACTGGCTTTTATATTTTCAGAATCAGAACCCACTTCAATTTGAAATTCTCCTGGTTCCACTTTGTATTCAAGATTCTTGTTATAGAATTTTAAATCGTCCTCTGTGATTTCAAATTCAATCGTTTTTTCTTCTCCCGGTTGCAGGTAAACCTTTTTAAAGCCTTTCAACTCCTTTAACGGGCGGGTAATACTTGCCTCCATATCTCTGATATACAGCTGAGCCGTTTCCTCTCCTGCATATTCCCCTGTGTTTTTCATGGTTACAGAAACCGTTATTGTGTCGCCCTGGTCCATTATATTATCTTTTATAACTAAATCTCCATATTCAAACGATGTATAGCTTAACCCATACCCAAACGGAAATAAAGGCTTATTGGAAACATCTAGATATCTGGAAGTATATTTAATCCCTGGATAAAAAGGACGCCCCGTATTTTTCATGTTATAATACACAGGGATTTGGCCTACCTTGCGAGGGAAAGACATGGTCAACTTGCCGGATGGATTATAATCTCCCCATAAAATACCGGATACAGCCGGAGCTGTTTGTGTACCCCCTGCCCAGCATTGCAAAATAGCCGCACAGTTTTCAGCTTCCCACTCCAGGGTCATTGGTCGTCCACTTACCAGAACCAGCACCACTGGTTTTCCAGTTTTCACTAAAGCCTTTAATAACTTTTGCTGGGTTGCCTGTAACGATATATCAGCCATACTGGAAGCTTCGCCCGACATGGCGGCAGACTCCCCTAAAACAGCCACTACAACATCTGCTTTCTTTGCTGTAAGCACAGCTTTCTTCAACAATGCTTCGTCATCTTCACCCTTAGTATTATAATTAATCAGCTTAGCGATATCCTCATTATCTGTAAGCTTAGCCCCTTCTGCATACAGGATGTTTCCTTTTTGTTGGACAGCTTCTTTTATCGACTGAACCTGATCCAATTCTCCACTTAACACCCAGGTTCCCAACAAATCCTTTTTACAATCAGCCAGAGGGCCGATAACGGCTACACTCTGGTCTGATTTAAAGGGAAGTATATTGTCTTTATTCTTTAAAAGAACACATGATTTTTGCGCAGCCAGCAATGCCAGATCCATAAGCTCCTTTTGCTTTTGGGAATCCACCTTATCTTTTTTCAAACGGATATAAGGATCTTTAAACAAGCCCAGCTTGTATTTGGCTTCCAATACTCTTTTACAGGCCTTATCAATGGTCTCCATGGAGACCTTACCTTCTTCCAAAGAGGACTGCAAAGTATGTACAAAGCCTTCGCTCACCATATCCATATCAATGCCAGCATCTATGGCCAATGCTGATGAAGTTTTTAAATCGCCAACCCCGTGGAATCCCATCTCCCGGATAGCCGTATAATCTGTTACAACAAAACCATTGAATCCCCAGTAGTTACGAAGAATATCTTCAATCAACCATTTATTGGATGTAGCAGGAACACCATTGATATCATTAAATGATGTCATTACGGATCCCACACCTGCATCAACAGCTGCCTGATATGGAGGGAGGTAATCCTGAAACATCCTAAGCACACTCATATCCACGGTATTGTAATCTCTACCCGCCTCTGCGGCTCCATACAAAGCATAATGCTTAACACAAGCCATAACCGACTCATCACTGGCCATATCAGCTCCCTGGTATCCCTTAACCATAGCTTTAGCTACCATAGAACCCAGATAAACATCTTCACCGGCGCCTTCCGCTACCCGGCCCCATCGCGGATCTTTTGAAATATCCACCATAGGAGAAAAAACCCAATCGATACCATCGGCACTTGCTTCATAGGCTGCTGCCCGGGCTGTTTTTTCAATTAAATCCATATCCCAGGAGCAGGACAAGGCCAAGGGTATTGGAAAAACAGTATGATGTCCGTGTATCACATCCTGACCAAACATAAGTGGAATACCCAACCGGGATTGCTTTATCACTAACTCCTGAATTTTTCTTCGCTCTTGTTGAGACTCAATATTAAATAATCCGCCTACTAATCCTTTTTCTACTTTCTGGCTAACCCCGGTATTGGCAGCTGCCCCGGTGGTTAAACTACCGTCCCACGCCAGCAAATTTAATTGCCCCAATTTTTCATCCAGGGTCATTTTGTCCACCAATTCTGTAACATACTGATCCATTGCCTCATCTGTTTTCGTAGTTGTATCTGACGATGAACAACTCCACAGACAGGCAAAAATCAGTGCAAACCCAAGAACCTTAAATCTAAATAACTTCATACCGGATCAACTATTTTTGAAATATTTCAGGATACTTTCTGATAAAATACACGGGCGTACAGCTCCAAGCATGACAGTAGCTGTTGATTGGGAAAAACCCATAGGGAGAAAGAAAATCATTCGTCGGGTCATAGACTTCCCAAAATGTATCAGCACCTTTATCCACCATTCCACCCCAGAAATCGATTAACAATGCTTTGGCCTCATCATACATTTTCGACTTCATTAAAGCCTGTGTAAAATAGTGGCACATATACGGACCTCCAGGCTTTAAAGCGCCCTGATGTTTCATTACATTGTTTAATGCTCTTTGGCTGGCTTTTTCAGAAAGCACACCACCCATTATCATCCATGCCTGTGATGCATAAGAAACCTGCGCATCATCACCACATTCAAACAGTCCTGTTTTTGAATTGTACATATTTTTCAGAGCAGCACGCTTCATTTTTTTAACCAAACCGGGGATGTATTTTACTTCACTCTCAACGTTTAAAAGCTTGGCTAACTCGTAGGTTTCGTTAAGTGCAAAAATCATAAGTCCCTGAATACCGGCCGCTTTATTTAAACCATCTTTCCAGTCAAAAAACAACCACCATTCTTTGTTTGCTCTTTCATAATCCACTAAACCATCCTTTGAAACATATTGTGAAATAATATTGAGCTGACGTTTAGCAACCGGCCATAAATCCATAGCTGTTTCTTTATCTTTAGTCGCTGCCATATACTCCTTTAAGGTTACATTATAAAGCAAGGAATAATCCATTAAGCGCTGACCGGCCTGGGCGTGTGGCTCCGGCTCTTCAAACACGGTTCCCAATACATACCCTTCATCATCGCTTAATCCGGCCAGCAGATATAAACATCTTTGCGTTAACTGGTGGTTTTGAAAAGAATAAACATTGGCTAATGATTCCAGGTACATATCTCCTACCCATAAACGGCGGTCGCGTTTAGGACCATCCTCATAAACCGTTTGCATACATTCTTTTAGTGTTTTTATACTGATGGCATCAATTTTCTTGATCATCTCCGATGTTGAAGAGGCTAATTCTTCAGGAGCTTTGTCGGCAGAAGTAACAGCCTTAAACTTCACATCACTGATCTTAAAATCGAAGTATGGAGAACTACCAATCAAATCAATTTTCACATACCGGCACGCCATACGACGCTCAATATTATAAGAGCCCGGCAGGTGCATAATATTAAATTCATGATCCTGAAGCCAGGCACGACTAATACCACCCTCAAACGGGTCAAAAGGGGTTACCAGCTCTGAGGGTACCTCGCCAAAGGTAAAGCGAAAACGAACCGGTGAATCAGGAGATCCCCAGATGGTTTCCAAACCGAAAGAAAAATATCCGGTATAATGATCTCCTAAGTCAACGATTACACTCTTTAGTTTTCGAATAGATTGTCCATATAATGAATCAATTGGCGCCACTGTTTTAGCTTCCCAACCTTGAAAAGCATCCTTATTTTTTACAATTTCAACAATACCTGCAGGTTCAACAATAGTTTCTTTTAAAACAGGTTTTAGTTCCTCTGCTTTTTTAACCCACTGTTTCCCTTTTTCATAATAGTTTTGTGCATTTACTGAACTTAGTAACAACGTTAAAGCTCCTAATGCTATAGTTCTTTTTAATAGAGTTCGCATATAATAAAGTTTTATGATTTACATTTCTTTAAAGCTCAATATCTTTTGATAACCAGATATTTTCAGATGAATTACCTATCATAACCTGATAAATTCCTGGTATCACTTCCCATTTAGATTGCTTTGCATTGTAGCTCTCCAAATCGTCATGGGTCAATGTCATTTTTATTACAGATGATTCGTCCACTTTTAGGTTCCTGGTTTTTGCAAACTTTTTAAGTTTCACTAAACCCTGAGGATCTTTTACATATACCTGAACCACTTCCTTACCTGCAAAATCGCCAACATTAGTAATCGTAAGATCACATTCAACTTCACCATTTTTATTGTGTGCGATTGAAATATCTTTAGCATCAAACGAAGTGTAAGAAAGTCCGTATCCGAATTCATAAGAAGGCTTAACCCCTTTTGCCAGGTAGTGTTTGTAACCTACATAACCACCCTCTGTATATGCAACTTCTTTGGGATCATTTGCGGGATCGGGAAAATATGTTGCAGAAGGAACATCTGTATATTTATTTGGGAAGGTCATGCTCAGTTTACCGGAAGGGGAAACCTGACCTGATAATATCTGAGCAATAGCGGTACCGGCTTCCTGACCAGGTTGCCAGACCAATAAAATAGCATCTGCATAGTTTTTCCATGATGCTGTTTCAATCACTCCGCCAATGTTTAGAACAACTATTAATTTTTTGTTTTTGGCATGAAAGACTCTGGATAGCTTTTTAAGCATCTGTTGCTCTTCCTGCGTTAAAGCAAAATCATCTTCAATTTTTCTATCTGCAAACTCTCCCGAGGTTCTGGAGATTGTAAATAATCCCAGGTCGCAGGAAGAAGCATATTTATTCAGTTCGTTAACCGACCATTCTTTTTCTTTTAACATGATGTCCGGCTGAAAATAAGATGATTTCTCTCCCACCCTCTTCTTCTCGCTTTCAACATGTGCTTCGTATATCCCTTCTAACTCTTTAGGTATGGCATACCCCTGGGCTAACAAACCTTCATTTAAAGAAATGGTATATGCCCGGTTAACATTACCACTACCTGTTCCAACAGCAATTGTTTGGTATGTTCCCATTCCAAAAGCTGCGATATTTTTTATTTTTTGTGTAAATGGCAATGCACCTTTTTCATTTTTTAGCAAAACCATACCTTCCAATGCAATCTGTTCAGCTATTTTAGCATGAGCTTTTAAGTCCGGTGTTTCCGAATATGCATATTTTTTAAACCGGGGTGTTTTTTTAATTACATCCAGGATTCTATCTACATTTCTATCCACAAATTTCTCATCCAACTCGCCATTTCTTACGGCTTTAACAATTTTTTCAGCGATATAGAAGCTTCCGGGCATCAGTAGATCATTACCCGCAATCACTTGTTGAATTCTATCTCTTCCGGCAAACCAGTCTGTCATTACCAAACCATCAAATCCCCACGACTTTCTAAGTATGGAATCCAGTAAAACAGGATTTTCGGAACAATACACACCGTTAATTTTGTTATAAGCCGACATAACCGTCCATGGATGTGATTTTTTAACTGCTATTTCAAATCCCTTTAAATAAGTTTCATGTAATGTTTTTTCATCTATTTTAGCATCAATAGACATGCGGTTGGTTTCATTATTATTTGCAGCAAAGTGTTTGATGGAAGTACCAACACCCATTGATTGCACACCATTCACCATAGCAGCAGCCATCTCACCTGAAATCAGCGGATCCTCTGAATAATACTCAAAATTTCTACCGCCAAGAGGATTACGATGTATGTTCAGCGCCGGAGCTAAAAGAATATCCACACCATACTCCAGGGCTTCTTTACCCATACATTCACCCACGCGCCGAACAGTAGCTGTATCCCATGAACAGGCTAATAATGTTTCAATTGGGAATGCTGTAGCATAATAGGTCTTTGCAGTATCTGGTCGCAACGGATCAATACGCACCCCTGCCGGGCCATCGGCTAAAACAATTGCCGGAATCCCTAAACGGGGCACCCCATAGGTAGTTCCTGCAGCTCCGGGTACAATTTTTTCGGTGTGCCCCACAACAGGAGGTTGGGTATTAAACAATGTATCTGCACCGCCAAAACCTGACGGGTATCCCCGGGGAAATCCCGGGTCATTACCCACCAGCACCTGTGCTTTTTCTTCTAAAGTCATTGCTGCAATAACTTCCTGGTTTGAACTTTTACCCAGCTCAATTTTCTTTGGCGTACAACTGGCAATCACAAATGCCCCAAGTATTAATGTGATATTTTGTCGGCTTAAAAATCTCATCTCAATAATTTATATTTTCAATTAAAATCTGAAGAATAAAGGATGTATCTACCCCATTACCACTTATGTGAGAATAAGCAGTTTATATTAAATCAGTAAAAAACATTGTAATTGTAATCCTGGTAATCATAGTAGATACCAGGATTACATAACTTATCTGTTAGTAGTCATCATTTTGTGTTAACAATGGATTAATTCTGATTTGTCCATCAGGTATTGGGAATAAAAGTCGATGTGCATCTATCTGATATGAATCAGCTGTAGGAGATACTCCTGCAGGGTAATAGTATGCCTGAGGATTCGCTAATACTTTAGCACAGTGCGCCTGCATTACTTCTAAAGCTTTTCCTGTTCTAACTAAATCTAACCAACGTTTGTTTTCAAATGCCAGTTCAAATTGTCTTTCTAACATAATCGCATCTCGTAACTCACTCTGATCTGCAATAGCTAGTTCCGATAATCCGGTTCTGGAATGTGCATGTACTGCATTTAAATATGCCAGAGCTTCACTTGATCTGCCACCTTGTTCATTAACAGCTTCTGCTAACATTAATAATACTTCTGCATATCGGTAAACTGGCCAGTCTTCATCACAATGTGGGAATATTTCACATCCATGAGAAAACTTCTTTACATAAGGTTGATTTTCATAAATCTCTCCTGTAAAAAATGCAATTGAAGCTTCAAATCGTAAGTCGTTTTCATCAAATAAAGCAACTAAATCTGGTGTTGGAGCATTCCATCCTGCATATTGATTGTTACCGCTATTATCTGGATAACCATCAAGAACTCCCGGGCTACTTAGCGATGGTAAAAAGTTTACACCAAAATAACTGGATGTACCTTTGGTATCATCTGCTGCATACTGAACCTCAAAGATCATCTCATTATTATTCTTGTTTGAAGGATTAAAAACCGAAGCATAATCATCTAATAATGAATAACCAGTTACATTTAACAAAGCATCCTCAGCATTTGACCACTCTTCCAATACCAGGTATACATTTCCCAATAAGGTATAAGCTGCTCCATTAGTCACATAGCCTGCTGCTTGTTCACTAACTGAAGGTAAGATACTGGCAGCTTCTTTGGCATCTTTAATGATTTGCTCATAAACTGCAGTGGCACTTGTTCTTCCCACAATTGTTTCATCATAGGTAGTAGGTGCTTCAATTACCAAGGGCACATCTCCAAAATATTGAACCAAATCAAAATAGGCAAAAGCTCTTAAAAATAAGGCTTGTCCCTTGTAATTATTTCGGGCACTTTCACTGATATCAGCATCGTCAACACGAGCTAAAATCTGATTCGCTCTACCAATGATGATATAATTATTATCGTATTTTGTAGAAATTGCGCCACCATTAGCGTCATCTATAAATTGATCGATATACTCACGATCTGCATACCCCCTGTTGTTCATATTATACATAAAACAGGTGTTATCTGACCGCATTTCACCCATGGCCCAAGCTCCATAATCAGCTAATCCATTACCATATATGCTCCTCAAAGGAACATACATTCCTACATTAGCTAACTCAAAATCAGACTCTGTTTGATAAAAACTTTCTGCTGATACTTTAGTTACATCCAGATTTGTTAAATAATCATCGTTACATGACGAAAAACAAAGTAAACCAATGATTAATGATGTTAATATATATTGTTTCATGTGTTTATATTTTTGAATCATTTATAAAGTAACATTTAGTCCAACAGTAAAAGTTCTTGGCACAGGATAAGTGGTATAATCCACACCTGATTCAATTCCTCCTGCAGAAGAAACTTCCGGGTTATTTCCCGGGTAATCAGTAAATACATAAGCCTGCTGAACACTTCCGTATACTCTCAAGTTCTTAACAACTTTACCTCGAATAGGTAATTTATATCCCAGTGTAATATTTTTAATTGTAAAATAACTTCCATCATATACAAACTTCGAACTCATCCAGTCACGTTCCTGGCCTGTTGTTCCGGCAATTACTTTACCATATCTTCCGTCTCCCGGGTTATCTTCTGACCTCCAACGTCTATCTACAGCTTTATATACATTAAAAGAACCGTCTAAGTTTGTAGTAAAACGCTCCTGATAATTAATAATATCGTGACCAAAAGCACCAGAGCAAACAATAGACAGGTCGAAATTTTTATAAGAGAAGTTATTTGTAAAACCAAGTGTAAAATCAGGAGATGCCTGACCTATTATTGTTTGATCCCGACTATCATTAGTTACCTTTCCATCCCCATTAATATCGGCATATTTTACAGTTCCAACTTCGGCTCCGTCATGATGAGGAGAATTATCAAAGTCCTCCTGATCCATATATACACCTTCCCATTTTAATCCATATAACTGACCGATTGGGTGACCTACTCTAGTAATTGATGATCCTCGTTGTATATCTGAATTAGCAGTTCCTAGCTTAACTGCATTATTACGAGTAAAAGCAATGTTAAAGTTTGTGGTCCAATTAAACTTACCAACCATATTTTTAGTTGTCAATGCAAATTCATGTCCCCATGACTCAAATTCTCCAATATTAGTTATATAACTATAAAAACCTGAAGAGATAGGAATATCTACCGCATACAGTAAATCTTCTGTATTTCGCTTATAGTAATCATAGCTTAAATATACTCTGTCGTTATATAAACCAATATCGGCACCTAAATCATATTCAGTAGTTTTTTCCCAGCCTAATTCGGTGTTATTCAAACCTTCCATACTTTTACCATTGGTATAGATACCATTTACAGGATTGTTTGTTTCTGTCATATTAGCATACTGTGTATAGTTACCAATATTATTATTACCTGTAACACCATAACTGGCACGTAGTTTTAAGAAAGATACTTTATCAAAGTTTTTCATAAAATTTTCTTCAGTCACAACCCAACCTACTGAAGCAGAAGGGAAAGTTCCCCAGCGATTATCTGATCCAAAACGAGATGATCCATCTCTACGAAAAGCAGCTGATACAATATATTTTCCATTGTAATCGTAATTAACACGTCCTAATACTGACATTAACGACCATTCTTCAATGTCGGTAGACCCTGTGATTGTAGTTGCTGCATTAAATGTTTTTACATCATTATTGGCATATCCTCTGGCAGTAAACGATCCACTTTCTCCATAAGCACTTTGTGCTGAAGTACCTGCCAAGATTTCAAAGTTATGTCCACCGGCTAATGTCTTTTTATAAGTTGCGGTATTTTCCCATAACCATGAATATCCAAAATTATTTCCATGAGTAGCATATATTCTGTTAGCATCACTTTCGTTAGGCGGATTAAAAATCCCCCCTGCAGTAGATGGGTTCCAGAAATCGGAAGTACTGTTCGCTAAATCGATACCCCCGGATGTTTTAAATGTTAAGCCCTCAATAGGTTCATACTCGAAAAAGGCAGTAGACATTAAGCCAATATTCTTCCCTTTGTTTTCAACCTCTTTTACCTGGCGGTACCAGTTTGGCCCTGCAGAAGCACCATATGGATTATATCCCCAATTACCTGCATCAATAGGAAGTGTACCATCCTCATTTTTGTACGGCGCTAAAGGAGATGTTAGCAATGCTCCCTGTATCACACTAGGCGTATCGTACCAGGTACCATCACTTTGAGGTGACTTATTGGTTGAAATTGTATTGGCTACATTTACACCCACTCTCATTTTATCATTAAACTTATATTCCGAATTGATTCTCAATGAATAACGCTTATAATCAGAATTTAACAGCACCCCTTCCTGGTTAAAGAATCCACCAACAACAGATGATTTAAATTTATCCTTACTGACACTATAGGATACTGAATAATTCTCAATTACAGCATTTCGTGTTACTACATCAAACCAATCAGTTCCTTTTCCATATTGTTCAGGATTCTGGAATGCTTCAGGAACAGCCCAACCATTTTCTTCTGCAATTTCCTTTTTAAACTGAGCAAACTCTGTGGCATTCATCATATCAGGCTTGGTTTCCTCAGGAATAATCTGAACCCCACGATACATATTTACTGTAAGTTGTGCCTGACCATGTTTTGCCTGTTTTGTAGTAATCATTACTACACCATTTGCTGCACGAGATCCATACAAAGCTGTAGATGATGCATCCTTTAAAACTGAAATACTTTCAATTTCATCAGGATTTATATTGGCAATATCTCCTGTAATTGGAAATCCATCAACAACATACAACGGGTCATTACCTGCATTGATAGAAGCCTGGCCTCGAACTCTGATAGACATTCCTTGTCCGGGTATACCTGTAGTTTGATTTATCACAACTCCGGCTAATTTACCTTGCACTTTCTGCGTTAACTGAGCTGTTGGAATATCATCCAGTTCTTCCGTTTCCAGACTTTGTACCGCACCAGTTACATTTCTTTTAGATAATTTACCATAACCAACAGCAATCACCTCATCCAAACCAATATTTTCCTGAGCCATGGTGATATTGATAACCATTTTGTTACCCACAATAATTTCCTGGCTTTTCATACCAATAAAAGAAAATACCAAAGTAGCCCCTTCAGGCACATTAGCTATGGAATAATTCCCATCAATATCAGTAATAGTTCCGTTGGTTGTCCCTTTAACAATGACTGACACTCCGGGGATGATTTCACCTGCCTCATCCTTTACAACGCCTGTTACAGAAAGCACCTGTTGGTTTAAAGTATTTGGGGCCAGAATAATTTTATTATCATAAACCTCGTACCCTATATTGGTTCCTTCAAATAATTCATCCAGAATATTATGTATAGCCTCATTTTGTGCATTAACACTTACTTTTTTGTCTACATTAATCAGTTTTGAATTATATAAAAAATAGAACTCACTCTTACTCTCTATCTCTTCTAAAACCTCTGCCACCGAAGAATTGGACATTTCCAATGACACTTTTGTTTTTTGAGCATAGGATGTTTCTGCAAATATATTTGCGACTCCCAAAACTAAAAGCAAAACAACAATTCGCATAATTCTAAAGGTTTTTTTAAGGGCATAAGAATCCCATACCCTTAATAAATGGATTTTTTTCATAAATTTGTAATGTTTTACGTGAACGAATAAAAATTTTATTTTTCAGGGAGCTGTTGGCGCAGTTCCCTGTTTTTTTTATCTAAGGAGATTTCTGATTATCTTTTGTTTTTATTTTCATAGATTTTTTTTTGATTTTAACCCACCTCAATACATAAGCAGCCGGCTATTTGCTTATCGCTAAGGCGCATTGAATTTAACACTGAATTATTTCTCTCTTTTGTAGATTTTAACTGATTTTTTTGTGAATTTCCCTGTTTTATCGGTTGTTCTTTTTTCTATTTTATATCCTATTGGCGAAGTTCGCGATAAAAGCTTTAACACCTCTTCAAGAGGTTCATTTTCAAAGGTTGCCCTAAACGAATACTTCTCCAGATCCATATCTTCCAACGATATATCAACATTATACCAGCGCATCAATTTCTTTATAACAACAGGCATCTCTTCATCCCTGAATATGAGCAACCCATCTTTCCATCCCAACATATCGCTGGCATTAACATTGCTTAAAAGTATTTTTTTATCCTCGATATGCAGTTTTTCATTAGGTTTCATAATAACTTGTTTTCCATGCATAGGAATCCCGCACATCACCTTTCCTTCCTCTAATAACACATTTGTAAAATCGTCATCCTCGTAAGCCTCTATTCCAAACTTAGTACCCAAAACTTTTACATTAACTTTTGCGGTGCTTACAACAAACGGATGCTTTTCATCATGCGTAACTTCGAAAAATGCACTTCCTGATAAAGTTAAACTCCTGTTATTGCTAAACGGCAACGAGTAAGTCAGTTTTGATCCGGCATTCAGTACCCCTTTGGTTCCATCTGGTAAATCAAAATTAATTACCTGTCCCTGATGCGATTCTATTGATATGGAAGAATATTGAGACGCGAGTAACTTATCATTCTTTGCATCCGCTAAAAAATACACAACCGAACTAACCACTATGGGGATGAGCAGAATGGCTGCAGCTAACTTATACCATTTAAAAATTCGGGTTTGAAACCTGTTTTTATCATGATGTTCCTTTACTCTTAGTATATGGTGAACTTTATGTAATATTGGCCTAAAATCCTTTTCCAGTTCAGTTTCTTCTTCTAAAACTTCAGTCCAATTATTAACCATAAAATCCTTGACCTCACTTTGATATTTGGTCCCACCCAATATATTATTGACTTGCTCGTCAGAGCAGTTTTTATCTGAAGTAATGTATTTTGATAATATGTCTTTTATTTCTTGCTTCATTTCATCTTAGTTTAAAACACATTTATATGATGCGTTTATATATAATATCCACAAGAAGTAAATTTTTACCGCTATTTTTTACTTTTTTTTAAAAAAAATTAACTTAAATTGGGTAAAGACTTAATTTTAAGCATCTTGCAAATAAGTCTCTTATCTCTAATCTCTTATCTCTTATCTAAAATCTAACGATCTGTTATTAGTAGAACAGGTACAAAAACAGCAATACGCCAAATGAAAGGTTACTGGCTTTAGATTTTAAAAACTTCAATGCCTCTGTCAGGTTATTGTCAACTGTACTTTTGGCAATGCTCATTTGCTCGGCAATTTCTGTAGAAGTCATGCCATCAATACGGCTTTTGATAAAAATAATTCTCCTTTTTTCAGGCAATAGATTAATCAGCTTATTTACTTCAAGAAGTACTGATTTGTATTCAATCCTCTTTTCATCATCAAACGACATTTCGGAGTCAAGAAGCTGGTCGTTTATAAAGGATTGATGGCAGGCTTTTTTTCTGAAAAATTTTAATATTTCATTATGGGCAATTTTAAATATAAAGGCTTTAAAAGATAGTTCGGCTTTTAACTGCTGCCTGTTCTCCCATATTTTAACAAACACAGTCTGAACTATTTCTTCAGAATCTGCTTCTGATTTCAAATAGTTTATAACGAAAACAAATATTTTTTTTGAATACAGATTAAATAATTCATCAAAACTAGATATATCCCCTTTTTTTAACCCTTCAACTAATTGCGCATCTCTTGATGTATCCCTAAGCATCTGAATATTAATTTTATATAAAACCCAACCCTATAAACCAACATCAAATTAAACAAAAAAAAAGGAATTTTCCATTGATATAAACCAAAACAATGACACCTATCCTTGATAAACCCCAAAGCTATCATGCAGCAAACATGGGGATAGGGATAGGAATCGTTTCTGTTTTTATTTCTGTTTGTTCTGTCCTCCTATGGTTTGACAAGCATATGTCGTCGTACTTACTATGGTTTTACTATGCCTGTTTTATGGTCTTTCTTCGCTCCCTTAGAAGCAATACCGAAGCAAAGAACAATCAAAGAATGTGCATAGTCAACACAACCACAATACAACCACAATACAAAGAAATAGCAACAAATATGCATAGGATTAGCAATGACTATGCATAGAAATAGCAAAGCCATAGCATAGAAATGCAAAGCCATAGCATAGAAATGTCATAAAAACACTGAAAAACGACAAACCCGTGAATATTTTTGGCCAAAAACGCAATTTTGATGAATATTTTTGTCGTTTTTAGCGATTTTCGTGAATATCGGCCTTTTTTTACGTTTTTATGGCTAAAACCTGATTTTACCCAAAAATCATTCTAACTCATAAACAACAGGTTACAGACGAAAAAAGTTACTATAAAATTACAGTAATTTTTTTGCATTTCTCTGCACACTATTTTAGCTGAAAAGAAAGAGGGAAAAAGGAGAAAGGGTGGAAGGGTAAAAGGGTAAAAGGGTGATGGGTGAAAGAATCAATTCTAAAGCAATAGCATCCTGCTAGTATGGATTATAGGAATAATTATTATTAATTGGAACAACTCTTCGTCCGGTTTCTTTTGATTTCATGAGCATACAATGCATCTGTTTCTTTGATGAGCTTGAAACAGCCTACACCTCCACTAATATAATTTACTATCAGATAATATATACCCATTTGAAGTAACTCAATTGAGATATGATCAGAACCCCCTTTTAAGATGCAATTCCCATTACATGCAAAAAGTGTATAATAACCTACTTTCCTATCTGCATCACCCTCATCTATGTCTATTAATGAGTATATATTATCTTTTATCCCCCTCAACTTCACATCCATAATAATTTACGCTACGATTTCTTTTTCCCTTCCATATCAAAAAACCTCATAAAGGTTCCCTCTAGCAGTTGATCATCCTGATCGTTTACTTTTACCTTAAAACCAACATCGTGCCCTTTCCAATTATATCTGGTAGACAAATATCCTTCATCAATTATTATTTTAGTAAAATCAACCGTATCGCCATTGAGCTCAACAAAATAACCTTTAAATACTGAATCCTTTTCAGTGATATTCATAATGAAGTTTACATTACCTACCTGGGGTAATTTCTTAATCTCCATCTGCCATTCACCAATATATTTTGAATCTATCCCTTCTCCATGTGATGGCCCCAAAGAGCATCCGACAAAAAGAACCGTAAATAGCAAAATACTTATTTTAATTATTCCTGTTTTTTTCATTTTTACTTTATTTAAAATATAACTTTTAATATTGTTTCACTGCCCGATTATAAGATGTTTTCAATCGGTACTTTCAAAATTATCAAAAGAAGTTAGGCTCAAAGTCCTGTTTTAAATATATTATTTAATGAGACGTCCTCCTTTTTAAAATAACACTCCCATCATACTCATTTTATGAATCTTACAAATACAACAAAACCAAACTATACAAGCTGATAACACCCAAATTTTATTTGGAAAATACTTTAAAAGACATGTAGGCATTTCGCCAAAAATATATCAGAAAGAATAAAAAAAGGATGCCTGTTATATAGACACCCTCTTTATACAAAGTACTTTTTTGGTAAAAAGTTATTAAAAAACATGTTTTATTCTTCACTTATACAATTCGGTTTACATAAGAGCTATAGTCCTTTATAATAGGCTTATAATCCTGATGGAATAAAGAGCTGGAAACAACAAAATCAGCTGTAGCCCTATTAGTGGCAGTAACTACATTGTACAATGCACAAATCCTCAAAAGAGCTTTTACATCTACATCATGGGGTTGTGGCTGCATTGGATCCCAAAAGAAAATAAGCATGCCTACCTTTTGTTCGGATATTAACGCTCCCAACTGCTGATCACCACCCAAAGGACCGGATTTCAGGCGGGTAATTGATGGCACAACCATATTGTTTTCTTCACACTTTTTTTCCAATGCATTGGTAACTAACGATCCTGTTGTTCCCGTACAAACCAGGTCGTGCATGATTAACTCTTTCCAGTTATATTCAACCCAGTCAATTAAATCCTGTTTTCTGTTATCATGGGCTACTAAGGCTATTAACTTTTTCTTTTTCATCTGTTTAAAATTATTATTAGTACTTATCAAGAAAACTCAAGATTCCTACGCTCACCCCTTTGATTCCCCTAAAGGGGAAAACTCTAACGCACAGTGCGAAAGCGACTTCCCCTTAAGAGCCTGTCCCGAACTTGTATTCGGGAGGACTGAGGGGTGTGAGTGGGCTAACAAAAATTTCAGTAGTTTTCCTGCAGCGATTACTTCATCATGATATTTTCAATATTTCTATTTTTTTCCTTTATAATAAAAACACAGCAGGAATACTGATTGTTTAATACCCTAACCACTAAGGTAACCCCATTAAACAAACATCATATATCCTGCTGCATATTCCACACTATAATCAGGTGTATCGGTTGATAATCATGCCACCAAACGATACCTAAATTCATAACCACAACGGGGCTATTTTGTTTATTATTTATTCAGCTCCATACAATTCTTCTTTAGAATAAATATTCAGCATTGTCATCATCTGATCTATATTTTCTTTATTCAGAACAGTAGTGCTTTTTAAAATGGCGGGTACTTTCATAAAGTAATTTCCGGCATCAACCTTATTTAAACTCCCTTCTTTTGCAATATCTACAGCTGCTTCTGCGGCAGTATAGGCTAATTTGCGATTCGATTTATATACTGTCATCAGCACATTCCCTTTTATAATCTGCCGACATATATTAAGGTTTCCATCTTGTCCTGTCAACAACACATCGCCCATCAATCCCATTTCTTCTAATACATACATTACCCCGGTGGTTAACAAATCTGAAGAGCAAATAATAGCATCCGGTTTAAATTTGGTTTCCTCCAGATACTTTTGTACTGTCATAAAAGCACTCAGCTCACTCCAGTCGCTGGTATTCACCTTCTTAATCTCATACTTTTCTCTCTCTCTTTTCAGTACAGAAAACACACCTTTTCGCACTAAGGCACTGTTAAAATCGGATGAAGGACCTCCCACGAATAAAATATTACCAGCAGGCAAACGTTCAGTTACCTGCTTTGCCATCATCTCTCCCACATGCTCGCTATCAAAACTTATATACAGATCCAGGTCTTCTGAATTCACAAACCTGTCGTATGAAATAACCGGAATAGCTGCCTGCCTGGCAATAGCTACAACTGATTTATCACTAATGGCTATAGGAACAAACACAATACAATCCACATCAAGCTGAACTAACTTGCGGGCCGCATTAGCCTGCTCCTCTTCACTATCAAAACAATCTATAAAGGTTACTTTAGCCCCAAGTTCATTGGCTTTTTCCTTAAAGTAACTCATATCCTTGTGCCACCTTTCAGAATATAGGTTGGCCAATATAAACCCAATATGCGTTGAATCTTTTTGAGCCAGGCTATTGGAAGAAGCAATAACTCCTGAAATAAAAGTGAATATCAAAATCAGTTTTTTCATATCTAAGATTTGTTAACAATACATTCTCTTTTCCATTTAATACTTGCAAGAAAACTCGTTTTTTTCCCAACCCGCACCCTCCAACTCCCTAAAGGGAGAGTCTCAACCCACAGTGCGCAAGAGGCTTCCCCTTCATAGCCTGTCCCGAACTTGTATTCGGGAGGACATGGGGTGAGCGATGGGGTTAACTACAAAACAGGAGTTTTCTTGCACGCACCATTTAGGAAGTGTAAGCCCGTCAATAATGATAAATAAAATAGAGGTTGATAAATCAAGAGCAATGTCTACAATAAAACTAATACAATCCGGGAATAATTACGCAATAATTCTTGTTTATCAACCTCGTGCTTTATAACTAAGAAAAAATCCACTACAAGATTAACCTTATGGTTCCAAATAGGCGTCCTGAGTTTGAATTTTAATTTTTGAAGACGTCCTTATTATTTACAGATACCCCTATAGCGTTGATTTTCTGCACCATACAAAATAAAATCCAAATCAACAGTTTCATTCTCTGAGATGCCACATCTCATACAATAGTAGAACATAATATACTACCACAAGTGATAACGGCAACCCTATCTTTTAAATTTAAATGATTCATAATTATAAAAACACACCTCCTTTATGTTCTTATTTTACAACCAAACTATTTTCGCCTTCCTTAAGATTATATTCTTTTCCATGCCATATTAATCTTCCGGTAGTATTTTCAGGAAGAGATATAACTGTTTTCAGCTTATCTCTGCCTTTAGAATAATGCACTTTAATGATACCATTAGGGTGAGGCATTTCTCCTCCAATTTCTTTGATATCACCTAAGTGTGGTTCAATCTTTACTTTCGAAAATCCCGGAGCATCACTATCAATGCCCAAAATTGTCCTGAAGAACTCAATATTAGGACTGGCTCCCCATGCATGACAGTCAGATCTGGCTCTTTCCACACCAGAATCTTCTGCCCATGTAGTTAATCCTAACTTTATATTTTCACGCCATATATCTAACCACTCAGTGTATTGGTCGCCATATCCGGCTTTTGTCAGTGCCTGATGCAGATAATACTTAAAATATATCGATGCCGGAGCCAGGGTAGAATCTGTTAATAACTGTTTTCCCAGGTGAACAGACTCTTCTTTAGTTGCAACTCCTGTTAAGATAGCCATTGCATTGGCATGTTGCGAGAAAAGTTTCTTACGTGATTCATCAGCATACAATTGCTTTGTTTCGTCCCAATATTGCTCTTTAATAGATTCTTTTAATTGATCTACTTTTTGTGTATAGATAGTTGCAAGTTCTTTTAATCCCAATTCCTTTTCTAAATCAGCAGCAGCTTGGTATGCCATTAATAATTGTAAATCAATTAATGCAGAACAACCGTCTTTACCGGCCTTTCTGGCTCCCAACGACCATCCTTTTACATTAACCCAATCCGTAAAATTCCACCATGGTAAATCTTTCACCCTGCCATCTTCTTGCTGAAACTGCTCAAAATATTCTAATATTTGCCTTATCCCACTTAACTTCCCTTTTACAAAATCCAAGTCGCTACCATACATCATGTAATCGTATACAGAACCTATATACCACAATGAAAAGGGAGTAATATATTGCGGCATTGAAGAAGGATATCTACTCATGGTTATGCCTTCGGGCTGACGAGAGTAATCGATTTGATTGATAAAGTTTTTCACCAATCGGTCATCGCCACTGTTATACAAAGAAACCATGGCTTGTATGCGGGTATCACCAATATATTGCAGCAACTCATAGTAAGGACAATCCATATAAGTTTCGTATGCGCATAAACGGGCTGTTCGCCATCCTATATCAAAAATCTGTTTCAACTCCTTATTGTCAGTATCAAGCTTTGCTTTTAACTGAAAAGGGTAGGCTGTATATGTGCCATAGATATCGTTTATTATAAGCGGTTCATCCTGTGTTTGAACTTTTAATTGAATGTATCGGTACGTTCTGAATGCCAAAGTAGTAAACTCCTGCCCATCAGCCCCATTTGAGATGATGCTATCTTTTTTTCCAAGAAACATCTTTCCTTCAATTTCATTGCGATTGCCTTTGTGAGGATATTTGGTAAAAAGAGATTCTGCATAATCAATACTAACAGCGCTATTGTTTCCCTTACTAAAGTTTAGAGTTAAGTAAGCATTAGTCAACTCCTCCTGATCCAATATGATTGAACATTGGGTATTTGCAGGAATAGTAAACTGAGCTTTTTCTTTTGGAAACACTGCAGGGACTTTAACGCCTTCTGATTTACGTACGGCTTTAAGGCGCTGATAGCTTAATTCCATTTGAGGTAATGATGATGGCACCAACATCCAACTGTTTGGTCTACCATAACCGATTTTATTCTTTGGCATCCCATTACTTAATTCTTCAGCGGCTGCCCATGTACTATCATCAAATGATAATTTATTCCATCCATTTACAGTTTTATGCATATCAACAAACTCACCGGGTCCTGCAAAAAAAGCAGTATTCATTTTTACAGGTATAGGCGAATAAGCATCATCAAAAATACACTTCCAACTTTTGTCCGACTTAACTTTTATGGCTTCTGAATTTCCTCCATTTATTACAAAAGCTGTTTGAGCCGAAATATTGGCCAAAGGTCTATCCTCACCTTCATTCCATACCTGCACTGCAATTATATTATTTCCTTTTTGTAAATAGGGTATCAAATCAATGGTTTCAAAATTCCAGTGTAATAAATCACCTCGTGCCGGCCCCATTGACACCAATTTCTCATTCACATAAAGTTTATACCTGTTATCAGCAGAAACATGTACAGGAAAAGATTCCGGCAGTTCTGACAATTCAAAACTTTTTCTAAAATAGTAAATGCCATACCCATTAGGGTTTGACTCTGGGACAGTAATCCATCTGGCACGCCAGTTTTTCTGAAGGATTTTATCGCTCACTTCTTGTGCTTGACTTACTCCTGTTAGCATTACTACGAACAGGCAGAAAAACACTTTTCTGCCCATCATCTTATTTATATGCTTCCTCATCTTAGGTCTTTTTTATTGTTTTACCTTATCTGGATTTCTATTTACTTAGTTCTTGAATATCCACAAGTGGCACCAATGCCTTATTAACCTTTTCCACTTCAATCTCCTTTTTAACTTTAAAGATTTCACTTAAACGAAAATCTACACTTGAAGCACCAATATTTACCTTATATTCTCCAGGTTCTGCTATCCACATTGACCTTTCTGTATCAAATGATGCCAAATCTTTCCCTTTCAAGGTAAAAGAAATTGTTTGTGATTCTCCCGGTTGGAGTAGTCTCGTTTTTGCAAACTTTCTTAATTCGGCTGAAGGTTTATCCAACTTACCGGAAGGTGCAGATAAATAGAGTTGAGCCACTTCTTTACCAGCCCTCTCGCCTATATTGGTAATAGTAAATTCCAAATCAATACTGTCCTTAAATTTGCTTTTGGAAAGGCTTAACCCACTATATTCAAAAGTAGTATATGACAAACCGTACCCAAACTCATAAGATGGCGTAACGTTAAATGAATTAAAGTAACGGTATCCCACATAAATTCCTTCTTCATAGAACGCTTGATCTGGCTTTTCTACCGGTATTCCCGGAAAACTTTTAGCAGATGGAGTATCTTCATACTTTTCAGGAAAAGTAATCGTAAGTTTTCCTGAAGGATTATCAGTTCCATTTATAATGTCAGCAACAGCATTACCTGCTTCTTGTCCCGGTTGCCAACATAATAATATTGCATCAGTATTATTCTTCCATGAAGTAGTTTCAATTACCCCTCCACTATTTATCAATACGATAAGCTTTTTACCTAAACGATGAAATGCATCACTAATTTGTCGAATATTCTCTTTTTCGATGTCAGACAAATTAAAATCGTTATCAATTCTCCTGTCTGAATGTTCGCCAGCGTTTCGCCCAATGGTATAAATAGCCACATCTGTTACTGAGGCATACTTATCTACCAACTGTTCAAGTTCTAACTCCGGTATTAAACGGGTAACACCAAATGATGCCTTTTTTAATTTTGGATTTTCTACCAAGTCGTTTTCAATATGCGAGGTATATATGGCCTTAAGACTTTCATCAACAATAAAACCTCCTTTTTCTAGGCCTTCTGCAATAGAAACACTATAGGCTTCGTTAACATCTCCACTACCCGTACCTCCTATGTAAATATTATAAGATGTAACACCGAACAAAGCAACCTTAGTTTCCTTTTTTAAGGGCAAAGCTCCATTATTTTTTAGCATCACCATACTTTCAGCTGCAGCACTTCTTGCCAAGTCAGCATGTGCTTTTAAATCGGGCTTATTCGAAAACTTAAATTGCTTAAACGATGGAGTTTTAACAATTATATTTAGAATACACTCGACATTTCTATCTAAATCTTCAACTTTTAAAGTTCCATTTTCAACCGCTTCCATTAATTGACTTTTCTGGCTACGCCCTCCGGGTTGCAGCATGTTATTACCGGCCCACATTTGAGCAACCCTATTTTTGCCACCAAACCAGTCTGTTACTGTATAACCATCAAATCCCCAATCTTCTCTTAAAATCTTTATCAATAGGTCATCATTTTCTGATGCATATTTTCCGTTAACCTGATTATATGCAGTCATAACAGTCCATGGATTACTATTTTTTATAGCTATCTTAAAACCTTTAAGATAAATCTCGCGCAAAGCTCTTTCGCCAACTATTGCATCTACCTCCTGTCGGTTTGTTTCCTGATTATTGGCAACAAAATGCTTAATAGAAGTTCCTACACCATTTGATTGAATGCCATTAATCATTGCACTTCCTATATGCCCTGTAAGGTATGGATCCTCACTATAGTATTCATAGTTTCTACCGTTCAATGGATTTCTTTGAATATTTACTCCCGGTGCCAATAAAATATCTACCCCATACTCAAGCACTTCATTCCCCATTGATGCTCCTACTTTTTGAACCAAATCTGTATCCCAGGAAGAGGCTAATAGTGCACCTGTTGGCCATGCGGTGGCATAATAAGTTGCATCATCATTCTTTCTTTTAGGATCTATCCGAAGCCCGGCTGGCCCATCAGCCAAAATTGTGGAAGGAATACCTAAACGAGGAATGGCATTTGTTCTCCCTGCTGCGCCGGGGACAGCACCACCGATTCGTCCAATTACAGCGGTACTCCTCCGGTTACCCATCCCAGGCCCAACGACTATATCTATTTTTTCTTCCAAAGACATTGCTGCAACAACTTCTTTGATGTTCGTTGTATTTAATTGAGGTTGATAATTTACTTGCTCTTTCTGTCCAAGTGCCTTAAATGGTATTATTCCTAATAACAGTACAACAACAACTAACCACATATTAGTATTTAACCTATCCATAGTTCTTATATTTTATTTGCATTTCCCTTATTCAACAAACAGAACATTTTATAATTCTCATTAACGAGTCAACTCTTCAATTTCAATTAGAGGCTCTAAAACTTTATTCACCTTCTCCACTTCAATCTCCTTTTTAACTTTAAAGATTTCACTTAAACGAAAATCCATACTTGAGGCACCAATATTTACTTTATATTCACCAGATTCTGCTATCCATTGTGAATTCTGAGAATCAAATGATGCCAAATCCATTTTATTCAAGGTAAACTTGACAATCTGTTTCTCTCCCGGTTGAAGTAGTCTCGTTTTTGCAAACTTTCTTAATTCTTCTGAAGGTTTATCCAATTTCCCGGAAGGTGTGGATAAATAGAGTTGAGCCACCTCTCTACCGGCTTTCTCACCGATATTGGTGATCGTAAATTCCAAATCAATACTGTCTTTGAATTTACTTTTAGAAAGCTTCAATGCACTATATTCAAAATTAGTATAGGATAATCCATAACCGAACTCATAAGATGGCTTAACATTAAATGAATTAAAGTAACGATATCCCACATAAATTCCTTCCTCGTGTATCACCTGTTTTGGTCTGCGAGCCGGAGTTCCCGGAAAGTTCTTTGATGATGCCACATCTTCATATTTCACGGGAAATGTAACTGGTAACTTTCCTGATGGATTAACTTTGCCGCTGATTACGTTAGCTATGGCATTTCCACCTTCCTGCCCGGGTTGCCATACCATTAAAATAGCATCTGGTAAATCTTTCCAAGAAGCCGTTTCAATAACTCCACCTACGTTCATTAAAAAGATCACCTTTTTTCCTTGTTGATGGAATATATTAGTAATATTCTTCAGTTGGGACAATTCTGCCTCAGTCAACTTATAATCTCCTTCCAGTTCACGATCGGCTGCTTCGCCTGAATTACGGCCAATAGATACTATAGCCACATCAGTTTCAAGAGCACATTTCTCTATTAACTCTTTTGGAGCTATAAACTCAGGCCTTAAACGAACTTTACCAAATGAGTTTTTGGCAGGAAACGCGATACGGTCATTTTCGATATAAGTATCGTATTCTGCCTTCAATTCCTGATGTACAGTAAAACCAGAATTAACCAAACCTTCATATATAGAAATATTGTATGCAAAACTAACATCACTGCTCCCATTATTATTAATAAAGGTATCGTAAGATGTATTGCCAAATAATGCTATTTTTTTCCCCTTTTGAAGAGGTAAGGTTTGTGTGTTGTTTTTTAATAAAACAATACTTTCTTCAGCAGCCCTTTTACAAAGTTTAGCATGTGCTTCCAAGTCAGGATTATCATCATTTTTATAACCATTAAAACGAAGCGTTTTTGTTATCCCTTTTAATATTCGTTCTACATTCTGGTTTAAAATTTCCTCATCAAGCTCACCTGATTTTACAGCTTCTACAACTTCTGCTTTTTGCTTTTCAAAACCTGGTTCAATCAGGTCGTTACCGGCTTTCAGTTGAGCAATAATATCTTTCCCTGCACGCCAGTCGGTCATAACGAAACCATTATATCCCCAATCTTCACGTAATATTTTTGTGTTTAAATCGTAACTTTCCGGTGTATATACACCATTTACTTTATTGTAAGCTGTCATAACTGCCCATGGGTTAGATTCCTTAATGGCAATTCTAAAAGTCTTGAGGTAAATTTCTCTCAATGCCCTTTCGCTTATAACTGCATCAACCTTTCTTCGGTTGGTTTCCTGGTTATTTGCCACAAAATGCTTTACGGTAGCACCAACACCTGTTGATTGAATACCATGCACCATGGAAGCCGCAAGTTTCCCTGATAAATATGGATCCTCGGAATAGTACTCTCCATTACGTCCATTAAGTGGATTACGGATGATGTTAAAAGCCGGAGCTAAAGCAACATCAACTCCATAATGTTTAAACTCGCTACCCAATGCAGTTCCCACTTCCTGCATAAGGTTAACATCCCACGACGAAGCCATCATAGTTGGCACAGGAAATGAAGTCCCGTAATAGGTTTTTGTACTGTCATTGTTGCGTATGGGGTGAATACGTACCCCGGTAGGACCATCAGCCAATATGGTTATCGGAATTCCCAAGTGAGGGATACTGTTGATTGATCCGGCAGCTCCGGGAACAATGCCGTCCATTTCACCAATCATACCATTTTCAAATTCTTCACCAACCATTCTCCCACCTCCGATAACGATAGATGCTTTTTCTTCAAGGGTCATTGAAGCAATTACTTCTATTACGTTATACTCACTTAATTGGGGTGTGCTATTTTTAGATACTTCTTGTGCCCTTACTGCAAATAAAAATGTTCCTATAATAATATTTGCAATCAAAAAACAAACTTTCTTTCCTTTATAATTCTTATATCTATTCATGGTGTTACTATTTTTGTTTAATACATTTTACACTTATGACAACCTCCTCATCCGGCATGACAAAATTGAAATTTTGTGGAGCATATTGCGACTTATTATTTGGATTAACCAGAACATCTTTTCTACCATTTGTAGTACTTACTTTAACATTACTGTATTGATACCCTTCGTCTGGTTCAATTACTACTTTTACTGATTCTCCCAACCTTGCTTTTGTTGGTATAACTGACACCTGTGCGTATTTATTGGTATTTTTTATTACAATAGAATGCAATGGATTTGGAGTAGGATCATTTCCTTTTGCAAACTCATATTCTTTTATCCTGCATATTTCCATACCTTCAACACATCCATTGAACGACATCATAACGCCAAGTTTTCCTTTTAATCCTCCTATATGGTTTAATGATTGATTATGATCTAAATCTTCAACTTGTAAACTAATTTCATGATAATTACCATCTGCACTTACATAGTTAGAAAGTTTAAATGATCCTAGCTTTATTCTTTTAGTTTCATCATTAAAATCAACTTCAGGAACTACCCATAATGTAAGAGATGCTTCTGGTGAAATAAGCTTTAGATTAAGCCTAAGGTTTAAATGATCCTTATCTTGTATCTTTTTATCACCAAAATTCAAATATTTAATTCCAACAGAATCATTTTCACTTTGTATTCCAATCAAAGGATTTAAACCATCACTACACCTTTGTGAACCTGCAATTTTTATTCTGGCTGTTTTGTAACAAATTGTATTAGCATTATATCGACGAAAAGCATTAAGACCATTTGTAAATATTCCCTGAGAAGTCATTTCAACTTGAGAGATAATAACTTTATCTCCCTCAATTTTAAGGTCTATAGGTTCAATCATTGCTTGACGATTATAAGAATTATCGGTTTTCCTATGATATATCACATACCACTGATCCTTAACCTTGACAATACTGCCATGATTATTACCAAATTCCCAACCATTTCTATTATTAACAATTGTTCCTCCATAATTCCATGGACCTTCTGGACTCTTACTGTAACAATAAACCAAACTGCTATGATTTTCATTTGGTGAAAAGATAAATACATATTTTCCAGTTGCAACCTTTTTAATTGATGATGCCTCAAATAAAGTATACTTTCCATTTAGGCTAGGATTATTCAATGTTTTATAAGGAGAAGCTTGCCATACGTGGCGAGTTTGCCTATTAACCATTGATTTCCCTGTATAAGGATGTATTATGCTATGCATATCCTTTACATTAATTTTTGTCCATCGATCTCCATAACAATTACCCCAATAAGCATAAACATCTATATTTCCATTGGAATGTTCATCAACTAATATAGAAGGATCAAATGTTCCGTCTTCTGTTGCGGAAGGCCAATCACAGATTATTGGATTTGTAAATGGCCCGATTGGACTTTCGCTCTCTGCTACAATACAAGCAGGACCATAATCAGCATATCCAGGTATAAAATCTTCATCATCAGAAGCTGGACCTTGAATTCCATCCATTCTGTATCGTTTCAGCATGAAAGTATATAGATAATATTTTCTTGTCTGTGGATTATATACACAATCAGGTGCACCCAAATTAGCACCTTCAATTTTTCCATATCCAATATCTTTGATTTGCTGAATATTGAATATTTCCCCATGGTTAGTCCACTTGGTTAGATCATCAACCGGGGCAGACCAAACATCGTGTCCATAACCACAGTAATCAGTAACTATTTCGTCTCGAGAGCCATATACAAACAACCGTTCTTCACCTTTATAAGTGAAGACATGAGGTTCGCCATCAGGAATAAATGCAGTTGGTGGTAAAAAGGGATTTTGCCCCGTTGCAACAATTGCGATTAGGTTAAAAAACAGAACATATAAGCTAATTAATTTCATTTTCTTTGATTTATGATTGTATGAAAACGTTATTCAACTTTAATTACAATGCGCCGGTATCGGGTAAGTGCCGGATAGCCGTAATCGGTACAGGCCAAAATAAGATGCAAGACGCCTGTCTCCCCCTCGGGAAGCGTAACAACTGCTTTTTCCCATTCCGGAGTTTTACTAGCATACCCGTCTTGCTGGGTTGAACTCTTCTTTTCATGTGTAACTTGTACACCTTTTACCGTCGACACTTCGTCATATACAAACCAGTGGTAGAAAAGTAGATCGCCATCCGGATCTCTGGATAAGCCCGCATCAAACACCATTTTTTCTCCTGCTTTTTCTGTACAATAGATGGGGGCTAATGTTGAATCTCCATTGACCACAACTTGCGGGGGATGATTTGCCTTTTCAAAATCTTTCACACACCAATCCATACGTGCCTGAAAATCATTTTGAAATTCAGGAGCCCAACGATCAATCTTTGAATGCTCTTCCGCTTCTAACCGTTCAAATGTATTAGCATCTTTAAATGATTTTTCTAATGTCAGATCCACCCACATATTAGGGTCATCAATATCGGGCTTCATACGTCCACCCCAGCCACCCCAATCCGGGTGTTCCATAAAACTCAAGCCATTAGGTATTAAGCCAAGATATGTCTCTGTATCACCCTCACCAATACCGGGGTCACGAATTGGATACAATTCCCCTAATGCTCCATGCTCTTTACGCACATGGGTTTCAAGCCAACTCACACTCCTTAAATAAGGGTTTGCATTATATATAATACCTGCTGTTGAATTGATATAAAACAAGTCTGGAAAATTATCACGAATCCATTGGCCACCTAAATCCTGATGTCCCCATGCATAAACACGCAATTTAGCAATTGCCTTGGCAAGCTCTTTCTTAGAGCGATCTTTTCGAATTCGCCAAAGTGCTTGTGCTAAATCCATAGGGCCTCCCCATACGCAAATCCACAGCGGACGATCATCATCTTTATCTATTGACTGAATAATCAGATTTGAAGCCTCAGTATCTTTATTTTTACCTATGGTTTCTTCAATTGGCCAACCATTTGCATTAGAAGAGCTACCTGGTTTTCGCCCGGTCAACATTCCTTTTTTTATGATACTTAATAAATATTCCTCCGATGGATATTCTTTTGAATGCAGCCTAAGATTTGGCAGAACTTTTCCATAAGCCCTAACCCTGTTTTCAATTTCGATAGGTGAAGGTTCACCAGTTTCATTCGATTTTCGTCTAATACAAGCTGATGAAGCAATTAACCCTTCAATATCAAATTCATTAGCATATAGTAAAAATCTAACCAAAGATTGTTTATCATCAGGATCTCCTGAACTGCTGCTGATATCGGTTAACACTATGACGCGAGGCTTTTCATTTTTCCCAAACACATGATATGCTTGGGCAGCCCCAACGCTGGCAGAAAATAATATTGCACAAAAACATATTAGAAAAGCTAAACACCTCATGATTGCTCGTTTAAAGTTTTAAAATATTGTCACCGCCTTTTAACTCATATTCCTTACCGTTCCATATAATGCGACCTGTTGTACCAATCGGCAATACAACGCTGGCTTTCAACTTATTTTTAATGACAGTATAATGAACTTTGATTTTCCCTTTAGGGTGAGGCATTTCTCCACCAATTTCTCTGATATCTCCAAGGTGAGGTTCTATTTTGATCTTTGCAAACTCTGGGGCATCGCTATCTATTCCTAAAACAGTTCTAAAAAATTCAATATTTGGACTCGCTCCCCAAGCATGACAATCGGAACGACTGTCATTTAAATCAGAGATTTCGGCCCATGTAGTTAGTCCCCAGTCAATATTATCATTCCAAACATCTAACCAATTCAAATAATCATTTCCTAACCCTGCCTTAATTAATGCCTGATGCAGATAATATTTAAAGTACACTGAAGCTTTAGCTAATGTTTTGTCTGTAAGTATTTTTTGTGCAATATTTGTTGCTTCTTCGCCATCAACTACTTCTGTGATTATTGCAAGAATATTTGCATGTTGTGAAAAACCATCTTTTTCATATCGATCGGCAAACAAACCTTTCTCTTTATCCCAATACTTGTGCCTAATTGTGTTTTTTAGAGCCTCTATTTCCTTTTTATAAAGCGCAACATAAGCTTTCATACCCACATTCTCTTCCAATTCGGACATCATTTCATAGGCATATAATAACTGCAAATCAAGAATTGAAGAACATCCGTCATCTCCTAATTTACATTCACCTGTGGAATTCCATCCTTGTGCATTCACCCAATCAGTAAAAAGCCAACCAGAAAGGTTTTTAACAGATCCATCTAATTGCTGATGCTGTTTGTAATAATGTAGAATTTGTCTTGCTCCCGGCAACTTATCTTGCACAAACTTTAACTCAGGTCTATACATCATATAATCATGCAACATCCCAATGTAATAAACTGAGAAAGGAGAGATTAACATATCTTCATTTGCAGGATACCGGCTTAAAGTTAATCCCTCTGGTATTCTGGATTGATCTAATAAATTAATTGCTCTTTTAAACAATCTGTCATCACCGCTATTATAAACAGAAATTAAAGCTTGAATACGAGTATCTCCTATGTACTGTAATTGCTCATAGTAAGGACAATCAAAATAAGTATCGAATGCACACAATCTGGCAGTCCTCCACCCTATATTTTCAATTTGTAATAGTTCGTAATCAGAAGTTTCTAATTTAGATCTTTTTTCAAAAGGGTAACCAGTAAAAGTTCCATAAACATCTTCAATAATCAATGGATCATCTTTTGTTTCTATCTCAATTTGAATGTAACGGTAAGTCCTCCAAAACAGCGTCGAAAACATCTGGTTAATTGTTCCATCAGAATGAATTTTATCTTCTCTTCCAATAAATTGTTTCCCCTCTACAATATTTCTATTTCCCTTATATAATGGAAAATCATCATATAGAGTTTCTGCATAACATATTGAAATATTGGCACCTTTACCCTGACTAAATTCTAAATTTAAATAAGCATTTGTCAGATAAGTCTGATCCAAAATAAACTTTCCTTTAGTATTCTTGGGAATAGTGAAGGGACTCCTTTCATCTGGAAATTTTTCAGGAATATTAAAACCATCAACTTTCCTTAACTTCTTTAGTCTTTCGTTTTTCAATTCCATAGCAGGTAGGTAAGATGGCATTAAATTCCAACCATTAATCACTCCATATCTATCATCATTTCCTTTACCTATTTTTTCTGGTACAACCCAATCTGTTTCATCACAAGAAAATTTGTTAAAGTCTCTAATTGACTTCTCCATATCTACTTTTTCTCCGGGTCCGGTTCTATACGACGTTGTTGGCAAATTTATTTTAATTGGTGAATACCCTTTGTCTTGAATGCACAACCATGAAGAACCTGTATTTAAACTCCTTGCTACACTTACTCCACTTTGTAAAATAAAACCCGTCTCGTTTGATATATTTGCAGTTGGGCGATATTCTCCATCATTCCACACAACAGCAGCAATTATATTATTGCCTTTAATTAAATATGGAACAATATCAATAATCTCAAAATTCCAATGTCTCTTATCTCCTCGTGCAGGTCCAACAGAAACTAACTTTTCATTTACGTAAAGTTTATAACGATTATCTCCAGAAACATATATAGGGCACTCTTTAGGTATTGAATTAAATTCAACCTTTTTACGAAAATAATATACCCCATATCCATTTGGTTCAGTACCTGGCACTTTAATCCAGTTAGCTTTCCATTTATTATATAAAAAAGCAGAATCTAACATCTGTGCCTGAGATTTAAAAGTAAAACTCATTAATACCACAACGACTACAAAAAAAGTTTTTAAGGTTCTCATATCTAAAAATTACATCAAACTATATAGAAACTAAAAAAGACTTCTATTTTTTAATCTTTTGAATTTTGATCACTTTATCCCCCTCAAAGATGCCATTCTCATTAAAAGCATCAATAGTAAAATAGTAATCCAATTCACTGTTTAAGCTATAAACATCAAGTGAATCAACATTGTAAACCTGATAGTTGTGGTATAATTTATCAGGCGAAATTCCATATCGAACATTATAACCAATTGCCTCTTCTGCTTTTTCCCAATTCAGTTTAACATGACAGCCATCCACAGAATCGCGAACAACAGAGAAATTCTCTACAGCTGGAGGTACAGCCCCAGTTCCCTTTCCAAATACACGTAAACCTGAAATGGCAAACTTTCCATCCGGAACTTTTAAATTTGTAATTCGAACATACCTTGCTTTTACTGTTTTCCCCAGTTCTATATAATCATGAGGGGCATCTATCGTATTCTCTGATTTATCAACTAAGACTTCCCAAATCTTTTTATCATTAGAATATTCAACCTTGTATTGATAATAAATATCTTCTGCCCTTCCTACAAGAGAAGTTCCTTGTTCAGCAAAATTTACTTGAAGAGCTCCTACATCGTACGTTTCTTCCAGATCAACCAATAACCATTCTTCTCTATTCCCTGATGCTGCACTCCAGTAGGTGCGTACATCTTCATTAACGGCTAGTTCTTTTGCATGTCCATCAACTTCGGAAGACACTTCAACAGGCTTATTATAAGAAAGCAACATCCATTTGGGTTGATAATCTTTATAATCCTTCATTTTTTTTGCAGGCATTTGGTGTGGATAATCACCAAATCCGGTATAAGCATAAAACACACCATCTTCATCAAAAAACGCAGGAAAGATGCCAACACGCCTTTCCAAACTGTTTTTTACGGATATAGTCATGGTTCCAGCATACCAATAGTTACCATATTCATCCTGAAAAGTTGAGCCATGTCCTGCCCCGGCAATAAAACCCTCTGGTTTATATGAAAATGGGTTGTGTTGCGCTAATTGATATGGGCCAAGTGGATTTTCGCTTACATACATTCCATCAGCATAACTTTTAAACTGCGTACCAGGTACGGAATATTGCATGTAATACTTATCGTTGTGACTGGTTACAAAAGCCCCTTCGAGATATGGCCTTTTCTTTAAACCAAAATTATAATCACCGGTTCTTTCCCATCCATGAAGCTTATTATCTGTATTTAATATCTCCACTTCATCTCCAATGGGTTTAAATGTTTGAGCATCCAATTCAATTCCCCGAATAGGCAAGCGTGGAGATAAGCCATGATATAAATACACACGCCCATTTGTATCATGAAACAACATTGGATCAAGCGATCGCATACCAACGGAATCCTGTGCCACTTCCCATTGTCCGCTTTCAGGCAAAGCTGTTTTATAGACTTTTTGATTGATTGCCATAAAAAATATAGAATCCCTCATTACTACAGCCGTCGGAGCATATTCCTCTATTGGAAGATCTTCAGTTGTTATTAATTTCCAGTCAATTAAGTTTTCTGACGTATAATATCCTCCTGATTTAGACAGGAACATATAATATGCTCCCTTGTAAAAAACCACAGAGGGATCAGCTGCTTCTCTTCGGGATGGATGATCTAATTGAAAACGATATCTAAGATTCACCGGATTACAAAAGGACTGATGCTTGGGTTTACTACAACCAAACATTGATATAATTAAACCAACAAATGCAATTCTCTTTACTGGTATGATTAACTTGCTACAAATCATGACTATTATTTTACCCAATTAAAACTAACCTTCTTAATTTCCTCTGAGTTTGTCCCTATATACAGGTTAAACTCGCCTGGCTCCCATTGCCATTGTAAATCATGGTTGAAAAATCTCAAATCTTCAGTTGACAATTCAAACACTACTTCTTTTGATTCACCTGATTTTAAAAATACTTTCTTAAATTTCTTCAGTTCTTTTACAGGTCTTACAAGCGATGCCACCGGATCATTTAAATAAACCTGTACAGTTTCTTCACCCGCATAAGCTCCTGTATTTGTGATTTTTATTTTAGCTTTTAAAAGACTGTTATTGCCAACTAATAATGTATCACTCAATTCTATATCGCCATACTCAAAGGTGGTATAACTCAGTCCGTATCCAAACGGAAAGAGTGGTGCATTTAACTCATCCAGGTAATAGGATTTAAATTTCATAATACCGCCACGTTGTCCATCAACATAAGGCCTTCCGGTATTTTTATGGTTATAATAAATAGGGATTTGCCCTACAGACCGAGGAAAAGTCATGGTTAGTTTTCCTGATGGATTATAATCACCGGATAACACATCGGCCAGTGCACTACCGGCCATGGTACCAGGACGCCATGCCTCAACAATAGCATCGGCATATTGCAAATCATCTACCAATGTTAATGGTCGACCATTTATCAGTACTAATACAACCGGTTTTCCTGTAGCTTTAAGTTTCTTCAATAAATTACGTTGACAAGCGGGTATGGAAATATCGGTTTTACTTTTGGCCTCGCCCGTCATATTCATGGCCTCTCCCAATACTGCTACAACCACATCACTTTCCTTAGCAAGCTCTATGGCTTCTTCTTGTAGTCTTTCTTGTTCATCTATATTGTAATAACCTCGGCTCTTTTTCAAAAATACTGGCTCATCCGTAATTAAAGATCCTTCGGCATATTTTACATTATCAAATTCCTCTTGCAATCCTTTATAAATGGTTACCACACTATCTGCTTCTCCCCTAAAAGCCCACATACTAAACATCTGATTTTGGATATTTGCAAAAGGTCCAACCAAGGCAATTTTTGCTTCTCTTTTCAAGGGTAATGTTTGTTTATCATTCTTCAACAATACCATTGCCTTACAAGCTGCTTCTTTAGCCACCTGTTTATGCTCGTTTGTAAGGATATCTGTATTCTCTCTTTCCGGATTGAAACTACGGTATGGTTTTTCAAATAATCCCAGATCATATTTAGCTTCCAGAATTCTACGGCAAGCATCATCAATCTTTGACGGATGCACTTTGCCTTCTTCTACAGATTGTTTAATAGCTCCGGCAATACTTTCGCTGGCCATATCCATATCCAATCCTGCATTAACAACCAGCTCCGCAGCTTCTTTATAATCAGATGCTAATCCATGTGCAATTAACTCCTGTATACAGTTATAATCGCTTACAACAAATCCATTAAAACCCCACTCTTTACGTAACAAATCAGTTAACAACCATTTATTAGCCGTGGCAGGAATGCCTTCCACATCATTAAATGAAGTCATAATACTTTTTGCACCTGCATCAATGGCAGCTTTATAAGGAGGCAAGTAATACTGGTACATGGTTTGACGACTCATATCAGTAGTATTATAATCACGTCCGGCTTCAGATGCTCCATATAAAGCGAAATGCTTCACACATGATAGCAATGCTGTTGAATCAGAAAGTCCGTCACCTTGATAACCTTTTACCATGGCTTTAGCTACCAGACTTCCCAAGTAAGGGTCTTCTCCTGCACCTTCCATTACACGCCCCCAACGCGGGTCACGCGTAATATCCACCATGGGAGAAAAAGTCCAGTTATAGCCCACAGCAGTTCCTTCAATAGCAGCAACCCTGGCTGTTTTTTCAACTAAGGCAGTATCCCATGTACACGATAACGCTAATGGAATAGGAAAAATCGTTTTATAACCATGAATAATATCCAGGCCGTTTAAAAAAGGAATTTTCAATCGTGTACTATCTGCAATGGTAGCTTTTTTGTGTATTAAAGCAGCCTCTCCCATCACAGAATATACATTTCCGGCCGTACCATCTTTTAATTTTTCATATACATTTTTGGTAGCAAAAGGCCCGGTTTTAGAAGTTGGGGTCACTAAGTTCATTTGGGCTATTTTCTCTTCCAGGGTCATTTGCCCCATTAATGCGTCTATAACCTGGTTTTTTTTGTCTTGTTCAGAACATGAAGTAGTTAAGATACTAACCCCAATCCAAAACAACATTCCTATTTTAATTATACTACCCTTCATTATTATGTGATTTTTTAAAATTTTCTTTTTTTCTTGCAAAGCCGTTTCGTCAAAATTTCACCACGAAGACACAAAAGGCACAAAGAATCCCTAAGAAAATGATCTCTGTGTCACTTAGTGTTCTTGGAGACTTAGTGGTTATTTTTTAAAATAACTTCTTGATTCTATCTCCCTTATTCCCTTTTCCTCGTTCCTTTTAAGCTTTTAACTTTATAAACTTAGTCCTAATCTATTTTGTAACTACAACCCTTACCCTTTCCAAATTCTGAATTCTTGCAAACGGACTGGATGTATTTCCTTCTCGCTGTGAAGCAACACGAACAGTAACAAAATAAGTTCCGGGTGATTTAAACTGATAACTTCTTTTAAGGGTTGTTTCTGCTTTTAATTCTTCTCCCAAATCTTCCTTAACCGGATATTCTCCTTTACCCTCAAAATCCCATTCTACAGAAACAATCTTTCCGGTACTGGCAGGAACTTGTATATGCGAAGTAAACTCAACTTCTTCATTAACCTTAACTACAGCCTTTACGGTATCGTTAGCCAATAGCGATAAGGTTGGTTGAATACCCTTTCTATCATTAGCTAATTCAGGTACTACTACCTGACCATCCTTAATAACATAATCTGATGATTGTGGAGGGTGAATACCCTTTTCTACCCAGGCACTCAAATCTCTTAAAGCCTGTTGCAAGACTCCCAAATAACTTACCATGTGGGTAGGATACTCCTGATTTGAAAAGTCGCCATGATTAGCTCGATCAGTAAACCACAATACAAAATGATTATCTATATCATCTCCCAGATATTCCTTAACTCTATCTCTGTACCAATCAGCCTGCCATGCAAAAGCTTCTGTATCCCAAAGATTTTCCAACACAATCATTTTTCCTTCAAACTGCCCAGTTGGAACGGCTCCTGCGGCTCCTGATGTAAAAATTGGTCCAAGAATTATATTACGTTGCGGATAAATAGGTGTTCCGTTAAAGTCACGAAACATATCCCAAACTTTATATTCCGGTCCTGGTACCTGATGACGGTGATAGGTCTGAGCTGCCAGAAAATTGGAATTATCCAACAACACCTCATCGCCTACTTTTACTCTGGCCAATTTTCTCTTTGCAGCAATCTCTCCCAGTATCACAATATCATCTTGAATTTTTCTTGCAGCAAACTCCTTTCTTTTAGCCCTACCGTTTAGCATGACTATATCTCCACCCAAAAACTGAACTTTCTTTGGTGCATCTTCTAATTGGAAAGCAATAGGCAATTCTTCCCCTTTATCATCAAGCGCTTTCCATGCTGCATCAGCAGAACCACGAGCTGTACCGGGTGCAAATTCTGCCTTTAAGCCTGCCTCCGCAGCATTATGGGCATATATTAACCTCTTTATCTTTGATTTATGTTGTAACCTTCCTTCAACTAATGATTGTGGAGCATTATATCCTAAATAGCCTTCTTTCTCCCAAAAATCCTTAAAATAACTTTTGTCGGCCATACGCATACCACCGTAAAGTGCACTAAAAGCATGAATCCCCATGGTTTTAAATGCCACCCAGGCTTTGGGAGGAAATCCCATTTTTGTCACTTCTGCAAGAGCTTCTCTTTCTTCCAGTGTTAACCCTTCATACATATTACCGCTTCCTCCAGGCTCCAATGCATCAACAATTTGAGGGAGTTTGTTTTGAAGTACTCGCATGGCATGCATACGCACAGTAAATACGTTTGGAATAGCCATTGGAGATCCTATTACAAACGGCACCACTCCATCCCAAACATCTTTAGTATTTTCAAAACCTCCAATTGTACGATAGGCTCCTCCACTACCGCCAAAGGCATAACCATACGGACGGTGATCACCATACATTTCGGCTGCAACCTTTCGTGAATACATAGCACAAATGGCATTGGCTCCATAAGCACCCAGGATTTTATCGCCTCCAGCCATAGGATTACCATCTTTTCCACCTCCATTGGTTTCAATAAAGTAGGCTCCACTCTCTATCGAGAAACCAATTTTATCTTCTTCACCCGATGCTCCTTGTGATAGATTTTCACTATCCGGCACCGGAGTTATATATTGAAAGAAACGCCCCTGGTACTGTTCTTTTTCAGGAAAGTAAAATGAAAAACGAGTATCACGACCTTTAAATCCCCCATGAACGTAACGATGCTTTACTGGTTCTTCCCTCCATTCATCAATATCAATATAAGGTTCATTATACAATGAATCTATTACCTGAACAAGTTCGTTCTTTTCTGTATCTGCAGCCTGTTTACCCTTGACTTGATTATTACTACATGCAATAAAAAAGAAACAAACAATTACAAATATTAATCTGTAGATATTCTTCATAGGTTTATTAATTTAAGTATTATTTTTTACTTAATAGATGGATAGATAAGAGATAAAAGACATTCCGTGCGCCGCCGAAGCTTTAGCGGAGGAGCAAGGTTGATTTACTAAGTCTGCTCCGTCCATACGCAGGCACTTAAAATATCTGTCCCAATTAACTATATATTTTCAACATAAAAAGCACAACATAACTGTTAAATACAAACTCTTTGCTCTTTGCTCCATACTCTATACTCTATGCTCTTTGCTCTTCGCACTACGCTCAATGCACTCTGCCAATCCCTTCTCCCTTCTACTTGTTCCTTTCTACTTGTTCCCTACTCCTTATCCGACTTCCATTCCGCCTTTAAATACCTTGCAGCAGCTTTAGGCCTTCTATCTCTTGTAAATACCCCTTTATAATTGTAGCCTCCCATTCGGATAATGGATGATGTGGTTTTAAAATCTGCAAAATTCCACAACATAACTCCGGAAATAAAATCCTTATGTTTTGCCATTTGCATATAAGCTCTTATTAATTCCACCTGATAATCCTCTGTAAACATTTCAGGATTAATCGCATGTGCGCCAGGTAAGGCTGCGGCACCAAATTCTATTAATATGCAAGGCTTTTTAAACTTGGTATGGAGTTGATCCAATTCATTTGATATATTCTGAACCCCCTCATTGATTCTGCCGTTAGTTTTATACCAGCCTTCATATCTGTTTAGGCAAATCACATCTGCCACATCATACCAGTCAGAAGGTCCGTTTGAATCTCCCAAATACATCACTAATCTGGTTGGATCTAAATCTTTTGCTCTTTGCATATAGTCTGCAAACATTTTATAGGCTTCCTCTTTGCTGGTATCTCCTTCTTTTCGTCTTGTATTCTCCATGGGCTCATTAGCCAATCCCCACATGATGATGGATGGATGATTCTTGTCCCTTAATATCATCTCTTCCATATACTGATTACATAGTCCCTCAATACTTTTAATTTGTGCAGTATCATTTAACCCAAACAAACCAACAGCAGGCGATTCTGCAATTACTAAAAATCCTTTTTTATCGGCCAGGTTATAATACTCCTCATCAAAGGGATAGTATGCTGTGCGGAACGAATTGGCTCCCACCCAGTCCATTAATTCCATATCAGTCACAATAACAGGATTATTAGTTCCCCTGCCAAACAAAGGAAAATCTTCCTGCTTTCCAAAACCCTTTAAAAATATAGGCTTATCATTCAATAAAATCTGATTTTCATTAACTGAGACAGTTCTAACCCCGGTTTGTAAACTATAACTATCAATTTCTTCTTTTTCCCCTAGCACTACTTTAACATTATACAAATAAGGATCTTCCGGCGACCACAACCTCACATCGGGTATTTTAATGCTGATTTTCGCAAGACCATCCACAAACTGAATATTTTTGTCTATTTCATGTCCATTACCACTAACTGTAATGCTTCCTTGCTCAACATCTCCTTCCTGCTCAACAATAACTTCCATTAACCCTTTTGTCCCTTTAAACGAAGGAACAACGGTAATATCCTTAATGTGTGCCTTTTGAGGTACTGTATACAGGTAAACATCTCGATTAATACCACCATATGGGAAATAATCCAGATCGGCAATAGCCTGACTGCTAAAACCACCCTCCGGCATTCTGCCAAATTCAAAAATATTTTCAACCTGTATGGTAATTCTGTTTTCTGCACCAAAATTTAGCATAGGACTGATATTAAAGGAAAACGGTACATGCCCACCTGCATGTTCCCCAACCGTTTTCCCATTAATCCACACCTTGGCTGCATAAGATGCCTCGCCAATTCGTATATAAACTTTCTCATCCTTCCATCTTTCGGGAATAAATGAAGTTGTTTCGTACCAAACCCAGTCCCTGTAATTCTTCATATCAGTAAACTGTTCATTCCAGCTTCCCGGTACAGCTATAGATCTGAAATCTTTTAATCCGTTAAACCACTGTTCTTCAACGCCCTTATCTTCCGCATCCTTTTTAAATTTCCAGATGCCTGATATTTTTTTCAACTCCCTTACTTCGTTTCTTTGTGGGAATAGTGCAATGTCTTTAGGATTTGCCTTGCTGAATTCCTGAGCATTTAAACCCATTGATATTGCAAAAAGCAGTATATATATTGTTGTTCTAAGTACCATAACCTTCTGTCTATTTGTTTTGATTGCTATTCATCCATCTCTCTCTAAGATAATGGGCTGCCATTTTAGGTTTTCTGTCCCTGGTAAACACGCCTTTATAATTGAAGCCTCCAAACCGGAATATGGCCTGCGAGGTTTTAAAATCTGCAAAATTCCATACATGCATACCTGTAACATAGGGACGCTCATCAGCAACATCCAGATAAGCTTTGATAAACTCAACCTGATATTCTTCCGAAAACATTTCTGCCTGTTCATCATGACATCCTGGATAGGTATCTGCACCAAACTCCGTAATCATACAAGGTTTTTTAAACTGCTTATGTAGTTTATCTATTTCCTTGCCCACAACATAACCTCCGGTTTCAGCATCTCCCGGGGCTGTATACCAACCATAATAACGGTTTATGGCAATTACATCCGTTAACTCAAACCACTCTTTAGGACCCATCATAACACCTACATACATTACCAAACGGGTAGGATCAAGAGACTTTGCCAATGAAAAGCTTTCTGCAAACATATTTTTCATTCTCTCTTTCTCTTCCTTGGTTTTGCGCATCACTGAAAAGCCCAAAGTTGCCTTATCGCTGGGCTCATTAGCCACACACCACATGATGATGGAAGGGTGATTTTTATCTCGATAAATCATTTCCTGGATATATTGTTTACAGGTCTTTTGACGTTTTGATAGTTGTACAGAATCCCCTGCAAAATACAAACCTACAGCAGGTGTTTCACCTATTACCATAATCCCTTCCCTATCGGCCATATGATAATATTCCTCATCATAAGGGTAATGCGTTGTTCTAAAGGAGTTAGCACCTGTCCATTTCATCAACTCAAAATCTTTTACCATTACCGGATATGCACTTCCCCTGCCGTTTATTGGGAAATCCTCATGCTTTCCAAATCCATTTAAAAATACAGGTTTACCGTTTAGTAATATTTCATTCTCCGTAACTCCCACAGTACGCACTCCTGTTTTCAATGTGTATGAATCAACCACTTTACCATTTTGGCTTAATTGTACAGTTACATCATATAAGTCAGGTGTTTCAGGCGACCATAAGTGAACATCAGGAATATCAACTTTAGTTTTTGCTTTTCCTTCTGTAAAAGAAACTGATTTCTCTATTTTTTTTCCAAATCCTTCAACAATGATTTTACCTGATGATAAAGCACCTTTTTGCTCTATCTCTACATTCATAAAACCTGTTGTCCCTTCAAAATCGGGACGTACTGTAATATCATGGATAGATGCTACGGACGGCACAGAATAAAGCTCAACGCTTCTGTTCAAACCTGCGTAAGGAAAAAAATCGTAATTTGCATTCGGAAAATTACCGAACGCACTCCCTGGCACTTCTCCGGTTGGAACACGTTCCGGCTTTAATATATTTTCAACTTTAATGGTGATTCTGTTGGATGCCTCCCAATTAATATAATTATTTAACTCAAAAGCAAAAGGTACATGACAGCCTTCATGTTCACCAACTGCCTTACCATTCACCCAGATTTTTGCAGCGTAAGTAGCATCATTAACACGAATATATATCTTATCGTTTTTCCAGGATCGGGGTATATAGGTTTCTGTTTCATACCAGCCCCATGCCATGTAATCTCTCATATCAGTAAACTGTTCATTCCAGCTACCTGGTACAGCTATTTGCCTGAAATGATTTAAACCATTATACCACTGCTGACTTTCCCCTTGATTCGCAGAGTCTTTTTTGAAATTCCAAATTCCATTAAGGCAAATCTTATCTCTGTAACTATTTTGTATTGGAGACAAAGCTATATCCTTAGGCTTTGCTATACTAAAATCACCTGCATAAAGCGGCAGTGAACTAACCAAACAGGTAAGCATAATGAACAATACCCATTTGTTATTATGGTATAATTTATGGTACATGATATTGATATAATTATTTATTATGGATAAAATATGTTGCTTTTGTTTTTAGATACAATAGTTCGGCAAATATTTATAACTGTCATATTTACAAGCGTCTACAATTTGTAGCGCAAAACACATAAACAATTAATTTTAAGCGCCTTGTAAATATGTCTATAATCTATTATCTAAAATCTAACGATCTATTGATATAGATATTGGCAAATAGCCATTTTGTTTCCTGATCGCTATTAGTTATTCAATCAATCTGTTATTTTGGAATATTCGTTAGTGGTTTAATACCCTTGAAATATTACACCTAACTATATTAGTGTATGCGCAACAATTCTCATTCAATATTTTTGCGTTTTTATACTATTAACCGATTCGCTTACTAAAATAAATACTCAAAAACATATATTGCTACATAATTAACAGGTCAATAGCTCGGTGGTTTTATATAACTTTCAGATACCTTGGCTTTTACATTTCGCTGCATTAAATACATAAATAATTGATTTTAATAATCTTGTAAATAAGTCTAAAATCTATTATCTAAAATCTAACGATCTATTACAATATATAATGCCAATAACAACTTGAAGTATGCCGGGAAGTATATAACTCCCCGACATAACATTGGTATTAACAACTATTCTTCTTTAACGCCTCTTGTTGCATAGGCATCAAACATGTCCATTAACGAACCTTCTAATTTATCCTCTTCTACTTTTTCAAGATAACAATACACATCATATCCTCCTGAAACCCAATATACAGTTACCTCATCCTCTTTAAGTTCTACACGAGTCGCCTGTGTATCCGGCTTTCCTTCCTGCTTAACCACACCTACAACTTTACCCTCTTTTTCTTCCAAAGTTATAATAATAGTAGCATCTCCACTTGGGGTACCTTCAACCAATACAGTCCAGGTATCCACTAAACTTTTTTCTTCAGCTTGTGCGTTTACTGCAAAAGCAGAAAATAAAAACATCATCCCTACAATAATCTTACTAATCGTTTTCATAATATAAATATTTAAAAGTTATGTATTAATTAAAATTTAAAGTCCACTGATAATTCAAATTGACGTGGTCGTATAGCCGAAGCAACTACACCTGTACCTGCAGCAGGTTCCTCTGTCATTTGCATTGAGTTAACCAAATCTCCTTTGATACCACGTTGATCAAGGAAATTGGTAACTTTTAAGCCTAGTTTTACATTACGACTCAACATATAGTCTAAACCTCCAAAGCTTTCCCACCAAGGATTATATTTAATTGTATTTAAAGCTGTACCATATTGTTTTCCAAAATAACGCAAGCTAAACCATGCTTTCATCTTGTTTTTATAGAACTTATAACTAGGATCTATCTCTAATAAGATCTTCGACAATCCAACTACCTGCTTGTCTGAATAATTGTAAGTATCTGTTGCTCCTGGTATGGTCATTCCATACAAGTTAATATCATCAAACTGATAAGTTAAAGAGTAATTTTTATATTTTGGATTTTGCAAAGTCACTAAAAAGTGAATATTAAAGTTCTTAATAGGATTTGCAGTAATATCCGTAGTCCACCCAATAGTTTCAATATCGTAATATTCAGGACCAAAATCACTTCTTACTGCCTGTGCTAACTGTCCATAAATGGCTTCAGCTTTTTGATTATACAGTCCCGTTTCAGTACACCTAACATTGGTTTTTGTAATTCCTGTAATTTTTGAAACAATATTTAATTTGCTCCCAATGTTATAATAAAGCCCTGCTCCATACTTTGTAACTACAGTTTCTTTTTCTATTGGATTTACTTTACGTCCATACGATAAACCATCGGCATTTATTATACTACCTGTTGCATCTCTATCATAATCCCAATCCAGTTCCCATGAAGAATTGTAACAACCATCAGCCAGAAAACCAAAATTATTGGTCACTTTAAATACAAGGTTACCTATACCCACCTTGTTCCATTTATTATTCATTTCATAAGTCATCAATTCCGATTCATCCTCTGGCACTGTTTCATAGGATACATTGAACTGGTTATGAACATCCTTATAATTCTGATGCTCAATACGAACTCCTAATCCAAGATCAATCCTGCTTCCTATTGAAAAATCATCAGACAAATATAACGCTGTTTTATTCCATGTATTACTAGCTACATTTCCCCATGAAGAAGAAACAAAGTTTTCAGGATTTGAGCCATCGAAATATGTAATTGAACCTGTAGCACGATCTTGAGCATAGATTCTAGGATTTGCTTCAACAGTCATACTGTACATACCTGTATATATTTCGTACTCGCGTTTATAATATTGATTATGCAAGCCTAATCGTAAACGGTGCTTGCCTGCTTCTTTGGTTAACTGGATTCTTGTATTAAACATTTCACATTCTGACTGGGGAATAAGTTGGTTGAGTACACTTTGCTTCCCAATGCCCCCATTTGCGTTTACATCAATAGATGTACTTAGTGGAAAAATAACAGCCATTGGGCTATTCATATCCTGATATAAAGTGGTATAAGATAAATTGTATCCATTGCTAAACTTATGCTCACCTGTTAAATATAGATTATGAGATATCGAACGACTATACTTATCTTTTGAAATATCTGCTGTTCCTATATTACCATATGGATCTTTATATGGGATTAAACCATTACCTGGTATATAAGAATCCCTTCCTAAATCAAAGTTATCCAGTTCTTTAAATTCTCCATCTCCCTTATACATTAAAGGCACATAATTGGACATGATAATACTGGCATCCACCATTTTATACAACAACTTTACATTACCATTCTTATACTTTTGCTGAATACCTACTTTTGTCATAGTAGTATTATCATACCATGGAGTAAACTGATAATTAATACCATTTCCCCTGTCAAAGTTTTTATAGGCACTTAAAATATAACCCAGTCCATTTTTATTTAAAGATCCTGTAAAGGTTGCATCATAACGAGATGTACCATTACTTGTTAAATTAATAGAAGCATATCCTTTAAATTTTCTGGATGCATCTCTGGTAAATGATCTTACCGGATTACCTACTTTTCCATATAATAGCGCACCTTCCTCAAAGGATAATAACCCCAAACGAGTTAAACTATTGTCTTTACGCCATGCTGCCAAAGGATTAGTAGGATAAAAATAATATACAGATGGCACTCCATTCTCCCCTATTATTAAATCACCCTTAAATGGTAAACCAATATTTACGGTTCGTGGACCTGTAGAATTTTCGGCATTTAGCATTACATTACGGTTCTTTTCTTCCTTTTGAATACCTTTTTTTACCTGTGTTGAATCTGCTGATGATTCATCATCCTGTGCCCATCCATTGGTAACAAACAATGACAACACGAATAATAACATTCCGATAGATTTCTTTTTCATAGTGAATTGTTTAAATTGTTTACAAAACTTAAAAATAAGGTCAAAAACATGTATAAATTTTAGTTTCATTTCAATCTGATTTTAACTTTACTTTTTTCTTTCAATACAAACATATTTATAAACATTTTAACAATCATTCACATTTCTGCTCACAATTTATTTATACGTCCTAATGGATTGTAAACTATCGTACTAATTTCTTATATACCTATATTACTGTGAATTACAACTCAGAAAAAACTTTACTTCCTGATCCATTCAATGATCTATTTTATGTATATTTGCCACTATAAATTTAAAGTAATTAACATTTGCAGTTAAGATGAAATGTTAAAAATTTATATTTTCTAGACTCAATTAACTTTATATTATAATCTTCATGAATACAACTTTATTTTATATAGGTATAGTTGAAACTATTCTAATCTCAATCATACTATTTTTTAAAAGACCAGTAAATATTGCTGATAAATTACTCAGTTGCTGGTTTATGATATTATCGTTGACTTTTGTTGTAAATATTATCAAGCTTAACCATCAAATAGAAGAATCTTGGGCATTTTCTCTTATTCTATACTTAGCATTTCCCCCATTTATATTTTTATATACAAAATATATTACTACCGAATATAAAAGATTTGATAAAAAGGACTACTTACACTATATACCTACATTTATTAGCCTACTCCTTTTATTTATTTTTAAAACACCTGATTCAAACAACATTAAATCTTTAGCCGATCATTACAGCGATCAAGTATTACTACGAATGATACTAGGCAATATCTATATCATCAATTTGTGGGCTTATGGTATTCTTTCTTTATTAAAAATGAAAAATCACCATAAACAGATGATAAATGCCTATTCTTATAATTCAGGAAAAATAAACCTAAACTGGCTATTTATTATCGTTATAGCCTACTTATTGCTACATAATGCAGGAATCTTAATAAGCATTTTTAAGTTTCTTGATAAACCAATTCATAGCCTTGAACATTTATCAAGCGGTGTGTTACTTGTATTTGTATTTGTATTGGGCATATTTGGGTTTAGGCAAAACCAGTTGACATCTGTTACTAACTCACCTAAAATATCAGCTCCTCAAATTAAAGCACCTGCAAAAACTGAAGAAGAGGTTTCGGATAAATACAAGCACTCCAGCTTAAAGGAAGCCCAGGCAAATGCGTACATGCAAAAAATTATAGATTATATAAATGCCTCAGCCATCTGGAAAGATAATGAGCTCTCTATAGATAAAATATCTGCTCAAACAGGCATACCAAAATACTATATATCACAGGTATTAAACGAGAAGGTTCAAAAGAATTTCTACACTTTTATTAATGAGTACCGCATTGAATATGCCATGAAGCTCATTAAATCACCGGAACATAAAAACTGGTCGTTTGTAGCTATTGCCTTTGAGAGTGGTTTTAATTCAAAATCGGTGTTTAATTCATTTTTTAAGAAACATACGGGCATGACGCCTACTGAATATAAGAATAAGGAAGTTGGGTGAGTTGGAAGGATAGAGGGAACAATGAACAATGAGCAATGAGCAATCAACAATGAACAATGAGCATATTGACTAATGACTATTGACTCTAATAAGCAAGGAAATTGATAATTGATATTGATACCTATCGACCTTGTAGCATCTTCTCAATTTGTTCAACGGTTAAACCGGTAGATTTAGATATAATTTCAATAGACACGCCATTTTCAAGAAGGCTTTTTACTAACTCTGAAGTACGCTCCTCTTTGCCTTTCTCTAAACCCTTTTTCCATCCTTCTTCATGCCCCTCCTCTTTTGCGGTATCCAAGGAGTTTTTAAGATCTCTGTAGTATTTTAAACTATCTTCATACGACAAATATTCTTCATGAGAAAATTTTGCAATCTCTGCAACCTCAAATACTCGCTCAAACACTTTCTCTTTTAACTTATCTGGCAACCGATCCAATTTATGGAGATTTTTCAACACATATAACCACTTGTCATAATGCGAATCAAGTTCATCAATAGTTTTATTGAACTTTGGCATTTCAAAAGTACATTTTCTACTAATAACTTTCAAGTCTGTAATAACGAAATAATTTAACTCCTCTTATCCTTCAGTTTATTTAAATACTCCGAAGGTGTATTACCCGTAATCTCTTTAAATGCTTTGTTAAAGGCCGACTTGCTATTAAACCCACATTCATAGGCCAGATAGAGTAACTTAATGTTCGAAGAGTCTTCCTTTTTCAATAAATCAATCATATGGTTTACCCGGTACTCTTTTATAAAATTAAAGAAATTGGTATTCAGGTTTGTATTGATCACTTCTGATAAATACTGCTTTTTAACATCCAGTTGCTCTGCCAGTTTTTCTAAAGACAAATCCCCATTAAGAAATGGTTTCTTTAGGTCCATATACTGCTTGAGCACTTCTACATAGTCTTCATTGCGCTCTTTTTCTTCTTTCTTGTCCTGAGCCTTAACTATTTGTGTTTTGGTAATATTCCTCTGCCACACACCTAAAATCAGTATTATAAATATACTTATGCTATGGTTAAAGTTATAATAAACACTTATTTCATCATACAACTCTACCGGGTTCTCTTTACTTAACAGGATCCATCCCATCCCTCCTATATGAATTAAAACATCATAACTTAAAATCGCTACAACCCAGTATAAGTTAATTTTTGCTGATTCATAGGAATAATAACTTTTTAAGTCTTCATGATGCCATTTTAAAATACGGAAAGAAAGAAATAAAAAGCAGATCATAAACGCAAAAAACAAGGTATTTATGATATCGTAATGAATACTTGAGTATGCGCTATTTATATAATCATAGCGGGATACTACCATATAAATCAACAAAACAACAGCAGGAAGAAAATAAAGTATATCCTTATTCTTGATCCTCTTTAAGTCTGAGGTCATATATTTTAAGTACAGAAAGAAAAATATATACTTTTCAATACTGATTACTGTACAAACATTATGCAGAAGCAGGTTATTATATTTCTGGTTTACCAACTCAATTACATATTTTATTGTTGACAACAAGAAAAAAGATAAAAGTATAATATTCCCTGCCTGCGACCTGTCTTTCAACATATAAATAAACACAGAACCTATAAGGGAAAATACAAGACCATATAGAAAAATCATTTCCATCTTAAAAACTAACTTTAGCCCATATTCAAATTGGATAGAATACAAATATAAAGCATATTTTCACCAAACCAATAACCTGCACATATTCAAACCGGGAATTTTCAAACAAAAAAACTGAAATATCACTACTTCTCCGGGCGAATATACATACCCCCATAACACTGACACACTGCCTGTTAAGAGTACAACTTTATAACATAGACGTCTTTTTTAAACCTTTTTGTAAGGCAACACCAAAATACATTCAACATTAAATAACATTGCTTCTAATTACAATCAAGATTATCCAAAAATAAAAATCAAATTATAATGAGATTAAAGAAATACAAATTAGCATGCTTCATGTGGCTTATTTTTTCCGCGGCACTTTCTGCCCAGGAAAAGCATATTATGGATTTAAACCAGATGTTGGAATTTGCCCGTCAAAACAACTACGAGATTAAAGAGGCAAACCTTTACAAAATGCAAAGCCAGGCAAAAGTAAAGGAAGTAAAAGGAAATGGATTACCCCAGATCAAATCTGAAGTTGATTACAAGCATTATATCGAAAGACCGGTAACAGTTCTGGATGGGGCAACACTGGGTCGATCCGGGGATATTCTTCTTCCTGTTGGCCGAATTGATAATGTAGATGCTTCGGTTCAATTTTCTCAACTATTGTTTTCGCTTAAATACATCAATGGAGTAAAAACGGCAAAAAAAGTTACGGAAATCAGGGATCTTGAAGTTGATAAAGCAGAAGAAGAGATGATCCAGTTGCTTTTGAATGAATATTACAACCTATTGGCAATCTATGCTAACTTAAATATTATAGAAAGCAATATGGAATCCCTGGCTCAAATGAAGCATAAAATCAGTTCACTTGTTACCAATGGGGTGGCACTAAAAACCGATCTGGATAAGATCACAGTGAACTACGCAAACCTTCAGGCAAATAAAGAGCAGGTGTTGGCTGCTATTAATGTTCAGTCCAATAATCTAAAATACATTATCGGCATTGAGCCAAACGATGAACTTGCTATTGACACAACAGGTTTCCACAACTTGTTTAAAGCCTCTCTTATAACTGAAAATACTCAGGAAAACTTAACTTTCGACAACCTCACTGAGGTTCAAATGCTTAACAAGTCGCTTGACCTATACAATTTGAAGGTTAAAACTGAACAAGCAGAAAAATACCCCAACGTTGCATTATATGGAAGTTTTATGTATCAGGGGATGAGAAATGAATTCAACTTTTTTGATACGAATGAAAAGTGGTATCCTGTACAGGTTGTTGGATTTAAAGCTTCTATACCAATATTTACCGGATTCTCGAACAATGCCAAAATTAAGCAGGCTAAATACGACTACTGTGTAACCCAAAATAAAATGCAGAAAGCACTATCCGGCCTTCAGCTTCAATACTCAAACGCATTGATGCAGTACAATGCCAGTGTTCGAAACTGCCAGATTCAAATTGATAATATCCAGCTAGCTAAAGACGTTCGACATCAGGAAGAGATGAAATACAACGAAGGGATGTCGACCTTAACTGATTTGTTAATCTCAGAAAAAGACCTGAGAACAGCAGAAATAAACTATGCACAAAACTTTATTACCATGAAACAGGCAGAAGTAGATCTGTTAAAATCAAAAGGATTACTAAAAGACTACCTGGTATCCCATCCATAACCCCCTGCTTTATCCATTTTAAATTATTAAATTAAAAATATTACAGTTATGAAAAAGAAGAAAAATATCAGACGTGTACTGTCGCTCGTTATTATAGCTGCTTGCTGCGGACTAATATTTATGCAGTTGAAAAGTAACAAAGAAGAAACAAAAAAAATTGCAGAACTGGCTAATATTAAAGGACAGTATTATCCTGTAAAAGCTTTAATCATTGAACCCACAAATCCTAACGCAAAAATAACAACTACCGGATTTCTACAATCAGAAACTGATTTGAATCTGATCTCAGAAACTCAGGGTAGAATAATTGCAGTATACAAAGAAAAAGGTGATTACGTTAACAAAGGAGACATAATTGCCAAAGTTGATGATGAATTACTGAGAGCACAATTAAATGCAACAAAAGCTGCCTATGAACAACTTGAAAAAGAGGTAGCCCGCTTTACAAAACTGGTTGAAGAAAATGCTGTTACCAGTCAAAAATTAGAAGAAATCCAACTGAATCTGGAAACAACAAAAGCAAAATACGTTTCTGCTAAAAAGCAATTAGAAGACACTAACATCAAGGCGCCAATCAACGGTTTTATTGAAAGTGACAATATTGAAGTTGGCCAGTTTATAGGAGGAGGTGCTGTAATATGCAATATAATCGATGCTAAAAACTTAACACTTAAGCTCGACATATCTGAGCAAGACTATGCCAATATCAAACTGGGACAAACTGTAGATATTACCTCATCTGTGTTTCCTAATCAGACCTTCCGGGGCACAATTTCTTACATCGGCAAAAAAGCAGGATATGGTAATAGCTTTAGTGCTGAGATTAAATTAGCCAACACCAACGATAACCTGTTAAAAGCAGGGATGTTTGTTACAGCAAGTATTTCACTTCAATCAGAAACCACAGGAATTTTTGTACCACGTAGAGCCATTGTAGGTTCATTAAAAGATGCTTCTGTTTATGTAATTAACGATAACAAATCAATACTAAAAAAAGTAATTACAGGAAACACAATTGATGGACAAGTACAAATTGTGGAAGGATTAAAAGATGGTGATTCAGTGATCGTTGAAGGTAACTACAACATCTACGATCAAGCCGATGTAAAAGTAATGAATCTCTAATCACAGACATTTAGACACAAGATATGAGACACAAGACTGAATTACAGCTTGCGTTAAGCTATTATCAAAAATAAGAAACAATCATGATTAAGTATTAAATGCACAGGATGATGAATAAAGAGTATTGAATTCTCTTTTCTTTCGATATAAATTCATCAATCCTGATACTTGATACTTGTGTCTTGATACTAATTTTTAACACATGAAAATACTAAGTTTATCCATAAGAAGGAGCACTGTACCTATTGTAATGTTTACCATACTCATTATCATAGGGCTGTTTTCTGCTTCAAAAATTAAATATGCCCTTATTCCGGAAATTAATTCCCCTATGGTAATGATTAGTACCATATACCCGGGAGCCGGACCGGATGAGGTAGAACAATCTGTTACTATTCCCATAGAGGATGCCATTGCTTCGTTAGAAGGGATTGAAGAAGTAAGTTCCTCATCCATTGAAAATTTATCCTTGGTTCAGGTATCGTTATCATTTAATACTGATATAAACCTGGCTGTTCAGGAAGCAACTCAAAAAATAAACAGTATCGTTGCCAATTTACCCAAACAGATAAAAACACCATCTGTCAAAAAATTTGATTTAGGTGCGCTACCTATTTTTATTGCAGGGGTAAATTCCGATTTGCCGGATAAAGACTTTTATAAGTTCGTAGATGACAGGATAAAACCTGAACTGGCAAGTATACAGGGCGTTTCAAGCGTTGACCTTTTGGGAGGTTTACAACGGGAAATTAAAATTATGATTGATCCGTTAAAATTGAAATCCAACAAATTGAACCTGTTGAATGTTACACAGATGATTCAATATGCCAATATGGAATTGCCAACGGGTAAATTAGAAACACCTACCAATGAAATGACCATCCGCCTGTCCGGTAAAATCAGGACTTTGGAACAGTTAAAAAACATCATTGTTGGAGGACATAAAGATGGATCAATAATAAAACTTGGCGACATTGCCGATATTTATGACGGTATTTCCGACCCGGAAAAAATCACCCGTATCGATGGCATGGAAACCATTGGTATTGAAGTCAGCAAACAAAAGGATGCCAACTCTGTAGAAGTTATTGAGCTGGTAAAACAAAAGTTTGCCGAACTAGAAAAAACTTATGCACAGGATAATGTGAAATTCCGTATTGCCGATGACCAGTCACGTTTTACCATACAGGCTGCGGATGCAGTTACCCATGATTTGATATTGGCCATTATCCTGGTATCGGTTATCATGGTACTATTCTTACACAGCTTACGTAACTCTATCTTTGTATTGGTGGCCATCCCAACCTCGTTGGTTTCAACTTTTACGGCCATGTACCTGCTTGATTTCTCTTTTGACCTGATCAGTTTAACATCATTATCTCTTGTTGTTGGTTCTCTTGTTGATGATGCCATTGTGGTTATTGAGAACATCTATCGTCATATGGAAATGGGTAAAAACAGGGTTCAGGCCTCTTTTGATGCTGTTAAAGAATTAGGAATGACAGTAACTGCTATTACGCTTGTACTGGTAGCGGTGTTCTTGCCTATTGCTTTTGTAACTGGTGTGGTAGGTGATATCCTTCGTGAATATGCGGTAACGATTGTAGTATCCATGATGTTTAGTTTATTGGTATCTTTTACTTTAGTGCCATGGATGACTTCAAGATGGGCAGTGCTTGCTGTAAAAAAGAACAACTTTATTGGAAAAATACTGGATGGTTTTGAAAGATCCATTGATATTGTAAATGAAAATGTTTTGTCGGCTATGCACTGGTCATTACGCCATAAAACAATTACTCTGCTTGCTACCTTCTTCTTCTTTATAGGAACGTTTATGCTCTTCCCGGCTGGTTACATCGGAGGTGAATTTGCATCATCGGGCGACAGGGGATCATTTATGTTACGATTAGAGTTTCAACATGACATCAGCTTAGCTGAAAACAATAGTTCAACCCGTCAGGTAGAGCAATTTCTAATGGAACAGCCCGAAGTAGAAATGGTATATGCCACTGTAGGTAAAAAATCGGGTACGGTTTCCACTACTTCTACTCCCTACTTTAGTGAGATTATGGTAAATATGGTTCCCAAAGACCAACGGGACATGACCACAAGTGTTTACGCCCGCCAGATCAGGGCTAAACTGGAAGAACAGGTGATTGGTGCCAAAATTAAGGCTGTCGCTGTAAATATTATGGGTAATGAGGATGTTCCTTTAAAGTACTACATTGTAGGTTATGATGTGGATAGCGTTATTCCTTATGCAGAAAAAGCATTGGCTGCAATGAAATCGATTGAAGGGGCTGTTGAATCAGAACTCAGTGTGGACAAAAACAATCCGGAATACAACATAAAGGTTGACCGTGATAAAATGAGTAAGTTAGGACTAAACCTGATGTCGGTAGGTGGGGTATTAAGAACATCGTTTGCCGGAAATACGGATAACAAATTCAGGGAAGAAGGTAAAGAATATGATATTAATATCCTGTTAAATGAAGCAGATCGCAGAACCAAGGATGATCTGGAAGATATCACCTTTGCTTCTATGACCACCAATGAACTTATCAAATTATCACAATTTGCTGACATCTCAGAAAGTAATGGACCATCCCGTTTGGAACGCTACAACCGTAATCCATCGGTTATGCTGTCGAGCCAGATTATCGGCGTATCTCAAAATACGGTTCAATCAGAATTCACCAATAAACTGGCTAAAATAGAAGCCCCGGAAGGAACTAAATTAGCTTCTTCAAAACAAACCAAGATGATGGCAGAATCTTTTGCTTCTCTGGGCTTAGCGTTCCTTGCTGCTATTATTTCGGTATACCTGATTATGGTATTACTATACAACAGTTGGGCTGATCCGTTTGTGGTTATGTTCTCAATTCCTCTGTCGATAATTGGTGCAATTTGGGCATTGGCTCTGGCCAATCAAACATTAAACATCTTCTCTATATTAGGTATCGTGATGTTAGCAGGTTTGGTTGCCAAAAATGCCATCTTAATTGTGGACTTTGCCAACGAACTAATCGAACAAGGCAAAAACCTGGTTGAAGCCGTTGAAACTTCTGTGAAACTTCGTTTCCGACCCATCCTGATGACTAACGTATCCATGATCATTGGTCTATTCCCTCTTGCTTTTTCACAAAGTGAAGGTGCCGAATGGAAAAACGGAATTGGTTGGACTCTGATTGGTGGATTAACTGTATCCATGTTCTTATCTATGATTATTGTTCCGATTGTTTACTATGGAATCAAAAGACTACAGGAAAAAATGGGGTTGGCAAATAAACCTAAATTAGACTTTATAGAAAAATAGTATTCTCTAATATTGTGTGTATTAACTTAAAGGTTGCTCTGTTTTTTAGGGCAACCTTTTCATTTTCAAATTCATCAATCAACATGTATTACAATTTATTACGATTATTAGCTTGTTCTGTTGTTTTCTCCTTTTTCTTCTTCACATCAATAAGCAGTCAAGGCGTAAAATCAGAAAAAAATATTTCAGATTCAATCAAGATGGCATATATGGAAAAACTGGCACTAAAAAATCCAATGATACGTCAGTTTTCCATGACCAGTGAATTAATTCCGCACAGAAATATATCTTCAAAACTGTATGGAAAAGATTTTATAAAAGGCGATGCAACTATTTATAGAAACTCAATGCTATTTAAAATGCCAGTAAAAGATTGGAAAAACAGTTCACTAAGCTCATCTGCTTCTGTGTTAAATCAAAAGTTTTCAATGCATAACATGACCCATTATGATGATCCAAACACAACTTACGATCTTGATTTTTCAAAAACAACGCTGGGTCTTTCTTTGAATTATAATGTTCGCGGAAAGCTATTTAACAAACCGGTTATGTATAATACATCAATAACCGGAGTTACAGATCCTTCTTTTTCTGAATATGATTACTCGTTTACCGGAGTTATGATGTTTACATTAAAAAGAACCCAAACCACAACATTATCTTTAGGAGGAGTTGTGCTTATTAGTCCGGGAGTAAAAATACCAGGCTTTATGATGGTAAGTTATACTCACCAGTTTAATAAAAACCTGGAGTTATCTGCAAATCTCCCCTATCGTTTGGCACTACGACAAGAGTTAAACACTAAAAATTCACTTTCTTTTATAAATGAAATGAGTGGATCTAAAGCATTTTTTAATATCGACAACCGATATTTTCCTGAGAAATCAAGTTACGGTACATCTGAAATAAAATCAGGTTTATTATATGAACGTCGTTTAGGTAGAAAATTTGTTTTAGGACTATCCGCAGGAGCCTTGTACACAGCAACTTCAGAGATGAAAGAAAACAACACCTGGGATGATAGTTATTTTATTAAAAACAAAAGCACACTGGATGCATATTTTGATATAAATATTTCTTTGCTACCTTTTATAAATTGGTAGAACTAACATTGTTAAAAATCTTAGTAGCCAAACCTTAACCTTTTACGCAATTGTTACGCAATTATTACGCAATTACTCAAAAGCATGGAAAGAACCTGATCCTTTTGTACCAGAATACTTCACATTTTGCGTTCTACTAACTTTCTAAGATCAATAGTGGCCATCTCTCGTGATATTATATTTAAATTTTGATATTCCTTATTCTTATAAAATTACAATATGCAAAAGCACCTCTATTCCTGTTAAAATAACTTTATTCCAATAGTTACATACCCTTATTTTACAGGCCTGCAACATTCATTAACAAAAATACTATTAACAATAACCTACCTAACCTTTACTTAGTGTTAAAAAACGGCCTTTATGTTAATCAATATTTCCAATGTTAACTTAATGTTACCTCTATATTTCGCAAATATTGATTTTAAGGGAATTTATCAACTTCTCTTAATTAAGCTTAAATGTATAGGTCCAAACGGCCATATTTTGCAACCGATCCGGCACTTATATCTACATTTGAATTGTAAAACAAAAACAAATATTAATTATTAAAATTTAAAACAATGAAAATGAAAAAAGAAATGAAAAAAGCAGGAATGGTAGCCATGTTTGCTTTAGCAATGACAACTAGTTTGTTTGCCAACGAAGGAGAGAAAAAAGAAATAAAAAACGATGAACCGGTAAAGGTTGCAGAAGCTCCTGCATATACTGTTTATTTAACCATAAATGGCATGATGATTGAATTATCTCCAATTGATGTTTATGCAAAAAACGATACTGATGCAACAGAAGAATCTATTGAACCAACACTAAAAAATGAAGACCTGGCTATGTTGGATGATGCTGATTCTTTTTATGAAAAGATGCGTATTGAAAATGCCATTGAAGATGTAAAGAGTGCGAGCTATTATTTTTAACCAGCAACTGTAATGTAATGACAAATAACAATGAAAATGCTGATCAGCATGATCAGGAAAATAATTTATCAAACTTTTATGAATGTGTATCTTCAAATATTTAAGAGGATACACATTTTTTTTACACTTCATTATTTAAAAAAACCACATCTTCTTTTCACACCCCAAAATCAAACACACCTATTTCTTCCCAAACAAGCATACAAAAGAAACTCATTCTTCTTAAGGTTTAGAATACGCTCTCCTGAAAAAAAACAGGACACCCTTTTCACATAAAGGATGCCCTATTTTCTCTATAATCAATCAGTAATTAAAGAAATCTATTTAAACACCTCTGAAAATTTCTCTTCAAGCTGTGCTCCCCTTAGGTTTTTAGCAATTATAACTCCATCAGGATTAATCAGAAAATTAGTTGGGATAGAACTTACCATATACAGTTTAGCTGCTTCATTGTCAAAACCTTTTAATGCACAAAGCTGTTTCCATGGCAAGCCATCTTTCTCTACTGCCTTTAGCCATGCTTCTTTCTTTGAATCCATTGATACTGCCAGTACTTCCAGTCCCTTTTTATGAAACTTATTATAAGCGGCCAACACATGTGGATTTTCGGCCCTACATGGTCCACACCAGCTAGCCCAAAAGTCAAGCAGAACGTATTTTCCTTTATAATCAGACAAACTCACCATATTTCCGTCTTTATCTGGCTGTTTAAAATCAAAAGCCTTGATTCCAGGAACAATACCATTTCTTTTGCGTTGGTCGGCAATAGCTTCCTGTACCTTTTTAACAACATAATACGACTGAAATTTTGGATGCAGTTCTTTTATTTGATTTTCAAGCTGCACAAGTCGCTCCTTTTCCTGAGGAACAAAAAAGAGATTACTAACAGATAGCATCTGAACATAGCTTTCCGGATGCTCTTTCAGGTAGTTCTCATTAAACTCCATATTCTTTTTATTTACATTATCCAGCTCTTTTTTAAGTTCAGTTAACCTTAAACTATCCTTTTCTTCTGTAGCTTTTTTGTATTGAATGGTTAACTCTGTTCTCCCGGAATACTTATTAGCATCTGAAAAATATTGATTAATTTCATCATCCAATTTCGATCCCTTCACTTCTTTATTGATTACCTTTCCTTTATCCGCATCAAATGAAGCATTAAAACAGATATCTGAGTTTTCAATATAGAAATCACTCATGGCGTAATACCCGTCTTTTTTTGGCAACCAATACAAATATGCCCGATTCGGTTCATCAACTAATCCTTTAAAGGTAAAAGTTCCATTCTCAATTTTTGCAGAATCATACACTTCCTTTCCATCTTTAATTAAACCAGATAAGTATATATATCCTTCTGAAAAGTGAGCGCCTTTGATGTTTCCTTCAACTGCATGTAAGCCATCAATTTTCCCCTTAACAGAAAAACCTTCTTCTTTAGGAGCTGTACAACATGCCAATAACAATCCTATAGAACTTATTAGCCCTACTCTTTTAATAGCATTCATAAAATATTGAAATATTATAATTAGTATTTAATAGTTTTGGGTTAAATTTTCATTAAAATCTGTGGCACTCTGCGGAAATGGCGACACCCAAAGTGAAGATTCCGGTGTAAGTTCATAGACTACACCGTTAATATCACGCCTGATAGTTTCTTTATAGGATTCTTCAGTATTCCAGCGCTTGATATTGACATAATTTTTCCAGGTGCAAATAAACTCTACCCTGGAAACTTTCTTCAACACCTCCATCGCATCTTCTTCTGTAGTGGCCGTTTGGGCAGAGTATACATCCGGATTAATGCGGTACTCCCTAAGTTCGTTAATGACATCTATCCCTTCGTTGATTTTCCCTGTACGGATCAAGCATTCTGCTTTAATCAGATACACATCAGCAGTAGTCATCCCGGCTGAATTTTGATAATAATCAGGGGCATACCATAAAGCGGCACCATTAATACCTGAATACATCAAACCATAATCCTGATCCAACAAAGGAAATCCCCATATATCAGTGGCTTCTTTAAATATATTACCTTCTTCATAATAATTATCATAAATATCGGCAGATACATTACACATGGTTGGGTTATAATCCTGACTTGTGATAAAGAACAAATTGTCGTCTGCATACATACCATTGCGGGCAAATGATAATGACCCTATTTGCTCCCTGTGATCTTCATAGGTGTTTTTAATTGACAATGATGAATTTGCTGCTTCCAAAGCCTCCCCATATTTCCTCATACTTAGTAAAACCTTTGCTTTTACTGCATAAGCAAAAGCCTTACCTACGCGCATTGAATTTGCGGGTTTGTTGGGTAAACTATTTAATTCAATAGCTTCATTTAAGTCGGCTAACATAAAATTATACACTTCTTCCACAGTACTTTTCACTGGTGATTTCTCAAAGTCAATCTCCTGCATATAAGCTATTCCTCCATCAGTAGAAGCAGATACCGGGTCATATGCCCTGGCATAAATATTTACCACAATATAATGTAGATAAGCCCGCAAAACCAATGCTTCTGCTCTTAATTGCTCTACCTTAGCCGGATCATCATTTACATTTGGTGCCTGTTCTAAAATCATATTCAAACGGGTACTGATGATGCTGTACAACCCCTCATAATTCCTGTCTGAAGCCGTTAAAGCTGCCCTGTCAACCTCCTCATCATATACCAAACGGACATATTCTAAATCTTTATTGGCATTTGCGATAACAGTTGGAACCTGACCATATCCGTAAGAATACATATCATTAACCAGAATCGCGTATTTAAAAAAGTTAAATGATGCTGATGAATTAAAGTCATAATTTAACAAATACTCTAACTCGTCGGCTGTTTCCAACAGGTTTTTTCCTTTGGGCTTGATGTCGGTATACTCCTCACACGAAGTAACCAATAATAGCCCAAGCAATACTGCTATATATATTTTATAATTCATGATAGTTCTGTTTTAGAATTTAATATTTAAACCAAGAATATAAGATGTTGGTAAAGATGCTCCTCCTGTCTCCGGATCATCATGTGTATTATCCTTAGTCCACTCTATTCCCGGATTATTTACCTGAAAACGCAACTGCATGCTTTGTGCCTTAATCTTCTCCGATATTTGTTTAGGCAATTGATATCCCAACACAATATTCCTTACTTTAAAAAAGTTAGCCTTTTTAACCCAGGTGTCAGCCAAACGTACCTGCGTTCCTGTAGCCTGTTGCTCTGGTTGATAGTACTGTCCCGAACCGGGTATAAGCGTGTTTGTTTTGTCAGGAGTCCAGCTATTTAACAAATAATCGGGCATTGGCCCGTATGATGGTGAAAGATAACTGCCTACCACATTATCTCTAAAATAATGACCTCCGTAATACACCCCAAAAACAGTCAGACTCAAGCCCTTATATTCAATGCTATTATTAACAGAGAAAGTTGTTGCAGGATCTGAAGATCCGGAATAAACTACGGCATCAATATCCGATGAAGGAATCCTTCCTGTAGTTAAAGTACCATCCGAAAGAAGAAATTGCGGAATCCCATTTTCAGTCAACCCTTTATATTGATAAGAGAACATCGAATTTACTGGTCTACCTGCCACAAACGAACCTGAACCAGCTAACTCAGAAGGTGTGCTCACAAGATCATCCACCTTGGTTATTTCATTTTTATTGTGGCTATAATTGAAGGTTGTTGACCATCTAAATCCATCTTTGTTTTCAGGTTTAATCCATACATACCCCAAACTTAACTCAACACCCTTATTTAGCATGTCTCCATTATTAATAACTAAGGTAGTATATCCCTGCGTTACATCTAAACGTTTTTCGGCCAACAGATCCGTTCCCTCTTTCCTGTACCAATCGACACTGGCCCGCAAACGATAATCAAGCATATTCACATCAAAACCAATATTTGTTGTGGCAGTCCTCTCCCACCTTAGCTTGTCGTTAGGAGGTGTTTTTATCGTGGCAGTAGGCAAATTTGTATAGCGCTGGGTTCCCGTAATTGATGCTGTTAAGCGGCTTGTATAGTTGCTGGCAATATTACCGGTAACCCCATAACTGGCTCTAAGCTTTAAGAAATTGATTGCCGTAACATTTTCCATAAACCTTTCTTTGGAAATATTCCATGCCACACCGGCCGACCATAAGGGGCGTCCTCTAAACTTTGGTGCCCCACCAAACAGATCGGCATAATCCTTACGTGCTGAACCAAATACATTATATTTTTCATCAAATGTATAAGTAAAATTTGCATAAGCTGAAGCATACCTGTGCTTTGTTTCAGTACTTAAATTAAACACATCAACATAGAAAGGATACTCCATATACGATGGCCATACACTGGCATTCCAAAAAGTATTTACAACATTGCTCAATTGATAAAAATCCATTGAAGAGGTTGATTGTACCTGCAATTGATCGTCGTAACCAAACAAGCCACCTGATACCCCTAATGATTTTGTTTGACGGAATTCTGTTCCTCCGATTATTGAGATAAAATGGCGACCAAATTCCTTTTCATAATCAATTTGCGTACGGAAAGTATAACTTTGCATTTTACTTTCCGAGGTGTATAACCGTCCTCCCTGAGGGATTAAATTCTCATATGAATAAGGATCTTCTGCCGTACCGGCACCAGAACGCGTAGTATAAACATTTTGCAGCCATCGCATCATATAACTATCTTCTTCCGAATGCACCCTTGAATCACTAACATTGTCCTCATACTGAAACTGAGGTTTAATGCTCAACCCATCAAATGGTTTTAAGTTCAGATGCAGAAAATACCTGGTATTGCGTTTGGTAGTATTATTAAAATTATTCTCCAATTCATCAAGGTGATTATAACCCAAGGGCTTTAACATTGATGTTGTTTCAAACTCCTCGTTATATTTACTATAAATGTTAAAACCACTTAAAGCATATTGCGACCTGCTGCCATCTGCATCAAACAAGCTATAGTAGGAAGGTACATTATTGGCTGATTGCACATTAACATCATAATGCGATTTAGACTTCCCTATAAGCATATTAATACCATAGGTCATATCAAACCACTTGACAGGACGAAGTATTCCTTTGTAAGAAATATTGAGTTGATCACTCCTTGCATCAATAATACCTTCGTTATCTGTTTGGAAATTAACAACAAAATTAGATTCGGCTTTCTCTCCCCCATGGCGAACTGCCAGGTTATACTGCTGAACTAACTGGTTTTGTAAAGCATGCCTGGTATAATCCTTAATAAAATTATTCTTTTTATAAGAATCCAACTCCTTTGTTAGCTCGCTTTCTGAAATTTCACCTTTTGCATATTTATAATAGGCATAATTTACAGGAGTAACACTATTTCCATTTTCAATACCACTCTCATACCCTGCTACTATATCATCAACAGTGCCATTATCTCCGCTAAATATATACCAGTTATAGTAGTCGCTTTCAAAATCAACTTGTTGCGAGGGGCTCATATACCCAAAACCCAAGTCCGGTTTCTCAAAATAACTAAAGTTAGCTGAAGCCTCAACAGAAACACCCTGTTTGCCTTTTGTGCCTTTGGTAACCACCACAACAACTCCGTTAGATGCTCTTGCTCCATAAATAGCGGTTGCAGCAGCATCTTTCAACACAGTCATACTGGCAATGTCATAAGGGTTAAGATCATCAATAGATCCTTCTACGGGTAATCCATCAACAACCAACAAAATATCTTTGCTTGCATTTAATGTTCCAATACCACGTATTGTTATTTCGTCGTTGTATTTAACCAACCCCGGCACCATTCCTTCCAGGTTTTCAGATAAACTGGTAACATTCTTAGCTTCTAACTGCGATGAATTAATTGTTGCAACAGCTCCTGTTAATTTTTCTTTTTTTATGGTTTGAAACCCCGTCACTACAACTTCTTCAAGATCGGCAATATCAGCCTTAAGCATCAGGTTAATTACCGTACGCCCGGCTACCTCAAACTCCCTGGTTACAAAACCAATAAACGACGCCACTAAAACCAGGCCTTCTTTATCTTCCACTTCAATGCTATAATTACCTTCTCCATCGGTAATTACCCCTACTGACTGTCCTTTTATATAGATATTTACAAAAGGAAGGGGCAACCCGTTTTCATCAGTTACTTTACCTTTGATGGTAATCATTTTTTGTTGCTGGGGCAAAGCTGCTTTGGGTGGAGCCTGTTTCAGGATTACAACATTATCTATTACCTGATAAGTCAATGAGGTGTTGCTTAAACAATCGTCTAAAACCTCCTCTACAGTGGCATTCTTATACCTGGAGTTTTTTACACGAATGTCTTCAACATCATCCAAATCGTACACAAAGGTAAACTCGCTGTTGTTCCTAATATCCTTTAGTACATCTACTAAAGACTTGTTGCGTATGTCGAGATTAAGCCTTGTATTTTGGGAATACACACTGGCTGTCATTTGAACTGAACATACAATCAAAAACATGAAAACCAATTTCATGATCAATAAAGGTTTATTGAGTTTCCGGGAAGGAAAACTCAAAATTTCAATTAAATGCATAAATTTGTATTTAGGTTAAACATCTCAATTCCTGGCAGGGAATTGTTTAAATTGACTTTAGCAAAGGTTGTGGCAGCAGCCTTTGCTTTTTTTTATTCCATAATAGTTATGTTATTTTCATGTACTTCAAAGCGGACCTTATTGGTGGCAGCCAATATATCAAGCACTTTATCTATGTTTTGATAACGCTTAACCTCAATGCTAAAGCGTTTATTTTTTACCGATGGATTCATATAAAACAAGTTGGCATCATACCACCTGGCCAGTTTTGACATTATTACTTCCAACCTTTCACTTTCGCAATAAATAACGCCATCTTTCCACAAAGCCCAAACCCTGGCATCAACGTTCTTAACCGTAAAACGCTTCTCGCTTTTGCGAATGACTGCCTGCTGGTTGGGCGCAATAATTATTTCTTCCGAAGCCTTGGTTAATTTCACGCTTCCCTCTACCAAAGTGGTTAATACCCGATCTGTTTCAGGATAGGCCTCTACATTAAACTCCGTACCCAAAACTTCTATTTCAACATCTTTTACCATAGCCATAAAAGGTCGTTTTTTATCCGGCTGCACATCAAAATACACTTCGCCATTCACCCAAACTTTTCTTTTATCATCTTCAAACTGAACAGGATATTTAATCTGCGATTCTGAGTTGAGCCATACCCTGGTGCCATCAGACAGGGTTATACTATATTCCCCACCCCGGGGAACTTTAACTGTATTATAGATAGTTTCCAGGCCTTTGTTCCTTACACCGGTATAGGCCAGCTTTCCTTCTTTGTTTGTGATCAATGTCCCATCGCTTTCACGGATACTATCACTTTCTGTTGATTCCAATTGAAATACCTCGCCACCATCTAACAAAAGAACAGCTTTTGAAGAACCCGGGTTAAGTGACGTTTGTGCCACTTGTTGAGTAGGCTTGATGGTATTTCGGGAAAGAAAATAAACCCCACCTGATAAAAATGCGATTATCAGAACTGCAGCTACCCGGCCGATCCATCCCGGCCACATTTTCACCGTTCTCTTTGGAGGTACAATCTTCGTCCTAAACTTTTCCAGGGCTCCTTCTGTATCTAATCCCCCTACATACTTATCTCTTGCCAGCCTTCTTTTACCGTTTTTAATGGCATCATAAAGCTTTTTATTCTCTTGCGACCTACCTACCCACTCTTGTATAATAGCAGATTCTTCCAGAGTAAGCTCATCCAGAACCTCTTTAGAAATCAACTGAGAAATTTTATATTCTTCCTGAAAATTTTCCATTACTTCTAACATTTTCTACTTATAAAACACATGAAAATTTTAATAAGATGAATGGCATATCAAAAAAAATCCACTTTTTTTCACATCACCCCCATGACAACAGAAAAAACAATGGCATAAACTTTCATTTTAATACACAATCAATGCTATTGACAAATATCTGCTAAAAAAAAATGATATAATAATTGTTTGAAATTGAATCTTTATTAATGACAGATTTTAAGCGGAAGGCCTTTGACTTCACAGATAGAGGCTTCCCTTTGGAAGTTTGAAAAGAAGCTTATTCACCGTAAATTATTAAAAGAACTACAAATCACCTAACAAAAAAAGCAACACCACATAGTAATCCTTAAGAACCACCCGCAAAGTTTTTAGTGCATTATACTTTAGTGTTTTTACTGTATTTACTGAAATACCCAAGTTGTCAGCAATATCCTGGTTCTGCATTCCTTTTAAACTTAAATGCATCACGTTTCGGGTTTGATTAGGAAGATTGTTTACAGCTTCATAAATAATTCGGTACGATTCTTCTTCTACGATTTTATGACTGATGTCATTTTGAAATGAATTATCAAGCTCCTTTGTATATTTTTTACCCAGAGCATCCTTTCTTAAATGATTCAGACTAAGATTTTTAACCATGACATATAAAAAGGATTTTAAAGAGTTAATGTCGTTATAGTTTTCTTTAGAATTCCATAGCTTTATAAAGGCCTCCTGAACTATATCCTCCGAAAAAGTATCATCCTTTACATAGGATTTAGCCACTACGCACATGGATGGATAAAATTGACGAAATAATTCTTCAAACGCCGAAACATCACCCCTTTTTATTCTATAAAACAACTTTTCCCCGGTCATACCCCGCAAAAATATGGATTATAAATTACATTTCCTTTGTAATCCATAAAAAACTCACCTCAGTGAATTTATTGTTTTTTTTTGCACATAACTCTTTTAATAATAACCGCCACAGACACTTCATTAGAGACAAATGACTAAGTAATGTATCTATCCAAATATTTTCAATACAGCTTCTTTATAATTTTTCCCAACAGGCAGTTTTACGTTATCAACTTCTATAATATTACCCTCCAACGAAAGTATTTCTTTTACCGAAACGATGTAGGATTTATGTATTCTAATAAAGTCCTTTTCCGGTAAGGAATCTTCCAGATCTTTCAACGAAGCCAGGGCCGTAATCTTTTTATTGTGGGTATGAAAGGTAACATAAGCCCTTTGTCCTTCGATGAACTTGATATGATCGAAATTGATTTTATACAATTTTCTATCAGCCCTGACAGTCAAATAGGTATCTGCTATTTTTGTTTGGGTTTGCTCATCTGTGATATGGCTGTTTCTGGGATCATTTTTCAATTCAAATTTATCAATCACCTTATTAACAGCCTGAAAAAAACGCTCAAACGAGAAAGGTTTTAATAGATAATCGGTGGCATTGATATTAAATCCTTCAATTGCATATTCCTGATAAGCAGTGGTAAATATCACTTCTGGTTTATGATCCAGACTTTTCATAAAGTTAATCCCGGTAATATCAGGCATCTGAATATCCAAAAATAACAAATCCACTTTCTTTTCTTTAATCAGATCCATGGCTTTTAATGGAGAGTTGAAGTCACCTATTAACTCAAGTTGCGGAATTTTGGCAATGTAGTTAATAATGTATTCTCTGGCTAATCGCTCATCATCTATTACTGCACATCTGATTTTCATATCTTTCTTTATATTAGATTTAAGATAAAAGAATAAAGACAAAAGAATATTGATTACTCAATTACGGATGACCATTATTTTTTCTAACTGAATAATACTATAAAATGGGCTATACTTCAAGCACTAATTCTACTTTATATTCCTGGTCATTGTTATTAATCTGAAGATGGTATTGATCCTGATAAATAATATCCAGCCTATGTTTTACATTTTTAATACCAAGGCCACTACCTGCGATACTTTTCCCTGTTACAGGAACACTATTCTCAATGGAAAAAAACAATTCATTATGAACATGCTTTATATCAATATGAACATACGCATCCTCAACCTCTTCTATTTTACTGTATTTAAAAGCATTTTCAATAAACGGGATAAACAGCATAGGTGCTACTTCAATTGAATCGATATTTGCCCCCATATTAAACTGAATATTCTGTACGTGTTCAGATTTCATCTGTTGAAATGCCATGAAGTTCTCAATATATTTTATTTCCTGTAATAACTTTACTTTATCCTTATTGCAATCATAAAACACATAACGGAGCATTTCTGAAAGCTTCAACACGCTTTCCGGAGCATTTTGCTTTTGCATATAGGTTAATGAGTATATGTTATTTAGGGCATTAAATATAAAATGCGGATTAATTTGTGCCTTTAAGAGCTTTAATTCGGTCTTTAATTTTTCCTCATTCAGTAGTTTTTCATTTTCCTTTAATTGCGTGGTTTGTTCCATTAAGCTAACAGAGGTAGCCGCAAAAAAAGCCAGGTAAAACTGCATAAAAAGTCTCATAAAAAGGAAAGCAACCGGAGGTAATTCTTTACCCTCTTCATGAAAAAACTCAAAGGACAGGTACTCCCCTGCAACAACTATTGTTGTGATTAAAACAATATAACCAAATGAGATTAAAAAGTACTTATTCTTTTGATGATAGTATTTGGGAAAGAAGTAATATACTACAGCATAATATATCAAACCCAAACACAACACATTATATCCCCCAATAACAAAAGCCTTTAATGCAGTGGAAAAAAAATAAATCATATTAAAATAGATTACAAATAAAGCAACCCACACTATTATTTGCATCCAGTGTTTTTTCCTAATTTTATATCTCACTTCTTTTAAAATTTTTCCGGTTTAAATTATCTATAAATTGAGATTATACCTTCCTTAAATACTCACTCAAACCAAACAACATGTTATTTAATATGCTATATCGTGTTGGCATGAAAAGTCCAATTTCTTCCTCCTCACACCCTCTGACTATCCCAAATAAAAGTTCGGGACAGGCTCGAAAGGGAGAAACGTCAACCCAAACATAGCGAGGGTTTTCCCCTTTAGGGGCCAGGGGGTGAGCGATTGGATTTTTAATAGTTCCAGGAGTTTTCTTGCTGACACTAAACCACAAATCTATTCAACCTGTTTCAAATTCATAAATAAAATATACAAAAACATCAGATTTTCACTCAAACAGCCTTAAATACGATACAAGAAGATGCTCTTACATTTAAATAGTTCCTGCAAGAAAACTCATGATTCCTACACTCACCCCTTTGATTCCCCTAAAGGGGAAAACGCCAACGCACTGTGCGGAAGCATCTTCCCCTTTAGGGGACTGAGGGGTGTGGGTGGACTAACAAAAATTTCAGCAGTTTTCTTGCCAACACTAAATAGGGCAAAACCGTCTTTGGTATATCAAATCCATATGTTCGTTCATAAAATTTTAGTTTCCCTGTTCTCTAATATAGTTTTGTTTTGAATTATAATGACTTTACATAAAACAAAATAAACATGAAAAAGAAGATATTTAGCATCATTGGGGGAATTGCTATCATTGTTGCCTCCATAGCACTATCTGGATACTTAATAAATTCAAAGCCAGCCCCTAGGAAAGATAAACAAAAACATAACACCATGAATGTTAAGGCAGGTCAGGTTAAATATTCTGACATTGAAACAGCCATGAATTACAGGGGCAGGATTTCAGCTTTTAACACGGTAGATTTAACGGCTGAAGTTTCAGGTCGTATTTTACAGGGTGATATTCTTTTTAAAGAAGGCGAGGCATTTAAAAAGAATGATGTAATTGTAAAAATTTACAAAGAGGATGCGGTGGCAACCCACAAAGCTGGCATCAGCAGTTTTCTTCAAACCCTGGCACAAATCCTGCCTGACATAAAAGTTGACTTCCCTGACAAATTTGAAAAGTGGAATAGCTTTTTTGTCGCCATTGATCCGGAGAAGCCTTTGCCAGAGCTTCCTAAGATTGACTCAAACCAGGAAAAGGTGTTTTTATCTGCCAACAACGTACTAACCCAGTATTACAACCTTCAAAACCAGGAAATTGATTTGGCAAAGCATACTATTGTTGCACCTTTTGACGGTACTTTAAAAAGCGTAAACAAACAAATAGGTTCTGCAGCAACTACAGGTTCATCGTTGGCAACCTTAATCCGGTCGGATAAACTGGAAGTGGCTGTTCCTGTATTTACTAACGATTTAAAATGGATACAGAAAGGAACTGCCGCCACATTGACCAATAAATATGGCGAAAAAACTATAATCAATATTTCACGAATCTCAGGTTATGTGGATGAAGAAACCCAATCGGTGAATGTATACCTGACCATTTATCCTTCAAGCACTATGAAGTTATTGGAAGGGGAATATGTTGACATTACTTTTAAAGGACAAACCGTTAATGGGTTTGAAATACCAAGAGAAGCAATTATTGACAATTCTTATGTATATACCTTAGAAGATGGAAAACTATTAAAAACCCGTATTGATATAATACGTTCACTAAGCGACTCCTATATTATCAGTGGCATTCCAGTTGATAAAACAATTGTTACCGAGTCGTTAACTTCAATCAGTTCTAATGTTGAATACATTGCACGTAACTAAATATTGAACCATAACAAATGAAAAATATATTATCACAATTTGTAAAATATCCTTTTTATGGGAAAATGGTGATTGTCATCCTTGGGTTGATTGGCTATATCTCCATGACTCAAATGAAGAAGGCCACGTTCCCACTGGTGGAATCAAAAACAATAACTGTTTCTGTTGCCTACCCGGGGGCTACCCCTAAAGAAATGGATGAAGGTATTACCTCTTTGGTAGAAAACAGCCTGAGGGGAATTTCCGGCATTAAGGAGTTTTCTTCCACTTCGAGCGAAGGCTCGGCAAGCATTACCGTAACTGCGCGAAACGGTTACGACATGGATGAACTGCTTTCGGATGTAAAAAATGCGGTAGACGGAATTTCCAACTTCCCTTCCAATGCAGAACGTCCTATTGTTTCAAAAAGCAGGGCCCGTGATATGGCAATGTTTATGTCCTTATCTGCCGAATCAGATAACGTGCTGGACTTAAACAAGATGGCCAACAAAGTAGAGGATGACCTTTTAGCTACGGGAAAAATCTCTCAGATTAGCATATATGGCGTTCCAAATAACCTGGAATTAGCTGTGGAGATTAACGAAACTCAGCTTCGCAGATATAACCTGGCTATAAATGATGTTCAAACTGCCATAAGCCAGAATAACCTGGACGCTTCCGGAGGAACAATCAGGAATCCCCGGGAACAAATAAAGATTATCAGCCGCCAAAAATCCATCAAACCAACGGATATTGAAAAAATTGTTATTAAAGCCAATGAAAACGGACAACCCATAACTATTGGCGACGTTGCCTCTGTAAAGCTTCAGGTTCCTGAGGACCCAAGCAATGGCTATGTTAACAAAAAACCCAGTGTTACTTTGTTGGTGCAAAAGCTGAATTCTGAAGATCTGGAAAACATATCAAATATTGTAAAGGACTATATTGAAGAATTCAACGACGCTCATGATGATTTCCGTATTGAAGTAAGAATGGACTTCCTGGATATTATTGACGGCCAATTAAATATATTAATAGAAAATGGGCTGCAAGGAGTATTTTTAGTGGTACTATTATTATCCTTGCTATTAAATATCCGTTTAAGTTTATGGGTGGCATGGGGTATCCCGGCTTCATTTTTAGGCATGTTTATTATTGGAAATATGCTCGGCCTAACCATGAACCTGATCAGCCTTTTTGGTATGATATTAATTGTAGGTATTTTGGTTGATGATGGTGTTGTAATAGGCGAAAACATTTTTACCCACTTTGAGATGGGCAAATCGCCACGAAGAGCTGCTATTGAAGGAACTCTCGAAGTGCTTCCTGCTGTATTTACTTCGGTTACCACAACAATGATTGCTTTTAGTCCGCTATTTGTCATCGAAGGCCAAATGGAGGTGATGTACGAAATGGCTTTTGTTGTAGTAGTGTGTCTGGCCATATCTCTTTTAGAGGGAATGTTTGTTTTACCCGGACACCTGGCAAATCCTAAAGTACTCAAACCAAACAGGGAAACTTCGTTATATGGTAAGCTCCGTGCTTTTATCGATAAAAAACTGGAGGCCTTTAAAAACAAAATTTATGCCCCTTTCTTAGACTGGGTTTTATCTCATCGGGGAATTGCCATGGCATCCATCACCGGATTATTTATTATTACAGGTGGACTAGTAGCAGGTGGTATTATTGGGTTTACTTTTTTCCCGGGTTCACCTTCTGATATGTTTTCAATTGACCTGGCGCTAAAACCGGGTGTTAATGAACAAATCACAAAGAAAATTTTATTTGATATTGAAGACAAAGCCTGGGAAGCCAATAAGGAGTTAATGAAGGAACAAGGCGACACGATATCCTATATTTCGGCCATGAGTATTTCAATGGGAAGCTCATTCTCCGGAACAGAAAGAGGAACCAATGCAGGTATGATACGGGTGTTCCTAAATCCTTTGGAAGAAACCCAGGTTTCGGATGAGACTATTAAAAAAGCCATAGCTGAAAAAGTTGGAAAAATTCCTGAAGCCTATAAGTTTGCCGTTGGTGCATCAAACCGTTTTGGAGCACCGGTTTCCATTAGTTTATTAGGTTATGATGCCGAGGAACTGGAAAAAGCTAAGGAAGAGCTGGAAATTCAATTGGCCCAAATGCCTGCTTTATTCAACATTACCGATAACAGCCAGTTGGGAAGTCAGGAACTAAGGTTGACCCTAAAACCAGAAGCTTATGCACTGGGGTTAACGCTACAAAGTTTGATGAATGAAGTACGTCAGGGATTTTACGGAGCTTTGGCTCAACGTATTCAGGAAGGTAAAGATGAAATTTGGGTTTACGTAAGATATCCAAGAGACAACCGGCAGACTGTTGGTCAACTGGAAAATATGGTTATCCATACGTCTAAAGGAGATTTCCCATTGGGAACTATTGCTGAAATCAGCACTGCCCGAAGTTTAAGCTCCATTAACCATTTTAATGGCCGAAGAGAAGTTAGGGTTGATGCCTATCAAAAAGACCAGACACAATCGGTTCCTGATCTTTTAGAGTTTATCAATACCAATATTTTAAGCGAGATTATTAAAAAATATCCTGACATTACTGTAATGCAGCAAGGCCAGCAAAAAGACAGTAACGAACAAGCCGGTAGTATGGGAATGTATTTTGGTCTGGCCTTTTTAATTATTGTACTGATTATAATGATATACTTCAAGTCCTTCCGCCAGGGTTTGTTAATTATAATGATGGTTCCGTTAGGGATAATTGGTGCCATTTGGGGGCATGGAATCCATGGACAACCCGTTTCAATGATGAGTCTTTGGGGTATGGTAGCCCTGTCGGGTGTTGTGATCAATGATGCCATTGTGTTTGTTTCTAAGTTTAACATGAACCTGGAGAGAGGGATGACGCTAATTCCTGCGGTAAAGGATGCCGGACTATCACGCTTTAGGGCTATCTTTTTAACAACAGTAACCACAACTGGTGGATTGATGCCATTGATCTTGGAAAACAGCCCTGACGCCAGAATGCTAATACCTATGGCAATTGCCTTAGCATATGGTATCTTATTCGGAACCTTATTTATTTTAATAATATTGCCTGTTTTAATTGTTTTAAACAATAAAAATATGGTTGCCATTAAAACAATTACATCAAAAGAAGAATTTACACCAGAGTCGCTCGAAACGGCTGTTATCAATGCCAACATTGAAAAAACTCTTGAAATGAATATGGCTAAAATAATTGATAGCAAACCAACTAATGACTAAATCATTACAGGTTTTACAATAAAAACAATGAATATGATTAAAATTCAGATATTGGCTATTTTGTTCTGCATACTCCCTGTGGGTATGCAGGCTCAAAATACATTGTCCCTTTCGCAGGCCATTGAAATGGGACTACAAAATAACTATGATTTAAAAATTACACGTAACGCCGAAAAAATATCCTCAATAAATAACACATGGGGAAATACAGGTGCCTTACCAACAATCAGTTTCAGCACTTCTTTGTCCGAAGGCTTCAATTACAATGATACCGAAAATTACAGGACTGAAATGATCTCGCCTGAACTTGGACTGAATTGGGTTTTGTTTGATGGCTTTAGTGCAAGAATCACCAAAAAGAAGTATGAAGAACTCGAAAACCTGTCGAAAGGTAATACAGCCATTCTGGTTGAAAACACCATACAGGAAATTGTGTCGGCATATAACAACTGCATCGTTCAACAAGAACTTGTTAAGGTATACGCTGAATTGATGAACCTTTCTGAAGACAGGTACAACCGAGAGCTACACGCAAAAGACCTGGGCGCTAACACAACCTATAACACTCTGTTAGCAAAAACATCCTGGTTAGAAGACAAGTCAACCTACTTGCAACAAAAGGTTGAGTTTGAAAATTCCATTCGCACGCTCAATTATGCACTAGGAATAAAAGACAATAAGATGTGGGAACTTACATCCGGGATAAAAAGCGACTTGCCGGACTACACCCTATCTGATTTGACTACCAAACTATTATCAAACAACACAACACTAAAAAACCAATACATAAACCAGAGCTTACTGGCAAAAGAAACCGCTTTAGCTAAGAGCAATTACCTCCCTTCTTTAAACATAAACGGAGGCGTTTCTCATACCAACAGAAATGTATATTACTCCAAAAACTCCATTAATGATAGTAAATCAAATTACTCAGATGTTAATATAGGCTTAAACCTGTCCTATACTATTTTTAATGGAGGCCAAAGAAAAAGAAGCGTTCAAATTGCCAAAATTGAAGAAGAATCTGCTGTTGTTGAAACAGACCAAATGAAACACAGTCTGCAAAACCAGCTGTTACAAATATTCAGCACCTATGAGGTTCAAAAAGACCTGGTATTGCTGGCAAACGAGCGTGAAGATGCAGCAAAATTAAATATGGATATGGCTGAAGAAAAATTAAAGACCGGAGCAATTGATTCTTTTGACTTCAGGGACATTCAGATAAACTATTTAAATGCTGCTATCCAGAAATTAAATGCTATATATAACGTGGTTGAGTCGCAAACGGATTTAGCCAGAATTACCGGTGGTATCATCAATGAATTTTAACAGCATAAATTTTCGTTAGCTATTGGGTTGCAAATGAGAGTATATATCTTAATGGCGATTCAGCGAAAAAAATCTTGATAGGGAAACTTCAATTCCCTATCAAGAAACAACTTATCATCTAAAAAAACGCTCTTCGTAATTCATCAATTTCCTCATCATTCATAGGAGCAAAATCACCTAATGAAGTCCCCATAACCAATGACTTAGCACTAAATTCTGCCACTTCAAGACGGTCAAATGCCTGCAATAAAGAACCTCCGGTCATTAATACAGAATCGTTTTCGATGATGATACCCGGATTTGCTGTTGATATTTTTCCCGGGATCGTTTCATTTCCGGTGAAGTGCGACCCAAATGGCACATTCTCCATATCCTGTAAGAAAATCCAGCTTTCAGGAATCGTTCTTACATCCAGTTTTTTATGCACCACCCCATAGGCCATCAGGTATTCAGGCTGCGTAAGGATGATGGCATTGATTTCCGGATGCATCTCGTATATTTTTTGGTGCAGCCAGGTGGAACGGCTAGGTACTTTTCCAGCCTCACATTTACCTTCCTTAATTTGAACGATATCTTTTGCCTGTATATCCCAGCGAGTGGCATCAGTTGGGGTAATTAAAAAATCATTCCCCTTCCAACGTACAGAAATAGTTCCATATGAACTCATCATTAAGCCCTGGTCACAGGCCCTTCGAACCATACCTTTAATTTGCTGACGGATCTCTTTTTCATCAGAGGTGTATTCAACATCTGCCATTTTAGGATGATCGGTAGGGATTTGATTATTAAAACTATAAATCTGTTCCTCAGTAAGAAACTTAGGTTCTCCAATAATCTTGGAGTTGATTAATGTTCTACACGCAAACTCTAAGGTTTCAAAACGCTCGTAAGCTTTAATGATATCTTTACCCCCGACAACCGCTCCATGATTTTCCATGATTACAGAATCAAAACCCTTTTTAAACTGGTCTGAGATAGAATTTCCCAGTTCATTACTTCCGGGAATAAAGTATTTGGCATATCCTATGGGACCACACACATACTTCACCTGTGGAATGACATTGGTATTCGGAATCTGACGAACAATACTAAAAGCAACCAATGCCGGCGGATGTGCATGTACAACAGATTTAATATCCGGACGCTCTACATATATGGCCTTATGAAAAGGATATTCCATAGAGGGTTTATGAGGCCCTACTATTGTTCCATCGGCTTTAACACACATAATATCTTCAGGCTTTAATGATCCTTTATCAACCCCTGAAGGCGTAACCCACATATCCCCGCTCTCATCCATAATTGAAAGGTTTCCACCTGATGTTGTGGTTAATCCTTTTTTGTAAATACGGTTAATGATCATGATAATCTGATCACGAGGATGCAATAAATTTAAATTTCTAACAGACATCGTCTTATTTTTGATATTAATAATTTCAACACATTATTTTAACCCAACAGTCTGTGTTTTGTATGATCTATACCCATATCCGGCGATTACGATAAAACATATAAAAGGCAATATAAATGAGAAGTTTACTGCAGGCAAATAGCCAACTGTTCCTAAATCGATGATGGTTCCCTGTAAAGGCGGCATTAATGCTCCCCCCACAATGGCCATCACCAAACCGGCTGCCCCAAGCGTAGCGTCCTTTCCTACGTTTTCCAGGGCAATTCCATAAATAGTTGGAAACATTAACGACATAAATGCCGATGTTGCAACCAAACAGTAAAGACCTGCAATTCCATTTATCAGGATAACCCCGCTCACTGTAACAATGCCTCCAATGGCAAATAGCATCAATAACTTACGGCTATTTACATATTTCATCAAGAACGTACTGATAAAACGGCTTCCTAAGAATATGCCCATGGCCACAATATTATACATCTGGGCTGTTGCTTTATCTATTCCTAAATTATCAGCATATTGTATAATAAAAGTCCAGCACATAATTTGAGCTGCCACATAAAACACCTGGGCAATAACCCCTTCTCTGTATACCTGATTATTGATTAACCTTTTAAACGAATCCCAGGGATGAATCTCCTCCTGATGGGCAGTATCGGGCATTTTAACCAACGCAATAACCACCAGCATAACAATAACAACCAACCCCAATATTACATAAGGATCCCGGATTATCATCAGGTCTGTAGTACGGATGGCAGCCTTGGCAGCATCATCCAACGCAGGAAAAATTAGTTCCCCCAATGCATTTCTCTTATCTGATTCCAGAGAGGCCAATACTATTTTTGAAGCCACAAACATCCCCAACAAAGAGCCCATTGGATTAAAAGCCTGTGCAAGATTTAATCTTCGCGTAGAAGTTTCATGGCTCCCCAATGAAAGAATAAATGGATTTGCTGTGGTTTCTAAAAAAGCCAATCCAAACGTAAGTATATACAACGAGATCAGAAAGAAACCAAATGCCTGGTATTGAGCAGCCGGCCAAAACAGCAGGGCCCCGGTGGCATAAAGTGCCAATCCCAACAATATGCCCTTTTTATAACTAAACTTTTGCACAAAAAGCGCAGCAGGAATAGCCATGGTTGCATAGCCTCCATAAAAGGCAAACTGAATAAGAGAAGCCTTGGCATTTGATATTTCCATTACCGTTTTAAAAGCGGCCACCATTGGATTTGTAATATCATTGGCAAAACCCCACAAGGCAAACAAACTGGTAATTAAAACAAAAGGTATGAGATATTTTTTTTCAACGATTTTTGATTGATTTTTCACTGTCTGATTTTTAAGGTTATAAAGGAGTAACTCCTTTCTTTAATATAATATTTCCATATTTGGCTGTTTCACCAGTAATAACAACTGCATAAGCACTTTTTGCACGCTCATAAAAAGCAAAACGCTCCAATCTTTCAATGGGGTTCACCTTCGGATTAGTCAGGTGTATGCTTTTCAAATAACTATCTTCAACCTTGGGATCAAGGGTATCTCCCACAACGGCATCCATCATAATTAAAGGGTTTTCTACATATTGATCCAATTCGAACAAGGGCAATATAGCCGCTAACAAATCCGGAATCTTTATGCCATCCGCCCTTAAAACATTAGTGTTAAATGTTTCCCCGGGAAAATGAGCATCTGCTAATATTATTTCGTCTCCATGCCCCATTCTATATAAAACAGAAAGCAATTCAGGGCTTAACAAGGGTGATATTCCTTTTAGCATAATTTAAATAATTACTGTTTTTTAAATTTTAAGTAGTTTTTATAGAGCTGGTCATATACCTGCCTGTTGGCCGATGGATTGATAACCTGCGGATTATAAGATATTTTTTGGCGTGCTATACTTGCCGATTTATATACTCCTGCACCGGCAAACACAAACATTGAAGCTCCTAAAACTGTGGTTTCTTTTTGATCAATCAACTGTATACTCACGTTACAGACATCTGCCCTTAACTGGTTCCACAACCTGTTTTTGGAACCTCCCCCAACACAAATAATCTTTTCAGCTTTAAAATTACCGGCCGTTTCCAATGCTTCCAAACCTTCACGTAACCTAAAAGCCAGACTTTCTAAAAATGCCCTGTACAGTTGACTGCGGCGGGTACCAATAGTCAATCCGGTTATGGTTCCACTGTTCACACTCGATCCATCATCATAAAAGGCAGGATCAACCATGATACCCTGAGCGCCAGGCAACTCTAATTCTGCCTCTCCAATCATGGTATCATAAAGTTCATCACCACTTAATTCTGAATAGAAGTTCTTCGAGAACCACTCCAACACGCCTGAACTCAACCAGTTTTGTCCTATATTATAGATCCCGGCAACGGAATCCATCTCGGTTGTTAAGTTTTTACTCAATTCATCGGCAGAGGCAGTAAACGAACCACTCCGCGACATTAAGATTTCCCATGTACCGGAACTCAACACCGGCTGGTTTAATTGGGCGCCTGAACCAAATATGGCAAACTGCGTATCATGACCTGCAAAATACACAGGTACATCCGCAGGAATGCCAGTAAGTCCAAATGCTTCCTGTGTAATTTCACCTGCCTTATCCCCAGGCTCTGCAATGGTTCCGAAAACATCCTTATCCACATCAATCGCACCCAGGATTTCATCAGAAAACGTTCTTTTTTCAAGATCAGCCATCATAGCGGTTCCCACCATAGTAGCATCATTTTGCATTACTCCGGATAATTTATGGATAATTAAGGAGGGAATAAATAAAAAACGATGTGCTTGCCTGATGACTTCCTGCCTGTGCTCTTTAAACCATATCATTTTATTTATGGTATTAAAGGCATATGGGTACACTCCACTAATTTTATATAACTGCTCAAGTGGAATATATTTTTCAATATGATCCATAATAGGGGTAGTACGCGGACATTGCCAGGAAATTACCGGATAAAGCAACCCTCCTTTGTCATCGATAAATGCACCATCTACTCCAAAAGTAGTCACCGTGATGCCTGCAATACGGTTTACATCAATTTGAGAAGTAACAACTTGTGCAGCCTTACATAATTTATCCCATAATTTATCTAAATCCCAAATCCTTCCACCCGGATAATTGGGATCCTCATCTGTTTCATTAGGCATTGAATGGGAAGCAACAATATGCCCCAAAACATCCATGGCAATTACACGAACATTTGTTGCTCCACAATCAAATACTATAGCTATATCTTTTTGCATATTTTATGCTTTAAAAAACATGGGTATATGAATTTATTTTATCCCATATAAAGGCCCATAGGTAGCACAGGCTCTGTAATCAGATCCTTCCTTATCTTCTCCAAAAGCAGACCAGGCACTTGGACGAAATACCTGATCCTCTGAAACATTATGCATATTTACAGGAATGCGCAACATCGAAGCCAGCGTAATCAGATCGGCACCAATATGACCATAACTGATAGCACCGTGGTTAGCACCCCAGTTAGCCATTACGGTATATACATCTTTAAATGCTCCCTGGCCTGAAGTTCTGGGCACAAACCAGGTTGTTGGCCAGGTTGGATTTGTTCTTACATCCAAAACGGTATGAATATCTTCGGGTAATTCAACTGTCCACCCTTCAGCAATTTGCAATACAGGCCCCATTCCTTTTACCATATTTATACGGCACATGGTTACTGGCATTTCTCCTTCTGTTTTAAAAAGAGAAGAATAACCTCCTCCCCGGAAGTAGCCTCTGTCAGCCTGAGGCCATTGGGTTTTATCTAAACACTTTTGCGCCTCTTCTTCTGTTATATCCCAAAATGGTTTCATGGCTGGCTTTCCTTCTGCATCTTTTTGCTGTGCTGTGGCATCCAGTGTGGTTGAACCAGAGTTAATCAAATGAATAACACCGCCTTCGGCCAAACCGCTTAAAGTTTTGCCTGTTACACGCTTTACTGCATCCGGACTCCAATAGGTTCTCACATCTGAGAATATTTGGGCTGTATTGGTTAACAGGTGTCCAAACAACATGGATACACTGTTTAGGCTATCATTTTCTGTTGCAAAAACAAATGCCTGACGGATTCCATTCCAATCGAATGAAGAGTTTAGGATAGCCTCGGTAAAATCAGCGTTTGGCTGATAGTCAGTCCACTGGCGTTGCCCCTGAAAGCCTCCTAAAATGGCATTTCTACCTAACCCTTCTTCTCTGTAACCTTTATCTATTATCTTTTGATTGCCAATCATCATATCACGGCAAATCAAGGTCATTTTTACAACGGTTTCCCACTCCACCTCTTTTCGTGCTGCATCTGCCTGCGCTTCCGATGCATTCGGATCCTCTCCTTCCTGACAATTCTCTTTGGTCCAGGCCAGCGCCTTTTGGTATTCATCTTCATCATAAATGCCCTCATCCATGCGTCGAAGAATTTCTACTGACTCCACAAATTCTGTTCGTATTCCAAGATAATCCTGAAAGAAATTTGAATCGACCATAGAACCGGCAATTCCCATTGAGCTATAGCCGATAGACAAATACGACTTTCCATTCATTTGAGCTACAGCAAGTGCTGATTTAACGAATCGCAATAACTTTTCCTGTACATCTGCAGGTATATTGGTATCTCCGGCATCCTGCACATCACGACCATAAATACCAAAAGTTGGCAGTCCTTTTTGAGTATAACCGGCTAACGCTGCAGCAAGGTATACTGCACCGGGACGCTCTGTTCCATTAAAACCCCAAACCGCTTTAGGCACCAACGGATCTGTGTCCATTACTTCGGTTCCGTAACACCAACATGGCGTAACCGTTAATGAAACTCCAACACCTTCTTTTTTAAATTTATTGGCACACATGGCCGCTTCTGCCACACCTCCAATACAAGTATCTGCAATTACACACTCTACATTTTCTCCACTGGGGAAACGCAAGTTTTCCTCAATAAATTTAGCTGCAGTTTTTGCCAGCTCCATCACCTGGGACTCTAAAGATTCTCTAACGCCGTTTTCCCGTCCATCAATAACGGGCCTGATACCAACCTTTGGCAAATCACCAATTAACCTGTTAGCCATTTTATCTATTTTTTTTCAATGATTATTAAAGTAATTTCTCTTATACAAATTTGCAGACTAACAGACAATTGTAAAATGCACATTTTTACTATTTTTGTATCTGTTTTAAACATACACCATATGCTGCTACCAGTTACAAAACCTAAAAAAGGTGATCCTTCAGAAGTAATTCAGTATTTTCCAAGATTTGAATTACAATTACACTGCTGCAGATATTGGTGGTTGCAAAATTGGGAATACGGAGAGTTATCTTTCCCTTTTTGGAGAATATATCATAATAATTACCAGGGAGGTGTAATCATCTATAAAGGAAAAGAATATACATTAACCCCGGATAAAATTATAATGATTGCACCCAATACTTCATATGCCACACGCTTATACAATCATCAAATTCCCAATACAGGCTTTATAATAAAAGGAAATCGTGTTAATGCCGGACTTCCTGCTGATAATAATTACATATTACACCTTTTTATCCATTTCAACCTTGGCACACCCTACGACAATATAGAACCAGGTCTGTTTTCTTTTGAATTAACCCCTCATATAAAAGAAAAACTCGATATCATAAAAAAGCACTTAAACTATGAGCATAGCCGATTTAGTTTTTACCCAACACTCGCTATTCAATCGCTCATCACGGATCTGTTGAGTTTTCTTCCGCAACAAAGCTGGAGTATTATTACAGAGGATTCACGGATTTTAAAAACACTGGCCTATATTGAAGAAAACATAGCAGAAGATTTATCGAACACTATTTTGGCCAACTATGCAAACCTGGCAACCAATGCATTTACCCGTTTATTCACTCAGGAGATTGGTTATTCCCCACAAAAATTTGTTAAAAAGAAAAGGATCGACAAAGCCTGTGTTTTGCTTCATCACTCCGATAGATCAATAGACGCAATTGCCGGCATTTGCGGTTTTGCCGACCGGTACCATTTTTCGAGAATATTTAAACAAATTACGAATATTTCACCTGCCAGTTATAGAAAGAGCTTTCATATACGGTAGGATTCAGGGAATATTTAAAATATAGACCATAAATAACGGCTTTGACAATACAACTCCCGAATAGTTTCGTGATGACTTTGGATATTTTCAGGGTTGGTTTTGGCCATTATTCGGATACCCTGTCCGAAGCCTATCCGAACACAACCCGAACAGCACCCGAACAAACCCGACCGCTACCCGAACAATTCCCGAAGCCGTATCGAAAAAGTCTCAAAAACGCCATTTTTTCGAATAATTCTTGCCGATTTCGGCCATTTCCTGAATAATTTTCGCCGTTTTTGGGCATTTTTTGAATAACGGGTGCTTTTTTTAGGTTTTTTAGCATGATGACAATTTCATCTAAATTCTTAATCAACTATTAAACAATAGATTATCAGCCAAAAAAGTCACAATAATATTATCATGACTTTTGATGGTATTTCAACACAATACACAACTAGTGTATGATCATTTACGTCATTAAGCATATTATAGGTATTTATAACTTATGTTACCTCAATGTAACATTATCGACATCAGTTTATTCATAATGTTCAATTGAAAATTGCATTGCCAACTTTATTCATTCTTGATTATCTAAATTAGTATTAATCATTATTTCAAACTTCTAAATTTCGTATCTTCAATGACGAAAAGAAAGATCTGATGCACAATTTTAAGTTTCATACAAATTCGATTATTATCCTCATATTAGCTTTTCTACTAAATAGCTGTATCGAAAAAAAAACCAATAAGATCATTATTGGTTTTAGCCAGTGCACAAGTAGTGATCTGTGGAGGCAATCAATGAATAGTGAAATGTTCAGAACAGCTTCTTTTCATCCAGAGCTAGAACTCATAATTAAAGATGCAAAGGGGGAAAACTGGAGACAAATAAAACAAATTGAAAACTTTATTGAACAGAAAGTTGATTTGTTAATTATATCACCCAACCAATCTGATCCAATCACAGATATAGCAGTCTCTGCATTTGAACAGGGTATTCCAACAATCATTATTGATAGAAAAATTAACTCATATAAATATTCTGCCTATATAGGGGCCGACAACTATGAAATTGGTAAAAATGTAGCACAATATTTAGGTACATTATTTAATACTCCTAAAAAAATCATTGAAATAACTGGTCTAGAAGGTTCATCTCCTGCACAAGAACGTCATAATGGTTTTATTAATGGCATTAAACCCAATTCACAACTTAAATTAGTATATAGTGAGGATGGGAAATGGAACCAACTAAATGCAGAAGAAATTACAAAAAACATTATTGATTCTATTGATTTTGACGTGGTATTTGCACACAATGATATTATGGCTCTTGGTGCAAGTAATATTATTAACAAAAATATCAATAAAAAAGTATTTATTATAGGTATTGACGCTCTTCCTAATTTAGGATTAGATATGGTGGATAAAGGAATTATCAACGCATCTTTTTTATACCCTACAGGAGGAAATGAAGCCATCAATTTAGCTTTAAAAATATTGCAAAAACAACCTCATCATAAATTAAATCTTTTATCAAGTGCAATTGTTGATGAAAGCAATGCAAAGGTTTTAAATCTTCAGGCTGCACAATTAACCATATTTCAAGATCAGATTGAAAAACAAATACAAAACATCAAGAATCAAGAATTAAAATACAACAATCAAAAAACTTTGCTTAATACAACTGTCATCAGTTTAATTTTACTTGTTATATCTATCGTTGCATTATTTATTTCTTACCTATTAAAAAATAAAAAGAATCTTGAACTCGCAGAGAAAAGTGTAGCCATCCAGAAACAGAAAGATGCCATTGAAGCACAAAATGTACAGATTAAAAAAATGCATAAACAGATTGAAGATGCCACTCAGGCTAAGTTAACTTTTTTTACAAATATTTCGCACGAGATTAGAACTCCACTCACTTTAATTAAAGCGCCCTTAACAAACCTTATGCAGAAAATTCCTAAAGAATATGAATCATTTAAATGGGATCTGGCATTAATTAATAATAATACGGACAGGTTATTAAGATTGATCAATCAACTTCTTGATTTTAGAAAAACTGAAACCGGCAAATTACAATTAGCTGTTTCAGAAAATGAATTGGTACCATTTTTAAAATCAATATATAATGTTTTCGTACCATTAAGCAGACAAAAGCAAATAAACTTTTCTTTGTTAACCGACCAAAATGACATTAAACTATATTTTGATATTAATCTCTTTGACAAAGTAATTTTTAATATTTTATCAAATGCATTTAAATTCACTGATAAAAATGGAGTAATAAAAATTAAAATTAACTCATCCCATATTTCAAAAGTTGCAATATGCATTACAAATTCAGGAGATCCGATACCTGAAGAAGAACAAAAAAACATATTCACCCGTTTTTATCAACAAAGTCATCATTCCCATATGGGTACAGGTATTGGTTTAAGCCTGTCAAAAGAATTTATTGAAATGCATAAAGGCAAATTAACATTAAGCAGTAGTAAAGAAACAGGCAATACATTCTGCATTGAATTATATAAGGGAAAAGATCATTTTGAAGAAAAAGACATCATATCAAATGAAGATCAAATATCTATTGATAATATATTACCCATAAACTCCACTAATGAACATTCTGATTTTGACAATAGTATCCAATCGGACATCAAGCTTTTAATAGTTGAAGATGATGAAGGGCTGCAGGAGTTTTTAGTACACTTATTGAGCTCAAGATTTCAAACACAACTGGCTTCCAATGGTCAGGAGGCACTTGAAATAATTGAAGAAAATCAACCTGATTTAATTTTGACAGACATTATGATGCCAGTAATGGATGGTTTACAACTTACACAACAAATAAAAAGCAATGAAAACACTAACCATTTGCCTATAATTATGCTCACGGCAAAAACTCAAATTGAACAAAAAATAGAAGGTGTTTCGTTGGGAGCAGATGCCTATATTGAAAAACCTTTCAACCCGGATTATCTAATTATTAAAATTCAAAAGATTATTGAATCAAGAGCAATATTAAAAAAGTATTTCAAAAAAAATCTATCGCTACCTGAATTTACTGAAAACGAGAATACTTCTTTAGAAGAAAGATTCCTTCAAAAAATAATTGCTATTGTTGATAAAAATTACAATAATTCCAGATTTGGAGTAGAACAATTAGGAGAAGAAATTGGGTTATCAAGAATTCACCTATATAGAAAAATGAAGAATATTGCAGGTCTGTCACCAAGTGATTACTTAAACAAATACAGACTACGGAAAGCTGCAGAACTAATAAAACAACATTCTGATTCAATTAACAATATTTCTTTTTTAACAGGATTCAATTCTCATGCATATTTTAGTAAAAAATTTAAAGATGAATATGGCTTTTCTCCTTCTGAATACGAAAAAAGAAATAAATCAAGCCAATAGTTCTTACCTCCAGATGCTTTTCATTTTATAAACTTCTATTTCTTTTATGGAGGTACAGGATTTTAAATTTTCTATCTTAATATTGTAGTCTTTAGGAAAAAAGCGAGTAGTAGCAACATATTTCCCATCATTAATAAATAATTCTACAGATGTTCTGTCAATAAACATATCCAATTTTAATTGAGATTGACTACCAATCGGAACATCTGATATAGAAGTAAATTGATCTCCTAATACATTTGGGTCACTTACTTTACGAAGAATTTCGATATATCCTTTATCTTTACTATAATCAAGATTCAATTGTTGATCAACACTTTCAAACAAAACAAGAGACATTCGATCTTCTTTTGTAAGATCAAATACTACATGAATCTCTAATGAATGACAGTTTTCCATTTCCCTTGTTAAAGAGTTATTTAACTCATCTAAAGTGCTGAATTTGATTTTAACTTTACCTTTTCTTAATTTACTAGTCTCCCTAACTGGATTTTGGATAATTTCATAACCATTAGTGCTTTTTTCAAGATATACTTCACGAGGAAGAGACATCACTCCTTTCCATTTTTGGTTCGGGATCTGATTTACATAGTTCCAATTATTCATCCAACCAATCCAAATTCTTCTTCCATCTTTGTCAGGAATATCAGACCAACTATATGCGCCCCTAAAATCTTTGCCATAATCATTCCAACAGACATTAATGTATTTCTCTCTTAAAGCCAAATCAATTCCCCACACTGTCTCTTTTCCTTTATAATTAATTTGTTCCGGAACAAACTCCTCTCCATCAAAATCGCCAATAATACAAAGACCGCCCATACCTTGTTTAATGGACTGATCACCAATATCAACCTTTAATATCCACTTTTTAAGTGTTGAGTCTCTGTTGACAGGTATCGCAAAAAAGTCTGGATTATCCCATAATCTACCTTTTTGCTTTTCTCCAACAAATTCGCTCATAAACGTCCAGTGTATTAAATCTTTAGAAGAGTAAAATGAAAGTTTCTGTTGATCTGCATTTGTTAATACCATAACCCATTTTTCATCAGGATTATACCAAAAGACTTTTGGATCTCTAAAATGCTCTGAACCAATATCCAGAACAGGATTAAACTCATATTTATGCCATGTCTTTGCCCTATCATTACTATAGGCTAAACACTGATATTGCCTATTATTATCTATTCTGGATCCTGTATAGATTGCAACTACCGGTGGATGAAAACCACCTCCCAATCCACTAGTGTTATCTTTATCAACCACAATACTTCCGCAAAAAACCATTTCTCCATCAGTCTCTGATATGGCAACAGGTTGTTCTTCCCAATGTATTAAATCCGGACTTATTGCATGCCCCCAACTCATATGCCCCCATTCTATACCATGAGGATTATATTGATAATACATATGATACTCTCCGTCATAGTAAAATAAACCACTTGGCACATGCATCCAATTTTTCATTGGAGAAAAATGATATTGTGCACGATATGCTTCTTTATAACTATCGTTTGTATTACATCCTAATGAAAACAAGATCAACAAAAAGGAAATATAATTTATTATTTTTTGCATCATCTATTCAATATATCTTTAATAAATGCAAGATAAAAATTATCACCCTGACTTTCTATCAAACAGGTTTCTATTTCTATTACTTTTGTAACATTCAGATAATGCAATTTGAATATAAACTATTGATACAAGGGTTTTCTTTATTTTTCATACACTTGTGTTTCTGAATAAACTCCGGCATCTATTATTTCAGGTTGAATATTCTCTGCTGTAATCAGGATTGGTTCAATATAAACTACAGGTACATTAAAAGCACCATTATATACATATTTAACATCTATATCTGGAAGCTGTTTTTTGTTCAGGATACCTAAGGCTATGTCTGCTACCTGATAGGCTAGTTTTTTTAACGGATGTAATACCGTCATGCTCTGTTTTCCCTTTATGATGTTTTTTATTGCTCTTAGCTCTGCATCCTGTCCTGATACAAATACATCTTCATACTTATATTTTTCAAGCAGAGATATGGCACCTTCTGAAAATCCATCATAACAACTAATAATGGCATCAGGCTTTTCACCTGTCAATTTCAACACTTTTTCTAATTCAAAAGTGGCGATTTCTTCACTCCATTTCTCAATATAAGTTTTGTACAAGACTTTTATATCTCCTGATTTTACCTTTGAAGTAATTGCATTTTCTATAGATTTCATTATTACAGGAGCATTCTGATCATACATATCTCCTCCCAAAATAACGTAATTACCTTTAGGCTTTTGAGACAACGCCGTATTTATAATCTGACTACCTACACGTTTACTATCTCCCCCCACAAAATAATCGAGTTTACAATTACGAATTAACCTGACATAACCAACAACAGGAATATCTTCTTCATGGGCATCCCTTACTATTGCAGATGCTGTATTTTCATTAACAGCTATTAGAACCAACACATCAATACCTTCTTTAACCATGTCGTGAAATCGTTCTCTTTGCAGGTTTTCATCATTTTCAGCCTGACGAATAACAACATCCACTCCTGCTTGTTGTACTCGTTCTTTAAAATACTCCGCTTCTCGAACAAAGCGTCCTACTGCATCAGTAGAATATAAAAAGCCTATTTTAACTTTATCATCAGATGTACATCCTTGCAGAAGTAGTATCATTGTCAAAATGAATGTTCCTAATATTTTCATGATTCCTGATTTTTCTCTTAATTTTATTCTTTCAATAAAGATATTTTCTATAGTACAGATCTATATTATATGTAAACTATGGAGCAATACATAAAAAAACAAGGGCCACTATAAAATGCCCCTTGTCCAACCTTATTCAAAACACACTATATAACCCTATTGATATTTAAATTCATCAGGCAATATCGGAGTAGCACCACTATTGGTACAAACAAAAGCAGATACATCTACAGCTTTTTGATGCAATACTTTTAACGGTTGCTTATTAAGTATTCCCATTATCATGGTTGCAGTAAATGAATCTCCGGCACCAATTGTATCGGCAACTTCAACTTTGGGTGTAACAATAAATGATTGTTCGTTCTTTGTGATTAATAAACTACCCTCTGAGCCTTTCGTTAATGTTAATAGGGTTAAATCATAATTATGCACTATTTGTTGACAGATTTCCTCTTCTGTTCCTTCCATTCCAAACATATCCTTAAAAACAACTATTTCCTCTTCATTGATTTTAAACACATTAGCAAACTGAAGAGATTTACCAATAATATCTTTCGAATAAAAATGTTGTCGTAAATTAATATCAAAAACCTTTAAACATGTTTCGGGAACCATTTCTAATGCTTTCCAAATAGTTTTACAAGAAACCTCATTGCGTTGAGCCAAAGAACCGTAACAAATAGCATCTGCTTTTGCGAGCTTTTCTTTTGCAATTTCAGTTAATTCAATATTATCCCAGGCCACATCTTCATAAATTGTATAATTTGGAATACCGTTATTTAATTGTACACCAACTGTACCTGTCGGTTTCTTAGTTACATATAGCCCATTCACAACATTTTCTTGTTCAATAATCCTGGTAATTTCTTTCCCAAGATCATCATCTCCAATTGCACTAATAACTACACCTTCAGCACCTAATTGCATTGCGTGATATGCAAAGTTGGCTGGAGCACCACCTAATATTTTTCCTTCTGGTAATAAATCCCAAAGTATTTCACCTATTCCTATTACTGTATACATGACTTTATATTTTTTATTAACTAAAGGCATAGAGTATTGATTTACACCTCCATATCTTATGATAATATTTTTTTATTTTAATGAAGAGAGACTATATAAAGACACCTCTCTGCATTGTTAAAACACCCCCATTTCTGACTAAAATAACAGACTAATCTACTAGCCCAAGCTCCTCCTGAATTTGTTCTAAGGATTTACCTTTTGTTTCCGGGATTCGAATCAAGGTGAATAAGAATGCAAGAACACTAAATACAAGGAAGAACCCAAAAGTAAAAGCACCGCCCATTCCTCCAAGCATAATAGGAAAGAACTGCACTACTAATAAAGTACAAACCCAACTAATTGCAGTGGATACGGACATAGCAAGACCACGTATTTTATTTGGGTATATTTCGGATGTTACAACCCACATAACAGGAGCAAATGAGGCTGCAAAAAAAGCTATAAAACCAAGGATAGAGATAAATACACCCAAGCCATCAACATTTCCTATATAAAAAGAGAATGTTATATAAGACAAGAACAAGATCATGCCTGCAGCTCCCCATAATAATAGTTGTTTTCTTCCTACTTTATCAATTAACCAAACTGCAACAAGGGTAAAAATAAAATTAATAATACCAACCAGTATCGATTGTAATAAAGCAGTACCTCCACCTACACCTGTTTTTTCAAAAATAGTTGGCGCATAGGCAATAATTGCGTTAATACCTGTAATTTGTTGAAATACTGCTAAAAGAATACCAATAACTAATACTTTCCCCATATTTCCCTTAAACAGATCACTTAAGCTAACTCGTGTTGTATTTGTAGCTGACACTTTTAAACTATTTTGTATTTCTTCCAATTCACTTTCTGCTTCTTCAATATCAACAATCCTGTTTAAAACTTTTCTAGCTGAAATGAGATCTCCCTTCATTACAGACCAACGAGGTGATTCAGGAAAACTAATAATGGTCAGTAATAGAAATGGCACTGCAAAAATAATTGGGCTATACAACATTAAACGCCATCCTTCATGCATTTCTACAACACAAAAGTCAATTACATAGGCTATCAAAATTCCAACCACAATACCTAACTGATTCATAGTTCCCATTGTACCACGAATAGCAGGGGGGGTTAACTCACTAATATAAGTAGGAACAACAACTGATACCGCACCAACTGCAATACCACCAATTAGGCGAGCTATCATTAAATGAATACTACTCTGAGCAGCACCACTACCTAACGCTGAGATGGTAAAAAGAACAGCAGCAATAATCAGTGCTTTTCTTCTTCCTATTTTATCACTAATTGATCCTATTGTAAAAGCTCCGATTAAACATCCTGCAATCATAGAACTTACTACTAATCCCAACTCTGTATCATTTAATATAAACACATCTTTAATAAATGATACAGCACCTGATATAGCTGCCATGTTTACTCCAAACAACACACTTCCTAAAGCTGCTATAAATATTGCCCAATATAAACCCTTCTTTGTTTTCATACTTTTTGAATTACTAACACTGAGTATCAAAAGATAATTTTTGATTTTATCTCACTGTCATTATATTTATAATTCCTGATTCAATACTAAAAATTTGCTATATAAAATTTACCAGATTGAAGACAGATTACTGATTGACCCACCAATTAATTCAACTTCTCCCTTTTGCGAAAATAAGCATACCGAAGTAAATTTATCTGCTGTAAATAACTGTTCTGTCATGCTAACTAAACCATCAACAGCAAATAATTCAACTGAGGATTCATCTATGATGAGTTTTAAATCCAGCGACGGGGAACTCACAATATAAGGTGCGTTATGAATACCTGCAAATTCCTGGTTCGGACTGTCCCAGCCACAGTTACTCCTGTCAATAAAAAAAAGTTTATTTAAGTTATCGTAACCAATTTTTAGCGACTCATTTTTTTTATTTGATAAAATAATCCCAAAACGTTCACCAAAATTCATTGCTGTATTGTTTTCGGTATTGAAGTTCAAGTCTATTTCCATCGGGAATTGTGGTTTCATATTAATCTCCTGCATTCCTGAGATTGTTGAACCTGAGATATTTTTTGAACCTGATTTTAGTTTTTCAAATTCTTTTACCGGCGACGAAATCATTAGATAGTCGTTATAGATTTCTGTCAATTCCAGAGTTCTTGGAAGGGTAAATACCCCCCTCCAGCCCGATGTCGGAATCTCATTTGCATATTGCCAGTTATTCATCCAGCCAATTAAGATCCTTCTGCCATCCTCATCCGGGATATCCGACCAGGTCACACCTGCGTAATTATCTTTGCCATAATCGAGCCATTTGGTTTTTTCTCCATGCGGTTCAAAAACATGTCCGTCAAAGTCACCAATAAAGTATTGTGTCGCAGATCCTCCGTTTGGCCCTCCTGGATTGATGCTAACCAGTAATACCCATTTTGTTTCGTCTGTTCCTTCAATCTGCAAAGGAAACAAATCGGGGCATTCCCACACGCCGCCATGTGCTCCGATTCCTACTCCGAATTCACTTTCCAGGGTCCAGTCGATTAAATTAGGCGAAGAATAGAAATTGATATGGTCGAGTACAGCAAGGGTCATAATCCATTTCCCGCTTTCTGGGTGCCAACTCACTTTCGGGTCGCGAAAATCGCGGATTCCAGGATTAGGCAAAACCGGATTATTTTTATATTTCGTCCAGGTACGTCCTTTATCAAGGCTGTATGCAATTCCCTGGTACTGAAACTTATCAGTTCCGGCACTCTCCAACTCGCGGTTATGATAGGTAAAAATAGCTACCATGGGCGGAATGCCATTTTTACCCAAACCCGATGTATTTTCCCAGTCGATAACAGCACTTCCTGAAAAAATCCATCCCAAGCTATCTGGATACAGGGCTATCGGCAGCTCCTCCCAGTGTATAAGGTCTTTGCTGATGGCATGCCCCCAGTGCATTGGTCCCCAAATTGTTGTATCAGGATTATATTGAAAAAATAAATGATATTCTCCATCATAATAGACCATTCCATTTGGATCATTTGCCCAACCTGATTGAAGCGAAAAATGGATCTGAGGACGATATTGCTCAGTATACTTCTTCTGATCGTGCTTTTTAACACATGATACAAAACTTAATATTATTAAAAATACAGTAATTATATTTTTCATCTGAATTATTGATTTTGTTGATTAATACTTAATATTTAATTCCAATCAATGATTTACTGATTTTTGAATAGAATTGATTTTAAAATACTTAATAAATGAATTATTAGAACTTCCACTAATAGAGAAAGAATTATACTTGTATTCACTAAAAAACAGAACTGTCATTACTTTTTCACCACCGTTAATTAATATTTCTAACGAGGATTGATCGACAATTAAATCCAATACAATTTTCCCTTCCGATGGTTGTATATCGCATTTTATCTCCTTTTTAAATAACTGATCGAAATCCGAAATGCCACATTCACTTCTATCAATACTCAAGGTTGAGTTTACTTTATCAAACCTTATAAATATTGATTCAAGTCCATTTCCGGTTTTTATTTCAAAATCATTTATATTTTCTGTTTCCATTTCAATTTCGGCCCAATAACTTCCATATTCTACAATGGAATTATTTTCCAGTTCGATACTTTTTTGCGGTGTATCAATAATGAGGACATCATCATCACTCATTAAATTATTCAATTCTGCTACCGCTTCAAAAGCTAATAAGTATTGATCATTCTTCTGAATTAATTTAAGTTCAAGGGGTATGGTCATTTCACCACGCCATCCTTCTGTTGGAGTAGCTCCAGCATAAATCCAGTTACTCATCCATCCCAGAAAAATCCTTCTACCATCTTTTTCAGAAATATTACTCCAGGTAACTCCTGCGTAGTTATCAATACCATTGTCTACCCATTTGATCTCATTATTTTCAGAAGTGAAAGTAGTTCCATCGAAACTACCAATAAAATACTGCGTGGCACTTCCTCCATTTGGCCCACCTGGATTTATACTCACCAAGAGTACCCACTTAATTTCATCACTTCCTTCAACTTGTAAGGGAAATAAATCAGGACATTCCCATACACCGCCCTGTGCACCTCTTCCTGCACCAAATTCACTTTCAAGATGCCAATCTATTAAATTAGGTGACGAATAGAAGCTTACATGATCAAGAACAGCCAACGTCATAATCCATTTCTGCGTTGGTTCATGCCAAATCACCTTAGGATCACGAAAGTCAACAATTCCTGGATTCTCTAAAACAGGATTTCCTTCGTATTTAGTCCACGTTTCCCCCTTGTCAGTGCTATATGCAAGACTCTGGGTTTGTAAACCATTATTACTTTTATGATGCGTAAAAATTGCTACCAACGGATCATTATCGTTTGATTTAAATCCTGCTGTGTTATTTTTATCCACGACTGCACTTCCCGAAAAAATATAACCCATATCATCGGGATAAAGCGCAATTCCCTTATCTTCCCAATGAAATAAATCGGTACTTACGGTATGCGCCCAATGCATTGGGCCCCAATTTGTACCATCGGGATAATATTGATAAAAAAGATGATAGACTCCATCATAATATACCATACCGTTAGGATCATTCATCCAATTTTCTTGTGGTGAATAATGAAACAATGGCCTGAGATTGCGATGTTTTAAAACCGGATTTGATACCACATCAGCGGTATCGTCTTTTGAACAAGAAATAAAGGAAAATAAGACCAGGGAATATATAATGTAAGATAATTTCATTGCAGATAATGATATTTAAAGGCAGGGATTCTATCCCTGCCTTTATTTAATTAGTTTTTTTGAGATAAATAGTTTAATGAATTCTTCGTAATCAAATTAATATTATTTTGATAGGCATTCACTCCATCAGGATTAATATCTCCTTCGCTATTCTGATTAAATTCAAATCCACCAATACCTTGATAAATAGCCTTTCCACTGAAGAAATCAGTAGGTAAAAGTTCGAGTACACCAGCCATATAGTAATCTCGTATTCCACCCCAAACACCAATGTAATTAACCTTGTTGGATGTTGTAAATGCAGTATAAGCATCTTCATCAGCGTTACCATATCCATGATATTGAGCAAGGTCCACCATTACGTAATTATGGTCTTCTCTATAGCCTGCTCCTATTATTGGCACCCATTTGTAACCGTCGCCATCTGTGCTAAAGGAAATACCCTTATATATCGGATGCGCAGTCATATCATGCGCACCAATACTGGCACCAATGCTCCACACATCACTATTCTCAAAACCAAGACCATCGCCAATAACCATGTTGTAGGTATTCGTTAGTCGGCCCATTGTCCAGAAATAACCACAAGCATATCCGTTAAATAAAAGATTTCCGCCGTTTTGATAATATTCTTTCATTTTATTTAAAACAGTTGCATCATGTGCAATTGCAGGTAAATCGCGTTCTGAATCATTATACCACCAAAGAACCCTGAAATCATTTAAATCAACCTCTCCATTCTTTATGGCATCGAAGCTGATATATTTACCATTGTCATAATTAGCAAAAAACCATTGTGCAGCAGCTTGTTGATCGTCTTCCGTTATTCCGGCAACATTAGCAGCAGTTCCAAGGAAACCAATAAAAAATTGTTCTGTAACAGAAATTGTGTATTCGCTGTAAACATCACCATTCACGATGGTAAAATCAATCGGATTCGTAAAATCCATGCCTGAAGTGATCGCCGGAGTGATTACAGCACCTTCTGTCAGCTGGATTTCAGGACTTATATTCGAAACGTCAGTTCCATCTGGCATCGTAACCACAATTGTTTTTTTTGCTTCATCAATAACACCTTCAACTCCATTAACTGAAAATTGAGATATTGTAACATCCGTATTCAATTCAAGGTTTGAAGTATATTCTTCCTCGCAGGAATTAAATACCAGTCCTGAAAGCAAGATGAATGTTATGTAAATAAAATATTTTTTCATTTTTATATATTTAAAAATTTCCCAATAATGTTACCACCCATAATTTTGCTTGTACAAACCTTTACTAAAATCAATCTGATTCTGAGGAATAGGAAAGTACTCATGCTTCCCTGTTGTAAATCGACCATCTTTCAGGTATTCCCTTTTGGTTTGCTCTTCAACAAAATAGCTATTGATATAATTTCCAGCTATTCCCCAACGTACCAGATCGAAGAAACGGATTCCTTCCATTGCCAATTCAAGCCTTCTTTCCCAGCGCAAAGCCTGACGGGCAAATTCCTGTGTCCAGTCACAGTTTATACCTGATTTATATATGTCCATGTTGTAGTTTGAACTTGGATTGCCATTGTTCATTTTCAACATGGCAGTACTATTGATTGCACGTTGCCGAATCTCATTAATAATTGGCAGCGCTTCATATTGACGCCCTAATTCAATTAGTGCCTCAGCTTTCCATAATAAAACATCGGCATAACGAATGATATCAGTATTTTTCGAGCTCGCCATAAATGGAGGGACTTTTTGAAAACAATCGCAATCCGGTGATTGATTTTCTTTTAAGGATGAAAAATGTCCATAAATTTGAGTTGCCCTGGCCCAGTCTTTCTGATAAATAAAATTCGGATCATATTTCCAAGGATGTCCAGGTATTGCAACGGTATGGTCTAAACGAACATCAAAAGAATTGTTTTGAAAATCATCCCCCTCCGAAACATCTGAATTATTAAATGTGTCAAATTCTGGCAACCCATTTACATCTGTTTTAAATGAATTTACAAGGTTCTGACTTGGAATATGAAACCAGCAACATCCGTACTCCGGATTCATTGGATAGTTTAACATATTTCCCCAATCCAAACGTCCTTTCGGTGTACCATCATCAACCGAACGCTGAATCGCAAAAACCGACTCACTACTACCTTCATCATGACTCCAAAGAAAGTTATACCCAAAATCGGCAAATAACCCATACTGTCCTGAGCTAATAACTTCATCTACAAGAGAAACTACTTCTTCTAGTTTTGAAGTATTTATACTTGTAACAGAATTATCATCTCCTTGCTCGTAAGCCTGATATAGTTTTGTTTTTGCCAAATAAGTTTTGGCTGTATATTTATTTGGTCTTCCCTTATCACTTTGTGTTTCCGAAAGATTGTTTGCAGCAAATTCAAACTCTGTAGCAATTTTATCCCATAGCTCACTGTCGGTGAATTGTCGGTTAGACACGTCACTATAAGCATTTCCTTCTATCGTTTCATCTATCCAAGGAATATATTTAAACATGGTTTTCAAAACGAAGTAGTAATGTGCTCTTAAAAAACGCATTTCGGCCTGGCGTTTAACCTTCTCCGCATACTCATCTACAGAAAGTTTATTAATAACTTTAAGCGCCTCGTTAGCTCTGCCAATTCCAACATAAAGTCTATACCATTTTTGATCAATAAGAGGATTATCGGCAGTGTTAAAGGCAAACAGTTCCAAAAAATTAAACTCCCAAATATCACCGGTGCCACCACCACCTTTATAAGAATCACCACTTGTAATATCAGCGTAAGGCCACAATGAGTTAGGAGCAGTATAATGATCATTACCTAACTCGGAGTAAGCAGCAATTACCATTCCTTCTGCATTCTCTGGAGTAAGTAATTGATCTCCACTGATAATACTTTTGGGCGCCATATCAAGAAAGGAATCAGAACAGGAGAACAAAAACCCTGCTAATGCAATTGTCAATATTTTTATCGTTAATTTCTTCATGATTTTCATTTTCTAAAAGTTTAAATTAACTCCGATTGTATAACTAGCTGGAATCGGATATGCAAATCCAGGAGATTCAGGGTCAACACCTGTAAATTTATCCTTCCCTTTATTATCTTTGATTGTAAAAAGATTCTGCCCTTGAAGGTAGATTCTGGCAGAAGTTAGTCCAATTTTCTGAGCCAACTGTTCTGGAATAGTATATCCAACTTGGAGGTTTCTTAATTTCAGATACGATCCGTTTTCAATAAAATATGTCGAAGTGCGATTCTCATTATTAGTATCTGTTAAAGTTAGCATTGGAATAGTAGAACCAGAATTTGTAGGCGACCAGGCATCCAAAGTTCTGCTCCCAAAGTTGGTTCCTTGCCATATTGAAGTAAAGTCGGTAAGATGTTTATATTCATTATATACATCTGCCCCATAAATACCTTGAAAAAATAAATTTAAATCGAAATTTTTATAGGAAAAACTAGCATTAAAACCATATTCAAATTCAGGCGTTGGGTCTCCAATCCAAGTTCGATCAAGTGCATCAACAACACCATCAGGCTGGTTAACCCAATTTCCATCGGCATCTAATCCTCCAATATCTTTATATCGTATTCTTCCAATTCCTTTTCCTGTTTGTTCAGCATGGTTATTTACCTCTTCTTGATTCTGGAAAAGACCATCAGCTATATATCCAAAGTGAACTACATCTGAATGACCGAGTACCGTTTTACCTGTTGCAGGATCTCCTGGATAACCTGTTAATACTTCATCTGGCAAAAAGGTAACCTCTCTTTTGTAAGACGAAATATTTGCCGAAAGATCCATCTTAATACCATTTGAGAATGCTTTATTATAACCTATCACAAATTCCCATCCCTTATTTTCAAGCGTTGCTCCATTTTGCCACTGATTTCCACCTTCTCCTTTTACAGCTAAATAAGGTGGTTCAATTAAAATATCATTTGTTTCCTTAAAGAAGTAATCCATACTTCCATAAAGTGCTTGATTAAAAAATCCAAAGTCAATTCCAAAATTCGTTTGATTTGCTTCTTCCCACTTTAGCATAGGGTTTCCTTCGCGTATTTTTCTAAATCCTGAAGGTAAAGTACCGGTATCTGATCCAGTAATATCGTATGCCGTTCCAGAATCAAAATCCCAAGTTGGATCAATGCCATAATCTGTTCGATAAATAGAATAAATAGCTTCATTACTGATTTCCTGATTTCCTGTGATTCCCCATCCAGCCCTTAACTTTAGATTAGATATTGCATCAAAGTTATCCTTAATAAAACTTTCTTCGCTCATTCTCCATCCCACAGAGAAAGCAGGAAAAACTCCGTACAAATTATCTTTACCAAAACGTGAAGATCCATCACGACGTACAGTACCGGAGAACAAATATTTTGAATCAAAAACGTAGTTAATCTTTGCGAAATAAGAAAACAGGGAATTTCCTGCGCCACCACCACCATTCAGAATTTTTTCTGTTCCAGCATCAAGGAACATATAATCAGCATCCTCAATAATATAACCTTCTCTACTACCATAAAACGATTCATACTCCGCTTTAACAGCCTCAGTACCAGCAACAATATCTGCAACATGCTTACCAAATTCAAATTTATAATTTAGCGTATTTGTCCAAGTGTATGACAAATTGTGCATTTGAGAAGTTGCTACTCTGTTAATATCACTGATTAGAAAACCTGACATATAACTATAATCCATTTTTCGGTAATAATTTTCAGTATAATCAATACCGTAATTTGTTCTGAAATGTAGATCCTTGATAATTTCTAAATCCGCAAAAATATTTCCAAAAACTCTTGCTGTTTTTGAATGATTTTGTTTATTCTGTTCTATCAAACGAACAGGATTATGACGGTCTGTCATACCAGGCGCTGGTCCTCCCCAACCACCATCAACCGAATAAACTGGCACAACAGGTTGTTGCACTAAGGCAAGATACATTACATCATCAACCGGAATATCAACATTATCGACACGAGAAATAGTGAAATTTTCTCCAACTTTCAGTTTCCCATCAAAGAAATTATAATCTGTGTTTATTCTCGCAGTTATTTTGTTTGAGTTGGTTTCTTTAATTATACCGTTATGATCATAATAATTCAAGGATATCAACGAATTTCCTTTCTTATTTCCATTGGAAATAGTTAAATTATACGATTGGATCAATGAATTCTGTGAAACTTCATCATACCATTTTGTATCAGCCGGGCGCATGGTACGTGCCGGATCAATATACTCAGGTAGTAAAATTCTATCAAGCACAGCATTATCACCATCCGTGTGCCAGTCGTATTTATAAATACTCGATGTTGGTGTCAGACCGTCGTTAATAGATGCCTGCCAATTTACAAGTCCTCGTTCGTATGTATTTAAAACATCAAGTTTTGTGCTGAACTTTTGAACTGTTGCATATGTATTAAACTCAATTTTAAGTTGTCCTTCTTTACCTTTCTTAGTAGTAATTAGAATTACTCCGTTACTTGCCCTGGAACCATAGATACTTGCAGCTGATGCATCTTTCAAAACCTGCATTGTTTCAATATCATTTGGATTTAGCTGTTCTATACCTCCAGTAGTAGGCATTCCATCAATTACATAAAGAGGATCATTGCTTCCTCCTCCCATTGTACTACCCCCTCTAATTCGAACAGTAGCATACGCTCCTGGGTTACCATCAGTTGTTACTGTGACTCCTGCCACACGTCCTTGAAGAGCTTTTACTGCATTTCCTGTTGGAGTTTCTTTTACCGCTCCCATATCGACAACACCAACAGCCCCAGTTAAATCTGCTTTTTTCTGTGACTGATAACCTGTTACAACAATAACATCTAAATTTGTCAGTTGATCAACCATAGTAATAGAAAGGTCGTTAACAGGAGATGTTACATTATAGGTAACAGATTCCATTCCTATAAAAGAAAGAGTTAATGTTGACCCAGTAGGAGCTTTTATACTAAAAAGACCATTGACATCACTAATAGTTCCTGTATTTGTTCCTTCAATAACCACTGAAACCCCTGGGAGAGGATTTCCCGTTTGATCCATTATTGTACCTGATATGCTTACATCTTCCTTAACTTGTGCAGTTATTGGAATAAAAGAAAGCATAAATAAAGACAGAATTATATTCCTGAGAATTCTGCTTTCAAAACTGTTTTTCTTCATAACACTTCGATTTAGAATACTTAAATTAGTTTCATCATTAAATTTCATGTAACGATTTCTTTTTAACAATCGTTAATACAAATTTATGGTCGGAAACAGTCCTGCACTAGTAAGAAGGTTACAGGTTATATTAATTTAGTTACCTCATATAACGCGTTTTGTGTTAACTATGACATATGTTACATGCAGGTAACATTTTAAGTTAGTGATTATTTACTTTTCTTTAAATATTTTTAAATCTATATTTACATATATGACATTCTGAATTCAAACTATTAAACAATATAATTATCATCCTTTCCATAAGTTTTCGCCCTGCTACATATAAAACAGAACAAATACAAAAACTTGCTATTCCCCAATATTTAGGGTGCTTACTTTTGAAAAGTATTGATGCTAAAATTGAATATCAGCATATTAACTGTGAAAGATTAATAATTTTCCGGTTTATCGGACTACAATGAAGAAACCCAATTTTCTAAACTAATAAAATTTATCGTACATTTATTTTATCGCAATGTACATTACAGCAATTTAACGTACAGTAATTTTATTGCTATATGCCTCAATATACTAAAAGGGTAAATATCGCACATTATATAATTATTTAGGCGTAGTAAAACACTCAAATCAGGAAGGGAGTTGTAATTCTTTCAAACATTCTATTTAACGTTATCATATCTTTATGGTACTTTAGGTAAAACGTTTTAATAAAAAACCATCCTAAATCGATTCCCTGTAGTCACTTGGTGATATTTCAAAATGATCTTTAAAACACTTGGTAAAATATGAAGGTGTTGAAAATCCAACTTTATAAGCAATCTCAGCAATAGTGCTATCTGTATTTTTAAGCAATGTAAGTGATTGTTTCAATTTAGTTTGAGTAACAAATTCGCTTACAGATAAGCCTGTTATTTTTTTTATCTTTCTGTATAAATGAACCCTTGACAGACCAACAAGATTACTTAATTCTTCAACATTAACTTTAGAATCAAATTTATTGTCGATAATGATATTGCTTATTCTTGAAAGGAAATTTTTATCCATTCTACTCATTCCTTTCTCCTCTTTGGCTATTTTTATAGGATCCTGATATTTTTCCCTCATTTTAGCCTGAGCCTCTAACAGTTTTTTTACTCTTAACTGCAGATGCTCTTTATTAAAAGGTTTAGCAATATAACTATCTGCTCCTTCTTCCAAACCTTCCAATAAATGCTCCAATGAAGATTTTGCTGTTAACAGAATCATTGGTATATGACAATATCTGAGGTCGCTCTTAACCTTTCTGGTAAGTTCTAACCCATCCATTACAGGCATCATAACATCAGAAATGATTATATCAGGACCTTCTGTTTCCACTAATTTCAATCCTTCACTTCCATTTTTGGCCTCCAAAATGGAATATAATGATGGCGAAAAACATGATCTGATATATTTTCTGATATCAGGTTCATCTTCCACAATAAGTAGTAAGGGTTTGTCACTCTCCGAAATACCTGTTTCTAATTCTATTGATATATCTTCCCAGGGCTCATCTATTTTCTCAAACTCAGCAGAATCAAGCATTACAGGATGCTCTGTCATTTTACCATCCGGCAGTATATCATCTTGAGTAAAATGATTTTTACCTAACGGTAATAATATCTTAAAGCAGGTTCCTTCTCCTAGTTTACTTTCAACTGTAATTTTTCCCTTATGCAATAAAACAAGCTCTTTTGTTAAGGACAAACCAATTCCTGTTCCTTTATAAGAAACAGTGGAATCTGCCTGATAAAAACGATCAAATACTTTTTCTACTTCATGCTGAGGTATTCCTTCGCCATTATCTTTCACCTCAATTTTTGCATACTCCTCATTTTCATCTTTACACAGGCAGTCTAAAACAATTTCAATCCTGCCTCCTTTTGCTGTATACTTAAAAGCATTTGACATTAAATTAAACATCACTTTATCCATTTTATCCCAATCAAACCAAAGCGATAGTTTTGCATTTTTATTGACAACCTCTACATCAATTTGTTTTTCTGTAGATAAATTGAGAAATGCTTCTTTTATACTATGCATAAACTCATCCAAATTATAATGGCCAACCTTTAATTTCATTTTGGCTGTTTCAATTTTTCTAAAATCCATTATTTGGTCTACTAATCGTAATAAGCGCAAAGAGTTGCTATAGATAGTACTTAATTCTTTTTTTAAAACTTTATCTGTGTTATTTGTCTTGATTATATTTTCGAGAGGACCAACAATTAAGGTTAACGGAGTTCTGAATTCATGTGAAATATTCGTATAGAACTGCATTCTGGCCTGAGTAGCTTCCTGAAGTTGCTCAGACATTCGTTTGAGTTCGTTATTTTGAATGGATATGGCTTCCTTTTGGTCTTCAAGACTTTTATTTGCAATTTTTTTATTCTTGAAGGCTATAAAAAGTAGAAATATCAGAATAACGACTAATGCTAAAGAAAATAAGGTAATAAATAGTAATATCTGCTGCTTTTTAAATCTTCCTCCAAGCAGATCCAGCATCCCTTTAGATCGGGCAATATCATTCTGCAGGTTTTCAATGTTATTGTATTGCAACCGGGTTATCTTAACATTCAGATCGTTGATTAGGGTTGTGGGCAACAAATTTATTTTCTTAAACGGACTATCTGACAATATTTTAGATGCGATGACTATGGCCTCCTTTCCTCCCGTAGGGTAAATTAATGTAGCATCAATAATACTGTTTTCAACCAATTCAACACCTCCGCCTGCACTAGGAGAACCATCCACACCAATAATTTTAATCTTCCGATCAGAAAAGTCTTTGCTAATAACTTCACTTGCTGCAGCAGCTAAAAAATCAGCATGTGCAAAAATCGCATCTACATCAGGATTTGAATGTAAAAAATAAGATAAACTATCCAGTACTGTTTGATTATTCCAATTTGAATGGATTCTATCAACAATAGATATTCCTGAATGCTGAGATAAGGCATCTTCAAAACCATTCATTCTTTCCTTTGCCGGAGAAGAACTTAATGCACCTAATATCTCTATGACATCACCATGTTTATTCAAAATATCGGCAATATACATTCCTGCGGTATATCCTATCAGAAAGTTATCACCTCCAACATACGCAGTATATTGATCCGACTCAATCTTTCTATCAATTAGAACAACAGGTATTCCTTTTTTATATAAATCTTCTACAACGGGTTGAACTGCTGCAATTTCTATGGGTGCAATAATTAATAAATCAATCCCTTCATTTAGCAACTCCTTAATTTGCTTAATTTGGAGCGAAGTATTATCTCCTGCATACTTGATTGTCAAGGCTAAATCAGGATGAAACATCAACTCCTGATACATCTCCTTCTCCATTTGTTGTCGCCAGTCACCACCCGAACATTGAGAAAAACCAATTCTATGTGGTTTTTGAGCAAATGACGTTAATGAAATTAATATCACCACTAAAACTAGGATAGACTTTTTCCACATAGAAAGCTATTTATAGATTATGTTATAAATATAATTAAATGCAGCAAGAAAAACACTTACTGCATTGGATATAAAGAGTTCATTAGGTTTTTAAGCTGTTTTCATAACAATATTCTCAAAAAGAAGCATTGCTTTTATTTATAGAACTCTGCATCATGGAAATCAGATCTTCTCCTTTGTAAGGAACTAATACCACAACTAACACTCGCAAGAAAACATTATTTAAATTCAAAACAATGCCCTTTGCCCTTTGCTCTACGCTCTATACCCTAAGCTCTTTTCCTTTTTTGCTCAAGCCGCAAGGGCTTTTACTTTTCTCCTACAGCAGAGAAAAGTAAACAAAAGATGCCGCGGCTGCACCTGCCTCGCTCAAAAAAACTACCATGCTTACGTCGAAAGCGCTGAACTTGCCTTTCGTACCTCAAGGCTTCAAACAGCACCGCTTTTATCGACTTCAACATCTTGTTTTTTGGCTCACCAGCTGATGCCGGGGTTTCCAGTTGCAAAAGGAGATATGTTTTAATTAAAACAAGTCTTTTTTGAATTATGCAACATGTTTTCTCAACGCTGCTATGGCTGCCGCGCGTGTCCCCACGCGTGGTTTATTATATCTATTTCAATTTAAACTACTTCTCAACCAACGGAAACATTTCTCCTCCTTCGGAAGGAGTAGAAATAAAGCCACAACTCCTCGTTGTAAGATGACATCTCTTTCAACCCAAAACAATGCCCTTTGCTCTATGCTCTTTTTTCTTGTTCCATAATCCCTTCTGCTTGTTTCATTCCACTCTTGCTCAAGCCGCAAGGGCTTTTACTTTTTTCTACAGTCAAAAAAGTAAACAAAAAGTCCGCCGGCTGCACCTGACTCGCTCAAAAAAGCTACGATGCTTACGTCGAAAGCGCTGAACTTGCCTTTCGTGCCTCAAGGCTTCAAACAGCACCGCTTTTATCGACTTCAGCATCTTGTTTTTTGGCTCACCAGCTGATGCCGGGGTTCCCAGTTGCAAGAGGAGATATGTTTTAATTGAAACAAGTCTTTTTTGAATTATGCAATATATTTTCTCAACGATGCTATGGCTGCCGCGCGTGTCCCCACGCGTGGTTTATTATATCTATTTCAATTTAAACTACTTCTCAACCAACGGAAACATTTCTCCTCCTTTTTTCAAGGAGGAGTACGGTGAGGTACGAACCGGGAGGTAGTTGTAGACCTATACAAAAATTAAAATACACTCCCTTCTCCTTGTTCCCTCCTCCTTTTTCCTATTAAAACACCTCATCACCCTACACCCTTTGCACTACTCTCTAAGCTCTTTGCTCTATGCCCTACGCCATATCCGACCTCTACTCCACATTAAAAAACGTAGCTGACTCCAACTCTACTGATCCTAAACTTGAAAAAAGCGACAACTTATTAAAAGATGAATCGGGAAACAAAACATTTGTCATGGCTAGTTTTCCTTCATCTACAAATACTTCTACCGAAGAAGCATCAATAATGATTTTCATTTTAATTTCATCACCAATCGTATATGGAGCTACATCTTCACTTAAATAATTAGAATCTGTAAATTGTGTATTAATTTTTGTTCTGTCTATAAATACCTGTTTTGACAACATATTATAGCCAATCTTAAACTCCTCGTCTGCATCATTTTTTAATAGCAAACCAAAAGCTGTTGTATGACCATTTAATGATCCTTTCTGCGGTTTAAAAACAAAATTTAATTCACAGGAACCTAAATCCAGGTCAATATTATTAATATCCGACATCCCGGAAAATAACATCTTATTAATCTGCATTTTCAATATTTTCGATTCTTCAAATTCCTTAATAGGAAAGGTTGTCAGTTGATATTGATTTTTATCTTTTATAAGTTTTATTTCGCGGGGTAATGTCATGGCACTTCTCCATTTTTCTGTTGGAACGGTTTGTGCATAAATCCAGTTACTCATCCATCCAATAAACAACCTGCGACCATCTTCTTTAGGAACATCAGACCATGTTACTCCTGCATAATTATCTTTACCATAATCCAGCCAATCGCTCTCATTCTTTTCCGGAACAAAAGTCTTGCCATCAAATTCCCCTATAAAATACTGCGTTGCAGAACCTCCATTAGGACCACCAGGATTTATACTCATCAACATCACCCATTTAATATCATTAGCACCCTCAACCTGAAGTGGAAACAAATCCGGACATTCCCAAACACCTCCATGAGCTCCTATTCCCATTCCAAAGTCACTTTCAAAAGACCATGTTTTCAGATCCTTAGAGGAATATATTTTTGCTATATCCCCGGCAGCCAATATCATTACCCATTGCTTTGATTCCTCATGCCAGATTACTTTAGGATCCCGAAAATCTCTGATACCAGGATTTGGTAAAACCGGATTGTTTTTATACTTCTTCCAAGTTCTTCCTTTATCTAAACTATAAGCAAGTGCCTGATATTGATAATTATTTTTCCCTGCTCTTTCTCCATCTATATTATGATATGTATAGATAGCCACCATGGCAGGATTATCTTTTGATCCAAATCCGGTTGTATTTTCCCAGTCAATTACAGCACTCCCTGAAAAAATATATCCAAGTGAATCAGGACATAATGCTATTGGAAGATGCTCCCAATGCAGCAAATCATTACTTACTGCATGCCCCCAATGCATCGGACCCCAAACCGCACTATCGGGATTATGCTGATAAAACAAATGATATTCTCCTTCATAATAAACCATTCCGTTAGGATCATTCATCCAATTAGCCTCAGGCGTAAAATGAAATTGGGGGCGAAACTTTTCCGTTTCTATAGTCTCATTGGAAGTTTCAGTTTTCTTACAACTCATTTGTAAAAAACCAATTAAGAAGACAGCTATTACATATGCTATTTTATTTCTCTTTATCATTTTATCACAATTTTATCTTTTACTTAAACTCAATGCATTAGATTATAGATTATAGACTGATTTATATGGTGCTAAATACAGCTTAACAGGCAATCAAAATAATTTCATCTTTTATCAACCAATCAATACATTATTAAAGTTTAACGAACTATTTAAAACAACACTATTCATATAACCTGAATTCAAAACAGTAATATGAATTCAGGTTATAAAATAGATTTAAAGGGACTTGTATCAAAAAACTAAAACTTCCATAATAGAAAACATTAGGGCATCATACCTCTTTTAGTGTATCATTATTTTCTTAACGATGTTACTATCTTCAGTTTCAACTTTAATAATATATAATCCGCTACATAAGGATTGAAAGTCATCCATTGTGAATTCACTTCCTACACTCTCAATAGTTTTAATGAATTTCAGGTTACCCTGGATATCATAGATGCTCACTGTCACATCTCCAGTCTCCAATCCTTTTACCATTAATACATTTGATGGATTAACAAAGACCTCAACATTATCTATCTCCATAGATTTAGCACTTGTTGGTGTACAACTGATACATTCACAGGATTCCCAGCTAATAGTTGGTAGCACTACATCACTTGTAACTTCGTACCAATGCACATTTGTTTGAGTACCGTCCCATGGATTTGTAAAACACGATCCGGTACCTGTTCCTTCAGTTCCAGTAGATTCATCGCGAAATTCGCAATTCCATCCTACTACTCCTCCGGTTACTTCAAAACGGTAATCAATCCAGCCTTCCTTTTGTACTGTTGTTGACCAGATATTTGTTCCAGACTCATTTGTTAAAGTAAGTGCTCCACTCCATCCGTTTATGCCACCTCCCATAACTACGGCATCGTAATCAGAACCTGCGTAGGATGTCATATCAATTGAAATGGTTACGTTATAGGGTTGTGCATTGACAACAAGACTTAAAACAATAAATGCAAGGGTAAATATTAGATTTTTCATTTTTTACTTTTTAAAAATTAAACATAGATATTGATGTTAGCTAGCTAATTTGTTTTGATGTATTTATAACTAATCTCCAATTTCGTATACAGAGAGATTTGAAACGTCGATTGTTCCATTATCTACAAAAATGGTCCATGGATTCTTATCCATTTTGTAAATACGGTTGGTAAAGGCAACGTTGTCATTAACATAAACCACACAAATAGACTTTTCAATGACAATCTTTATATCGAAAACCTTATCATCCGGAACAATAAGGGGAGTAAAATTTAATTCTGTTGTATATGAACCTGTTGAGTAATTTGCCTCCTTATTCATAAACAGACAGGGCATTGACCACCTGTTAGTGGATGTCAAATCGAAAGCCACAGAATATACTTCAGACAAATCATCACAGGCGCCAAAAGAAAAACCAAACCCTGAAGATTGTGATGCATCAATGGTTAATTCAATCTTCACGGGAACTGTATTTCTATTAAATAAAGCGTACGATCTTTCATTCTGGTAATTGAGAACATACGATCCTTCATCACCTGTTACATCTCCCTGAGACTTTATCATTGAGTATTGAGTAGGCGTGTTAAATTTATGATCCACTGCCTCAGGTATCACTGGATATAACTTTCCGCTTGGTTGTTGAACCAGTTTATGGGTAATTAAACTTCCGGCCCAATCCAGTTCATTATTGCCATTTACAGTTTGTCCTGTTGAACACCATCCCGAGATATAACGATCAGTACCATTTGAAGCCGTTTTCCCGGCATAGAAATACAACCCGTCAATAGTTTCATGGTGACCACTTGCATCTTCACAACGCACCCAAGGACCATCAGGACTATCTGATACTCTGTAAAATGTTTTTCGATGTTCATCCCTGTTAATTCTGGAAAATACCAAATACCATTTATCACCCATCTTAAAAACATCCGGGCATTCCAAAATCTCAGCATCCGAATTGAAATCAGTTAAAGGAGAAATTAAATCCCAGTTTTCAAGATCCGAGGATGAATATCGAATCAACACTCCCTTTCCATCCTTTATAGAAGTAACCAACATTACATACGCCGATCTGGTTGGATCGTAATACACACATGGATCACGGAAATTATTTTTATCATATCCATCCGGAGCTTCAAAGGTAAATGAAGGAACTTTAGTGAATGTCTTCATATCAATTGAAGTGGCCAGCATTACCTTCTCTGCTGGATATAAACTTCCATTGTGCCCCGTATAAAAACCGTAAAGCTTACCCGCTGCATTTTTTATAAAACTTCCGGTTCCTAAATACGCTTCCTGCGAATCAGCTGTTTCTGTAGGTATTGACTCTGCAAAACCAGTAAATGAGCTATAATCACTTGTTGTAGTATTATAGATTGGGTGTTCAGTAGTTGCACCGTTTCTCCAATCCTGCAAATAAAACAAGTAATATTGGTTGTCATCCGAATTAAAATATGGCATTGGATCTCCAACATACCCACTTTGAGGTTTGTAAAAGGTAGAATAAGCACCACTCTCAACAACTGACCTACATGTTGTTGTTGTGTCTACAACTATAGGAATCTCCTCTGTATCATCTTTCTCATCCTTTGAACAACTTGTGTTTAAGAATAGAATGAACTGCATTAATAATAGTGGTAGAATCTTCATAATTTCTGTTTTTTTAGCGAACGGGGAAATCCCGTCCGCATATTTCAATTATTACTCTATTGGATGAGCTTTCAATTCATCCCAATACATTGTCTGTGTTTCAAAACCTGTTTCAGGAGTATGAGGCATAACAAGAATATTATTAATCACAGCAGTACGGTTCTCTGGAATTACAAAGGTTAGCTCTTGCCATTCACCAACATGATCAGCTGAATAGTCGGCATGCAACCAATCCTTGTTAAGTTCACCTGCTTCTTGTATTTCAAGCTGTACATCTCCAGCAACATCTTTCAATATCATAACTGTTATACTTCCATAAATGGCTGGATCAACATTTACCTGATTGGCATTCCATAGCACACCACTTGTCCATGGTCGTCCACCTGCATCAGTTCCATCGTTTGTTCGAAGAAGCGATACACAGGTCGATGTTGAATTAATACCATCTGTTACAGGATTTACGGTTCCATTGTTAACTGAACTGGCAATAGATTCCCATGTTGGAGATACATCTTCACCATTGTAAAGTACAAGAATAGGCGTAGGTTCATCTCCGAGAATGACGGTAACTTCATAATTAAATACAGAACTAAGATAATCCAATGAATACGTTACAGGATTGGTAAAATCAACTGAGGCACCAGCTTCAGGGGCTAAGGTCGCACCATCTGTATATTCTACAATTGGAATTAATGAAGTAACATCAGTACCTTCTGGTAAATAGATCACAATGGTTTTATTTTGCTCATCGATTGTGGCCTCTACTGATCCTATTTTAAAACTTGAGATCTTAGCCCTGGCAACATCAACGTTTACCGTATATTTTTGATATAAATCTGAATTTGTTACAGTATATGTTATATCAAATAAATTTCCATTTGCATCAGCAAAATCAATACTTTCACCGCTACCTGGTGTTATTTCTGCACTACTTGCAATAGTTATATCCGGAGATAAACCTGTCAGATCAGAACCTGAAGGAAGAATTACAGAAATTGTTGAGTTCTCTTCATTTATTGTACCCTCTACTCCATTCACAACAAAGGAATGAATACTTGTATCTCCTGAAAAATCAAGGCTATCTTTGGCATCTTCTTCACAAGAAAATAAAGCTACTGATAACAGGATAATGATAAATTTATAAATATTGGTTTTCATAATAATCTTCGTAATTAAAATCCATAATTTTGCTTATAACTTCCTTTACTGTAGTTTATTTGCTGAATAGGAACAGGCACATACTCATTCTTATTCTTTTCAAATTCAGCTCCCTGATAATAAGTATGGTCAGTAGCTTCTCCTAAATAGTAAGCATTCATTACTCCATCAGCGATACCCCAACGAACCAGATCAAAGAATCTACTGCCTTCCATGGCAAGTTCAAGACGACGCTCCCACCTCAACGCATGACGGGCATAATCCTCAGTCCATACACAATTCACTCCATCCTGATAAGTTTGAATGTCAATATTTGTTGCAAAACTGATTAATGAAGTACTTACTTTTGCTCTTGTTCTAACCTGATTTATTAAAGGCAGTGCATCTGCAAAATTCCCCATTTCAATCAACGCTTCGGCCCTCATCAATAACACATCTGCATAACGAATGATAATGTTATTTTTAGAGTTGGCATACCATGCTCCTGTTTTAACATAATAGTCACTTGCCGGATCTACATTTTCTTTTAACGAAGAGAAATAACCATACATGTTAGGATTACGAGATTGGTTTTCTTCGTAATTGATATTAGTATATTTATATGGTTTTCCGGCAATAGCTACAGTATGGAAAAGTCTTGGATCCACTTTATCTGTACTCTCACTGTAATTTGCATCATTGAATGTATTAAACATTGGTAAACCGTTTGATGTCTTAAAAGCGTTTACCAAATTCTGACTTGGCTTATTAAAATCACCACCAGGTGTAGGTGTGGTAAGGGCATTACCCATATTTAATCTTCCATAAGTTGTTCCGTCATCTTGCGAATATTGAACTGCAAATAAAGATTCAGCACCATTTTCATATTCTCCTGGTAAAAAGTTGTAGGCGAAATCATTTTCCAGTTTATAAGGAGAAGTCATCACAAAGGCAGTTAAATCCAATACCTTTTGTAAATCATCCTGATCTATTGAAACCACATTATGCATCTCATCCTGTCTGTAAGCTTTGTATAGATAAACTTTAGCAAGGTATGCTGCAGCTGCATATTTGTTAGCACGGCCTACTTCATCCTGTTCTTCAGGTAGATTATTGTAGGCATATTCAAAGTCATCAGCTATTTTTTGCCATAATTCATCATTTGTATAAGCAACATTTGAAAGGCTTGAAATATCTTCAGCTGACATAGTTTCTTCTACAAAAGGAACCATTTTAAATATGATCTTCTGAATAAAATGCATATGCCCACGTAGAAAACGCATTTCTGCTGTTCTGACTTTCTTCTTAGACATATCATCTTCACTGATTTTATTGAGCAGACTTAGGGCAAAATTAGCTCTTGAAATAGCCACATAATTTCTGTACCAGAATACATCTGTATACCAGGTTTCATTACCAATTGAAGGCGAGCTGATTTCAAGGAAGTGCAAAAAGTCACCGTCATTTTGATCGTTACCACCCTTATAAGCATCATCAGATCTGACATTACCATAGTTCCATAAACTTAATGGACGGTTGATTTCATCATTTCCTATTGCTGCATAGGCAGATATTACCTCATTTTCAATTTGCTCTGCACCGGTCAGGTTGTCTTCTGTCAGTGTTCCGTAAGATGGTACTTCTAAAAAGTCATCACACGACACCAGATTTAAAGCAATTAGTGAAATGAATATTAATTTATATGTTCGTTTCATGATTTTTGATTTTTGATTTAGTTCTTAAAATGAGATGTTCATACCAACTGTAAAAGATGTGGAGATTGGGTAAGCCAAAGCAGGGTTTTCAGGATCCAATCCGGTAAAATCTTTACTCTTAATAGTCATCAAGTTTTGTCCGCTGACATACAATCTGGCTTTCGATAATTTCATTTTCGACAATAAATCTTTAGGTAACGAATAACCCAGCTGAATAAGTCTCAATTTCAAGTAAGAACCGTTCTCAACATAATATGAAAAAGTTCGCTTTTCATTATTTAAATCACTGTACGATAGTGCCGGTATATCTGAACCTGTGTTTGTAGGACTCCATGCGTCTAATACTCTGGTTCCCTTATTTGAACCTAATTCATCCACAGCCCAAAAATCTGTAAAACGCTTTACCGAATTATAAACATCAATACCATAAACTCCCTGCAAAAATGCAGTCATATCAAAGCCTTTCCAACCCAATGCGATATTCAAACCATATTCAAAATCAGGATGTGGATTTCCGATCCAGGCTCTGTCATTTTCATCAATAACCTCATCGTCATTCATGTTTTTATATCTGATTCGGCCAAGTCCTTTTCCTGTTTGAGTCACATAATTATCCACCTCATCTTGCGATTGAAATAATCCATCAGCTACATATCCATAGAAAGAATTCAAAGGTCGTCCCAAGATATTATCAGTAGTTCCATTTCCTCCATAGCTATTCACTACACTTTCCGGCAGCTTTGTAATTTTATTTCTATAGCCCGAAAAGTTTGCATTGATATCATATGACAAACCAAACGATGTTTCACTTCTGTATCCAATAGCCAGTTCCAAACCTTTATTCTCCATTGAAGCACCATTCACCCAATGGTCACCACCTTCACCAATTGCGCCTAAGTACGGAGGTTTTACAAGAATGTCTTCTGTGTTTTTTAAATACGCTTCAATACTTCCGTAAATAGCCTGATTATAGAATCCAAAATCAAGACCAATGTTAGTTTGAGTTGTTGTTTCCCACTTGATTTCGTCGTTGGCTCTTTGAGTCAGCGAATATCCTGAAGGCAATATTCCTGAGTTAGAACCAGTGATATCGTAAGCAGTACCTGTATTAATACCAGCTCCGGTTTCGCCAATATAATTCGCATAAATCAATGTTCTGTTGGCATAGTTATCTATTTCCTGATTACCAGTTTGTCCCCAACCCACTCTAAGTTTCAGGTTTGAAATAATTCCTTGTGTCCCAGCCATAAAACCTTCCTGATCAATACGCCATCCGGCAGAAAAAGCAGGAAAAGTTGCATATCGGTTATCTTTACCAAACCTTGAAGAACCATCACGACGCATGGTTACTGAAGCCAGATATTTATCAGCAAAACCGTAATCAATCTTTCCAAAAAATGAGTTTAAAGTATATCCTGTTGAACCACCTGTAGCATACATTTCGCCAACTCCAGCATCAGGCCACATATAATCAGGATCTTCAACTTCGTAGGTTCTTCTTTCTGCAGAAAAGTTGATGTCAGAATTATCAATCATTTCTGTACCCAGTAAAAACGAGAATCGACTGTTGTTAAGTTGTACTACATAATTTACAGTATTGGTCCAGTTCCATTTCATTGAATGACTTTGTATCATTTTTGAAGAAGTAAGGTCTGATCCTAACCTTCCGGTAAAACTATAGGTAAGAACACGTTGATAATAATTAGAATAATCAAGACCAAAACTACTTTTAATATGAAGGTTTTTAATCGGCTGGATATCAATGTATGCATTACCAAATAATCGCCAGTAGCTATACGGATTATCTTTATTCGCATCCAATATTCTGGCAGGATTGTCCCTGTCTCTCATACCTGATGTTACACTTCCCCAATCTCCATCAACAGTTTTTACAGGCATCACAGGAAGTGATAATATTGCCAAATCAAGTACTCCTCCTGGAGTTTGCAACTCTGATGTATTGTTGATAGTCAGGTTTTCTCCAATGGTAATTAAATCTCCTAAAATTTTTCTACTAGTATTAATACGAGAAGAAAAACGTTTAAAGTAAGTCTCATTAACGGTACCTTTATTATCGTAATATCCTAATGAAAAGAAATTATTTGATTTATCAGTTCCATTACTGATCGACAAGTTGTATGATTGTGCAAATCCAGGACGGGTAATTTCATTAAACCAATCTGTATCAGATGTCAACATGGTATTCGTTCCGTCTCTTGCATCAATATACTTAGGTAACTTCATTCCATTTAAAATAGCATTACCACTATTATCGTACTCATAATCATACACATATCCAATCTGGTTATTATTAGGATCAACACCACTGTTTATCATGGCCTGCCATTGAGCCTGTCCAAACTGTTTGGTATTCAGCATATCTATAATCTCTCCATACTGAGAAAAGGTTTGAAACATGTCAAAATTAACTTTGGTTTTTCCTTCTTTTCCTTGTTTAGTTGTAATGATAATCACACCATTTCCGGCTCTTGAACCATAAATACTGGCAGCAGAAGCATCTCTAAGCACCTGTATGCTTTTAATATCAGAAGGATTCAGTTCATGCATTCCACCTTTTGTAGGCACTCCATCAATTACATACAAGGGATCATTATTATTTAATGTACCGATACCCCTGATTCTAACAGTTGATGATCCACTAGGATTGCCATCGCCACTAATATTAACACCAGGGATTCTACCTTGCATGGCTTTAATCGGGTTGTTCTCTCCCTGCTTCATAATTTCGTCAACCTCAACAATTGAGACAGCTCCTGTTAAATCAGCAATTTTTTCAGAGGTATATCCAGTAACAACAACTTCATCCAAACCTACTAAATCACTTTTCATATCAACATTGATAATTAATTCATTACCAACAGTAATGGTTTGGGTAACCATTCCAATAAATGAAAATTCGAGTTGGGCACTTGGTTTCACCTGTAAAGTGAAATTTCCGTTAATATCAGTAATTGTTCCATTTGTTGTTCCAATTTCCACAACAGTAACCCCTGGAATTGCAATATTTGTCCCGGCTTCAGTCACGCTTCCTGTTATATTTTTCTCTTGCGCCATGGCAAGAGTAGAAATAAAAGCTATTAGAAACACCGCAAAAAGTTTCTTAAGCCAATTAATTAAACCATCAGATTTTTTCATTTTTCTTCATTTAGTCGCACTTGCCTCCCTAATCATTCATCTATTAGTAAGTTATGGAAACTTTCACAAACAAACTCTTATCAGAATACAAAATGCTTTTTTATAGTTAACAATTGATTTTATCACAGATTTGATTCAAATTATAAGAGGGAGTAGCTCCCTTTTTTGTGCACACAAATGCTGACACACTTACAGCCATTTGATGTATTTCAGATAATGGTTTATTTTGCAACTTTCCTATGATCATTACACCAGTAAAAGAATCGCCGGCACCAACGGTATCAGCCACTTTTACCTTAGGTGTTTCTAAAAATGATTGTTCGTCAGCTGTAAATAAGTAACTGCCATTTTCACCACAAGTAAGTGCTAACATCTCAAGCTGGTAATGCCCAATAAGAAATTGACATTTTTCAACATCAGATCCTTTCCAACCAAACATTGCAGAAAGAATCACCAGTTCCTCATCGTTAATTTTAAGCACATTACAAAGTTCTAATGATTTTTCTATTACCTCCTTGTTATAGAAATCCTGTCTTAAGTTGATATCAAATACTTTAAGACATTCTTTAGAGGTATAATTGATTGCCTGTTCAATAGTATTCCTCGATACTTCATGACGTTGCGCTAACGATCCAAAGCAAACAGCATCAACCAGGTTCAATTCCTTTTTAGCTGTATCATAAAGTTCAATCATATCCCAGGCAACATTTTCAACAATATCATAAGTAGGAATACCATTATCTTTTAATGTAACAGCAACAGTTCCTGTAGGAAAATCCACTCTGGATATTAAAGAATCAATATTTAGTTTTTCAATATTATCGCATATCTCATCTCCTAAAGAATCATTACCTACAGCACTTAAAATGCCTCCTCTAGCGCCCATTTGTTGCGCATGATAAGCAAAATTTGCAGGTGCTCCTCCCAATTGCTTTCCATCGGGTAACATATCCCACAAAAGCTCACCCATTCCAATTACATAAAATTTCTTATCCATTTTATTGTATTTTAATTTTTCAATTAGATTAGTTTAAGGCCAGGTCCACCTCCAGCTGCTCCAGTGTTTTACCCTTTGTTTCCGGTATGTATATGAGGATAAAAATAAAGGCGATAAGACTGAATAGACCAAAGAAGCCAAAGGTGTAGGCACCTCCTAAGTTATTCAGCATCCAAGGGAAAAACTGCACGGTTAAAAATGTGCATACCCAGCTAATTCCTGTTGAAAAAGACATGGCAAGTCCTCTGATTCTATTTGGGTAAATTTCTGAAGTAACCACCCACATTACAGGCGCTAACGAAGCTGCAAAAAATGCAATATAACCTAACAACGACATCAAAATACCAAAACTACCGGCTGTTTCAAAAGTGAATGAATAAACCATATACATCAATGAGATGGTCATTCCAACAGTTCCCCATAACAACAATACTTTTCGCCCCTTTCTATCAACTAACCAAAGAGCCACAATAGTAGCAACCAAATTGACTACTCCTACCAAAACGGATTGCAATAATGCTTGGTCGCTACCTACATTGGCCTGACTAAAAATGGTGGGTGCATAACTAATCACAGCATTAATTCCTGTTATTTGCTGAAAGGCAGCAAGCAGACTTCCCAGTAAAACAACTTTGGCAACTTTTCCTTTAAATAGCTCTTTAAATTTTACCTTATTGTTATTTCCTGTTTTTTTCAGAGCACTGCTAATATTATCAAACTCTATTTGAGCATTTTCCTTCCCCACCAATCGGGTTAATATATTCAATGCTTCTGCAGGTCTTCCTTCTTTAGCTAACCAACGGGGACTTTCAGGGAAAGAAGTCAGCAATAATACAAGAAAAATCAATCCAAACACCACCGGAACTGCCATCATATATCGCCAGCCATTAGCAACATCAACAAAACCAAAGTCAATAACATATGCCAGTAAAATTCCGATTACAATTGCAAATTGATTATTAGCAACTAACATACCCCGCATATTAGCAGGTGCAATTTCAGAAATATATGTAGGAGCTAAAACAGAAACAGCACCAACACCTAAACCAGCAACAAACCTACTTGCAATAAAAAGCTCTATTGAATCAGCAAGTGAACATCCTAATGAGGATAGAATAAAAAGAACCGCAGCAAGAATCATCATAGGCTTTCTACCATACTTATCACTCAATGAACCAATGGCTAAAGCTCCAATCAAGCATCCTATCATTATTGATCCAACAGCAGCACCTAAACTAACATCACTTAAAACGAAATAATCTTGTATAAAAGAAACCGCACCTGAGATTCCAGCCATATTTAAGCCAAAGATCAATCCGCTTAATACAGCAATAAATGTTATCCAATATAAATACCTGTTATTTTTCATTTCTCACTTTTAAAGAATTACACCTTATTGTTTTTGAGTATTAAAAACTCTTAACAAATGTAAAATGAGAAACAAAATTCATGTTGCAACTATGATACAATTCCTATCAACAATAGTACATGAAGACCTATATTTTAAAGGATTATAACATATGATACCTACATATCGTGTATGTTACTTGTGTGGTAATAATTATTTAGGATAATAAAGAAAACAATGGTTTTATAAACCAATATGCATCCAATTTGATTTACATTAGTTTATTCTGATTTGATAAAAAACAAAAAAGCTTGTAAATCATACGATTTACAAGCTTTTGTATGCTTTTATTTCTTTAAAAGTGATCCAGACAGGAACAAATCTTTTTCTTGTAAACTATACATTTACAATCAATTACAAAATCAAAACTTACTAGGTTACACTTAACTTACACATACCTATTAGTTCTGAATGCATTGATTTGATGTCTATTGATTGTATGTAAAAATACAAAAAATCATTGGTTTTTGATACTAAAACAATGCAAAATGAAGGCACGTACATAAGTCTACTTTTCTATTCTACCCCTTCCATTGTATTAATGCGGCCATCTTCAGTATACTCTAACTCTTGAACCTTTAAACTCCTAAGCCAGGTTCTTCCTCCTGATGGGACGCAATCATGGAAAAACAAATACCACTTATCTTTAAATTCCACTATACAATGGTGTGTTGTCCAACCAACAACAGGAGTTAAAATTATCCCTTGGTAAGTAAAAGGGCCATACGGAGAATCCCCTATTGCATAGCATAATTTATGCGTATCGCCCGTTGAATATGAAAAGTAGTATTTACCATTGTACTTGTGCATCCATGAAGCTTCGAAAAACCGTCTGTCATGATCACCTGCTTTAATAGTTTCACCGTTTTCATCAAGAATAACAATTGCTTTGGGTTCTTCGGCAAAAGAGAGCATTGATTCATCCAGTTTTACGATTCTTGAGGGAAGTGCATCTTCATCATCTTTGGGTTCATGTCCGCACTCAATGGCTTTATTATCTCGGTACCGTTGTAATTGTCCACCCCATAGGCCTCCAAAGTACATGTATTGCTGTCCATCTTCATCGCAAAAGACGCAAGGATCAATTGAATAACTTCCTTTTATTGGATCTTCCTGAGGAATAAATGGACCTTCTGGTTTATCACTTATGGCAACACCAATTCTGAATATATCGTTTTTATCTTTTAAGGGAAAATATAAATAGTACTTACCATCATTGTATGCACAGTCACAATCCCATAGTTGTCTGCCTGCCCATGGAATATCTTTTACATCAAGACCTACTCCATGATCTGTTACTTCTCCATCTATATCTTCCATGGAGAAGATGTGATAATCGCGCATGTCAAAATGGTCGCCGTTATCGTTTTCAGGAATTCCTGATTCTACATCGTGCGATGGGTAAATATAAAGTTTACCGTTAAAGACATGAACAGCCGGGTCAGCCGTATATAAATGATCTATTAAATATCTTGGTTTTGACATTATATTGAAATTATTTTTGATTAGTTCTCTTTTGCTAGTTCAATTAGTTTGTTGACCACCGGCTTGGCTTGGTTTTTTCTATCAAAAAGTAATGGATAATCAGTTCTGCCCGGGATAGGCCAATTATTTCTCCAGGTTTGATTGTCATTAACACCCCACAAGGTAACTCTTGATATACATTGCTGATATTTTAAAAATAACCGGAAGAATTCCATGTAACGATTTTCGAAAGCCAAACGCACTGAATCCGGCAATTCTTCTATGTATGGATTTAGCTGATCTTTATATTCAAATCTGGTAGATATTTCTGCACCAGCATTCCAATCTGGTGTTGGAATTACGGTTAAATCCAGTTCTGTAATCATAACTTTTACCCCGAGTGATTCGAAGGCTTTAATACTTGCTTCAAATTCGCTAACCTTTGGAAAATCCAAACCTATATGAGATTGCATACCAATACCATCTATTCGGATTCCTTGTGATTGAAGATTTTTTACCATGTTAACAACCCCTTTTCGTTTACCTGATTCAGCCATGGAGTAATCATTATAATATAGTTCTGCATCCGGATCTGCTTCGTGTGCAAACTGAAATGCTAGTTTAATAAAATCTTCTCCTATTATTTGGAAGAATTTACTGTTACGGTAGGTTCCATCATCCAATATGGCTTCATTCACCACATCCCATCCTTTTATAATTCTTTTATATCTGCCAACAACCGTGTGAATGTGTTTTCGCATGCGATCAATCATAACCTCCCGTGAGACATCGTTTCCAAGGCTATCGGTAAAAAACCAATCAGGTGCTTGCGAGTGCCAAATTAAGGTGTGCCCGGTTATAAACATGTTGTTTTGCTTTCCAAACTCTACAAATTTATCAGCAGCAGCAAAATCAAATATTCCTTCCAAAGGTTGTATTTCTTCACTTTTCATGCAATTCTCAGCAACAATGGCGTTGAAATTTTTCTTCACAACGTTTAAATCCGAAGAATCATTTAATAGCTGTTTTTCACTTAATGCCGTTCCAATATAAAATTTACCTTCAAAAGCATCTGATAAACTTACATCGTAAGTTGATGGGGCTTTACATGCTAATGTATTTAAACCTACTAATAAAAACACGAGGCCTTTTTGTAATGATACTATCTTCATAATGAAAGTTTTAGTTTTACAATTATATATTGTTTCTTCTTTCTTTTAAATCGTGTTCAATCTTGACTTCCAGACTTTTGTTAATTTCATAAAAGATCAGCAAGGCTACTGCAATTAAAAAAGGAATTGATGCGTAAATACTAATCAACATTTTAGCCCCTTGTGCTACAGTTTCCGGTTGAATTATTTTTTGTCCTACGTCAACAGCGTCTTTATTTATATAACCATAAAGTCCTAATATCCAAGTAACCAACGCCCCTCCAACAGAAAGACCTGATTTTAACCCAACCATCATAGCCGAAAAGATAATTGCTGTGGCCCGACGATTGTTTTTCCATTCAGAATAATCAGCTACATCAGCTATCATTGCCCAAAGAAGAGGAATTGTAATCCCATAAAAGAAGCCATGCAGGATTTGAGACACAAACATGAGTGTTACATTTTTAGGAGAGAAGAAATAAAAAATTAGTATAAATAAAGTTGATATTAGTAAACCATATAAATACACATCCCTTTTACCATATTTGTCAGCTAGTTTTTTAGATAAAGCAATACCCACCATCATAAAAATGATACCTCCGGCATTAAATAATCCAAAACCTGCCGAAGCTGGATCTGAACCGAAAAAATTCATGCCAATTGAAGAAAGAAAATCTGTAATTGGACTAATGGCAGTAGCTAATGTAGCTTCGTCTACATAATTATTGAAATAGTAAACATAGGATCCTCCTTTTAAAGCAAGCGTTACAAATACAAGGATGGTTACAGATAGAACAATAACCCAGGGTCTGTTTTTTACTAAATCCTTTAAGTCATCTTTTAGGTCGGACTCTTGATCAACAGAGGGTACAATACGTTCTTTTGTTGTGAAAAAAGTAATGAGTAACATGACTGTACCTATAATGGCCAGCCAGGTCATTACGGTTTCAATGCCAACCGCTTTATCACCTCCACCTGCAAATTCAATAATAGGTAACATAAAAACCTGGACAAAAAACTGCGCAAACATAACTGCTACAAAACGATAGGATGAAATACTGTTTCGTTCACCCATATCGCCAGTTATTACACCGCTGAGCGCTGAATAAGGTAAATTGTTGGCTGCATATAACATTAACAATAAAGTGTATGTACATGCAGCGTAAATTACTTTTCCTTTATAAGCAAAATCAGGGGTTGTAAAGGCAAGTAGAGCCATAACGCCCAACGGTATGGATGTATATAGAATCCATGGACGAAATTTCCCCCATTTAGAGCGTGTTCTATCGGCTATGGCTCCTATAATTGGATTAAACAAAAATGCAGCAAAAAGACCGACAGAGAGCATAATTAAGGATGCATGGTTGTTTTTTAAACCATAAATGTCGGTATAAAAATAAGCCAGATAGGTGATTAAAGTTTGGAATACAAGGTTGGCTGCCAGGTCTCCAAGACTATAACCTATTTTTTCTATGACAGAAATTTTTTGAGAATTTGTTTTCATAAAATTGATACTTATTTATTTACTGTTGTAAAAGGTGATGCAGGCAAACCATCCTTATTTTTTAAATTTGATTCAACAGGATTATCCTCCCATCCATATCGCACCGTTTTAGGATTAGATATTTTATGATTCCAAACTTTAACTGTATTCTTTGTTAAAACAACGGCATTTGCCCACTCAAAATGCCCATCTTCACCACAAATTTGAAATCCTTTTAACAAACTATTGGCATATAAACCTGCTCCTACGGATTTAAAGGTCAGGATAACGTATCCGGATTCTATTTGCATAGAATCATATAACGGCCCGGAACTAACTAACGTATCATTACTATAAGCAACCCGAGCTGCCTCCAAAGCTAGCCGACGACCAATTTCTTTTTTATTTAATGGATGAATATCATTCCACTCTCCTAAATCAAAAGCAACAGCCATACCTGTATTTGGTAACTCCAGAGTACGTCTTTGAGCATCCCTTACTTCAGCCCAACCACTTTCCACCGGTACTTTTGATGGTAGTCCCAAATTAGCCAATTGAACATACAAGAATGGAAGTTCTGGTTGATTCAAATTCTTACGCCAATCTGTTACTAATTTCTTTGAAAGTTCTTCATATTCTTTACCTCTGCCAGTATTAGATTCGCCCTGATACCAAATAGCCCCTTTAAGTTTAAATCCAACAATTGGATGAATTAAACCATTAAATAAACCACCTGGCATAAACTGAAGATTACCCGGAATATGCTCAGGACTAACTTTTGCACCAACATGATATTTCCAGTCTCCTGTCAAATCAATTTTTTGGCTGGCAAAACGCAATTCGTAAGGTTTTTCCTCAACAAATCCACCTTTCCATCCATTACTGATGATTCTTACCATTAATTTATTCTTACCTGGTTTTAGTATTCCCTTTGGAACATTATATATACGTGGAGGATATTGATAAGAAACAGTTCCTACAAAAGTGCCATTAATAAAAGCTGAGTCACTATCGATTATTCTTCCCAATCGAAGAACTGCATCTTGATTAACTAAAGAATCTGTTACTTCAAATTCTTTACAAAACCAAATAGAACCTTGCCTTAAATCCACGCCCTTATCACCCCAATATCCAGGAACAGATATTTCTGGCCAATTTGAAACATCTACATCTTCCTTTGACCACACGGAAACGCCAGGATCATTTGAATTTATTTCTTTAATCCAATTGTATTTTAACTTATCTGGAGATTCTTGATGTATTTTAGCTCTAACAGAATCATTATGTGCTTGTTTATTGTTCCATTCTTCTAAATAACCTTTTACATTGTCAGTACTAATCCATGATTCAATTGGTGATCCTCCAATAGCTGTACTGATGATACCAATTGGAACTTGGTATCTTCGGTACAGTTTATTGGCAAAGAAATAAGCTACGGCAGAGAATTCCATAACATTCTCCTGGGTAGCTGCTTTCCAATTGCCATCTGGGAAATCGACTTGTGTATTTTTAAAATCTTTACGTGACGATGAACGAAAAAATCGTATCTGATCATTATCTATTTGTTTTATCTCTGCTGAATACAAATCCATTACTCTATGTAATGGAAGTTCCATATTAGATTGTCCGGAAGATAGCCAAACGTCACCAATTAAAATATTCTCAATCCTAATTTGGTTTATCTCCATATCATATGGACCGCCAGAGACCATAGCTGGTAAATTTATTTGCCAATTACCTTTATCATCTGCCCTGGTAACATAAGATTTGCCTATAAATTTCACCCTTACTTTTTCGGAAGGATTTGCCCATCCCCATATATTTAGAGGTACATCTCGTTGCAGTACCATTCCATTACCTATTAATCTTGGTAACTTAACCTCTCCTTTAACATGCAGAGTTAAAAGGATAAAAAGGTATAATAATGAAAATTTTATTGCTATTTTATTTCTTTTCATTAGTCACTAATTTTATTTGTTTACTTTGAGGAGCACCGATAAAACTAGGCTTTAATCCTCCTGTATCTACCATAATTTTTTGCAAAACAATTCCTGGCTCTAAAACTCTGATCCTTAATCGATGCAACCCTACTGTATCAATTAATAATTTACTTTTTGTAATATTGATCCTATTGGCCTGCCATCTATCCATATCCCAAGGTTTATAATCTTTATTAATATTGATTATTTGTTCTTTCTTACCATCAACAGAAATGGCATACCTCAATCCCTTATTTGCATTAAAATTAAGAGTGGGCGAAACCAAAACACTCACATCAAACAGTCCTGTTGATTTAAAATCAATAGCATATTCAAGATAAACCGAGTCCTTACTGGTAGGATATTCATTTTGAGGGAAAGTTGTAATTGAAGAATTGGTCTTGCCTAAATCAGGAATAACTTCCCAATGTATTTTATCATTACCTTTGGCAAACTGATAATTTGCAGCTTCTATAGAAACATAGCCATCCGCTTCTTCAAATACCAAATTTGAATTATCATAATTATCTAAAACTCTAACAACCTTTGGCATTATTCTGTGTTTGGGTTCTGCCCAGGATTTATATCCTATACGTATTTGATCCATTTGGTGATTCCATTTACCACCTGCAATTTGTGTATTGTAATGAATTGTAAATAATGAATCACGATCAAAACAAGCTTTTATTACATCTGCCCAATAATTTGCTTTGGGATCATTACTTTTTGCCAGCTGATTATTTTTTGCAGCAGCATAATACATTTCGTACAAATTACAACTAGCATTGGTTGGGAAAAGCACAAGCTGATCAAATGCATCCTTATATTCATTTGGAATAAAATTATAGAGACGCAATGCATCCAATGTCAGATCCCTGTATTCGTCACGAACCTTCTCAAACTCATTATAGTTTTCGAGACTAAAAGTTTCTTGGCTAAGCAATTCCGGAGTTACTCTATGGTTATACTTTGTATATAAATTAATTATACGTGCTGCCTCATTTGCATATTTTTCGCCAAATTGTTCTGCACACCAATCAATTGTATATTGATACAAATTTTGCGAATTAAAAGATGAAGGATCCCATGCCATATCAAGGAAAAAACTGATTGGAAATTCCATTGGCTTTAAATCACCTACGTTCAAGATCCATATTTGATCCACTCCATGACTATAAGTCAGATTCATCTGTTCCCATATTCTCTGAATTTGACTTACGTTCAACCATTTATAACAACGCGGTCCCCCTACATAATCAACATGATAATACATTCCATAGCCCCCTGAGCGTGCCGGAGCATTTACTTCAGGTAATTTACGAACATCACCCCAATTATCATCACATAACAATAATGTTACATCATCAGGCACACGCATTCCTTTATCGTAATAATCTTGAACTTCTTTATATAAAGCCCATACCTGAGGAGTTTCTTTAGCCGGCTTATGAGTAACTTCACTTATAATTTTACGTTGATCTTTTACAATCTTTTCCAATAAAGAGATATTTGTACCTTCCTCCATCGCTTCATCGCCATCACCACGCATACCAACTGTTACAACCGTTTCGTAATCTCTATTGCGCTCCATACCTTTTTTCCAAAAATCAGAAAGTACTTCTGCATTCTGTTTATAATCCCACGGCCCTGAACCATAACGATGCCATTCGGCTTGTGCACGACCCATTGGCTCATGATGCGAGGTACTCATTACAATTCCTAATTTATCAGCTAACTTTCCATTTTCAGGATCATCATCAAAAAACGCTTTTCCCCACATGGCAGGCCAAAGAAAATTTCCTTTCAACCGAAGTATTAATTCAAATACGTGATTGTAAAACTTTGCATTAAATCCTCCAAAGTTTTCGCGAACCCAACCACCTAATGCAGGTTCTTCATCGTTTAAAAAAATTCCACGATATTTAACTTTTGGACTTTGTGTAACATAACGCCCCCTTTTTACAAAAACACTTTCGTGTTTATCAACTGGAACATCTGCCCACCAATACCAAGGTGAAACACCCATTTCTCTAGACAAATTTAACATTGAATAAATAGTACCTCGTTTATCAGATCCCATTAAAACCAATGCCTTATCGACATCTGGAAAGGGATTTTCAACAACTTGCAAACAACTCATTTCCCATTGTCCCTGAATGTCTTTAATCTCTAATTTTTTATTCTTGATTAATTGATCTATCCATCTATTTTTTCCAAGGGTTCCAATTAAAATTACGTTTTTTGATTGAGGCAGCTCCTTTTGATAAATCTGTGTTGTTTTTCCTGTTACTTTTTGTATATCATTAACCAACCATTCTGACACTATTTCCACACCCTCATAATCCTGTTCATCTATAACAATTGGGGTAATTTCATTTTCAGAGCTAATGACAAAATCACCTTCTTTATTTTCGAAACTTAAATAAGTATTTTGATTTTGTGCAAATAGACTAATTTTCCCTATTAATATGAGTTGAATGACAAACAATAATCTTATCTCAACTTTAAAGGATTTTCTTTTCATGTGATTTTTTTTATACATATATAACTAGTCAATATATGATCTAATAATTATTAATTAAAGAATTACATTTTGATATTCTTATTAAATCATACCTATAACTATTTATTCCATCAAAATATATTTGATTACATTCATTGCAACTAACATCCTATTTTGGCGCATCCTATACTAACGATAGATCACTCATCCTTTCCGCTATAAAATCTAGAACATTAAAGAAAGGGAGACCTATAAAGCCTCCCTATTAATACTTATAAATGATTTATTTATAACTCAATTCTAAGAGAATAAATACTTCTAGGTGATATAATTATATCAAGATGCTTTAAATCATCACTCAAGCTAGTACCAACATCTTTCATATTATAATCCTCTGTTGTTTCAATTGCGCTATGAGCTGATATTTCACCTGGAGTTTCTATGAAAGTTTCGTAGGATTGTTCACCCATATTCAGTGCTACAACCGTAATAACATCACCGGTTTCATTCACGTAGGCAGTAGCAAGTACATCTTCATCAGACACTTCTATACCTATCCTTGTCATACCTGTTGCATAAGCAGAATAATGCCCCAAAATATATCCGTTTTTCATTACTTCTCCCTCAGTAACAGTACTTCTGGAATCATTATCTCCAATCATACCGTAAAATCTTTTAAGATACCAATATACATACGCACTGCAATATCCCTCCATACACATATGGATTTCTAAACCAAGCTGCTCCAGGTTATAAGACCACTTCCTAAATAAATGTTTATCCAGATCTTCTTCTTTTTCTCCTTCATTAAAGAGTTTTTCTGTCATCCACCAGGTTTTACCTGCAGGAGCCAAATAACTTGGATACAAATTACAGATGTAATCATGTCTGGCTTTTACATAACTATTTGCCAAATCGGTAAAGCCTTGATATAAATGCCCTACAAGAATATCTGTATTAGAAAATGCTTCATTCGAATTTAAAACTGCATCTGTGTATTCTGGTAAAAATCCACAAGCTTCAGGTGACATTAATTTTACTCCTGCTGCTCTTATTTTTGCGCCGTAATTTGCTGTAAATGTCGCAGCCTCTTCCGGTGTCCAGTAAGTAAAATCCATATCCGGTTCATTTTGGATAGAGATAGCATAGATATTTACCCCTTTTGATTTCATATAATTAACATATTCAATCAAATGGTCGGCATATGCATCATAGTTAGATGCAGGCAAATGTTTAATCGATTTACCATCTTTATCAATATATTCAGCCAGTTCATCAGTACAATCCCAAGGACAAGCAAATATTACAGCTCCGTAATTTTGTGCTTGCAATGCTCCAGCAACATCAGCATTCCACGTTGATTTATCAGGATAAACCATTAAACGCAAAATAGAATACTGCAATTTACCATCAGGATCATACATAGTGGTCATTTCATCTGAATTAATCAAATTACTTCCTGTCCAAATAACAGGATTATACATACCTCCAAAACCAACAACCTTCTGATGCTTTGTATTTGGATTTAATGTAGTAAAAGGCAATGTTTCCTGAACTATAACAACTTCGTCCTGTTCTCCTGTTTCTTTATTAACAACATAAATTTTCTGAGAACGCTTAGATGTTGAATTATTTTCAGACACAGTGAAGGAAACAGTTGTTAACCCACTTTTACCAATTTCACCACCCGAAGATGGTGAAACATTGGTAATAAAGCTTTCCTCTACTGCTGTATTTATCTCCCACTCAACATTATCCCACACTATGGTTGCACTAGATTGCCCACCTTTATCAGATACAGTTATCTCTGTTTTTGAGAACTTTGCATATCCTCCACCCTCTACTGTCTTAGGTCCATCCTCAGATTTAGAGCATGACCAGGAAAATACTGACAATAATGCTATTAAAATGTATGTTATAATATTCTTCATAATCAATCTTTTATTCTTGCGCACCTAAACCAACAACAAAACCAGCATATCCTTGTTTTCTGTTATAACCGGAATCCCATAATCCAAAACTATTGCTAACTGGGTTTGCCAATGAAATTCCATATTGTTGTGAAACAGGGATTTTTGTTTTATATAAATCTACAACAGTTTTATAAATTTCAGACTGAAGTGCATATGCTTCTTCCGTTTCTTCAGAAGAAACTCTAAAGTCTTTAATAAATATGAGTTTCCCTGTTGACGCTAAAACATCAAACATATCCGACACGACATCTAAATCAGACTCAAGATTTAAATCAAGGCTAACAGCTACACCATCAATATCATTATTACTATTAACTGTGTTAACTATGGTGTTTAGTTTATCAGAGTTTGTATTTAAACCATTCTCACTAATAAATAACTTACTTCCAGAAGCAGCATTTGCTCTTGCGGTACTAAATGCCTGGGCAATATAATCGCTACCGATGTAATCAGCCCAATAGAATGAACCTTCAACAGAAGAACCACTACTTACTGCCACACTTCCATCTTCTGCAAATGGATTAGATACCACAGTCCAAGCATTAATTTTTTCACCCTCATTTGTCAACACATCTTCAACATAACCATTTAGTACTTTTTCTACTGCAGTCTTTTTCACATCATCTGAAACATCTAAGGTTACATCTTTTTGTTCCATAACGGCACTTCCCAAACCAGTTGGTGCACTTGTAAGCATCGTAAGATAAATTTTATCAAACCAATGCCCTCCTTCTCGAATTTTAATTGAAACGGTATGTTCACCAGCATCTAAAACGAATTCACTTTGTGTACTACTATATAATTTAAACCAGGTCCAGGTATCCGTATTAGTTTCTGCACCCCAAGCTGGCCATCCAGGACAAAAATACTCAGCACCATCTACACTCATAAAGAAAGAATCATCACCACCCCAAGGATATTCAGCTCTTTGTCGTATCCACAAATAATATGTACCAGATGTATGTACATTAAAAGTATAAGTAAATTGATAATCTTGATTATCAAGATCAGATGGGGTTCCTGTTCCTGTATGGCTATTTCCTGAATCACCATCAATAATGCCATTTAAATATACCCCACCAGATACATTATCGTCATCAACAGGAATCATCCACTTACCAATTTGTTGTGCATCTTCACACTCCAAAAATATTTGATCAGGATCTTCTACTGAACCATTTAAGTTAATAAGAGAAATCCCCTGAATATTTATGTAATAGGTAACATTAGATGTATACCCTAACTCCATTTTAAAAGAAAACGATCCACTTCCATCAAAATCTGAAGTTTGAATCTGAATCTTATTCCAGCCTATTTTAGTAGTAAAAGTAGCACTAGGGGTTCCTGTTCCCATCCAATCCATTTCTGGATCGTTTGTATTTAAACCAGTAAAAGTCACTCTTCCTTCACCTTCTTGAGTTGAAAGCACATAGAAAGTCAATTCAAATTTAGCTCCATCTTCAACTGTATAAATAGGTGATTGCAGTGAAGTAGCATCACTAGAACTTACAGATCCATCATTAACCATTTTAACCGACGGTTGTTCCATATAATCGACAACAGATACATCTCCATTTACTGTCCATCCATCAAAAGTTCCATCAGTAAAAACACCTGATTTCACAAAATTTGGAAAAAGTGGAGTCTGGAATGTAAGTGAAGCAGCAATTGTATTCAGGTAAGTATCGTTCTGATTAAAATTTGAAACTATAGCATCTCCATAAACTGATACGCCTAACTCTTCAGCTCTGCTTATATATGAATCAATATCTGTAAAATCTAAAACACCTTCATCGGACATAATTACGTCAGAATTAAGCGCTGAGATTGGCGTAATTTGTTCAAAATTTGTCTTTAACAAGGTTGCATTTGCATTTGAACCTGACAGATCATCTAAAGATACATTTGTTCCAATCAAAAGATCTCCCGAATATGATTTAAGCACATCATAATTACATAGAGTTTCGTCAACAATAACACCAATTGGTTTCTCATTTTCAATCCCTGATTCAACTTCTTCATCAAGCTTTGCACAAGAAAACATAAATAGTGCTGATGATAATATGACTAAATATTTTATATCAAATACTTTCATAAATTATTGATTTTAGTTCAAATCAACCCTTTAGAATCCTAAGATCAAAAGAGTTAACTTGAACAATTTGAATATATAAACTACTCAACCTTAATACTATAAGAATCCACAGACACTCCTCTATTTCTACAAACTAAAGTATCTTTTGTAGCATAAGTATAACCCAAATCAGTGAGCTCAACAGTATAATCGAGATATAAACCATCGCGATCTAGGCCTCCCCAACTGTTTTTTTCTCCTTCAGTTACAAATTTACCTGTACCACTTACTGTATAGGAAGATGAATTACTTGCTATAGTGCAATTGTTGTTGTCATCAAAGGTTAAAATTAATTCTATTTCAGCACGTGTAGTCTCATTATCATCTTCATAGATTGTAATAGGCAAAGAACATTCTTTATAGGCTAAAGTAGAAACATTAACTAATTCATCATTAGCAACATACTCCTCACTACGGACATCTGTTATTGTACTAACACCATCCGAAATCTGATCTTCACCTCTCCTTAAGTATGTTGCATGCCAAGGATTTACATACTTAATTGCATATAATATATAGTTTTTAGGAAGTTTTGACCAATCACTACTATTAAGTAAATTAGGATTTTCTACTTCCGCCGCCTTACCTGACAATATACTATCAGCATTTACTACATCTGTCATTATAAGGGGTATAACATATCTATTACCAATTGTTAGAGGATCTTCAAAAAAAGCATTTGTTAATTCCACGTCAACTCCACCAAGAATTTTACCTGCTTCAATAACAATCTTATTACTTCCAAGATTATAATAACTACTTGGCATAGGAACTAAATCTGAGCCATCAACAAACGACACGCCATCACATAGTGATTCATCTACTTGGATATCAATAGTTATATCCTTAGTATTAGAGTATCCTCCACCTGTAGTAGCATTAATCCTAACTTTATGCTCATTGTCAAGTGAATTATCTGCATATAGATCTTTACCAAGTTCCAACGTTCTCAAAGGGTACTGATCTGCAAAATATACTGTTGTATAATCAAAATCAGGATAAGAGATATCACTATTTTCGCAGGAGCAAAAAACCCCTGCTACAAAAACGATCAATAATATTATCTTTAATTTCATGTTTTTATTTATTTTTATTCCCAACCTTTATTCTGCACTAGTTTATCATACTTTAAACATTCACTAAATGGAATTGGTCCATAATTCATATAATCACTGTATGAACGCGACTCCACATCAAACTCTTCGCCAGTACTTACATCAAATCCTTTAACTGTCGTCGCTAAATCCTCTTTCCACCTACGCAAATCCCAAAAACGAAAACCTTCAAAACATAACTCAAGTCTTCTTTCATTCTGAATTAACTCTCGCATTTTATCCTTATCACCAGCACATTCGTCAAGATAAGGATCACTTGATATATCTAGTGCCCTTTTTCTTATAGCTCTTATGACATCCACAGATGAATAACTGGCATTAGGAGCTATACCCATTGGACCATAAGCCTCGTTTGCTGCTTCAGCATAATTAAGAAACATTTCGGTATATCTGATTCTTGGAGTATAACTGGTCTTTTTCTGCCATGAACCATTTGAATTATTATAGTTCACATCCATCCTCATACGCTTTTTCATATAGTATCCGGTACGTGTAGATGTTTCTAAAACATTAATACCATCATCTGTCCCTGAATCACTGCCTGTGAATATTGCTGCATCACTGACACCTTCAATATTAGAATTATAAATAATATAGTAAGACAAACGTGGATCTCTGTTAGCATAAGGATCTGTATCAACATAAGCACTTGATCCGTGCGTAATAGGATATCCATCTTTATCAGGGAATGCATCTACTAAGTTTTGAGAAGGATTCATTTTTCCCTTACCAAATAAGGATGGAGGATAATTATCCTCTTCCTCATCTGATGTTTCACTTTTACTTGTTCTCCACAATATTTCATCTGGATTAATTCCTTCATTAACATTGTTTAGTTCTGTCTGATTATTAAAAAAGGTAACTCCTTGAGGATCTAATCCAGAAATACCACCTATGTAATTCAATACATCAGCAGAATACTTTGCTGCGTCCTCCCATGTTGTAGTATTTGATCCATCCTGAAAAGCAGGGCTTGCTGCCAGTAAAGCAACTCTTGAGCGAAATGCCTTTGCTATTTGTCCATCGATCAATTGTCTGAAATAGTCACCCATTGTTCTGTTATAAGTACCATATGAAGTAACCATGCTTTTATATTTTTCAGGAACTTCATCTAACGAATAGACACTTACATATTCTTCAGGTAAATAATCAATAGCATAATTTAAATCTGTAATTATTTGGTCAACACAAGCCTGAAAGGTTGCACGTTCCTGATTAAAATCTGAATTAACATTCTGGGGAGATGTTACAATTGGAATACCTAATAACTCTCCATTCGAAGAAAAACCAGCATGATTTTTTAGCAAGTTATACATATACAAACCTCTCAGTCCATAAGCTTCACCTTTTAAACGCATATTAAAAAGCTCAGCAGCCTCCTCATCTTCATCCCATTCTACTTTATCACAATTTTCTAAGAAGGTATTTACATATTGAATAGCACCATAACTATTATTCCATGCACTGACAGGATTATTCGAAGCAGTCCATGAACCTGTGGCCATCTTTAAATATGAATTATTGATTTCATTTGTTACTGCATCGTCTGTGGCATATTCTGTATTTCCGTATGCATCAGGTAAAAAACGGTAACCTGATACCAAGACCCCTTGAGCATACTGTGGATTTGAATACATTAAATCAATATCCTTCATATTCTCTATTGCAGGTTCAAACAAGTCTTCACAGCTTGATAGAACCAACAAACTAATTAAAAGGAATAATATATTTCTTTTCATCTTTTTAAATTTTAAAAATTAGATTAAAAAGCAGCTTTTATACCTATGTTATAGAACCTACATTGTGGAGCACTTCCAACATTCATTTCCATCAACTTTCTTTCTTTTGAAATCGTCAAAAGGTTTTGTCCACTAAAGTATACGCTTAACTGACTTAACAATGAGTTTTCATTAAACATCTTTTTAGGTAAGTCATATGTAACTTGAATTTTTGCTAAATCAAAACGATTATTTTTATATTTCCAGAATGTTGAATTTTGAAAGTTATTCGTATTCGACATAGTTGTTAATCGTGGATAAGTTGCTGTTGATGCAGTTTCAGGTGTCCAACGCCCCAAAACTTCTTCTGAATATTTTCGATTTCCATAAACCCAATAATAATTCGAGTTTTTGTAACCTATTGCACCAGATTGTCCATGTCCCATTGCAAAAAGTGTCCAGTTTTTATACTGTAAAGTTAAGTTGATACCATAAGTAAATGGAGATCCATATTTTCCAAGTTCAACCTGATCACGATAGTCAATAGTATTATCATTATTAACATCTTTATACTTCAAGTCACCAGCTTTAACATCACCTCCTCCAAAAGTCTGAGTAGCATGATTGGCAACGTCCATATCATCAGTAAAAAATCCTTCACAGATATAACCGAATGACGCATCTAAAGGTTTACCTTCTCTGTATAAATAATCTTCATCATAAACCTCATCTCTTTTAATAGCCTCTGAATCATATAACATTCCTACAAAACCAATCTGATATTTTAAGTCTCCCAAATTATTATTGTATGAAACAGAAAAATCCAAACCAGTTCTTTTATCCTTGTTATAATTTACGTAAGGAAGGAAAGAATAATCCCATCGTTCAAAATAAGAAGGATAAAGAGTACTTGCTCCCTGAGTCAACAAACCATCTGTAACCTGATTAAAATAGTTTATATCAAATAAAACTTTATTTTCAAGTAAAGCACCTTCAAGCCCAACTCTAATTTCCTCACGAGAAACAAAATCTAAACCCGGGTTAGAACCTCTTTTTGATAATACACCAATAGCTCCACCCATAGTACCATCACGCCAGTTAAAGTAACTATTATCACTATAGTAGCCTTGATACAAATAATAGGAATCATCACCATCCTGAATATCAATATCCTGATTTAACTTAGCATAAGATGCCGTTAATTTAAGATTATCAATAAATGATACATCATTCAGGAATTCTTCATCACTTAATCTCCAACCTAGAGTTACTGTAGGAGAAAAAGCTTCTCTATTACCTTCTGCAAATTGTGCCGAATGAATAAATGCTCCAGAAAAGTCAATATAATATTTGTGATTATAGTTATATGCCAGTTGCATACCTAAATTTGCATTACAAAAACTATGATAATCACTACCTTCATGATCTGCATCTACAGAATTACGATACTGGAAGCCCCAGCCAATTATATTACCAGTTACATTATGTGTGTTGTTAAATGTTCTGGCATAATTTAGTTGAGAATAAAAAGTGATAGTTTGCATATATCTTGAATCACCTATCATTTCATTTGTTGCACTACCATCATCACCATATTTAGCAAGATCTATAATCATATCTTCGCCATTCATATTAGACCAGACTGGTGCATATGTTCTATAGCTTTGTTTATAAGCTTCCGAATAGAAACTATTATAATCAATGCTAAATGAATTAGTAAAGGACAGTCCTTGTGTAATACCGCTTAAATCGGCTGTAGCGCTTACGTCGAACTGAAAAACACGATCTTTATAACGAATATAACCGGCAGCTAACATATCAGCAAAGGCATTGGTTTGTAAATCATTCTTACCACCCAATAGATACTTTCCATCAATAACATTATTACTATTTGCAATAGTAGTTTGCAAATTTGTGTTATTAGGATCTATCATATCAATAGGAATCAATGGATTAAACCAATTTGGACGCAATGTTGCACTACTCCCCCAGAAATTACCTCTTCCTATATAGTTATTATTATAAATAACATGAGCGTTTGTTTTTGCAGATAGCCATTCGGTGAGTTGCATATCTACATTACCACGCATATTAAAATTTAAGTCGTGATTTTTACTTTGCTCGCCATAATTAACAAGGTCATTGTTATAGCTCATTCCAAAGTTGGTATAATACTGTGTTTTCTCATCTCCTCCAGCAATCTCAACAGTAGCATCTGTTTTGTTATATGCTTTTCTTAAATAATCAGAAGAGAAAAAGTCAATATCAGGATATTTATATGGATTAACTCCAGTTGCAGTATTATATATAGTCTCGTCTTTGTACAAATGTTCTTTATCATCATTATCACATGCTTCATTGTACAAATTCATATATGATGCTGCACCCAAATACTTCGGATAACTTTTAGGGACATACATACCGGTGTTAACACGTGCTTCAATAGTCATTGGATGAACTTCACCACGTTTTGTAGTTATAAGTATAGCACCTTTGGCAGCCTTGCTACCGTATAGAACAACCGCATTAGCTCCTTTTAAGACTGTAACAGACTCAATTTCTGTAGCATTAAGATCCATAACATTTCTGGGAACTCCGTCAACTAGGACTAAAAATCCTTGTCCCCAAATGTTTCCATTATATCCTGCCACAAAACTCCTAATTCCATCAAGAGGAAAGGTTTGATAATTTTTCTTTAACAAATCGGACATATTAACAGTTGATACTGCTCCAAGTACATCTTCCTTATTTTGAGTTCCAAATGCTACATTAATAACCTCCTTTGCTTGAGAATCAATTGCAACATTAGCAATACTATCCGTTTTTTCTTGCGCATGAACATTTACCCCATTAAAATATGAGATGGTAAATAGAACAAGGCAGATATTTATAAATAATTTCTTCATTTTATTGCACATTAAATTTTTGATAACTCAATAAAATTTTTATTATCATTATCATATTACCAGCCCGGATTTTGTTTAAATTCAGGATAAATATTAACATCTTCGATTAAGAAAGGAAACCAATAGTGCTTTTCTAAGAATTTTCTCTCTAATAGAGTTTCCATTCTCAGATTTAATACTCTGGAATTTTTGTAATCCTCAGCCAAGGCAGCACCTGTCAAACCATTCGGATCTCTTTCAAATTCAAGAGAACACTTTAATGTATAGGGCTTTTTATCTAATAATTTCCATCGACGCAAATCGCAAAAACGATGACCTTCAAAAGAGAGTTCTACTGCCCGTTCACGTTGTAACTCACTCATAAAAACATCTACTGAAGTCAAAAATTTATTAGCAACATGTCCCACTCCAGCTCTGTCTCTCACAACATTTATAGCCTCCGCTGGATTTAAAGAATATGATGTGGCCGTTTTATTTAACCCGTAACCTGCAGCTGTAGCTTCTGCATACATTAAATATACATCTGCCAAACGCATTAAACTTAATACTGTCATATTTTGCATTGTTGTACTTTCATTAGCATATTCAGCCAGGCGTGGTTTCCACTTTGTTTCCATTAATCCAGTACGGTTTTTTTTATTTTCGGAAGGTGTTGTTCTAAAAAAACCACCTGTATAAAGAGAGGCAAACTCAATATAATCAGGCTTATCTTCCTTCACACTACTTCTTTCTCCATCAACTAATATATCTTTATAAAACCTTGGGTCTCTATCTCTCCAAGGATATTCAGGATCATAACCAGACTCTGCATCCGCTTCAGATACATTGCCTTCCTTATTAATTGGTAATCCATTGGCCATTCCATAATTCTGGAAAACATAATTAGCCGTAGGTGCAAGTAAAAATCCTCCAAAACTATTACCGTCAGCTATATAGTCATTAATTTGATTCCATCTAAATCTAGCTCTACCTCCTGCGATGTTCTCCCAAAAAATAGTCTCTTCTTTACCTGGAATATTATCACTATTTTGCACATAAAATAATTGTGAATATTCGCTAAAATCTGCCAATTTATACCTTCCTGTAGATTCAGATAAAGCTAAGGCTTCGCCTAAAGCTTCTGCTGCTTGCTGACAGTAATCTGGATTGTATTCTGTACTTCCTCCGGAAACTTCATTCATTAAAGGACTACCTGCATACAACAAATTTTTACCAAGATATGCTAAAGCCATAATTTTATTTGCCCTCTGCATATTATTGCCGAGAGTAGTTTTACCGACTGCTGTATCATCCCAATCCACAGGTAATAACTCCGCAGCTCTTCTAAAATCACTAGCCGCAAGATCTGCTGCTTCCTGATAAGACAATCTTCCATCCTTAAATACCTCATTTGCAGGCACTACTCTATTTATATAGGGTATTCCTCCCCAATATTTCATAATCTGAAAATGAAACCATGCTCTAAAGAAATATAGCTGTCCTTCAATTAAATTTTTCTCTTCCTGAGTAGCATCTGTTAAACCATCTAAATTTGCAATTCCAATATTTGCTTTTCGAATACCATACCAGGAAAAACCCCATAAGTGTCCTAGCTCTTTGGAATTATCTGATTTTGTAAACGATCTACCATCCCAATTTTTTGTACCTGAGCAAAATGGAGAACCATAAGAATCCCATTTCCAATAATCACCTTGATCAATATATCCTCCTAGCTGAGACTGACCACCAGAAATACACCAAATTTCATCATCCCCAAGATTCCATGAGTTATGATATGCCGATGCAGTAAAACAAGGAATACAATTATACAATTCTTCAGTAAAACCTTGAAAATTCTCAAAATTCTCAAACGGTTCAGTTTCACTTATATCACTTTCTGGTGATTTATCCAAATAATCTTCACAGGATACTAATCCTAAAAATCCTGCAATTAGAATAAGTGAAAAAGGTATTTTAAAATATTTTATTTTCAAATTCATAATAACATAATTAGAAAGTTATATCAACACCAAAAGTTACACGCTTAAATGTAGGATATGCACCCATTGAAGAATTACCACTAAAGTTACTTTCACGGTCATCGGGCATATCTGTCCAAACATATAAATTATTGCCGCTTACATAAAACTTACAAGACTTAATTCCTAAATGTTCAGTCCATCCTTTTCTGAATGTATAACCTAGTTCGGCGGTTTTTAAACGAAGATATGAACCATCATACCAATATCTGGTTCCACCAACCTCATCACCTTGGGAAACATTATATCTTGGCATTGGAACATCGCCTCCATTTTTAACAGTCCAATAAGTACCTTCTACGTATGCATTATCAGTACCCTTTACAAAAGTTGGAAAGTTTACCTCCCTGGTCACATTTGAAACTCCATAAAATTGCATTGAAAAGTTAATTCCTTTCCAATCAACACCAACCGTAGTACTATAAGTATTTTGAGGAGTACCAGAATACTTGTAAGGAACTTTGTCATATTTATCAACAACACCATCTCCATTAAAATCAATAATGTTATAGTCTCCAATATTCTTATGATTATTATCCGATACACGTTGAGTACTTCCAATTACATCATCCCAAGTTGATAAATAGCCATGATCTATGTAGGATCTGGTTTGCCCAATCGAGTATCCTTCATCCTTTTGATAATCTGGCAATAATTCAGGATCATCAGCAAACACAACCTCATTTGTTGCATGAGTCATATTGATATTTGCCCAAACTCTAAAGTCTTGATTAATTGATTTACCTAATCTGATTTCAAACTCATAACCATGACTTTTCACCTCTCCTAAATTGGCTGTAGGAACAGATCCCCCTAAAAATGAAGCTACTGCACGGTCATTTTCGCTGACAATAATATCTGTTCTATGATCATTAAAATAATCAAAAGATCCTGCAACTAATCCATCTAAAAATGAGTAATCTACACCAATATTTCTCTTTTCTACCGTCTCCCAAGCTATATTTGGATTACCAGTTTGTGTTTGTCGGTAATAAGTGTAAGGAGATTTATTTCCACTCGTTGTTCCTAAATTTGTAACTCCATCATATTCCCATCGATCAGCATATAGCCACCTGCCTCCGGCTGAATCATCTCCAATTATACCCCATGATCCACGTAATTTAAACATATCTATAAAAGATAATGAACTCATAAAGTTTTCTTCTGATATAACCCATCCAGCAGATACAGAAGGAAAGAAATCAAAACGATAATCAGGACCAAACTTTTCAGAACCATTATATGCTCCGTTAACCTCGAATAAGTATTTACTATCATAGCTGTATGTAGCACGTAAAACCCAGTCCTCACGAAAACGCGCAAAACTATCACCACTAGCACTCTTTTCGCGACTGAACAATCCCAAACCGGTAACTGTATGTTTGCCAAAATCACGAGCAAAATTTAATCGCATAGAGTAATACTGTCTTCTAAATGTTGACCATTTTTGTATATTTCCTGCTTGTGCTGTCCATTCAATTTTATTCGTATAGTCAAATTGTGTGGAAGAATCTAGCGGATATCTATATAAAACCTCACCAGTATCTGGATTTATCCACTTTTGCTGTTGATTTTTATATTTGTTATTAATCCCCCTATCTACCTCAACAAAGGTATTATCATACGAATATGTTCCTTCAAACGACAAACCTTTTGTGATAAATTTAAGATCTTGTTTAAGACTAAAATCTGTAGTAATTTTAGTAGTCGTTTGCTCTTCGCTTCCGCTGTTTGCTAATTGATAAACCGAATTTGGTTGATCCGCATCTTTGGGAAAATAAAACCCCCATATTCCATCAGAATAAACAGGATACATACTATTGGGTGCTGTTCTGTATATAGCTGCCCAAGGGAAACTACCTTCAAAATCCCAAGGTGTTTTTTTTGTACCATTAGTACCAAAAAGATTTGAACTAAATTTAGTTGTTTTGGTCAATTGGAAATCCAGGTTACTACGAACATTTATTCGATTGTAGGCAAACCCGGCATCATAACCTCCCCCATTGTCTACAGTTTTAAAAATATCACCTTCATTCAGGAAATCAACTGCAGCAAAATATTTAACATACTTTGTTCCTCCGGCAACATTTACACTTGCATTGTAAGACTTTGCATTCTTCTTTAATAATGCATCTTCCCAATCGATATTTGGATATCTTTCTGCTTCTTCAATATTTGCCGGATTACGATATTTATTAATAATATCTACAGGAATATAACTCTCCCAATTATCACTATAAATATCCAGTTGATTTTCTATAGACTGATTACGTAACATTAAAGTATTATAAGAGTCATACTTTTCAGGAAGTTTTGATGGAATTTTCATAGTAGCATTAGCACGTACCTGAATATTTGCCTTTCCTTCCTTACCACGTTTTGTTGTAATCAATATTACTCCATTAGCACCACGAACACCATATACCGCAGTAGCAGAAGCATCTTTTAACACAGAGATTCTTTCTACTGATGAAATATCTACATCGCTCATAGAACGTTCTATTCCATCAACAAGAATAAGAGGAGAACTACTATTCCAAGATGTTTGGGAACGAATAATAATTTTAGGATCTTCTTCTCCTGGCTGGCCAGATGATGTGTACGTTATAACACCCGGTAATTGCCCGGTAAGTGCAGCTCCTACATTTGTAACACCTCCGGCACGCTCAAGTACTTTACCTGTGGTTTGGGTAATGGCTCCAACAATACTTTCTTTTTTCTGCTGTCCATATCCTACAATAACAACATCTTCAAGCAATTCCGTTTCTGACTTCAATGTAATATTAACCTTAAATTCAGTAGTAATATCAAATTCTTGGGTTTGCATTCCAATAAACGAAATAACAAGAGTTTTTGCATCATTTGGAACATCAAATACAAATTCACCTTTATAATCAGTTATCATACCAATAGTTGTATTTTTAACAACAACAGTTGCTCCAACAACCGGCTCCCCCTGATCATCAAGTACAATCCCAGCTATCTGTTTTGTATTCTGCCCATATGCAGAAGCAGATAATAATATAACCATCATAAAAACAAAACTCTTTATGATGACATTTCCTAACTTATTAAGTATGGAAAGTTTTGGAAATAATAAATCTTTTAAACCTTTCATTATATTTTAGACTTAAATTGACAATTGTAATCTAATTTCAATAGCTTGTACAAATTTTTTTTGTCTTCTTGCATTATCTAAATTCAAACACACTTGTCCTCTAAAATCAATATCAAAGGATTCACTAAAAGATCTTAAATCTTTACATTTCTTTTTAATCATAATTTCATAGATTTATAAATTATTAATACTTAATGTGATTTAAAATAAATCATCAACTTTTATATTTTTCTAATAAGATTTTTTGGATGCATATAAACCAATATTGGTTCCTGTAAAACCATATGATTGAGCAGTAGATAAGTAATATGCATCTACACTATTTGACAACAAAGTCCAATCCGATTGCCCAATAGCATAATAAAAGCTAAAATTCTTACCATCTGAAATAACTTTCATCTCTATTGGACCATCTGTAATTTCAACATTCATTGAGTCAATTACATCAGCCCCATTCTCTTTAATCTTTTTTATGCTAATAGTATTTTGAGCTCCTTTTTTACCTACAGAAAATAAATACTGATGCGTTTCATCTTTAAATAATAGTATACCAGCAGATTCATCTTCTGATTGAGGTTTGAAATACATACAAGTTTTACACTCAAATTTATGATGTTGTAGTCTTCGACTTACAAATGCAGGCGTTTTCAATTCTGATGATTCTACATCTGCACAATTTAAAGTAAGAAATCCTGAATCTGTTGTTAAGGAATATAGATCAGACGCATCTCCTCTCAAGGTCATCCACTCCATACCTAAAACAGGAGCATTGAAGTCATCATACTTTTCAAAATTTCCGAAAGTTGTCATTGAATCTCTTTCCAATCCTTTCATTTCAACTATTCTAGGAACAAGTTCATCTCCTTCTGTCATATAAGGAAATCCATCTTCGCTCCATTTTACTGGCATTAAGTAGGTTTCTCTACCCAGATTTTCAAATTTATTTTCAATTGGTCGACAAGCTAAAAATACCGACCACCATTCTCCATTTTCTTTTTTAATCAAGTCTGCATGACCTGCACATGTAATTGGTAAATCCCTATCTGGCTCTAAATGACGTTGAGTTAGCATCGGATTCTTTGCCCATGGTTTAAAACTTCCTATAGGATTATCCCCTTTGAAAATCACTTCTCTATGATTTACTGAAGTTCCACCTTCAGCACACATTAAATAATAATTTCCGTTGATTTTATACATATGAGGTCCTTCTATCCAGATTGGCTTCTCATCAAGATTAACACCTCCATTTACCAACATTATGCTTGGACCAAATGTTTCTTCCTTTTCTACATCAAATTGTAGAACTCGAATAGCACGGTGTCCTTCGTATTGAGAACCACCATCTGGCACATCATTGTTAACTATATATGCTTTCCCATCTTCATCGAAAAAGAAAGAAGGATCAATTCCTTTAACATTTGGTAAACTAATTGGATCTGACCATTCTCCAAATGGATCAGTTGTTTTAACAAAAAAATTTCCTTTTCTAATATTAGTTGTAACCATATAATAAGTTTTATTATGTGGATTATAACTAATAGCAGGTGCAAAAATTCCTTCACTTACTCTTTGTCCGTCAAGAGGTAATTGACCCGGTCTATTTAATACATGTCCAATTTGTTTCCAATTAACCAGATCTGTACTATGAAAAATTGGAACTCCCGGAAAAAAAGAAAAAGTTGATGTTACCAGAAAAAAATCTTTTCCATTTGAACATAGACTTGGATCAGAATACCATCCTGGTAGAATAGGGTTGTAATAATAATCCTTATCAGGAAGTGGATTTAATTTATAAAAGTCATCATCACCTTTGTAATTAAAATAATCAAAATGGGCAACTAAACTATCAGATTTAAAATCTGGATTATTTTTGCCATTTTGCTTAATACACGAGACAAAAGGAACAAATAAACTTAATAAAAGAACAACTCCACAAATGGAACAAATGGAGATACTTTTCTTCATTTTACTTTTTTTTTAAGTGAATAAATAATTTCATACATCATTTAAAATCCAGTTCTATATCATGTCTGGATTTATAATTTTTAAACAAATTTATATTCACTTAACTTTTCTGACTTTTAAATATAAATATATGATTTACAATTTGAGATATTTAAAAATAAAACACCCATAATCACCTATATATCTTTTATTTACCCAATGTCAATATTCAGATTTTAGACAATTATTAATTAAATATTTTTAATCTTTCATATCTTGATATTCCAATTTTGGATCATTAAAGGAAGATTTCTATGATTTTATGAAGCTTAACATATGTACAAACAACAAGAGGTTTCCCTAATATGGAAACCTCTTGTTGTATTCACAACTTATATATTACTATAATAATTGAGAAGGCGACTTATTAAAATGTTTTCTAAAAACAGTACTAAAATAACCTACACTTGAAAAACCGCACATTTCACTTATTTCAGTAATTGTATATTCTTTTGTTTGCAATAACTCTAAAGAATAATCGAGTCTAATAGACTTAATAAAATCAGTTGGAGACTGATTCGTTAAAGCCTTTACCTTTTTATATAATAATGAAGAACTAACATTCATCTCTGCAGCAAAATCATTTTTAGAAAAATTGGAATTACTTATGTTTTCTCTTACAATTTTCACCATTTGCTTAATAAACTTATCATTTATTTTATTCTCTAATATAGGCTTTTCGTCATCATTTATTTTTATAATTTTTAACGCCTTATCTCTAGATATTTGTCGATTTTGGATTATAGTTTTTATTCTATGTTGAAGAATAGTAATATCAAATGGCTTTGTAAGATAATCATCTGCGCCTAATCCTAATCCTTTTAACTCTTGTGCTTTATCAGCCAAAGCCGTCAATAAAACAATCGGAATATGTGAAGTTTCGTAAGTTGATTTAAGCTTTGTACAAAGGTCAAAACCATCCATATTTGGCATCATAATATCAGACACAATTAAATCTGGCATTTCTTTAATTATTATTTCCCATGCAACCATACCATCATTAGCTATGAGTATCTCATATTCCTCTATCATTGCAGAAGCTAAAAATTCTTGCAAATACTCATTATCCTCTACCACAAGAACTTTCATTTTCAAATCACTCGTCTGATCAATTTCTTCTTCTATTTTTTTATAATTAGAAATATAACTATGTGTTTTATTATCATGCTGCCCCTCCAATTCTTTGTTCTCCACCTCAACATAAGGAACTTCAATTCTAAATATAGATCCAGAATCCGGTTGACTTTCATAACTTATTTTCCCCTTATGTAAGCTGATATAATTTTTAACCAAAAGCAATCCTATTCCTGAGCCTACAATTTTACTATTTACGGCATTTTCAGCTCTATAGTATTCTTTAAATAAAAGCTTTTGTGCATTTTTATCAATTCCAATTCCATTATCAATAACTTCCAATTGCCATTTTAACTTCGTTCCTACAAAATTAATTCTAATACTATTTTCACTTTCTGAATACTTTATTGCATTTGAAATTAAATTATCAATTACTTTTTCAATCATAACTTCATCAATTGCCGTAATATATTCATCCACATTTGAATTAAAAAACAATTTTATATTCCTGGATTTCGCATATGACTCAAACATTATCACTCTATTATTAAGAATCTTAACTACATCATGCATTTTTAATAAAAGGTATTCTTTCCCTATATCAACTTTTTGAAAATCCATTAAATGGTTTACAACCTTAAGCAATCGATGTGTTTGATCTGTAGCGAGATGAAGATAATTCAATGCCTTATTTGATAATCCTTCCTCTTTATTTAACTCTTCAATAGGACCATTTATTAATGTAAGAGAAGTTCTGATATCATGAGCCGTATTTGCGAAAAACCGTATTTTTTCTTCGGAATGTATCTTTTTTAGATTATGGATATAATATTTAAATAAAAATATACCTAATCCCCCAATAACACTTAATACCAACACATTAAACCACCACATTCTATAATAAGGAGGAACTATTGTAATTTTTAAACTTCTTTCCTGAATTAAATTTGACAATGCATTATCAAACATTCTAATCCTAAGATTATAGATATTACTTGGAAGATTCGAATAGGATATAATATTGTTTTTTCCTGGCGTACTCCAATCCTCGTTTAAACCTTCAAGTTTCCATGAAAACTTACATCCGGTAGAATTCATTACAATAGGGATCATTTCGACACTAATTGTGTTTTGAAAATATTTTAGGGTAATTTCATCCAGACTATCAATTGATTTAGTAATATTCAGATCATCCAAATCTCTTACTGAACTCCCTGAGATTGTTATATCCTGCAAAAAAATCTTCCCATTATCTTCCTCTTCTTCTAATAGTTGGGGATCAAAAACGATAACACCTTTATTTGTTCCCCAAATCAATCTTCCATCTTGTAATGCATAATGAGAGTTCTGATTAAACGAAGTATTATTTAGTTCAATTTTTGAACTGAAGGATACGATTGCATTTGTCGTTACATTTAATCTGCACATCCCTTGTTCTGTTCCAATCCATAGAAATTCTCCTGAATGTTCAATACTATTTACAAAATTAGAAGGTAATCCTGAATCCTTGGTAAAGTATATTTTCTTCTTGGATTTTAAATCATATTTAATTAAACCATCACCACATGTAGCTACCCAAATAATATTATTATTTGGGTAAATATCATAAACCACATGACCATTAATCAAATTTTCTTGTTCTCCTGTTTCTTTATTAAATAGAAATAAACCATATGTTTTTCCAAGCAGTAAGTACTTCTCATCATACTCAACCATTAAATAGCATATCGCATCAGAATAACTTTTAAAACGATTCTCGTTTACTTTGTAACAAACCAGATCTCCTCTAATACCTCCAAACCAAATATCACCATTTCTATCCTTTAGTATATTGTAGATAAATTTATTTGAGAAAACACTATCTGTTTCTTCAAAACATTTCTTGTCTAATACTTTTTTTGATTTTGAATCTATTAGATATAAGCCTGAAGAATAAGTCCCAGCCCAAATGCGTCCTTTATTATCCTCACATAAAGAAAGAAAGACTTGAGATTGCTCCTGTTTATTATGAAAAAACGAATACCATTTATTATTTTTCTTATCCAATAAACTCACTCCGTTATTCGTTGCAAACCACAAGTTTCCTTGCTTATCTTCCAATATACTGTTCACATCATCATTAACCAGAGAATTAGTATTATTTGTTACATGATTAAACTTAGTTAACGAAGTGTTCTCCTGATCAAAAAAAGAGACTCCTCCACTATATGTACAAACCCAGACTCTCTTATTATTATCAAGATAAATATCATATACTCCATTTCCTTTTAATGAATATGGATTATCCGAATCATCTTTAAAAATAGCCGACACCTTCTTTGTATAACGATTTATTTCCCATATTCCCTGGCCATCTACTCCAATGGAAATGATTGAATCGGAAATTGATTCAATTGCTAATATCGGTTGGCTGGGGATTTCTGGAATTTTTGAAAGTTTTTTTTCTTTGTAATTATCATTAATGTAATAAAAGCCATTAGATTCACTGCCAATCCATAATATTTGTATCTTTTCATCAAAATAAAATTTAGATAATCTAAAACGATCATTTACACTAAATCTAAAATAGTTTTCTGAAGTTAATGTTCGAATGTCATATAATTTTATTTCACCATTAACATCATAAAAAAAACTATAATCATCATACCAAGCCAGACTATTTACTTCATTATTCTGTGTTACTGCTATTAATCCTGACTTTTCATCATAAGAAAACATTCCTACGGTTGATGCTATCCAAATTTTATTCTGATTATCTATCAATATTGAAGAAACATAAATATATGGATTCCTTATAATCTTAGATATATTAATAACTTTTTCAAACTGATCTTTTACAGTATTATATTTGAATATTTGCCCATTATTGGCATAAGCAATTAAAATACCATTCTTATATTTAAGATTAACATGAAGAACATCGGCTGTTTCATAAGGTAACTCATAAAATTTTATATCATTTTGGGTATAACGAATAACACCCATTTTTGAAGAAATCCAGATAAATCCGTTTGAATCACTACATACCATATTGGTTTGGCGAAATGATACACCATATTCTTCATTAAGATTATAAAACCGGGTAACATCATTGGCTAATACATCCCTTATATTAGAAAAAAGGCAAATAACAACAATAATCAAAGTAGTATATATCCTAATATTCATCTGTTTATAATTTATTTTAATGATCACATAGTCTGCCACAATACACCGGGAGAACTCGCATCAACAGTCATCTCCATACTGTGAGAAAAATATTTTCATGGCTCGTTTCTTATGCTTATTTAAACAAGTTAAAAACCTATTTGTTAAAAAATTTAACATGTTAAAAATATGAAGTAAATATTAGTCTACAAACAATAAATTACTTAAACATCTACTTTTAAACGATAAACACTTATATCGAATATTATATTATCCAGGATTTTAATAAAAAAGTATCAAGATCCAATTAATTTCAAATAAAACTTAATTTAAATCTTGATACTTACATAAATCTATTTTAATATGGAAATCTCCTAATACAATCTAAAATCCAGACTCATAAACCTTTTCTCCACCAACAATATAAATACCCCTTGAAAGACCATCTGTGGCATTTTTCCGTTTCACATCTGACCTTACTTTAACTCCCATAATGGTATAAACATCTACAATTTCGTTTTCATTGTAATAAACATTATCCTTTGCACTGGATGTATCAAAATTAGAATTATTAGTTAAATAAATACGATTAATTACAATATCACAATAACCCACCGACCAAAAGCCAACAATATAAATATGAGTAGGATCAAGAAGTTCACCGGTATTACTATTATACATCTTAGAAAGAGTTACAACAACTTGTTTTGCGCTGCCAAAATCATATTGAGCAGAACCACCCCAATAATTATTACTGTCAAATAAACGAAATGAGGTACCACATGAGTTTGCATTCGCCAGTTCTACCACCAAATATTGATATCCCGTAATATCTATTCCTGCATTATATTCCCAACCACCAAAACCATATTGTCCTGTCTTTAATATTTTGGTTGCTTCATTAAATGATCCTGTCGCATATATTGAAGGATTAAACAATTCCTTAGTTAATGGAAATGTAGATGATGAAACTGTACAAGTTTTTGAAATTGGATCACCCAAATCACCTTGATAAGTAATTGTAATTGTTGCTTCACCATCTGCCAAAGCAATAATATTACCATTCACAATTTGAATCACATCAGAATTGGGATTACTATACTTTGCTCCTAACGTAACATCTTTTGAATGTCCACCTTCATAAAAAGCAGTAACTGTTAATATACTAACACTACCTGTCAATAATTCAACATTATCTGCATCAATAACTAAATCACTTAGTGTCAAAGATTCTTCGGTATAGCCTGTAAACGAATCATCATAAAACGTATCTTCATCAAATGTTTGTTCTGTCGAAAACCAATCTACATCCACATATCCTCCGGTTTGAATCGTTGCAAAATTAAAGATACAAAACTTATTACCTGTAAATACTGATAAATCAAACTGCATATCCAGTTCTGTTCCTAAGTCAATATATGTTTCATTATCCAGACTATAAGAAAAGGATGCAATATCAGTTTCTGTATTAACCTTAACCCTAAGATAAATTTCAGCATTATCAATTACCGGTCCTGTTGTTAATACTCCATCATTCATTTGAACGCATGTTTTATTCCCATCAATAACTTTTATACCTATATATGCATAAGGATCTTGAAAAACTGCAATCCCAGCCACATCTCCATCTTGCATATTTTCAATATTCATCTTAATGGTTCCATATAAATAGCCTGTATTTGAATGATAACCTAAAATCCGTTGAGTTAAAGTATTTTGAGCCTCTTTAAGATTTTCAACAACACTAACCGTTTCTAATCTTAAATAATCCGGATTTTTTGTTAATGACCATTTACTATTATCGGGATTATGATTCCAACCCCATTGCATACCTAATTCATAATTACGGAAATTATCATTTGTTGGCAAATATTTTTCGGTGTGCACCATTCCTACATCAGGTTTAGAATAAGTAGTAACAGCAACACCTTCATTGCCAATAACAGGCCAATTATCTTCCCATTGAACCGGTTGTAGATTAGGCATTCGACCTAAAGCTCCATTATCCTGAAATAAAATAGTCCACCATTGACCTGTTTGAGTTTCAACCAGCGCACCCTGATGTATATTATTATCATCCAAAACCAGCTTTTCCTCATAAGTTCCATATATATTGATTGATCTTAATACTGTTTGATATGCAGGCCAGCCTCCATAGGTTGCGTATATATAATAATAATCACCAATTTTATATAAATGACTTCCTTCAAGTCCCTCTTTTACAGTATACGAATACACCTCCTTAGTAGTACCAGCCATGATATTAAAATCGCTGTCCAGTTCTGAAATTTTTAATGTATTAATCCCATAAACTACATATATTTTCCCATCATCATCAAAAAACAATCCCGGATCATAATAACTATTATCCAGTTCTTTCATTTCCCATGTTCCCTCAGGATCATCTGTTGTTAGCAAGAAACAGCCTTCATCTAAAGTCGTAAACAATAAATAGTATTTTCCATTATTATATTTTAAACTTGAGGCCCATTGTCCATGTGAGTATCGGTCACAATCATTTAAATTATAACAATCTGTAGATGCAATTTTTTGCAAAGGATTACAGCAATACTCCCAATTCACCAAATCATTAGATTTCAAAATTGTTGCTCCCGGAAAAATATGCATTGTTGTTGAAACCATGTAATATACATCACCAACACGAATTATATCAGGATCAGGGAAGTCTCCATAAATTAGAGGATTTGAATAAGTTCCATCCCCATTATCGCTAGTTTCCTGGTATTTAAAGTCAGCTCTTGGGTAATCTACTGTTGCATAATCCTGAAACCAATTATAACAGGGAACAGCACAAGCCTCTTCATTTGACTCATAGGCAAATGTCCAATTCTCAGGTTCTGCATAATGAATTAAGTTATCAGGTGCCAATAGATTCCAAATTCCAAATGCGCCACCATTAAACCAGGGGTTAGGTGTTACTGCTACGCCATGTAAATTTACAATATTACCATGAGGGTCTTTTAAATAACGACCTTCAACATGTAACTTTGGCGTTGGCATTCCATTCCATTCCATTCCATGCATATATGGTATGATTAAAAGAAAGTAATAACAACACAATAGCTATCGGTGTAATTAGACTATTCTTCATTTGATTTTCATAGATTATATAATATCATTAAAATACCATATTGAAATTAATTAATGCAATAAACAAGCATTGAAACAACACACTAAGACTTAGATATAAAAAGGGTAACAACTATAATATGAAACAATAATAAATCATTAAATTATTTTTGATTTTTAATTTCAGACATTAGTTTTCTAAAATTAGACGTTCCAAAACTATCCATAAATAAAAAGGGCTGTCTTTATTTTGGAACAGTCCTACTATGAAATGAAAACTAATTTTTTAATCTAATTAAACCCAGGATTTTGATAGAGTGCTCTATTTCTTGTTTCCTTGATGAAAGACATGAAATAGAATCCCATCACACAAAATCCTACACAATTCTTAATCAATGCCTTTCCAAATCTTCTTTAATAATAACATCAAGTTCATGAACAGGACGTTCTATATCATAAGGTATAGGCAAATGACTATACTGTTGAAAATACAATAAACAGGCATCTTTCCATAACTGAGCATTTCGGCTCTGCTCTCTTAATTTACGTTGAACATGAAAAAACCTTTGAAAATCAACATAAGGTTGAACTTTATCCCAAACAGTTTGAAAATGTCTAACTTGTTTTACTCCCGAATCGTAGCGATAGCATAATTCATCCCATAAAGTACGTCCACTTTTCATTTTATATGTCCAGGAAAGATGATGAAACCATAAAAGATACATTTCAGGACATGTTATTGTATTACTAAATAATAAACTAACGTTTTCACTATACTGACATACGCCATTACTTCCTGTTGCTGTACGATTGAATCCAATTCCAACGGAATCTGCCTGGTGGTAATAAGGTGGAGTCCAATCTTTTCTAATGCCCTTGGGAGCCCACCATGGCCCTGGTCCATAATGCTCTTCAGCCGCAAAAATATGATGTAGTCCTAAGGGCATCATATAATTAACAGCTGCTTCACGACTATCAAGCATCATTTGTTTAATCGGTTTCAGGAAATTCAATTCCCAATCAGGATTAAATATAGCACTTTTTTGATCTGTATTTTTAAATGTCTGTATAAGCCATTCATTCGCAATCTGTTCACTTGTTAATGAATTATTCCAAGCCAGACGGCCAAAAGCATACCAGTTTGCCTGGGCAAAAAGATGCCCGCACCAATTAGCATCTAATCCAATATTTGACACCCCTGCAATAGCAGTATATTTTTGAGTAATGAGACTTCCATCAGTACAATTAGCGATAGTACTGCCTTTTCCTTTTCTATAAGTATCAGATTTTAAAAATTCTTCCCACATAGGAGCCAGAAAAACCAAATGAATACCTTGTCCCAAATATTCCTGGGTAATTTGAATTTCAGGCATTATTGAGGAACTCTTCATTGCACCAAATAATGGACTAAAAGGCTCTCGCGGTTGAAAATCTATAGGTCCGTTTTTTACCTGTATAATCACATTATCTCTAAATTGGCCATCCAGTGGCATAAATTCATTGTATGCTTGTTTAGCTCGATCTTCTTCAGAAGTTTGATACACAAATGCACGCCACATAATTACACCCCCATAGGGTTTCACGGCATCAGCAAGCATATTTGCTCCATCAGCATGAGTACGGCCATAATCCTGAGGACCCGGTTGGCCTTCACTATTGGCTTTAACCAAAAAACCACCAAAATCAGGAATTAACTGATATATTTCTTTTGCTTTTTCATTCCACCACTCATTAACCTTAGAGTCGAACGGATCTGAAGTTTCTAAACCACCAATCATTGATGGAGAGGAAAATTTAATGGATAAATACGTTTTAATACCATAGGGTCGAAGAATATCTGCAATAGCTTTTACTCTATTTAACACATTATGAGTTAACATCTCAGGAGAAGCATTTACATTATTTAGCACAGTTCCATTAATTCCTATCGAAGCATTAGCACGAGCATATTCCTGCCATAAAACTTTGTCTTCTTCTTTAACAACAAACGCATCCTCTCCATCTCGCCAAAAAATTGAATTTCCGGCATAACCACGCTCTATAGTTCCATCTAGATTATCCCAATGATTTAAAACACGATATTCATATGCTGGATTACATACATCAAATTTTATATCATCTCCAACATTTTGTCTTCTTAATAGTTCATAAACACCATATAGAATACCTAAATCTGTATTTGCCTGAATTTTGTTGTCACTTAAAATAAAACCATCTCCTTTAATTAGATCGTCTCTTTTAATTATCAAATAAATATTTTTTCCTGCTTGCCCCTTCCACCCAGATTTCAACTCCTCCTCTGCAATATTTAAAGTTGAAGATTTTTTGTTACAAACAACATTTATTGATTTTCCACTACCACTTCTCAACCAAAGCTGATGTCCGTTTTCTGCAAACAAATGCATTGATATGAAACCAAGAAATAAAACACTATGTATAAATCTCATAAAATCTATATTAAAAAGTAATAATTAACGTTTTTTCAATTATAACATAAACTATTCACTTATCAATGTATATGTTTCTCCTGCATTAGTTGGAATATCACATACAAAAGTTTGCGAAAGTTCTAACTCTGAAGATTGAACCGATTCTGAAATAATTGGCTCTTTGATATCATATTTTTCGTAATATGGATTACTATTCTTACCTGATGCTACTATTAATTCATTACCATTACCTAACCTAACTTGATTAGGAACCCTTATACGACAATTACCTCCAAGCTTTGAATATATGGTAGCTAGTTTCACAATACCATTCTCCCACTGTATATCAACATTAAATCCACCCCGCGCCTTTAATCCCTTAATCTCACCATTTTTCCAAGAAGAAGGAAGAGCTGGTAACAAATGAATCACTCCATCATGACTTTGCATTAGCATTTCTGCAATACCTGAAGTACAGCCAAAATTCCCATCAATTTGAAATGGAGGATGTGCATCAAAAAGATTTGGATAGGTTCCTCCTTTTTGTTTACCATCAGGTTGGATAGAAGGGGTTAATTGATCTGTTATTAATTTTAAAGCATGGTCTCCGTCTAGTAATCGAGCCCATAAGTTTACCTTCCATCCCATAGACCAACCTGTTGATTCATCACCTCTTGACAGTAACGATGTTTTTACCGCCGAGAATAATTCTGGTGTCGAGTATGGTGAAATTTGGTTAGATGGAAACATTCCATACAAATGCGAAACATGACGATGATGATCTTCCGGATTATCCCAATCGTACATCCACTCCTGCAACTGCCCCCACTTTCCTATTTGCATTGGAGCAAGTTTTTTAAGAACAATCTTAACTTCTTCCACGAAATCCTTATCTAAATCTAATATATTTGCAGCTTTCATTGTTTTAGTAAATAAGTCGAATAACAACTGATTATCCATGGTTGTTCCTGCAGAAATAGCAGCCCCATGATCTGAATAAGGTGCATTTTCAGGTGAAACAGAAGGGCAAACCACCATCCAATGATGGTTTGGCTCTTCAACTAATACATCCAAAAAAAATCGTGTCGCTTCTTTTAAAATTGGATAGACATCTTTTAAATATTCTATATCTCCATTGTATAAATACTTTTCAAACAAATGTTGTGAAAGCCAAGCTCCTCCCATTGGCCACATTCCCCAAAAAGCACCATCAACCGGTCCGTTAATACGCCAAATATCAGTATTATGATGTAGCACCCAACCTCGCGCTCCATACATATCTTGAGCAGTTTGTTTTCCGGTCATAGCAAGCTCTTGCATCATTTTCACTAAAGGCTCATTCATCTCAGATAAATTAGTAACTTCTGATGGCCAATAATTCATTTCTGTATTAATATTAACAGTGTATTTACTATCCCATGTTGGAATCAAATGATCATTCCATATCCCCTGAAGATTGGCAGGCTGACCTCCTTGTCGAGATGATGAGATCAATAAATAGCGTCCAAACTGAAAATAAAGTGCCACCAACTGAGGATCATTACCTTTTGCAAAATCAACAAGACGCACATCAGTAGGATTATTTATAGAATCAGTTACACCTAGATCAAGACTTACCCTATTAAAATATTCTTGGTAATCTTTTATGTGATCATTCTTTATTTGATTGTACGACTTTTCTAAAGCAGCCTGTAAATACGAAGTAGACTTTCCCTTTTCATCGCCACTAATATCTTTATAGTTGACAAAATTTGTAGCCGTTGAAATATAAATAGTAGAAACATCAGCTCCTGCAATATTCAATGTTGAATCTGACCTAGAAATTTCTCCTCCGGAATTGACTATTTTTACTATAGTTTGAAATTTAACCTCACCCTTTACTCCCTCAAAATCATTTGAAATTCCATTCATGATGAGCTCATCATTTTCAGTGGTAGTGATGTTATAATTAGATGGGCGATCCATTGCTAATGAAAAGTTTAATGACTGCTTTTTGTCTGCCCTAATTTGAACTACTATAACCTGATCCGGATTAGATGCAAAAACCTCAGTTTTATAATTAACTCCATTGCTCATATAACAACTTGAAACAATAGCTCTATCTAAATCTAATTCTCTGTAGTATTCATCAATACTGTCATTTCCTTTAAAATTCAGTTTTAAATTACCTATAGTTTGATAGGCAGAACCATGTGATAGTTTTGATATCATTTTTTCATTCACCAAATCTTGTGCTTCCTGGTATTTTCCTTCAAACACCAAATCTCTGATTTCAGCCAAAGCATCTTTTGATTCAGGGTTGTCATTTCGATTAGGACTTCCAGCCCAAAATGTATTCTCATTCAACTGAATAATTTCATGACAAGGATCTCCATAAACCATGGCACCCAAACGTCCATTTCCTACAGGAAGAGCCTCGACCCATTGTTTTGCAGGTTGGTTATACCATAGTTTTAAGTTTTCGTTTTTTCCTTTTTTTGAACAGGCAACATAAACAAGAGTTATTAATCCCGCCAGTAACCATACTCTGATCTTCATCATAGATAGCTCTTTTAATAATTTTACCATTTTATCGTAAACTGATCGTATTTCATTTTTTAAGTTACTTAAAGACACAAGCATCCCTAGAAACTGTCACTGAATTTTTAAATACCTGACAAATTTATTCAATGACGTCTTTATACTTATTTAAATTCGGATACATAACTTTCATTATTAAATACTTCTTTAACCTAATCATGCAAAAAGCTTCTTTATTTAGTTGAGTATTAAAATAATTCAACATTAACTCTGAAAATTTACTGTAGAAAAATATCAGTCTTTTAACTATTTGTATTAATATCTATAATTCAAACTCAAATATCTAAATTCCAAAAAAGCAAACTTAATTCTCATATAACTTTACTGTACTTAAAATCATTATTAATTTTTTAAAAATAAAATCTATGAAAAAAATTTTATCTCTTATTGGCACTTTATTAATATGTGTTTCTGCTTCATTTGCTCAATATGTTACAGTACCTGATGGTTATGTTTCTATTTACTCAGTTAATTCTGAAACTGAACTAGCTCCTTTAGCTGTAGATGCACTTGCTGCTCCTCAAGTTTTAGGACCTGCCAGTGGTTGGGGAACTTCTACAGAATATGATTTTACCAGTTATGAAAAATTGGCTATTAAAATAACTTTTGATGCTGCGGATGCAGGTCATCAGGTTGCCATTCGTTTTTCGGTTGGTGGTACCGGTACAGCAACTATACATATATTTACGCTTCCTGAAACAGGAACAACCCATATAGAAGAATTAACCCTTGCTGATTATGCTATTAATGGTGAAGTTCTTATGGGTGGAATCGTTTTTTATAACGGAGCAGAGCACTGGAGTTTTACTTATGATGGAACACCTGCCTCTCAGGCATGCACAATTGATTATGTTGCACTTAAAAGAACTTCTACTGCAATTAATGACATAAAAATAAAAGATCCTGATGCAATAGTAAATGTTTATAACATTTCAGGAACAATGGTTCGAATGGGTGTAAAATATTCTGAGGCCACAAAAGGATTAAAAAAAGGATTTTATATTGTAGGTAAAGAAAAGATTTATGTAACAGAATAATCCTTAAAATTATATCATAATTAAAAACACTGTTGTTTTCGAGCAACAGTGTTTTTTTATATCCAACTCATCACAACAAATCGTTTGTTTTTAAATAATAGACCTAAGTAATTATAAAATCAAACATTGGCACTTGTTAAACCTCTAAGGAATTCATTAAATGATATAATATTCAAATTTACCAAATCGCACTACATTAAGTATATTTATCCTTATTAGCTGCTACGTATTCTTTAATTTCCTTGATCTCCTTTTTATTATAACTATGATAAATACAAATAACCAAAACATAATAGTGTATGGTATACTCATCACTTTAATTAACGTATAACCATCAATAAATAAAATTTCATTCCAGACGTAAGAAATCCAATTCTTATAAAAATAGTTCTCCTTTATGTATGCTGTTGCACTATTAGGAATTTCAACAATATTACCAAGATTATCCACCACCAAATAGAATGGGAATCTATTAATATTAAACATTTCCAGCAAATATTTATTCCTATCTCGAATAGATTTGGAGTCCAATGTATAGAAATTCCAATTATTCACCGTTTTATAAGTAAAAGGAGAGTTGGGATTTTCCCAGTATTTTGAATCATCTATCGAAATGCTTTAAACTGATATTTCGTTCTCTCTTCCTTTTAATAAAGAATCAAATTGATTCATCTCATAAATGCAAAAAGTACAACCTTGAAACCAAAAGTCGATTATCGTAATCTTGTTCTTATATTTCAAATTAACCTTATTCCCAAGCGTATCAATCACAGGAATCAATTCTAATTTCTTATTTACGTTTTGTTTAAAGAATTTGTCATTAACCTTTGAAAGGCCATAAATTGAGGTAGATAAGATTATTATACTAGGTAAAAACAACAAAATCCATAAGGCAATCATTTTAAATACCTTTTTCCAAATTTTCATTTAATTCAATATTTTAATTCTGCGGGGAATTGTTTATAACCTACACTTACCATAACTTTCCAATATAAATAATCTCTTTCTCAACTGAGCAATTATAAGTAGTGCAGGGATTTTATCATACCTAGTATTGATTTGACTTCATCGATTTTCAATTCATTGTTAAAATAATCTCACATACAGATACATATAAACATATTTACAAAATATACATCCCATGTAAATTTCATTCCAGATGCTCTTCAAACATCTTAATAAAAATTTACATGGGTATATCATCTATTGAATCCAGCTTATTTTTTAGCTGATTGAATTTTGATTGCATCTAATAAAATAGATGGATTTTGTATGATTTCATATGGTCGAGGAGCATCTCTTTTAACGATTAGTCCATTCGAATCAATGATATAATACTCCGGAATACCATTAAAAAAGTACTTTTCTCTGATAAGAGATTCTTCTTTTCCCCTTGCAATAAGTTGGATACCTTGAATTCCATTTTTTTCCATGAACTCCTTTGGTCGTTTTAAATCATATTCCAAAGCAACATAAATAAAAACAACATCCTCATCCTTAAATCGATCATGGATTTCTTTTCCATACCTTTCAATTGATGCACGGCATGGCCCACAATATGTTGACCAAAAATCGATATATACAGCTTTACCTTTAAAATCAGAAAGTCGAACCTTATTTCCTTCAAAATCAAACAAACAGAAATCGAAAGCCGGTTGTCCAGATGCTACAAAACTTAATTTCCTAAACGCTTCTTTTAAAATTGTTGTTTTTGATGCATTAGGATAGTCGGAATTAAACTTATCGTACAACTCATTTGCAGTTTTCCAGCTACCTCTGGTTAAAGCATCTTCAATTGTTTTATACTTTAAAATATACTGATTAGTTCCTGAAAATAAAGTATTGCATAACGCATATCTATTTATGTATAATTGGTCATAAAAATCAGGTCCTGTAACAACATTTCCTTTTCCCGACAGCGCATCTATTTTTTTACCCAAATAAAAAAACGCATACTCTCTAATAAAATGCTCATACTCATTACTAAACTTCATCATATCGTTATCAGGATGCACAATATTTTGATATGAGAAATACGAATCTTCATTTATTTGTAAAGGTGTTTTACCCTCTTGTCTTCTTTTGTATTCCTGGTTATCCGGAAATCTGTTTAAAATATTTACACAGTTTATTAAATTATCATAATACTCTGCAAGATATAACTCAGGCGACAAACATTTTATATTGCTATTTAAAAACTCCTGTCTTTGATGGAGTTTATTTAAGAATAAGTCCTTAAACTCATCAGCTTCTGATTCTGATGTCATTTTCGATGACAAGTCATATAAACACCTCGAACACAGGTTTTCTTTTTCTTCAAAAAGGAAACGTTTAAAACAGTAATTCGAATTATCAGCACCAATACCAGTTACTTTTATACTTTCATCAAAGTGATTAAGGTCTACTTCAACATCAATATTATCTTCGGGAGATAAATAAACTCTTGCCATTTCTTTATGAATGATTTCGGCAACCTGTATATCATTTAATTTAAGTCTTACTTCAAATGTATTATCCTCTTTTAACGGTACAACAATTGTACGACGGTTAAACTCATTGGGAAAAGATTCAAATAAACGAACGCCAACCTCCCTGCGACTATCAGGATTAATAATCTTACCTTGGATAGTAACATTGGTTTCCTCAAAAATGGTATCAACTTTTGTCTGATTAACATAGTATGCACAGGAAAAAGGAGTCTTATTCACCGCAATCATTTTTGTTTCATTTATTAAGCTTGAACTGATAGCACCACCTGAAGCTACCCCAGGTGAACTTGAAATAGCATTACTACCCTTTACTTTTTTATACGCATAATTTTCAAACATTTTCTTTTCTAAAAGTAATCCCTTACTTAAGTCAACTTTTAATTGAATTGCAGTATGTATATTTTACCAAAGTTGCAACCTCTCCGCTTACTTCTTTTACAATAAAAGAGTTTCCATTTAATGTCACGTTTTTACCGGTTTTTAAATTTCCGGTTAAGCAAACAAATAAGTCAGTCACCTCTTTTGTAAATAATTCCATCATTGTAGAATCAGGAGTTACCATATTGGCACTCTCTTTATTTACCTGATTAACTACAACTTCCGAAAGTTCACCTTTTTTAGATAACTGAAAAGCAACATCATATTCGTAGATTGGATATTTATAACCCGGCTTAGCCAAATCACTTTCATAATAGCCTGATGTATGCCAGTTGCCTTCCGGTTCATTTTTAGTTCTGTAATTACTGCTGATGCGTTAAAAATTATCACTAAACAAATTTAATTGTTCTTTGACATCTTGATTGATTTGATATTCTGTAAGCAGTTCTTTTATT
>NZ_JAPDPI010000040.1 GCF_026013615.1 Plebeiibacterium marinum
ATGTGCTTAATCAGGTGCAGCTCTTTGATTCGGACAATTTCCTCAAACTTGGCTATGTCACTTGATTTAGGTTTACGGAATTTACTATTAAGGCAGATGCCTCCAATAATTCCAATGGTTAAGGCCAAGGTTGGCAACAATAATTTACTCTTCATAGTAAAAGTGGTTTTAATTTTTGTTATTTGATATATTCACTATCTGTTTTATTATAAATACAATATTTTACAAAAATACGTAACTCACTGATATAGGCATTGCTGCAACTTGCAGTAAGGTTTCCCCAACCAGGGAAAGTCTCCTGCAACTTGCAGCAAGGTTTCCCCAGCTGGGGAAAGTCTCCTGCAATCTGCAGCAAGGTTTCCCCAACCAGGGAAAGTCCCCTGCAATCTGCAGCAAGGTTTCCCCAACCGGGGAAAGTCCCCTGCAATCTGCAGCAAAGATTCCCCAACCTGAAAAACCAACTGCCAATCTGAAACAATTTTTCTGATAATTGTAATCAGCATTCGTTAACGCACTCTGTATATTTTGTATAAAAAAAACGACTATAATATTTCTACTCACAATTATACTAAAGTATTTTATTAAACAGAAAAATTACATCTTGCTCCCAATCCCCCAAAATACGTTGTTTAATTAATACAGAAATAACACACACACCTTATTGCACACAAAATCACCTCCCAAAACAACGCATTATCACCCAAAACACTCTTATCAAAACAATTAATCTTTTCGTCAGTGTTATTTTATCGTTAATCACAAGTAAAGAACCTTTCGTCATTCAAGTAAATTATTTACTTTTTTTGTTATTTGCAGCATCATATATTTGCAATGCATTTTAATTAAATCTACACAACATCATTTTTATGTTTACAAACATCAAACTGCGACATTTGCGAAACCATGAGTTTTACACTTTCAGTTACAACCTTTGCAAAGTCGTTGAAGACCATGACCCGGTAAAGCTACAAATCGAAGCACCTTACCAACAATTTAAACAAACTCAAACCGTCCTTTCAGCTATATACAAACCTGAAAAAGGAAGTGAAATAACTGCACTTCTACAGAAAAAAGATGAAAAAAGGGACAATTCAATTACAGGTATCACACATTACGTAACCGCATTCACCTATCATTATGATGAAGAAAAGCGTAGTGCTGCAAATACCTTGAAACATCACCTGGATTCATATGGTAGTGGCATTGCCCGTTTAAATTACAGTGCAGAAACCGGGGTGCTTACAGACATTATTGAAAAATGGAAACACACAGAGAAGTATGTCAATGCCGTTAATGTTTTAGGCATACAAAATTGGATTGACGTTTTAGAAAATGAAAACATTGATTTTGATAACACTTTCTTAAGCCGTGTTAAAGAATCTTCTGAAGCATCTGAGTTAAAAGTAAAAGAAATCAGGGATGAACTAGTAGTTAAACAACAAACTCTTCTTGATCACATCAGCGCTTTTGTTACAATCAAAGGCAAAGATGATTACGAGGCACTTATTAAGATGATTAACAAATTATTTGACCACTACAACAAATTACTTAGCTCTCGCAAACATACTTCTGACGACAATGAGAATACTGATACTGAAAACATCAACAACCAGGAATCTAACGTTATAGAAGATATTAAAATAGAAAATTTAAATTAACAAAGACTATTAACCCGTAGATTAAAAATAAAATGCACCGGCTGCCCTTGGGCAGCCAATTTCTTATAAAAAATTAAGATCTATAGAAAGGCAAAATGTACCGCACCTTAATGTCGCAGGTTACTGCTGGCAAAAAGCACGGTGGCATAAACGAAGTTCAGGGCGTTAGGTTTGACCTGAAAAAAAGCGAGATAGCAAACCTGGAAAAGATGGGTCTGATACCCATGGTGAACGAATACGGAAAAGTAATGGCTTTTTCGGCCAAAACGCTGTTTAATGGCGACAACATGGGACTTCAAACCTATTCGGTGGTGAGGGTTTTTGATTATGTTACAAAAGTTATGATGGACTTTTTAAACAGGCGGGCATTTGAAAACTTTAATGCCAAAACCAGAAAAGAACTATTAGGGCAGATCATCAGGTTTTTAGACACCATTTCAGGCCCCGAAAAACTAATAGAGAGCTTTACAATTAAACGGTTTGAGCAAGATCCGGTTCAAAAAGACAAAGTGCACCTTGATATTCATATGAGACCATTTTTTCCGGCCAAAAATTTTATGATAAAAATGGAAGGACAAAAAGGTGATGATGGAACAGACTGGGATAGCGAGTACCAACAAGCTTAAGCAATAAACATAAAGAAAATTTGGATTTAAGCACAAAGGGTAGCATTTAAAATTATTCAGGACAGCTTTGGAGGTCTGCATATTTTGTAGTTCGTTTTTCCTGCAGGCCTCCATTCTTCCTGTTTTTACAATACTTTTTGCTCACAAAAAACTTAAAACCTATTCAAAACAATTCTGAATTCTTTAAAAAACCCATCAATGCCTTTCATCGAAATTGCCTGATGGAACAACATCAATATTCATTAATTAAATGGATACCCGGCATTCCTTTGCCTGTATCCTTGTATTAACTAATAAAACATTTAAAAAAAATGAGATTTTTTAGATTGGCAACTTATGCCTCAGCCCTAACTATGTTTCTAATATTTTCATCGTGTGGCGATGATATAGAAAGCACAAAACTTGAAATGGAAGATTTTAATCGTGCAACCGTAAAGCTATATGCTTACGCAGACTTAAACCTGATTACAAGTGGATACGAAACAGCTCCTGAAAAAACGCCTATACTCATTAGTGCTCCTTATTCAGATTTCAACCCGGGTGCCCCGGGCGTTTGGACAGACACTGCATTTATTGATTCAAATGGCAGTATTGAAGTTAGCGTACCTGTTTCGAGCAGAGGCGCAACCTATACCATTACCCCTTTTGATTTTGAAGCAATTCAAACACAAGAAATAAACTCAAACAATGCTCAGATTCAGAAAATCTATTCATCAACAGCAACAACAATCAACCTTCTTCCTATGTCGTACGAAATTGTAGAACTCAATTACACCAGCAAATTCTACAACAACTACAGCGAAACCGTTAGTATTAATTTATTTATAAATGGAGAATTTAACCAACTGACTACAGGATATGAATATTTACCCAGCGGAATAGCCTTAACCATCCAAGGTTCTTCACTATGGAGTTTAACCGTTTCAAACTTTGAATCCACTATGATTGGTACCGAATCTTACAGCAAAACATCAATCATTGTAAAAAAAGGGGAAGATTTAAAAATTCTGGGTTTTGATTACAAAAAACTATTAAGCAACGGCACCTCTGATAGTTATACATATTTCAAAAACTACATAGGATCATTCAGCACCCAAGATCAGGATATCATTATCCACCTGGATGACAGGAAAAATTTTGAATAACATCAGAAACTGTATAAAACGAAAAAACAATGCATAAAAGTACAATTGTTGCAGCTTTGGCACTGCTATTCACGTGCAGCATTATGGCACAAAACAATACCATACAAAACAAACACGGCATTGCATACCTCCCCCAGGCCTACGACTGGGCAATAGGTGCCGATGCCAGCCCATATTTAGAATATCTTGGAAACTTATTTAATGGCACAGAGAATAACGAACTCGATTTAGGTAATCAAAACCTGTATTTCAGGTATTACATCACCAACAAATCGGCCATTAGGATAAACCTTAGTATTGGAAATAGTACTAACAAGGAATTCTATTACATAAATAATGAGGCCAATATTGACCCGTTAAATATGTACAATATGGTAGAAGATATGAAAAAGACCCAAAAAAACAGCTACAGCGTGTTAATAGGTCTTCAAAAATCAAGAGGGTATGGAAGACTAAAGGGATTTTACGGTTTACAAGTGGGCTACCAATATAGCAAAGAGAGTATTTTTTACGAATATGGAAATGCTTTTAGTGCAGCAAATCAAACACCCGGTAACTACTGGGATTTTGAAACAAGCAGACCAACAGAAATAAACAAGGGAAAATCAAATGGAATTACTGGCGGAGGCTTTGTTGGTGTTGAGTTCTATATACTCCCCAAAATATGTATTGGAGGGGAATGTAGTTTAATGTATACCAAAACCTGGCAATCGCAAAGTTATAGCACCTTTGAACAATGGAGCAACGACCGTGTAATTTCGGTTGACATACCTGAAACACCCGGCAATAAAACCTCTAACCTTGAAACAGCCCGTCCGGCAACTTATAGTGGCCTGTACCTGATGTTTCATTTTTAAAAACTTGTGTAGTGTTGTTTAGCATCGCCACTGCCAGGCAGGGCGGTGCTTTTTTTATATTAATCATGAACAAATGAGCCCCACAAATAAGTAATGATAAATCGTTCGGCGTATGCCTCTGGCTACGTCGCAGTACATAAGGCCTCTGGCCTGTATAATAAAACAACAAAGCCTCTAGTAGGCGCAGATCTGCGATCCGCGCTAGCAGAACTAAAAGGTTATTTTTTCTTTTTTGTAAAGTTTACGGACTGACCCTTACCTATTTCGCTGAGTATATCTATAGTTGTCAGCCCTATGTTTTTGCTTTTGGCAATATACGAAGATAGCGCTATCCCATAAATTCCGGTATTATATAAAGGCATTATATCTTCAGTAGTAATACCTCCAATGGCAATAATTGGGATGTCAGTTTTGTTAGTATAACATTTTGAAACAATGTCCATATAACCTTTAAAATCCAATACAGGACTTAAGTTTTCTTTGGTTTGCGTAAAACGAAATGGTCCAAGCCCAATATAATCAACCCCTTCAGAAACGTGTTGCTGAATATGTTCAAATGTATTGGCCGTGGCACCAATTATTTTATGTTCGCCAAGTTGTTTCCTGGCTTCAGAAACTGAACAATCATTTAATCCCAGGTGAACACCGTCTGCATCAATTTTTTTTGCAATATCCACATAATCGTTAATTATAAAGGTGGCATTGTGCTCCATACAAATGCGCTGGCATTTTAGGGCAATGGATATTATTTCTTCCTCCGTTTTATTTTTCAACCTTAGCTGTACCCAGTTGCCTCCTCCGGCACAATACTCCTGAACCTGTTGTTCAATAGGGATTTCAGTATTTTGGAAAGTAACAAAGTGTAAGCGGCCTATATATTTGTTCATTGATATATTTTTTATGCAATAATATTAAATCCTTATAAAAGAACAGAATTCATCTGATGAAAAAAAACACTGACATCATCCATTTTTTCTGAAATGCTACAAAAATCCCAAAAGCCCCCCAGGATAGCAGCTCCATAAAACCCGGCCTGTTTCACTTTATAAATGTTTTTATGGGTTATACCGCTAAGGGCAACCAGTTTCCTGTCTGGATTTTGCTTTGCGAATTTCAATATATCCTTCATTAAAAAAGAATTGCCTCCATAGCCAGGCTTTGAGGTGCTTGCAAATATCGGACTCAGAAAATAATAATCAAACACAGATGGTAAATCTGTTATTTCATTTAACCCATGTGTGGAGATACTCTTTGATCCGGGAAAGGATTCATAGTTTTTAATTAAATGTTGGGTGTGCCTGTTAAAATGCAATCCTTTAATATCAAACTCGTTGCTTAGTTCTAAATGATTGTGCACAACTATCTTGTTGTGAAGCGAGGCGGGAATGGCTTTAAGTAATTTCCTCACATTATCTACTGAAGAATCCGGTTTTCGTAAATGTACAGTTGCCAGCTCATTGCTTAATAAATAACTGATAATATCAGCCTCATTGGGTACCGTAGCGGGATGTGTTATGATATAAAACTGCATAATAAAAAAAAGCTGCCCAAAGATAATTCTTTTCGGACAGCCCTATAATTTATCAAATAATATTTCAAGTGTTATTTAGTAACCTGCAGCACTTCGGATATCATCTTTTCCATATCCTCTTTTGGCCTAAAACCCATTACAGCCTTGGGCTCCCCGTTTACCGGGATAAACACAATGGTAGGTAAACTTCTGATCCCAAACATTGCAGCCAATTCTTTCTCATTGTCAGTATTTATTTTAAACACCTGGAGTTTGCCCTTATATTCCTTTTGAAGATCATCCAGAACCGGAGCCAACATCCTGCATGGCCCACACCAATCAGCATAAAAATCTAAAATAGCAGGAATTTTACCTTCGTATTTCCATTCCTTGTTTGCATCAAAATCGTAAATATGGTGTTTAAACGATTGTTTGCTAAGGTATATCACGCCACTGTCATTATTGCCAGTTCCTGTTTCCTTTGCCTTTACTTCGCCAGAGCAAGAAAAACCCGTTAAAAGAAAAAGGGCAGTTAATGTTGAAATCAGAAAATTATTCATAATTGCAAGTATTAGTCCATATTTACTTTCAATACATCTTTAAAGGCCTTTTTCAATGTGTCTTTTGGCAATGCGCCCTGTGCCATTTGCGGCTGACCTTCACTAGGAATAAAAAGCAATGACGGGATGCTTTGTATCCCAAACATTCCCGACAATTCTCTTTCCGCTTCTGTATCTACCTTGTAAATATCAATTTTGCCATCGTATTCTTTCGAAAGCTCTTCTAAAACCGGGGCTATTGCCTTACATGGCCCACACCAATCAGCATAAAAGTCAATTAAGCAAGGTTTGTTGCCTTCAAATTTCCAGTCTTTGTTGGTTTCAAAATCAAACACTTTTGTTTTGAACGTTTCTTTAGTTAAGTGCTCTAACATGATTATAATATTTTTAATTAATACTCAAATATCGACTTTACAAATATATGTATAAATGTCGATATATCCATATCAAAGTGTGTGCCAATAATTATTTACTGACAAAATTGGAGTATTTATTGATTTACCGGAAGTCCAAAACTAAAAACAGAGCCCCTACCCGATTGGCTTTCCACATCAAAGCTTCCCTGGTTGTGCTTAATCATTTCCATTACAATTTTAACACCCAATCCCTGGCCTTTTTCTTTTTGGGTTCCTTTGGAAGTGTAGTAGTCAAACGGATTTTTAAGGCGTTTTATCTGTTCACTGCTCATACCCATACCCGTATCCGTAACCCGGGTTACCACAAAGCCGTTTTCTTTTTTTAGCGAAATATTAATCTCATCTTCCGGGTATGAGTATTTAACGGCATTAACCAACAGGTTTCTGAAAATGATTTCCACCATCAACGGATCAGCCCAAACACTTGCACTATCGCAGCCTTTTAGCACACACTTAATCTTTTTTTCATCGAGCACATGGGTTAGTTCTGTTACTACATTGGCATATACATGGCACAAATCAGTTATTTCGGGGTTATAGGTTATGGAGCCCAACTGAGCCTTCGACCAGGTTAGCAACCTGTTCATCATATTCGACAGGTTCATGGCCGAATCGAATATTTTATTATTATACATCTGGCGGGTTTGGCAATCAATATCCTCACATTGCAACTTCATCAACTCCGAAAAACCCAGTATGGTATTCATTGGCTCCTTTAAGTCGTGGGCCACTATCGAAAACAGCTTATCTTTAGTAGCATTTAGCTGCTCAACCTTTTCTTTTTGCTCACTAATTTTTGCATTGGCACCCAACAAGTGCTGTGTTTGCTGGTTTAAGCGTTCATTTTTTTCCCTTATCTGAAAAACCATTGATTTTTGGCTGGCGAGCGAATGGTCAAAAACCTTTTTTATTTTATAAATGGCGATACAATATATTGATATAACAACTGCATTTACCACAAAATGATCGGACAAAAACGAGTTATTGGAAAGCATTGTTACGTAGAACAGGTGCAGATTGATCAACAGCCCAAAAATTAAAACATGGATTTTCCCACCTAAAATACCTATCAGGGGCAAAAGCATAAACATATATATTATATCGAGGATAAGCGTTTCGAGCATTGAGTCGTGAAGATATCCCATGCCCAACACCATATTAAGGAAAGCCGTGTATGCCACAATAACAAAACCCGTTTCAATGGACATTTTTTTACGGTATACCAAAACTGACAATATGGCAAGAATCAATATACTTGCCACTTGCAAAAGCTGTATCTGCCAAATATCGTATGCTACCAGATAATATAATTCAACAAATAAAACCGCAGTGGTAACAACAAGTGTTGCTGCCACCTTTATCCTGGCAAAGGTGTCTTCTACATTAACCATCACATATCACATTTTCCAATATAATGTTAGCAAGAAAAATCCAACGTCTTCCCTCCACACACCCTCTGACTCTCCCGAATAAAAGTTCGGAACAGGCTCTAAAGGGAGAACCATCAACTCGCATAGAGCGAGGGATTTCCCATTTAGGGGTTAGGGGTGAGCGGTTGGAGCTTTAACTATTTCAGGAGTTTTCTTGCTGATACTAAATAACAATACAGTGTAAAAACGAAATTGTTTCAGAAAAAATGTATTAAAACAAAAAAAAGGAGCAATTGAATATTGTATTCACATACTCAAATATTCGCAATAAAAAGTTCGTGGATTTATATAGTTTATAAAGTTCGTAAAGTTTTTAAAGTTTATAAAGTCACAAGGTTCTTAAAGTTATAAGATTGAATAGCTGGAAATATTTTACTATACAGAGAAACTTACAGATTACAAGTGATAGGACTAACTAATCCCCATCCCACCACCTTTGGCGGTGTACTTCCCCTTAACTTCAATGTTAAAGGGAAGAGTGATTCCCGCCAAGCTTACTATTTGTAAGTTGAGAAAAAACAGATAAGCTAAAGCGAAGCGTCCTATCAGCTAAAGGCGCAGCCGTCCTACTAGCAATTTACCACCAGCTATATTCCATTTCGCTCATTAACCTTTACTCGTTTTAATAAATTTAAAACATATTTCACTCAGTAATTATAGTTTATAAAGTTCGTAAAGTTTATAAAGTTACAAGGTTCTTAAAGTTATAAGATTGAATAGCTGGAAATATTTTACTATACAGAGAAACTTACAGATTACAAGTGATGGGACTAACTAATCCCCATCCCACCACCTTTGGCGGCGTACTTCCCCTTAACTTCAATGTTAAGGGGAAGAGTGATTCCCGCCAAGCTTACTATTTGTAAGTTGAGCAAAACAGATAAGCTAAAGCGAAGCGTCCTATCAGCTAAAGGCGCAGCCGTCCTACTAGCTATTTACCACCAACTATATTCCATTTCGCTCATTAACCCTTACTCGTTTAAATAAATTTAAAACATATTTCACTCTGCAATAAATGCTTTGAGTAAAACAGATAAGCTAAAGCGAAGCGTCCTATCAGCTAAAGGCGCAGCCGTCCTACTAGCTATTTCCCTAATACTTCCAAGGCTTACGCTTTTTTACTTGTTTCACCATTTTTGCAAAATCCTTCCCTTTTTGCCGTTTCTCAGCTTCGGTATAACTGTAATGTTGCGCTTCGCGCTGCATTTTCAGAAAGTTGTTATAGCTGTCACGATCAATTTCACCATTTTCGAGTGCCTCTAACACGGCGCAACCATCTTCGTGCTGATGGGTACAATCAGTATACTTACATTGTTTGGCAAGGGAAGTGATGTCTACAAAAGTGGTTCCTAATCCGGATTCGGCATTAGTAATGCCCACTTCACGCATACCAGGGTTGTCGATTAAAACACCACCCCTGAGCAATATAATTAACTCGCGATGCGAAGTAACATGCTTCCCTCTTTGCGTTCCAGAACCAATAACACCTGTTTCCATTACTTCGCTACCCGACAAGAGGTTGATTAAACTCGACTTGCCTACTCCGGAAGAACCCAGGAAACAATATGTTTTGCCTGATAGTATCAATTCCTGCAAATCGGATATACCACTTTGGCTTAAACAGGAAGTTGTGATAACAGGAACATCGGGAATCCTATTGTTTACTTCTTCAACTAATTCACGCAAGATGTCTGTATCAATCAAATCCGCCTTGTTTAAAACCAATATGGGAGATATCCGGGCTTCGAAACACAGAGTAATATAACGTTGGAAACGGTTGATGCTGAAATCACGGTTAACTGATTCTACAACAAAAGCATAATCCACATTGGCTGCAATGGGCTGTGCTGTTGCAGCTTTACCCACAGCTTGACGCTTTAAAATATTTGTCCGCTTTAAAATATGATGGATAAATACTTTGGCATCGTCATATTTTGTAATGGTAACCCAATCGCCTACAACGGGAAAATCCTCCCTGTTTTGAGCAGTAAACCTGAGGGTTCCGATTACTTCGCCCTCAAACTCGCCATTGTGGTTTACCAAACGGTAACGCTCTTTATGTTCTGATGTTATACGGGCAATTTCCCAATCGTGTAGTTGCTTTTCTTTTAGGTAATTTTCGAATGATGAACTAAAACCCAACTGGATTAAGATATTATTATGAGTTGTCATGATATTTTTGTTTGATATAAAAAATGAGCTAATTGTTTTATAGCGATATACAATCTCACTGACAGGTGCTTTTAAGCACTTCAAAATAAATATGATGAAGGAATATAGGGTAAAAACACCTGTCGCTTATACCAGCTCCGGATACCCGATTATAGGAATATGTAATGAAGTTTTAATCATCCGTTACAAAGATAAGGAATATTAGTGAATTGCCAATAGTGGAGGGTGAAGGGCTGAGGGCGGAGAGCTGAGAGCGAAGGGCGAAGGGCAGAGAGTGAAGCGAAGTGCGGAGAGCGAAGGGCAAAGGGTGGAGAGTTTGTTGCTTAGAGCGGATACCAATAGCAAAGGGCTCATTATTGACGGCTTTGTTTGCGTTAAGGATTGAAGCGGATACCCCACAGCGTTATTTTGCAAAGTAGTTTTTTTAGATAAAGTTGAAATCGGGCATAAACAGGATTTGCAGATAGCACAGGGAGCGAGGAGTATGAGCGGAAAGCCTGACCCGAGCAATGGTTTTTGTGCTTAAGAAAATGTTTATACCGAGGGGAACGCCCAACTAATTTTTATATGTTTACGGTTGAAAAAATATTTTGCCATGAGAAAATATACTGTTGTTTGCTTGTTGTTTATATGTTCTGCTCTATTTGCCCAAAAGCATGAATACCTTAAAAATGAAATTACAAGGGTTGCGTTTCAGCCTAATTGTATTGATGTGAATAAGGATAACACCAAATTGCTGATTGGCGGGGAGAATAAAATGGTGGCGGTATTTGATCTGGAAAAGATGAAAATGGAACAGGAATTTGAGGCACACTACCAGGCCGTAATGGATGTGAGGTTTTCGGATGTTTATGATGGGTTTTATTCGTTGGGAGATAAGAGTTTTAAGTTGTGGCTTTGGGGTGCCGGGGAGCCTGAAAAACTTTATAAAGGGAGCCATACCTTTATTACTGATATGGGCATGACTGCCAAAGAGGATTTTTTTGTGGGTGGATCATACGAAAAGCGTTTCAGATGCTGGAACAATACCCAACCGGAGGAACCTGTGGTTATTGATACAGACCAGAAAAAGAGTGTGGTTTCGGTTGCAGTAAGCAACAACCACTTGATTGCTGCCGGATCGCTGGATTCGACCATTGAACTATGGGATGGGAATTCGGCTACAAGGACAGGTAAAATCCTGGCGCATTCAGGCCCCGTGTGTTGCTTGCAATTTATTGATGAGGGTAAAAAACTATTGTCGGCCTCGCACGATGGCTATGCCAAATTATGGGATATTGAAACCACCGAAGCACTGAAGGTTTACGGGGGACACACCCAGCCCATTAGCAATATTGACATAAGGAATGATGAAAAATTTTTGCTTACAGCAGCCTATGATAATACTATTGGCTTATATAATATAGCTAGCGGTGATTGCATCTACAGATATCGTTTTCATAAAACACATGTGCTGGATGTGAAATGGAATGCCAGTGGAACAGGCTTTTACTCGTGCGACAAGGATGGAAACATTGTGGAATGGGAAGTTCCGAAAAAGGTGTTTGTAGATTTTTATTTTGCCAAAGAGCTTCAAAAGGAAATGACAGATAGTAAACTGTTTTTACCCAAGCAAAAGGGTGAGTCGAAAGATGATTATAAAATACGGGAACAAAAGGCTGAGGAATTTAAGCAGGGCCTGATTGACAAGTATTATCAGTTAACAGTGAGCAATATCAATGACAATGAACAATGAACAATGAACAATGACCAATGAACAATGACCAATGAACAATGACCAATGAACAATGACCAATGACTCTAATAACTAAACCAGAAACCAGAAACCAGAAACTAAGCCTGCACTTACCTCCCCCCCTTTCGTCAAACATTTTCTTTGCTTAACTGTTTGGATATTTGTTATGAGTTATAAAATGCATGACGGCATAAATGCCAGATAAAAAGGGCTATGTAGAGATTTTGTTTAAGTATTTAAAATGTGGAATTAATTATTCGAAACGTTGTTTTTATGCTTTACAACATATTTTCTGCTCTTTGGAAACAAATAATTTCCTTTTTTTGTCGTGCTCTTATTTCTGAAAAACGACAAGTATGAAAGATAATAGAATACCGTTTAAAAGGTTTCATGAAAGAAACGAAAGCCTGATTTCGCAATACGACGAAAACTATTATAACAGGCAGCATTCAAAGGGAAAGTTGACTGCCCGTGAGCGCATTGACTTTTTAATGGACAATGGCAGTTTTCGTGAAATTGATGCTTTTGTAAAGCCTCTTGGCAAAGAAGATGAAAAGCAATACGGGGATGGTGTGATTGTAGGATATGGTACAGTTAATGGCAGAAAGGTTTTTGTGTTTGCACAAGACTTTAACTACATGGGTGGATCATTAGGCGTTGTACATGCCCAAAAAATTATAAAAGTACAGGAGATGGCTCTAAAAATGGGACATCCGATTATAGGTTTGATAGATTCCGGCGGCGCAAGAATTCAGGAAGGTGTGGCCAGCTTAGCCGGGTACGCAGGGATTTTTTCGCAAAACGTAAAGAGTTCTGGTGTTATACCTCAAATTTCTGTAATCCTTGGGCCTGCGGCAGGTGGGGCTGTATATTCCCCTGCCCTTACCGATTTCAGGTTTATGACCAGGGACACTTCGTATATGTTTGTTACCGGTCCTGAAGTGGTTAAGGAAGTACTGAACGAAGACACTACTTTTGAAGAATTGGGTGGTGCTGAGGTACATGCAACGCAAAGCGGTGTGGCCGATATGATTTTTAGCGATGAGGAACACACCTTGATGGGAGTTAAAAAGCTGTTGAGCTACCTGCCTTCAAATAATGTAGAACACCCCCCGGTGCTGTCGGTTGAAGATGTGGCTCCAGGGAAAAATGAAAAGTTATCGCTACTTCTTCCTGACGATCCCAACAAACCCTATGATGTGGTGGATGTGATCAAACTGATTGTGGATACAAATTCATTTTTTGAGATAGCCGAAAACCACGCCCAGAATATTGTGATAGGTTTGGCCAGGTTAAACAACCAGGTAATTGGTGTAGTGGCCAACCAGCCTAAAGTAATGGCAGGTTGTTTAGATATTGATGCTTCTAAAAAAGCTGCCCGCTTTGTGCGTTTCTGCGATTCGTTTAACATTCCGCTTTTGGTACTCGAAGACGTACCTGGTTTTATGCCTGGAATCAGCCAGGAACACAATGCCATTATCATGCATGGAGCTAAGTTGCTGTATGCTTTTGCCGAGGCTACTGTTCCAAAAATTACGGTAATACTACGCAAGGCATATGGAGGAGCCTATATTGTTATGAATAGTAAAAATATGGGAGGCGATTTTAATTTTGCATGGCCAACTGCGGAAGTGGCCGTAATGGGACCCGAAGGGGCCATTAAAATACTGAACCGCAAGGAGCTGCTTAACGCCGATGATCCTGAGGAATTGAAACGGAGGCTGATTGCCGATTATAAAGAGAATGTGGCCAACCCATACGTAGCCGATGAAAAAGGTTATATCGATGAGGTGATAGATCCTTCGGAAACACGTGAAGTGATTATCAATGCCTTTGCTTTGCTCGAAAATAAAGTGGAGCACAATCCAACAAAGAAACACGGGAATATTCCATTGTAAAAAACTTTAGTATCAGGTATTAAGTCGCAAGTTTTAAAATATTGTGCCTTTATACTTGAATTTTGATACTGTTACTTATGAAAATAAATTCGATTTTAATAGCGAACCGTGGTGAAATTGCCATCCGAATTGCACGAACTGCAAAAAGGATGGGTATTAAAACTTATATGTTCCTTTCGCACCACGAACCCAATGCATTGCACCTTGCCCATGCCGATGAGGTGATTGATGTATCTGAAAACACCTATATAAATATATATACCAATATCGATAAGCTTATCGAGACTGCTTTAGAATATAAAATAGATGCCATTCACCCTGGATATGGATTCTTGTCCGAAAACCCTTTTTTACCGCGCGAATGCGAGCATAACAATATTGTGTTTATCGGACCTTCTTCTAAAGCTATAGACCAGATGGGCAACAAGGGCATGGCCCGCGACATGGCTCTTAAAAACGACATCCCCGTGCTACAAGGAAGCAAGGGTGTGATCACAACTCTTGAAAAGGCAGAAGAAACAGCCAACGAAATTGGATATCCTATTATTTTAAAAGCGGTTGCCGGCGGGGGTGGAAAAGGGATGCGCGTGGTACGCAAAAAGAGTGAGCTGGCATTGATGTTTAAGCTGGCCACCAACGAGGCAAAATCCCTGTTTGACAACGACTCCATGCTGATTGAAAAGTATGTTGAGAACCCAAGGCATGTAGAGTTTCAGGTGTTGGCAGACAAGCACGGAAACATAATACACCTGTACGAAAGGGAGTGCAGCATTCAGCGTAAGCACCAAAAGTTACTTGAAGAGGCTCCTTCGGCTGCGCTTAACGATGAGCTACGGGCAAAAATTGGAGCTGATGCGGTTAAAATATGTAAAGCAACAAAATATTATAGTGCCGGAACTGTTGAGTTTTTGCTGGATGATGATTTGAACCATTACTTTATGGAAATGAACACCAGGGTTCAGGTTGAACACCCCATTACAGAAGAAATTACCGGGGTAGATATTATTGAACAGCAAATCAGGGTAGCCCAGGATGAAGAGCTGACCCTGAAACAGGAGGATATAACCAAGAGTGGATGGGCCATTGAACTGCGTGTAAATGCCGAGGATGTTCAATCGGGTTTTGCTCCGTCGACCGGATTGATAGAGCAAATGGATATTCCCAATAAAAAATATCTGCGCTGCGATTCGGGATACCAGGCTGGTAAAGTAGTGGTTTCAAGTTTCGACTCGCTGGTGGCAAAACTAATTGTTACAGGAAAAACAAGGGGCGAGGCCATAAAAAATTGTCGTAAGGTTTTAAACGACACCACTATTAAGGGTGTAAAAACCACTCTCCCGTTTTTTAAGCAGGTGATGCAAACGCCTTCTTTTGTAAAGGGAAAATATACTACATCTTTTATTGAAAAAGACCTGGAGCAAAGTTATTATCAGGAGGATAATGAATTATTTGCAGCCGCTGCGCTTGCCATGGAAGCTTATTTAAAGGAACAGGATAAGATCAATTCCGGAGAGTTGAGTTCTAAACCTGTTTCGGCCTGGGCCATGAGCAAGAAGATTAAGGGGTAGGTAGCGGATAGCAAATAGCGGATAGCGGATAGCGGATAGCGGATAGCACGGCTGCGCCTTTAGCAGTTAGGACGCTTCGCTTTAGCTCATCGGTTTTCAATTAATGCTTTCAGGAAAACTCGATGTTATCCCCCACACAGAGCCAGTAGCCGCCCCTTTAAGGGGTGAGCGATGGGATCCGCAACAAAACTGAAGTTTTAATGCAGAGACTACTTAAACGTTGTTTTGCTTAGCATTTAAGCTTGAAATTCAGTAGAACCCGGAGTATAGCAAATAGCTAACAACCATTACAAAAACAAACAAAAGATGAAACTTTTACATCATACCAAAAATTACACACTAACAGGAGAAAAGAAGGTGAATGTGACTGTTAGGGACAATAAGATTTATAAGATTAACAACCGTAAAACACCCATTGACGTTGAGCCTTTGGATAATGGGGAGTTTGTGATTAAATGTGCCGAAAATTCGCATATTGGCGAAGTGGTTGACCTGAAGCAGAATGAGGTTACGGTGATGATTAATGGAAATACCTATCATTTTACTATTGACACCGAGCTAGCAAGCAAACGCAAAGAAAAACTCTCGAAGTCTGACAAAAAGAAAGTGGAAAAAACAAAGGCTCCGCTACCCGGCGAAATTGTGGCGGTACTGATGTCGGAAGGGCAAGAAGTACACAAGGGAGAACCGGTTATGATTCTGGAGGCCATGAAAATGCAAAATGAAATCGTGAGTCCGGTAAGTGGCAAGATCAAGAGTATACATGTAAAAGCTGAAGAATCCGTGATGAAAGATCAGTTGTTGTTTGAAATTGATCCGGGGAAATAGAGTAATGTTTATGAGTATTTTTTATCATTTGCATGATTATAATATTATTGAGGTAAACTTTTTTGCCACATAATGGTTTAGTTATTAATCTGAATTCTAAAATATTAATTAAATACAGGTTAGAAATTTAAACCTCATATCTATGCGAGAATTAATGCTTATCATCCATATCATATCTGTAGCCCTGTTTTTAGGGGCTGCATTTTCAGGGTATATCATCAATCTGGTGGCCAAAAAAAAGGAAGATGAAGGGCTGTTGAACATTTATACGGCCTTACTTTCGCTCAATTATCTTGGTAAAACAGGCTTGACCCTGTTAATTATTACAGGGGGATATTTAATGACTCCCTACTGGCAGGCATTGGGCGCCATGCCAATGCTTATTGCCAAGCTGGCACTGGTAATTGTACTTTTAATTTTACTGGTGGTAATTAGTATAAAAGCCAAACAGGCACGCCATAACCCATCTGTAACAAACTTTATGAAATTGAAACCATTTCAAAACATCAGTCTGGTTGTTAGCATTGTAGTGGTAATATTGGCAGTTATGGTATTTGGATAGATGAATAGTCCTGGTGCAACAATTGCAATAAAGATGCTGTCCGTTGTAATGCTCGCTATTCTGGGCTGTTAAACTCTTGAATACATCAGACTGGTGCTCAAAAGAGAGGTTTCAACCAAATATTTTACCAATTCACAAGCCAAAATCTCAAACTAACACATCTACACTTCTAGATATTTGCAGAAAATATTAACTTTAACCTTGCATTGCTGCAACCTTTATTAATTTTTTTTGTTTTTGAAACAACCAACATAAAACAAAAACAACAAAAGCAAAAAAATCAGTGTTCCATAATTAATAATAATACACTACATATGAAACGACCCATGATAAATTCTACTCACACAGGAGAGGCATTATTAGGGAGTTCCCCGTCTGTACAAACGGACAGGCATCGAATACCTTTGGAAATATAAATTATAATGAGATGAAAACAATAGCACTTCTTCTGTCAGTACTTGCCATTAGCATGGCATCCCATGCCCAAAGCAATGAATTAAATTTTACGGAAGCACAGTCTCTGGCTCAAAAAGAAGGGAAACATATCATAGTAATCTTTAAAGGATCAGACTGGTGTGCCCCTTGCATAAAACTGGAAAAGGAAATTCTGAATACTGAAGAATTCAAACAACTCACAAAAAAACATTTCATAACTGTAACTGCTGATTTTCCTCGAAAAAAGAGCAATCAACTCCCCGAAGAAAGACAAAAACACAACGCTGCCCTGGCAGAGAAATATAACAGTAATGGATATTTCCCATTAGTAGCAGTGGTTGATGCAAAAGGAAAACTATTGGGTGCACTAGGGTATGAAAAAAAGAGTGTTTCACAGTATGTTGAAAAACTAAAAGCATTTTAAACTCTATGAAATCGTTAATTACACTTGTCTTTTTATTGCAGCTAGGTTTAGTGCCTGCCCTGTCGCAAAGCACCTATAAAAAAGTAACAAAATTAATGGGGTGTAAATTTGAAATTAGCGTTGTAGCCAATTCTCAAACGGAGGCAGACTCATATATTACTGCGGCAACTGAGGAAATCAAGCGCATTGAAAAAATGATTTCATCATGGAATAATGATTCCGAGACCTCCCTGATTAATAAAAATGCGGGGATACAACCTGTTAGGGTAAGTAAAGAGTTGCTCCTGCTTATTGAACGGGCTCTGAAAATATCGAAATTAACCGATGGAGCATTTGATATAACTTATGCATCTGTCGACAAAATATGGAAATTTGATGGGAGCATGACTCAAATGCCCAATCCTGAAACCATTAAACATTCGGTAAGGAATATTGACTACAAAAACATTGTTATCGACCATGAAAAAAGCACCGTTTATTTAAAAAACAAAGGCATGAAGATTGGTTTTGGAGCCATTGGTAAAGGGTACGCCGCCGACAAAGCCAAAGCACTATTGATTTCAATAGGGGCTAAAGCGGGAATTATAAACGCCTCAGGAGACCTATGTACCTGGGGAACCCAACCCAATGGCAAAAATTGGATGGTAGCTATTGTCAATCCCCTGAACAAGCAAAAAGTATTTTCATGGATGCCCGTTGTAAACAGCGCTGTGGTAACATCCGGGAATTACGAGAACTTTGTAACCTTTAATGATGAAACCTATTCTCATATCATCGACCCCAGAACAGGCTATCCGGCAAAAGGAATTCTGAGCGTTAGCATATTTACCCCCAATGCTGAAATTGCTGATGCTTTGGCCACATCGGTTTTTGTTATGGGCACGGAGGCTGGCCTTAATTTGATTAATCAACTAAATGGTATTGAATGCATCATTATTGATTCTGACAACAACATATTAAAATCAAATCATATTCAATTCGACACGGTAAAAAATGAAAAAACAAATGAAGAAAATATTTCCAATTAGCGCCCTGATCCTGGTTCTGTCTACTTCATGTTCTGTTTTAAAAGAATATGAAAAAGTAAACATCAACGATCCGGATATGGCTTTAAGTGATAAGAAGTTTAAAAAATTTGAAACCAGCTATCAAGTATACCGCGAAGGGGCATCCGGCGCCAATGGAGGTAAATCTGGCGGTGGGTGCGGCTGTAACTAACTGCAATATTTTATTCTGATTTCAGTAGATAGGCTCTGCAAGGAAACCCCGGTTTTATAGTGAACCCCACCCCTCCACCTCTCGAACTACGTACCTATTAAGCAGTTGAAGGATACAAGTAGGGATAAAATCGAGTTTTCCAACAAGCTCTAATTAATACAAATTGATCATCGTTAATTATTTATTGATCATTGTTAATTGAAATAATCTTATGTGTAAAACAACAATATTAATGATACTGATGTTCCTTATGGGCTCCTTAGCTTATGCCCAAAAGGATTCAACAACCATATACAAAAAAAGGGTTTTAGAAAGCACCGAAATAGACATACTATCCAGTTACTACAAACAAACAGGCGACAATGCATCGGTTACCGGAGGGATTGGGAATGAAGAACTAACCGATTTTACTCCAACCATCATTGTAAGTATGCCTTTAAATGCAGATGATGTTTTAACTATTGATGCGGGTTTTTCTACTTACACCTCAGCTTCATCCAGTAACGTAAATCCCTTTGATAAATCAGGAGCTTCTTCTAACACCAATAACACTATGGAGGGAAGTCCCTGGGTAGCCTCATCCGGAGCCTCACAAAAAGACACCTGGACCAATTTGTCGGTGAGTTATGCCCACAGCTCTGATGACCGCAACAAGAAGTGGAGTACGAACATATCATTCTCAAACGAATACGACTATAGCTCAATTGGTATTGGAGGAGCATATACGCTGCAATTCAACCAAAAAAACACGGAAATGGGTTTAAGCTCCAATTTATTTTTCGACACCTGGAAAGCGGTCTACCCTACTGAGTTAAAAGCTTATATTGATGAAGAAGGCGATCTTGATGATGGATTTTTTTCAAATGCTGATATCCTCGATATTAATGGCAATATTACGCCCAAATCAGGAAACACCTGGAATCCGGATGCATTTGAAAAAATTAAGGACAAAGGCAGAAACACTTATGCGGTATCCCTGTCTTTTTCACAAATCTTAGGAAAAAATGCACAATTCTCGCTGTTTGCAGATATTGTGATGCAAAAAGGATATTTGGCTAATCCGATGCAAAGGGTATATTTTGCCGACAAGGCCAACTATTTTATAGGTAATGCCAGTAGCATCCCAATATATACAAGCAGTGAAAACCGCGATGTATTCATGCTTGCCGACGACATTGAAAGGCTGCCCGACACAAGGTTTAAAATCCCGGTGGGCGCACGGTTTAACTACTATTTCAACGAGTTTTTAACCCTCAGAACATATTACCGCTATTATAAGGACGACTGGGGTATCCAATCAAATACCATTTCTGTTGAATTACCCATAAAAATATTAGGTAAACTGACTTTATATCCCGGCTACCGGTTTTATAATCAATCGACAGCAGATTATTTTGCTCCTTTTGACGCACACCTGTCTACTGACGAATATTATACTTCTGATTATGACTTGTCGAAGTTTGATGCTAACCAATGGAGCATTGGGTTAACTTATACCGATATATTTACCTCTTTTCACATTGGCAAATTTGGATTAAAAAGTATTGACTTAAAATACAACAACTATGAACGTAACAGCGGTTTAAAAGCCAACTACTTTGCCTTTGGGTTAAAGTTTGTTATGGATTAAAGAGCACTTATGGAGATTTACTTACAGCTTGTATTACCCCAAACCCCAAAGGGGCTTCTGATTTACAGCTGTGTTATCATGTAGTATTTGCCGGCTTTATTATGACTCCCCATTGGTAGCAAAAACAAAAGTCTAAAAACACCCGGCAAGTCAACAAAAAAGCTCTTTAGTTTGTTAAAATATTTTGATGTTGTTAAACATTGTTTATAATTGAAGAAAAATATCTTTAATTTAAATCAACTTAATATATTTGTCATTCATTATTATACAAGAATAATCACGAAACAAAATATAGCAAAATTAAAAGTTTACAATTATGAAAGTAACCGTAGTGGGAGCAGGAAATGTTGGAGCTACCTGTGCAGATGTGTTAGCTTACAGAGAAATTGCTAACGAAGTTGTATTACTTGATATTAAAGAAGGAGTAGCCGAAGGAAAAGCACTTGATATTTGGCAAAAATCTCCAATCAATTTATATGATACTCGTACTATTGGGTCAACAAATGACTATGAAAAAACTGCGGGATCAGATGTGGTTGTAATCACATCCGGATTGCCTCGTAAACCAGGAATGTCAAGAGATGACTTGATTGAAACCAATGCCGGAATTGTAAAAATTGTTACTGAAAATATCGTAAAGCATTCTCCTGATGCCATTATCATTATCGTTTCAAATCCATTGGACGTAATGACATATCAGGCGCACCTTTCTTCTAAATTCCCCAGAAACAAAGTTATGGGTATGGCAGGAATCCTTGATACAGCACGTTACCGCGCTTTCCTTGCTGAAGAATTAAATGTTTCTCCAAAAGATATCCAGGCAGTGTTAATGGGTGGACATGGCGACACAATGGTTCCACTTCCACGTTATACAACAGTTGGTGGAATTCCTGTTACGGAATTAATTGATGAAGAAAAATTAAACGCTATTATTGAAAGAACCAAGTTTGGTGGCGGCGAGTTAGTAAAACTAATGGGAACTTCGGCATGGTATGCTCCAGGTTCAGCTGCAGCACAAATGGTTGAAGCAATTGTGAAAGACCAAAAAAGGGTATTCCCTGTTTGTATTAAACTTGAAGGGGAGTACGGAATTGATGATTGCTACCTGGGAGTACCTGTTGTTCTTGGTAAAAACGGTGTTGAAAAAGTTATTGAGCTTAAATTGAATGACGACGAAAAAGCTTTATTGGAAACCAGCCGCGAACACGTTCTTGAAGTAATGAATGTATTGAACAAATAATATTTCACTTATTATACATCAAGCCTGCTAAGTTTTTAGCAGGCTTTTTTTATGCCCCACAACAAATTCCCTGAAAATATAATAGCTTAATTGAAGTTTTATTGCAGACTGCTCTTACTTTTTTCCGAATTTTTGCGTTATTTTGATATTACAATTCACAACACAACATTAAAAAATCAATATCGTGAAAACATTTCTTTTTAAACCGCTATTATTAAGCACATTCCTACTTCTACAGATTTCCTGGGGTTTTGCTCAAGACGAAGATCAAAATCAAGACCTGGATAATGGTCCTTTAGTTGGGCAGTTCGACTATATTATGAAAAAGTCGGAAACTTACGAAGCTTATAAAGTTGTTAAGATTACATCTTTAAGAAAAATAAAATCAAACGTTCTTGATTCTGTAAAGAATCTTAAAAGCACAATTTCAGAACTCGAAACACAAAGCGAAACACAAAAGAATGAAATCAACAGCTTAAAATCAGATCTGAAAGACACGAATGACAAACTCAACCAAATAACAAAAGAAAAGGAAAGTTTCTCCTTCCTGGGATTTTTAATGAAGAAAAGTTCATATAATTTAATGGTATGGACTATCGTTTTGGTTTTAACAGTTGCATTTGTAGTCATGTTCTTTTTATTTAAGCAACGCCATTCAGTTACAGCAAAAACAAAACAAGCACTAATTGAAAAGCAGGAAGAGTTTGATGCCCATAGAAAGTGGGCTCTGGAAAGAGAGCAAACACTTGCAAGGGATTTAAATAAATTAAAACAAAAATACAAGGGGCTTGATTAAAGTCCCTTTTTCTTTAACCGGAAAACCGATCTTTACTATCTGCTTCTGCCTACGTCCGCAATCGTACACCTTTCCGTGCCATAACGTTCATTTTTCCCAACCCTCTTTCACCAAAAAATCCACCCATTTACCTACATATCATTAACTTACAGTTTTCGGCACAAAATATGAAATTCAGTTAGCACAACAATTAATAACTGGAGGATAAAGCAATGAAAACACAAGTAAATCACCACAATCATCACTTGACAGCAGTTGGAGTATTAATTAGTTTATCAGTTGTTCTTTTAGCGTTTGGAATTTATAAAACAGTTGTTTTTCAACAAAATGAAATGTTCAATTCATACACATATACTTCAGAATCGGTAGCAGCCTCATATGATGTTAACAATTTAAATGCAGCAAATGAATTTGAATTTACTGCAAGCGAAGCTCCTATAGAAATGGAAGAATGGATGACAGATTATTCATCATGGCTTGTTGAGCCAGAACAATCAGCCACAACTTTTGGTCTTTCTGACTATGTTGAAGAAACATTACCTATTGAAAACTGGATGACAAACACATCGGAATGGCTCAATACAGTAGCAACAGACCAAGTATTTGAAGAAGAACTTGTTGTTGAAGACTGGATGCTTTCCACCTCTGAATGGGTTACACCAATAACGGCTATAGATTTTACTCACGATGAAAAAGAATTAGAAATTGAAAGCTGGATGGTTTCAATTGACCAATGGAATGTACCTTTGCTAACAACACAACAATGGAACGAAATCAACAACAATCAGGAAGAAACACTAGCGGTTGAAAACTGGATGATTCAATGTTGTACCTGGTTACTTCCTCATCAAATGAACTCCGAAGAGCTTTATGATTTTAGTCAGAATATTATGGAAGAAGCCCTTGTGCTTGAACCATGGATGACAAATGTTGAAAGTTGGTTAATTGAAGAAACTGAAACAGAAAGAGTTTAACTGACATATTCATTGCTTTTCATCCACGGAAATGATTTCTTATTAAACCATAAAATAACAAGTCCCAATCCTAAACAACAAAAAAGGATGTCTCTTTAGTACCAGACATCCTTTTTTATTTTTCATAAATCTGTTTTGTATATACTATTCACTTTGAGCTGAATTTTCCATTTTATTGTTTCCCTCTGCTTTATTTAAAACAAACCTGTTGTAATAAGAAAACAAAAGTGTAGTAATTGGTAATGCAATCAGCATACCAAGCAATCCCAGCAAGCTTCCCCAAATTGATAAGGAAAGTAAAATAATAGCCGGGTGCAATCCATATACTCTCCCCATTATCTTTGGAACCAAAATAGTTTCCTGAATTAACTGAACTACAGCAATTACAATTAATGAGAGCCCTATCACATGCCAAAAACTTTGATTTGTTTCCATAGCCTTGAGCAAGGACAATAAGGCAACCGGTATTAGTCCCACAACCTGCAAATATGGTACAATGTTCATCGCTCCAATAAACAATCCTATAATAATTGCCATTGGCAAACCAACTATTTTAAATCCTATTGCCAATAGTACACCTACAATCAATGCAATAAGTCCCTGGGCTCTAAAATATATCTGCATTCCGGATGTAAGATCCTCAAAAACATGCAAAACCGGTTCCCGATATTGAGGAGGCACCAGAGTAATCCAGCCATCAGAAATTCGTTTAAAATCGATAAGCAAGAATACCAAATACACAATAACGATTAGCAGGCTAATCAATCCAATTAAAAAATTCACTGATCCGGAAAATACAACCCAGGCCTGCCCTAAAACTTTCCTTAATGTATCCGCTACACTCTGCGGATTAAGAATTTCAGTCAAGTCAGTTTGCTGAACATACTCATTGATCCACGTAATGGTCTCTTGGGGCAATATTTCTGCAAACGAAGAACTTTCAATATGTTTGCGTAACAGCTGAACCATCTTAGTCATTTCACCAACAAACTGCGGAATCAGCCATATTGACAACAGATATAAACTCCCAAAAACTACTATCAAACCAGTAAAAACAGCCAAAGCCCTGTATTTGAAACGAAGTCTAAATTGAATAAAATCGATTAGAGGATTAATTAAATAGGCAAATAGAACTGCTATTAAAAAGGGTATTAACGCCCCGCTTAACCTACGCAGTAAAAAATATACCCCAAGTAAGAATCCTATAGATAATAACATCCGGACAACCCTGTCAAAAGTATAGGGTTTCGACTGATAATTCATAACATTATAATTTTGAGCCAAGATAGAAAAATAATTTAAGCACCATAAATAATTTAAATTATCGCCTGATATTATGAATTATTATAAGAAATTATTTTCTTCGTGTTCAATTATCGACTATTCCGTGTGAATTTTTGTTAATTTATGTATTTATTTATAAATAATCTAAGCCACAAATTGTTGGAGTATGGATATTTATTTAGTATTTTACAACCATTATTTAATATGATGCACGCAACAGCACTTTATTAAAAACAAGCTAACACACAACATCTTAAATGAAACAAAACATTTTATATCTACTACTGTTTCTTTTATCTTTTGGCATATTTTCTTGCGAAAGGGAATTTGAGTATGCCAATGGACTAAATGGATTAAGTTTTTCGGTAGATACATTGATGTTTGATACCATTTTTTCATCGGTTGGTTCTGTTACCCGGAACTTTAGAATATACAATCCTTACGATGAAGATCTCATTATAAATTCCATTGAACTTGCCAATGCGGATGCCAGTAACTTTAGACTGAATATTAATGGCTATGCCGAGAATTACATGGAGGATGTTAAAATAAATTCTCACGATAGTCTGTATGTATTTGTTGACATTACAATAACCCCGGGAGATGAAAATTCGCCTTTTGTTGTAAGCGATTCGGTACTTGTATATACTGGCGACAAAACTCAGAGCGTAACCCTTGTTGCCTATGGCCAGGATGTGGTATTGCTAAAAGAGGAAAAGGTTAAAACCACCACTTTTACTGCCGACAAGCCTTATTTGATATATGATTATTTAATTGTTGACAGCCTTGAAACGCTGACCATTGAACCCGGAGCCCGATTGCATTTTTATAACGACGCTGAGTTAATTGTTTTTGGGAGCATGCAGGTTGACGGGACTTACGAAGAACCTGTTCAGTTTTTAGGTCACCGTTTGGAAGAGTGGTACGAAGATAAACCCGGACAATGGGGACAGATCCATTTTATGCCCGGAAGCTCAGATAGCTACATCAAACATGCAGAAATAAAAAATAGTCTCACCGGATTATTTGTTGATTCTGTTGGTTTGGGAAAAGATTCCCCATTACTTATTGAAAACTCTATTATTAACCATATAACTGATTTTGGTATTATTGCCCAAAATTCCAATATAAAAATAAGCAACTCCGTAATTGGAGATTGTGGTTATCATTCAGTAGCCCTTACCCTGGGAGGAATATATAATTTTTATCACTGCACTATAGCCAACTACTTTAATTGGACATACAGAAGTACTCCAGCTTTATTTTTAAACAATTATTACATTGATGAAGATGGGAACGAAGTTATAAATCCTCTTATTGAGGCCAACTTTTACAATAGCATCATCTATGGAAGAAACCATACCGAGCTAGGTTTTGATTTTATCGAAACTGAAGAAACAGAAGATTTGCCCGATAATGGTTTTAATTATTTGTTTAAAAACTGTTTGATCAAATCAGGAGAGATAGATATTAGCGATCCAAACAAATTTAAGTTTATTACGGCTAATGAAGACCCCAACTTTATAGATCCTTACGGCTTTGAATATCAACTAGACACCCTATCCCCCTGCAAAGACATTGGAAACTTTGACATTGCCAGCGATTTTCCTTTTGACTTGTTAAATACCAACCGAACAAAAGATTCTGGTCCTGACCTGGGGGCTTACGAACGAATTGAAGATGAATAAAAAAAACTTTACATCAAACCTTCTTATTTTCTTTCTATCCATACTCTCTCAAAACATTTATGGTCAACACAAAGATGAAATAGGAGTCCTGTTCTATAATGTAGAAAACCTATTTGACACTTATGATGATACCATAAAAACAGATGAAGAGTTTTTACCTGAAGGCGCCAGGAAATGGAATTATAAAAAATACAACCAAAAGATAAATCACATTGGACGTGTTATATTTGAATCAGGCCAATGGAACCTCCCGGTTATTATTGGGCTTTGTGAAATTGAGAACTCCGGGGTTCTAAAAGATTTAATCTTTTCCACAGGATTATCTAAACTATCGTACAACTATATCCATTATGAATCAAGCGACAAAAGAGGCATCGATGTAGCCTTACTCTATAAATCAAAGCAGTTTACACCTCTGGAATCCAGACCTGTTAAAATAAACTTTAGTTCAGACAGCAGGCCAACCCGGGATATCCTGTATACATACGGACTTTATAATGAATCCATTCCCTTGCATATTTTTGTTTGTCATTTTCCTTCGAGGTACGGTGGCGTAATGGAAAGCCAGCACAAAAGGGTATTAGCAGCACAGACTTTGTGCGACACGATCAATCAGATCAATAAACTTGACAAATTGGCTAATATTATAGTAATGGGTGATTTTAACGACAATCCCAACGATATAAGCATATGTCAAATTATTAAAGAAACAAACCTTGTTAACCTGTCGACAAATATGAAGTCGCTCAACAATTCGCAGGGAACCTTGAAGCATAAATTTGAATGGAATATATTTGACCAAATGCTGGTATCTGAGAATTTAAACGACAGTACCAACGATATGTCAATTTCAGATAACCTTATGTTACAGGATTTCGAATTCCTGCTTGAAGACGATCTCAGTTACACCGGAAAGAAACCCTACAGAACCTATATCGGATACAAGTACAATAACGGATATAGTGATCACCTACCTATTTTACTAAAATTAAATCCCAATCGATAACTTATATTAAGTTTTGCCTTACCCACTCATACATAGCAACGCCACAGGCATGAGAAACATTCATGGATTTAATGGCTCCCACCATTGGTATATGAACCGCCTGCGAACACTTTTGCACCAATTCATCCGCAAGCCCATAAATTTCATTCCCCAGCAAAAACGCCACCTTTCCTTTCAAGTTTGACAGGAAGATGTTATTGGAATTATCAGCTGTTTCTATTGCTACCAGTTCATATCCGGCATCAATACTATCCATCCAGCAATCTTCAGAAACAAAGGACCACTCCACCTGACCTTGAGCTGCGCCTGCCACTTTTTTAATCTTGCTTGCCCTAACAGATAGTTCATCCCCAACGAAAATTACTTTTCTGCATCCGAAGTTTGATGCCAGTCGAATAATATGCCCCATATTTTCAGGAGATTTTAATTGATAGGCAACAATAATTGGGCCTTCGTTGCCTAAGGAGTATTCTCTGGTTTCAAATAATAAGGAAGACTTTGTTGATTTATTTTTCATCTTACTTTAATACTAACCCCTTTTCTTTTCCCAGTTTTAGCATAAGCCCGTAGGCTTGTTCTCTTTCGTTTTCAATATCCCCATCCAAAATGGCATCCTTAATGGCAGTTTTAATATCTCCAATTTCTCTGCAAGGCCCAATTCCAAATGCCTCCATAATATCTTCACCAGAAACCGGGGGTTGAAAATTTCTGACCCGATCTTTTTCCTCAATCTCTTTAAGTTTCCTTCTAACAATTTTGAAGTTTTTCATAAAGCGTTTTACTTTATCTTCATTTTTAGAAGTAATATCAGCTTCGCACAAGGTCATTAACGAATCAATATCATCTCCTGCATCAAAAAGCAAACGTCTTACCGCAGAATCCGTAACTATATCCTCCGACAAAACGATAGGGCGCATGTGCAGATATACCATTTTCTGTACAAACTTCATCTTTTCGTTCAAAGGAAACTTCATGCGCTTAAAAATCCTGGGAATCATTTTTTGTCCCAAATGATTGTGCCCATGAAAAGTCCAACCCAGTTTTTCGTCATATCTCTTTGTTGCCGGTTTTGCAATATCATGAAAAATAGCAGCCCACCTTAACCAAACATCATCAGTATTAGGCACTATCCTATCCAAAACTGCTAAAGTATGGTAAAAATTATCTTTATGTTTCCTGCCCCCTTTTTCCTCAACTCCTTTGAGTTGCTGCAACTCGGGCATAATAATATTCAACAATCCGGTTATCTCCAGTAGCTTAAATCCAACGGAAGGGCGTTCGGCCATCATCATTTTGTTTAACTCGTCAACAATGCGTTCGCCTGAAACAATGCCAATACGCTCTTTATTATTCTTTATTCCCTCAAGGGTTTGATCCTCAATCCTAAAGTTAAACCTGGTTGCAAAACGAATGGCCCTCATCATACGCAATGGGTCATCCGAGAATGTAATATCCGGATCCAATGGTGTACGTATAACCCCATTATCCAAATCTTCTTCCCCGTTAAAGGGGTCAACCAACTGACCAAAAGTGTTTTTATTCAAACTTATTGCCAGGGCATTAATGGTAAAATCCCTTCTATTCTGATCATCCTCAATAGTGCCATCCTCAACAATTGGCTTTCTTGAATTTCTTTGATAGGATTCTTTTCTGGCTCCAACAAACTCAACTTCTTCATCCCGGAACTTGAACATCGCTGTGCCAAAATTTCTAAATACAGACACCTTTAGTTTTCCCAGTTTTGCTGCAACTTTCTCAGCCATATCAATACCACTCCCTCTGACTACAATGTCAATATCCTTTGAAGGCTTGCCCAAAAGAATATCCCTAACATATCCTCCAATAACATATGTTTCAACACCCTCCTGATCTGCAACAGCCCTAACTGCCTTAAAAACTGTACTATCAAGGTGTTTATTTACGTTTATCTCTGCCATATTCTGTATTTAGGATGACAAAATTACAATATATTTATTGGATAATAACATAAAATGATCGTTCATAGTTTAATAACAGTAGTGAACTTTTTCAATTCTATTACAAAGGCCCTCAATAGACATATTACCTTAGCCTTTCATTCTGACTAGGTCTTTAAGCTCTGCATTAGATAAATCTCCAATCCACTTTTCTCCAGTTGATACAGCTAAATCAGCCAAATGCTTTTTATCAAGAAGCATTTCGTTAATCTTTTCTTCAAAAGTTCCCTTGGAAATCATGCGGTGAACCAATACATTTTTTTGCTGACCGATACGAAAAGCCCGGTCGGTCGCCTGTGCTTCAACAGCCGGATTCCACCATAAATCGTAATGAACAACATGATTGGCTGCGGTTAAGTTTAATCCTGTACCTCCTGCTTTTATGGAAAGGATGAAGATTTTTTTATGCTTTTTAGTCTGGAAGGCTTCAACCATTTCATCCCTTTTTTGACGAGAGACACCACCATGTAAGAACAATGGCTTATTGTCAAAAACATTTTCTAATATACGTACAAGAATTTGTCCCATTTCTTTATATTGAGTGAATATCAGTACTTTTTCATCACTTTCGCATATAGAGCGAAGTAACTGAATAAGCATCTCGGTTTTTCCTGATAATTCTACACGGTCATCTTCTTTTTTTAGAAACTGTGACGGGTGGTTACATACTTGCTTTAATGCAGTCATCATTTTTAGTACCAGTCCTTTTCTTTCGATAGAGTCTTCTTCCGTATTTTCAAGCGTTTCCATCATTGAATCAACTACATTCTGGTACAGTGCGGTTTGTTCTTTGGCTAGTTCAATAAAACAATCATGTTCAATTTTTTCCGGCAAATCAGATATGATTGATTTATCGGTTTTTAACCTTCTGAGGATAAACGGTTCGGTTATCTTCCTGAACCTTTCAAGTTGTTCCCCATTATTGTCATTCTCGATAGGAGAGGCAAAAGCTTTCTTGAAAAATTTTGCAGAACCCAAGTAGCCTTTATTAACAAAATCGAATAAACTCCAATATTCACTAAGCCTGTTTTCAACCGGAGTTCCACTCATAGCGATTTTAACATCAGCTTTTAATTTTTTAACTGCTTTTGTCTGTTCTGTTCCCGGATTTTTTATGTTCTGAGCTTCGTCAATGGCAACGAGTTCCCATTTTACCTTTTGAAATTTTGATGCATCGCTACGTAACATTCCATAGGACGTAATTACCAAATCACATCCATCGGTTTTAAACTCCCGTTTTGCTCCATGATATATATGAGGTAACAATTGTGGTGCAAATCTTTCAATCTCCTTCTGCCAGTTAGTAATCAACGTTGTAGGAACAACAATCAATGCTTTTTTCTTTTCAAAACGACCTTCATTTTTGAATTGTAGTAATAAACTGATGACTTGCAATGTTTTTCCAAGTCCCATATCATCAGCAATAATGCTTCCAAAGCCTACTTTACTATTGTTGTATAACCATTGATATCCACGTTCCTGATATGGACGCAATGTTGCATTCAATTCGGCAGGAGATGCAATTCGGTCACTTTGTAGTAATTCATTAATGAGCTCCTTTGCTGTATCTGAAATGGATATTTTTGCTTCCTGATATTCTTCTGTTAAGGCTGATTGAAGCAATTCTGCATGGGAGAGCTGTTTTTCTGCATCCAGGTTAGCAAGCATGGTTGATACTTCTTTTTGGTCAACCAGCACATATTCTCCCTTAATATTTACAACTCCTGATGTACCGTCAACCATTTTTTTAAATTCACCTACTGGAATGGTTTTGTCACCAATGGCTATTTGCCATTCAAATTGCAGCATTTCATTAAGGTTAAAGTAGCTTTTGCCTGTAGAACCTGAGCTATTGCTTTCTAGTTTTAGAGAAGCTTTTGGTCGTGCCAGGCTTTTAAGTGAATTAGGCAATAAAATACGAATGCCTAATAATTTAACTATTGGCAAAATATTTAACAGAACTTCGGCAAAGGTATCTGAATCAAAGAAAAGTTGTTCTTTACCTGAGGATGAAATTAATGGTTTTATTGCCGAAAAATCATGCGATAAACTTGCCAGTGATTGAAATAATGATGTTTTAAATTTATTGTATGCCTTGTTGTTAATAAAATCATTAAGCGATATCGGTTTCTGCAAGGAATCCTTACGATCTTCGACCCATATCTGAAACTCAAAGCTGTTTTCTTCCGGTTTATCATCAATTTTAATCAACGGAACGTAAGGTTTTTCACCTATAAAAAACCGTTGCAAGTATTGATGAATGGCTTCCGGCATTTGTTTTTCGCCAAGTTGATTAAATGAATAACATTTGTTCCTGAAAAATAACTGTTCAATTTTTGTTTCTAAATACTGAGTTGTCCTAGCCTGAACTGAGTTATTCTCCTTTATATAATGGGTTAAAAAAAGAGACACAAGTGTTATGCACTGTTCCCGTATCGACAGATATTTATGTTTTTTTGCATTAATATATACTTTAACCAATTCAAGAGAGATGCCTTGTTCAAGCATATTAAGTAGTGCATTAACTTCTTCGTTTATGATAGCCGGAATCCATCGAATGACATTCTCATTTTTCTTTAATGCCAGTATTTGCGGCAAGAAGGCTCCATTTTCGGCAAGTTTAACGCTTAAATGCCAGGCCCTGTACAAAGCTTTTAAATCAGATGATAATCGTTGCTCATATTTTTTGGGCAATCTTGCCAGGAAATTAATCATAGAATCAATTCCATAATCATCGACTGTATCAAAAACCAAATCCCCATTATCTGAATGGAAAATTGCTTTTTGAAAAGAAGAATCATCATTTATGAATAATTCAACCGTTTCAATGGATTCAAAAGCCTTAAGTTCCAATCCTTCCTCTTCTTTACCCAATAATGTTTTCGAATAACGCGATACGGCTTTAAAGTTTTTGCGCAACAACGGAACAAAAGGTTTATCGTAAAAGATGCTCCTGGGTTCGAGCAATGATAACAGCTTGTCAGTTTGAGGCGTTATTTTCGACAAATCAAAGTGTGCACTATCTTCTTTTATTTCGTTAACATGCTCGGGTGCACCATCCAATAGTTGTTGCTGAAAATCCGGGATATCCATCTCTTTTTCAAGAGTCATACCAGTTTTTGTCAGTTCCTTAAGAATATCCAAACCATGTAACTGAAAAATCAAAAAGGGGTTTCTGTCAATTTCAGCCGAAATCATATAAATAACCGATGCCAGATGTTTACACGGGACTGCCCAATCCGGACACGAACATTGCATGTCAAAATCAGACCACTTATTGGGGAATACTGCAATATGATGCTCTTTTGCTATTTCGTTTAACTCGTGGGGCAACTCCCTGTTAAGCAAATGAGAGAGCAACAAAGGGTCTTGGCTAATGGCTTGTAATAACTTCTTTTTCTCTGCATCGGTAAACAATGGCACTGTAACCAAAACCTTGTATGGTGTGCGACGGCTTCCTTTAACCTTGGCTTCTATTCTGTTATTAATAATATTAATGGACGCCACATAACCATTCCGGGCATAACTTCTACCTCTGGGTAATCGGTTTGAATAGTCAATATCAGTTAGGGCTTTTAGAAAGTGTTCACCCCACCAGGTTTTTCCAAATTGTTGTGCCATTGTTTAAATAAGATGTGCGATTTATTTTGTTGTTTTTTTTTAACTCCGTGCTATTCCACTAATAAATGTATCAACAAAGTCAATATTTTATTTTCTTTCTTCATTATTCTTCGAGTTTGTTAGGTAGGTTATCGGAGAGCAAAATTTTCATTTGCTGAATAGCAATCTGGTTTAGTTTTCCTAAGCGTTCAGATTGCGAGATGCCTTCGTTAATAAAAACAGCGTTTAAATTTTCAAGGTTAGCCAAACACACCAACTGACTAACATTAGCAAAATCTCTTATATTTCCTTTTTCGTCAGGGTTTTCGTCACGCCATTGTTTTGCAGTTTTTCCAAACAATGCCATATTTAACACATCGGCTTCGTTGGCATAAATATGACTTATTTGTACAGGAGTTAAATCTTTTGGAATCAAATTCTCTTTTATGGCATCGGTATGTATGCGGTAATTTATTTTGGTTAGGTTGCGCCTAATATCCCATCCAAGTTGTTTTAATTCCTCATCTTTAAGTCTTTGAAACTCTTTGATTAGGTAAATTTTAAATTGTGGAGAAACCCATGATGCAAATTCAAAAGCAATATCCTTATGTGCATATGTTCCTCCATATCTGCCAGCTTTTGCAATAATTCCAATGGAATTGGTTTTTGTTACCCATTGTTTTACTGAGAGTACAAAACGGTTTAAGCCTGCTTGGTTTTTAATTCCCTCGAATTCGGGGGAATTAAAATCGGGGTTATAAATCTCTTCCCAGATACCTAAAAATTCAATGGTATTTTTGTTACGTAACCATTTTTCAATCAAAGCCAAACCATTTTCGATATCTCTTACCATATCAGTTAAAGAAATATAATCCTGTTCCTTGTTGTGCAGCACGGCTATTTCACTACCTTGAACAACTATCTTTTTGTTTTTCTTCATTTTAAAATGCTTTGAGATAAAGTAAGATTAACTAAATACAAGTCCCAATTCCTGAAAATAGCCGTTGATTTCAGTGTCCAGTTCTGAGCGTTTGGCTTCCAGTGTTTTTATTTCTTGCATTACAGCATTAATATCCACAGATTCTTCTTCTTCAAAAGTATCTACATAACGAGGGATATTCAGGTTATAATCGTTTTCAGCAATTTCTTTTAACGAAGCGAGATATGAGTACTTCTCTTTTTCTTCCCTGTTTCGGTAGGTGTTTATTATTTCCTCTACATCACTATCTCTTAATTCGTTTTGATTACCAACTTTAATAAAGTGGTCGTCTCCACTTGCATCAATAAAAACCGAGAATGTAATCCCGGTAATCGTCTGCGCTAATCTTTCCTCGTAACAAATTTGCAATCCCCCAAAGTTGGGCTTCGAGTTGTTTCTTCTGGTCTTCTGACATATATTTTGTGATTTAAAATCCTAAATGAAAAGCGCTAAAGATATTGCTTTTAGATAAGAAAACCACAAACAAAGCACAATGAACTATCTCACAAAGCTATACAAAAGGACAAAAAAACTCCCGATTAAAATAACCGGGAGTTTTTATATGTTTTATAGCCTTGTAGGCTGTACCTTAATTAATAGTTTCGTCTAAAGCCTTACCTGGTTTAAACTTAGCTACTTTTTTAGCTGCAATTTGAATTTCTTTTCCTGTTTGAGGGTTTCTGCCGGTACGTGCTGCACGTTCGCTGATAGAGAATGTTCCAAATCCAATTAACTGAACGCTTTCTCCTTTAGCTAATGCATTTTTGATTGCTTCTGTTGTTGCGTTTAAAGCTTTTTCTGAATCTGCTTTTGATAATCCACTTTCTGATGCTATTGCATTTACAAATTCTTGTTTATTCATCTCTTTATAGTATTTGATTGAGTTAATTAATCAGTGCAATATAGCTGTTAATTTGGTTTTTTTCATTGAAATATTCTAAAAATTATAAAAAAGGAAAATCAATCCTCTATTTCTTTTAAAATATTTTCAACCTCCGTTTCTGTTTTATGGAGTTTTTCTTTACAAAGCTTTAATAAAACAGAAACTCGCTTTACTTTTTCCGAAAGTTCATCAACATCTAATTCATCTGCTTCTATTTTAGCCAGAATATCTTCAATTTCATCAATAGCTTCTACGTACCCAATTTTTTTCTTCGTCATACTCCAAGTCTTAAGATTTCACCAAAGGTAAGGTAAATTTAAATGTACTCCCCTTTTCCAGTTTACTTTCTGCCCAAATTTGCCCCCGGTTAATTTCCACAAATTCCTTACACAGCACAAGCCCCAACCCGGTCCCTTTTTCGTTGAAGGTTCCCTGGGTAGACACATTGCTATCCACACTGAAAATTTTCTTAAGGTTCTCTTTTGTAATCCCGACACCTGTATCCGTAACAGCTACTTCAACAAACTGCCTGTATATTTTAGCCGAAACCGTTATCACACTCCCTACTCTTGAAAACTTAATTGCATTCCCAATCAGGTTTCTTAATACTGCACTATACAAATCCTTATCTGCCCAGGCAATTGTATTTTCAGGAATATCAATTGAAATAACAATATCCTTTTCTTCTGCATTGATTTTTAAAATAGAAACTATATTGCTGGTTACAATCCCTACTTCAAGCCGTTCGGGTTTATAGTCTGTGGTTCCCAACTGGGTTCTTGACCATTGTAGCAAGGTATCTACTAACGAAAAAAGTTTCCTTGTGGAATTATGTATAATCTTGCTATACTCCATAATATCTTTATGGCTCTTGGATTCTGCATGTAACGACAGCATTTCGGAGAATCCCATCAGGGAGTTAAACGGACTTTTTAAGTCGTGGGCAATTATAGAAAAGAACTTATCCTTTGTTGCATTCAGTTTTTCGAGCTCTGTGTTTTTTGTTTTCAACTTTTTTTCAACTTTAGCCTTTGCCTTAAACAGGCCAAACAACACAATAGTAAATACAAACAATAAAATTGTGGCTCCCCAAAGCAGGTACGATTTATTCTTTTCTTTAAGCCAATAATTATTCAATGATATATTCTCCTGCTCAAGTTCTTCTATCACTCGTTTATCCTTGGTACTCGTACTTAAACCTGAAATCTTTCTGAGAGCAACAACCGCCTCTTTATTCAATAAGGAATCAGTGATAATACCCCTTCTATTTTGATAATAATATGCCGAGCGATAATCTCCCTGTAATTCATACAGGTCGGCAAAAACTTTATAACAATCGGCCTTCATCCCCATCTCATCCAGTGTAGATGCAATTACCAAAGCCTTTTGCGCATAGGATTTTGCCTGGTATAAATCATCTGTTTTTACATAAACCTGAGACATGAGCAACATGAGCTGACCTTCTTCAGACACATCAGGATACTTATTTAAGAGCTCAGCAGCCTCATGAAGCACAATGATAGCCCTGGGAAAATTCCTTTCCTCAGCATAATAGGCACCCAAAGCTATTTTTGATTTAATAATGCCCAAAGTATCAGATGCATTTATACAAACGTCCTTATACTTATCAAGATAATCCAGGGCATCTTCCATTTGCTGCTTAAACATATATATTTTACCTATTTTTAAATAGCAGCTTGCCAAAAATCCATACAAATCAGAGCTTTGACAATTATCCATTGCTTTATAATACAAGGTCAATGCATGGTTATAGTCTCCTAAAACCATCGAAATATCTGCCATTTCCACTATAGTTTGGCAGATCCCCCTTTCCATATTTAACTTTGCGTAGGCCTTTTGTGCCGTAACCAGCGATGCTATTGACATATCATAGTCTCCCCTTTTTCGATAAGCCTTACCTTTGTAATAATTTGCATCCGCCACGGTCAACTCTGAACCACTATCTTTGGCCAGCCTTATTGCCGAATTAAATATTTTAATTGCTTCCTTATAATTCTTCGATTTAATATTGAGTATCCCCTGCTGTATATTTACTTCAGGCAAATAATTCTTGGTTTTTTTAGCATTTAATAAAAAGCTACTGGCATCAAACGCCTCTTCTGCCTTTATAACATTCCCTGTTTCATAACAAACTTTGCCTAACCAGAAATAAGCCTGTCCCAGTAAGTTATCAACATTTCTAATGTTGACTCCAATATCTACTGCCTTAAATAAATAAGATGCGGCATTGGAAACATCACCACTTTCAGCTAATATAATTCCACCTACGGCACAAACATAAAAGAGCTCCCGTTTACTTCCTTTGGATTCAATATCTTCCACATACATCTTTAGCAGATCACCCGGTTTTTTACTGGTCTGTATTTGACGCAATCCTGAAACCACATCGTCTGAACCAGCAAATAAAAAAGGATTTTGTAAAGAATTATCTGTTGCTTTAATAGGCATACAAAACAACAATAGAGCTAAAAGGAATATATATTGTACCAGAGTCTTCATAAAGGTTCTAAATGTATCTATGCATGGCTATAAAGATAGAAAAAGAATCCTATTAAGAAATTGTTAAGTAACAGATGATTTGAGCAACACCATAATTCCCTTGATTAATGGATTTTTCTACACTTATGTAATCAAGTATTTTACTACCCGTTTATTATCCACTGAATCACTGCTTCTTACGTAATTTTCTACAATTAAAGTAACAACCTGGGGTAATTCTACATTTTTGTAGGATAAAATCTGGCGTGCCAAACTCTAAAATAAAAATACAAATTTTATTCACCCCTGTTTTTCAACCTATTACAAGCACAAACCAACATCACCCCTGCTCTTTAATAATGTTTTTGGCACATCGTGTGAATTAAGGAAATCAGAAGACAATATGAAATATAAACATAGACAATTAGTATAAACCTATTAAAATTTTTTAGAGATGAGAAAAGTAGCAATTTACGGAAAAGGCGGTATCGGTAAAAGTACAACTACTCAAAACACAGTAGCAGGATTAGCTGAAATGGGAAAAAACATCATGGTAGTAGGATGTGACCCAAAAGCAGATTCAACTCGTTTATTACTTGGTGGATTAGCACAAAAAACTGTACTTGACACTTTACGTGAAGAGGGTGAAGATGTTGAATTAGATGATGTAGTAAAAGAAGGATACTCTGGTGTTCGTTGTGTTGAGTCAGGTGGTCCGGAGCCAGGTGTTGGTTGTGCTGGTCGTGGTATCATTACTTCTATTAACCTGTTAGAACAATTAGGTGCTTGGGATCCAAAATTTGCAATTGACTATACCTTCTATGATGTATTGGGTGATGTAGTATGTGGTGGTTTTGCCATGCCAATACGTGATGGTAAAGCAGAAGAGATTTACATTGTAGTATCAGGTGAGATGATGGCAATGTATGCTGCAAACAACATCTGTAAAGGTATTCAAAAATACGCTCAGGCAGGTACTGTTCGTTTAGGAGGACTTATCTGTAACTCTCGTAAAGTAGACAACGAAAGGGAAATGATTGAGCAATTAGCTAAACAACTAGGAACTCAAATGATTCACTTCGTACCTCGTGACAACATGGTTCAGCATGCTGAAATTAACAGAAAAACTGTAATTGAGCACGCTCCTGAACATGCACAAGCTGATGAATACAGAGCTCTTGCAAAAGCCATGGATGAGAACGAATTGAAAGTAATTCCTACTCCTCTTGAAATTGAAGAGTTAGAGAAATTATTAATGGACTTCGGTATCATGAACTAATGTTCAGTACCCAGATAAAAGCTAAAAGTTAAAAGTCCAAATACTTAATAATAAACAATTTGATTTTGAGATGCAGATTCTCTCATCTCAAAATCACTAATTAAAAAATAGGAGACCCATAAAATGTTAATGATAAAAGCAATTGTTCGTCCAGAAAAATCAAGCATAGTATTAAAGGCATTATTTGAAGCCGGTTATGTTGCAGTTACAAAATCACCTGTAGTAGGTAGGGGTAAACAACGTGGTATCAAAATCGGTGATGTTACTTACGATGAGTTACCAAAGGAACAGTTAATCATGGTGGTAAAAGATGAAGATAAGGATTTTGCAGTAAGCACAATCATGGAAGCTGCCCGTTCAGGTGAATCAGGAGCTTTTGGTGATGGTAAAATATTTATCTCTCCGGTAGAGGAAGCATACACTATCTCAAGAGGTGTAAAAGAGTTGTAAAAAGAGATAATAGACATTAGATAAGAGATAATAGATTTTCTATCTCTTATCAATATTACAACAAGTCTATTATCTAATATCTATCATCTAATAATCTAAGAGAACATGAAAAAAGTAATGGCAATAATAAACATCGACAAGATGAACGCTACAAAGAAAGCCCTTTTAGATGCCAATATCACTTCGATGACTGCATCGGGTAAAGTATTTGGACGAGGAAAAGGACTTTGGGAAGCAAAAATTCTTGAAGGTGTTAAAAACAATCAACCTGAGGCTTTAGAGCACTTAGGGAAAGAACCTCGACTTCGCGCACAAAGAGTATTAGAAATCGTAGTTAACGATTCTTTTGTTCAGCCTGCTGTTGATGCAATAATTGAAGCCAATCAGGATGCACCACATGGATGTGGAAAGATATTCGTAATGCCAATTATGGATGTGATTCAGGTAAGAACAGGCGTTACTGGCAGCAAAGCAGTGGATTAAGAAAGTAAGTTTTTATCACATTTTAAAAACAAAACTCATGGTTAAAAAGAAAGATTTTTCAGCAGGATTACCGGATCCTACTCCATTAATAGAAGATATTATTAGCAAATACCCTAGAAAAGTAGCTAAGAAACGTGCTAAGGCGATGATTGCTAATACCCCTGATGAAGATCAGGAAATCCAGGCTAACGTTAGAACAATTCCAGGAATCATTACCCAGCGAGGATGTACTTATGCAGGATGTAAGGGGGTGGTTTTAGGACCAACAAGAGATATTATCAACCTGGTTCACGGCCCAATTGGTTGTAGCTTTTATGCCTGGTTAACACGTCGTAACCAAACCAGACCAGAAACTCCAACTGATGAAAACTATATGATGTATGCATTTTCAACTGATATGCAGGATGAAAACATCGTATTTGGTGGTGAGGTAAAATTGAAACAAGCAATTCGTGAAGCTTTCGAATTATTTAAACCTAAAGCTATTGGTGTATTCTCTACATGTCCGGTAGGTTTGATTGGTGATGATGTTCACGCTGTATCTCGCGAAATGAAAGAAGAGTTAGGCATCAACATATTTGGTTTTTCTTGTGAAGGTTACCGGGGTGTATCTCAGTCGGCTGGTCACCACATTGCAAACAACCAGGTATTTAAAAATGTTGTTGGTTTAAATGACCGCCCACGTAAATCGAAGTTCCAGCTGAACTTATTGGGTGAATATAATATTGGTGGTGATGCCTTTGAACTAGAGGCTTTATTTGAAGAAGTTGGAATTGAGTTGATTTCTACATTCTCAGGTAACTCTACTATCAAGAGTATGGAATATGCCCATACAGTTGACTTGAACATTGTAATGTGTCACCGTTCAATCAACTACATCGCAGAGATGATGGAAGAGAAATATGGTATTCCATGGATTAAAGCCAACTTTATCGGATCAGAAGCTACAGCTAAAACACTTCGTAAAATTGGTGAATTCTTTGATGATGCAGAACTAACAGCTAAGATAGAAGAAGTTATTGCCCGCGAATCTGCGAAAGTAAAAGAAGTAATGGACGCTATCAAACCTAAAACAGAAGGTAAATTAGCGATGATGTTTGTAGGAGGTTCTCGTGCTCACCATTACCAGGAGCTATTTAAAGAACTTGGTGTAACAACAGTATCAGCCGGTTACGAATTTGCTCACCGTGATGACTACGAAGGTCGTAAAGTGATTCCTAATATTAAAATTGATGCAGATACCCGTAACATTGAAGAAATCACTGTTACTAAAACAGAGAATCCTGAATTATGGAGGGAAGATCTTGTTGAAAAGAAAGCTGCGTTGGAGAAAAAAGGATATGAGTTTAGCGATTATGAAGGTATGATGCCTGAGATGACTAAAAACTCATTGGTTATTGATGATATTTCTCACCTTGAAACTGAAAAGTTAATTGAGTTCTACAAGCCAGACATTTTCTGTGCCGGTATCAAAGAGAAATATGTAGTGCAAAAATCTGGTGTGCCATTGAAACAGTTACACAGTTACGATTACGGTGGCCCTTATACTGCGTTCGGTGGAGCAATTAATTTCTTTAAAGAAATGGAACGTATGTTAGTTACCGATGTGTGGAAATTAGTTGACACACCTTGGAAATCGGAGCCAGAGATTGTAGGCAGCATGACTATTAACGCTTAATCATTAGGAGGATTTTACTATGTTATTACGACATACAACAGAAAAAGAAATAGATAGAAAGGCACTAACCGTTAACCCGGCAAAAACCTGTCAGCCGGTAGGTGCCATGTACGCAGCTTTGGGGGTTCACGGATGCTTGCCCCATAGCCACGGATCACAAGGATGTTGTTCTTATCACAGATCAGCCCTTACCCGCCACTATAAAGAGCCTGTAATGGCAGCCACTTCATCATTTACCGAAGGTTCTTCTGTATTTGGTGGTCAGGCCAACTTACTACAGGCAATCGGAACCATATTTTCAGTATACGATCCTGAAATCATTGCTGTTCACTCTACTTGTTTATCAGAAACAATTGGTGATGACCTTGGTCAGATCGTTGCAAAAGCTAAAACAGATGGTAAGATTCCTGAAGGAAAACATGTTATCCAGGCTCCAACCCCAAGTTATGTTGGTTCGCACGTAACCGGATACCACAATATGCTGGAAGCTATCGTTAAGTATTTTGCAATGAAAACTGACGAGGCTAAACGTCAGGTCAACCTGTTGGCAGGTTGGGTTGAGCCTTCAGATATGCGTGAGTTAAAAAGAATTACAGGAATGATGGGTATTAAAACAGTATTGGTTCCTGATACTTCTGATGTTTTAGATACTCCTATGACTGGAAAGTTCGAAATGTACCCTAAAGGGGGAACTACCATTCCTGAATTAGTAAGCATGGGCGACAGCATGAAAACTGTAGCTTTAGGTGAATGGGGTACTAAAGGTGCTGCTGTAGCATTGGATAACCAATGTAAGGTTCCTTTTGATCTGATTGATCTTCCAATCGGAGTAAAAGCTACAGACCGTTTCATCATGGCTTTATCAAAAGCAGGAGCAGTTTCTGTACCTGAGGCCATTAATGATGAAAGAGGTCGTTTAGTAGACTTAATCACCGACATGCACCAATATTTCTACGGAAAACGTGTTGCTTTATACGGAGATCCGGATCAGTTAATTCCAATGTGCGAGTTCTTATTAGATCTTGATATGATCCCTGCTTATGTTGTTTCAGGTACTCCTGGAAAATCTTTTGACAAAAAGATGAAAGCTGTATTTGGCGACAAAATTGACCAGGTTAAATTCAAGAATGGAGCAAATGCTGATATGTTCCAGTTGCATCAGTGGATCAAACAAGAAGGTGTTGATTTATTGATTGGTAACACATATGGAAAATATATCGCTCGTGATGAGAAGATTCCTTTCCTAAGAATGGGATTCCCAATTGTTGACCGTGTTGGACATTCATATTTCCCAACTTTAGGTTACATGGGAGGAATTAGAATCCTTGAAAAAATGCTTGACTTATTAATGCAGCATCAGGATGAAACCTGTGATGAAGAAAAGGTTGAGCTTGTAATGTAATATAAGATAAGAGATTATAGATAAGAGATCATAGACTTATGTTATTCGAGGACAAAGTATGTCTAATGTCTCTAATCTCTTATCTAAAAATCTTGAAGAATTTGTGTTTGCCAGAGGTTAAGACTAGCGGGGTGATTTCTCTTCGGAACGCCGAAGAATAATAGGTGGTATAAATTAATAAGTTACCCCGCCGGTCTTTATTTTTAAAAGTATCAAGTAGTAAGTATCAAGATCCAAGACTTACTTACAACTTGAGAATCATCTTGATACTTGATACTTGTGTCTTATGTCTAATGAGAAATCAATCTTCTATTAAAAAATAAGATTATGTCAAAATATATTAAAGATAGAACACCCCAGATTGTTACCATTGGCGAAGACCAACATGATTTAGCCTGCGAAAAGAAATCAGTAGCAGGATCTGTAAGTCAGAGAGCTTGTGTTTTTTGTGGTTCAAGGGTAGTGCTATACCCAATAGCAGATGCCCTGCATATTGTTCATGGCCCAATAGGATGTGCCGCCTATACATGGGATATCAGAGGAGCAATGTCGTCAGGACCTCAATTGCACCGACTTAGCTTTTCGACCGACTTACGCGAGAAAGATGTGGTTTTTGGAGGAGAAAAAAAATTATACAGTGCCCTAACCGAACTTATTGAAGCCTACAAACCCAAGGCTGTTTTTGTATACAGCACATGTATTGTAGGCGTTATTGGCGACGATGTGGAGGCTGTTGCAAGACAGTTAACCAAAGAAACAGGTGTAGAAGTAATACCTGTTATGAGCGAAGGTTTTAAAGGAACAAAGAAAGATGGATACAAAGCTGCCTGTGATGCATTAATGACTTTGGTGGGAACAGATGACGATTATGTTGCACCAAAATACAGCATTAACATTTTAGGTGATTTTAACCTGGCCGGAGAGCTTTGGATTTTATCTGAATACTATAAAAAAATTGGCGTGGAAATAATTGCATGCCTTACCGGCGACGGCCGTATAGAACAAGTCAGAAGATGTCATAAAGCATCTTTAAATGTTGTTCAATGTTCTGGTAGCATGATGCATGTTGCCAAAGAAATGAAAGACAAGTACGATATCCCTTTCAAAAAGGTATCATACTTTGGTATTGAGGATATGTCGGATGCCCTATACGAGGTTGCACAGCACTTCAACGATCCTGAGCTAATGGCCAATGCAAGAGCCCTTGTATCTGAAGAGCTGGCCAAATTAATCCCTGCACTTCAACCCTACCGCCAAAAACTGGAAGGTAAAAAGGCAGCAATTTATGTAGGGGGAGCCTTTAAAGCCATCAGCTTAGTAAAGGCCTTGCGATTACTGGGAATGCAAACTGTGGTTGTTGGATCTCAAACAGGTAATAAGGATGACTACAACCTATTGAGCAAAATCTGTGACAAAGGAACTGTAATTGTAGATGATTCTAACCCAAATGAATTATCTGACTTTGTTAAACAAACGGGAGCAGATTTGTTTATAGGCGGCGTTAAGGAAAGGCCTATTGCATATAAGCTGGGTCTAGGTTTCTGTGATCACAACCACGAACGCAAAGAAGCATTAGCCGGATATGTGGGTATGCTCAACTTCGCAAAAGAAGTGTACGCTTCGTGCATGAGCCCTGTGTGGAAGTTTATTGAAAAGTAGTATCAAGATGCAAGTATCAAGACACAAGACTATTTACTTGATGTAAATATATGTTACAACTTGATACTAATCATTAATCAGTCAAGTCTCAAAAGCAAGATAAAAATCATCTTGACACTTGATACTTGATACTTGATACTCATTATTTAATCCATCAAGTCTCATTTGCAAGATGTACTTCATCTTGATACTTGATACTTGATACTTGATACTAAAAATTATGGCCGACAAAATACCAGTATTAAAAGAACGTAAAAACTTCGTTGCCACAAGGAATGCCTGCAAGGTATGTTCCCCATTGGGCGGAAGTATAGCATATAAAGGAATCAAAGGATGTGTTCCTGTAATTCATGGCGGACAAGGATGTGCCACTTACATCCGCCGATATTTGATTAGTCACTACAAGGAACCTGTTGATATTGCCTCTTCAAACTTTAGTGAAGAATCTACAATTTTTGGTGGTGAAGCAAACCTCAGTGCAGCTATTCAAAATGTAATAACCCAATACAAGCCCGAAGTAGTTGGAGTTTGTACTACCTGTTTAGCTGAAACTATTGGTGACGATATTGGACAGGCTCTGAGAAATTACAAGGCAGCAAATGCCGATGACAAGAGTATTCCAGAATTTGTATACTCATCAACACCCAGCTACCAGGGATCGCATATGGATGGTTTTCATGAAACGGTAGCTGCCATCACCAAAACATTTGCCACAAAAGTAGAGCTCAACGAAAAAGTAAACATTTTTCCGGGATTTTTATCTACTGAGGATTTAAGGATGCTAAAGGATATTCTGGAAGATTTTGAAATAGACTATATCATGATCCCTGACTACTCTGAAACTTTGGATAATCCGGTTTGGGATACTTACCACCGGATTCCGGATGGAGGAACATCTGTTGAGGATTTAAAGATGATGGGAGGTGCCAAAGCCAGTATTGAATTTGGTCCGGTTTTAAACAGAGGAAACCTGGCCGGAAGAGTGAAAAACAAAGACCTGGCATTAACCGGAGCTGAATATCTTGAAAAAGAATTTGGAGTAAAAAAGTTTGGCATCAACATCCCGGTTGGCATTACCCAATCTGATGAGTTATTTGAAATATTGAGCGATATCAGCGGAAAGGATATTCCTAAAAAATACACCATGGAACGTGGCCGCTTAATAGATGCCTATGCTGATGGTCATAAATATGTTTTTGGGAAAAAAGCTGTTGTATACGGCGAAGAGGATCTGGTAATAGCCATGACAAGTTTTCTGGATGAAATTGGTGTGGAAGTTATTTTAGCCGCTTCGGGAGGAAACAGCGGTATCCTGAAAAACGAAATTGAAAAATGTGCACCTGTTCATGGCAAAACTACCGAGGTACTTGGTGATTTGGATTTTGAAAAAATCAATGAGCTGTGCATCGATATGAAACCTGATTTCATCATTGGAAATAGCAAGGGATATTACATAGCCCGTGAACTAAACATCCCAATTATAAGAGTAGGCTTCCCTATTCACGACAGGATTGGAGGTTCAAGGCTGAAACATATCGCATACAAAGGCGCTCAGGAAAACTTTGATAAGATATGCAATGCCATGATGGAATACAAACAAGAAAACTCAGAAGTTGGGTATAAGTATATATAAATAAAGTATCAAGTAGTAAGTATCAAAACACAAGATTATTTACATGATTTAGACATTTTGTTATTTACAGTTAATAAAAGATACAAATAAGAAAAACCATCAAGAAATATCAAACACTCATATGAAAGCTTTAAATCATCTTGATACTTGAGTCTTGATACAAATTAACAACCATCAAGCTAGTTCAAATATCTATAAGCAAGATATAAACATCTTGATACTTGATACTTGATACTTGATACTAAAACGAAAGCATATGATTGACTTCAAAAAACACCCCTGTTTCAATAAAGAAGCAAAAGGACAATATGCGAGAGTGCATTTGCCAGTAGCTCCTAAATGCAATATTAGTTGTAACTATTGTAACCGCAAATTCGACTGTGTAAACGAGAGTCGTCCAGGTGTTACATCAAATATACTTACACCGGAGCAGTCAATAGTATATTTAACATCGCTACGCGAAAAAATGCCCCATCTATCGGTAGTTGGAATTGCCGGCCCTGGTGATCCGTTTGCCAATCCGGATGAAACAATGGAAACCTTGCGCCAGGTAAGGGCAAATTTTGAAGATATGATTCTTTGCGTTTCATCAAATGGTTTAAACATTGCTCCTTACATTGAAGAACTGGCTGAATTAAAAGTAAGCCACGTAACCATAACTATCAATGCACTGGATGCTAAAATACTTGAAAAAGTATATCGCTGGGTAAGGTTTGAAAAGAAAGGATACTTTGGTTTGGCCGGAGCTGAACTGCTTTTAGAAAAACAATTAGAAGCTATTGATAAGCTAAAAGCTGCTGGTATTACGGTTAAAGCCAATGCGATTGTGATACCTGGAATTAACGACAAGCACCTTCCTGAGTTAGCAGAAGGATTGGCAGCCAAAGGGGTTGACCTGATGAATACCATCCCATTGATTCCGGTGGAAGATACTCCATTTGCTGATTTAGAAGAGCCTGCTTCGGCTTATATGAAAGAAATACGCAAGAAAATAGGCGAATTCCTTCCACCTATGACACACTGTAGCCGATGCAGAGCTGATGCTGCCGGGTTATTAGGAAAAGACAGTACTGAGGCCATGGAACTATTATCTGAAGCTGCTAAAGTACGTATCGACAAAGGCGATACTGCAGAAAGGCCTTATGTTGCCGTAGCCAGTAACGAAGGAATATTGGTGAACCAGCACCTTGGTGAAGCAGAAAGGCTTTATATATTTAAAGAAACGCCTAACGGATACAAATTAGTAAACCAAAGGGTTACTCCTCCAAGAGGAAATGGCGACAAACGTTGGGAAGAACTGGGTGATACATTAAGCGACTGCAGAGCCATATTGGTTGGCGGTGTTGGTCCTAAACCTTCAAAAATACTGGCCCAATCCGGAATTGAAGTCATCGAAATGTCCGGATTGATAGATCAGGGTATGGATGCTGTATACAAAGGAATGGAACTAAGAACCATTACCAAAGCCGAAAGCTTTAAATGCGGTGCAGGATGCTCAGGCACAGGTACTGGGTGCGGGTGATAAAGCGGATAGCTAATAGCTAATAGCTAATAGCTTATAGCCAATAGCGGATAGCGGATAGCGGATAGCTGGTAGCTAAGAGCTTATAGCTTAAAAACATTTAAGCATCATGTTTACCATGCTGTAAATAAAAGCCCATTCAGGGGTTTGGGGTAAATGCAAGCTGCAAACCAAAGCCCTGACAGCCAAGAAAACTGAGATTGCTACAAACAATCAACAATGAGCAATGAGCAATTAACTCTATTGATAATTGTTGATTGATAATTGATAACTGATAATTGTAAAATTAACCTATAATATTCAAAGCAATGAAAAAACCGGAATATCACATTTTAGTTTGCAACTCATACCGTGTTGCAGGAGATGCTCAAGGATTTTGTAACAAAAACGGAGCAACCGACTTTATTCCATACATTATTGAAGAATGTAACGACAGAGGATTAGACGTTGCAGTTTCAAGTACTGCATGTTTAAATGTTTGCAGCCAGGGGCCGATCATGGTAATCCATCCGAACAATCTTTGGTATGGCCAGATTACAGAAGAAAGAATTGATGAAATCCTTGACGCACTTGAAGAAGGCGAAGCTGTAGAAGAATATCTGATAACTGATTAACTTATTAGACAATTAGATAATAGATAAGAGATTTTGAGACTATTGTACTGCATTAACAACCTGAGTTCGATAATTATCGGGTCTATTATCTCTTATCTAGTCTCTGCAAGAAAACTCCTGTATTATAGTGGCCCCCTCCGCTCACCCCTCATCCCCTAAAGGGGAAGCCTCTCGCACCGTGTGGGTTGACAC
>NZ_JAPDPI010000041.1 GCF_026013615.1 Plebeiibacterium marinum
CCCACACCTTATGTTTATTGGAAAAGATTTGTATTTTTAAACTTTTTCAAGAACTTCGGGTGTGGGTGCACTGCTGCTCATGCAGGGCACACACATTTTGTATAATTCATAAGGGTTTCAGTGGTATGCGAAGCTTTGTCTCTCGCTTCAACTTCGGTATCGGTGGATACGAACGCAGTCCGCAATCCCTTACGAAATCATACACTCAACGCCGTTGCCACCAATAGCAGATTTACAGCTTTTGAAATTAAATTACGAATAGAATATTATCTTTGGAGTGTAAAATATAGAAACAAAAAACCCGGCTTCATCACCAGCATAAGGACTGGGAGAGGAATCACCGGGACGACAGTACAAAGATAATACAAATGGATAGAAAAGCAATAGAGAGAATTATTTCGATTGAGCGATTAGAGCCATATTTAAAACATCATTCTAATGATTTTGATAAGGCAGTGGAGCATTATAAAGCTAATATTGAAATATCTGAAGCATTTTATCCATTACTATCAATATTGGAAATAGGATTACGAAATAATTTTGATTACCAGTTGAAAAGACGATTTGATGATGATAACTGGTTTGAAAATCCAGAATTTATAAAAATTGTATCTCGATTTCAGATTGACAGGGTTTCAGAGGCTCGAAACACAATTTTAAGAGAGAAAAAAGAAATTACAACAGGTAAAATAATTTCAGAGTTATCATTTGGATTTTGGACTTCATTACTAGATTCTAAATTTGAAAAGACTTTATGGAAAAACTTGAGATTAGCATTTCCTAATTGTCCAAAAAATATTCGTCAAAGAAAAACAATGAGTTCAAAATTAAATGGTGTGAGAAGATTGCGAAATAGGGTATTTCATCATGAATCAATTACATGGAGTATTTCTGCATTAACAAATTATCAGCAAGAGATAATTGAAGGAATTGATTGGTTAGATAGGGGATTATTAGAATGGAGTAATGAATTGATTCGTTTTGATGAAGTTATTGGAAAGAGAAAAGGATTAATAAAATAAACTACTGGTGGCTAACACTTAGCCTCTAATGTAGGGTTGCTTGCATACCCTACACATTGGAGGGTTTGTTGAACTAAATATTATCCCGGAAACCTTTACGTAAGATATTGTAAGTGTGCGATTTATCCATAGTGGTTTTAATCGCATTTTTTTATTGGTTTAACTTTGTTTCAGCAGAACAAGCCACTCATCATATGCGAGTCCATTGGCTACCATTCCTCGTATAAGTAAAAAAAATGAAAATAATATAAAGTACATTTATGAAAAAAGTAGAATTGAGTATGAAAAATTTAATCTGTTTTTTCTTGACATTTTCAATCACAACAATTTTATTTAGTCAAGAAATGAAGCCTTTAAAGCCAATTAAGAATTTTGAGTTACCCCCCGACTATGTTACATTCAATAAGCTTGGTTTGAACAAGACAATGCCTGATATTAATGCAGTAACATTAAATGAAATCAAAGTTGATAGTATGTTCTTTAAAGATAAAGTGACAGTATTAAATTTCTCATATATAGGATGCCCTCCTTGTATGTTTGAAGTTAATCACTTAAATCAAATATATGAAAAGTATAAAAACCAAGATGTAAATATTATTAGTGTATTTTCTATCAACAGGCAAGGTTTGTTGGACTTTTTAAATGGTAATGATATTTATAAAGGAGTACGCAAAAATGTACCATTTAATAACATTAAGTATACATTAATACCTGAGTGTCTTGGAGAAAAAGAAGACTATAGAAATGGTGCAAAGCCACAATGTAATAACATTTCCAAATATTATGGCGTTAAAGGATATCCAAAAACTGTAATAATTGATAAGGACAGAATTGTAAGACATATATCAAACGGTTTTCCAATGACAGATATCAAAGCTGATTCTATAAAGAATGAATGGGTAAACATTATCGATGGTTTGTTGAAATAATAAATATAGGTAGCCAATCGAGTAGCTCTCCGATAAGCTAAAAGCCTATCGGAGGACTTCTTACACCTCCGTACACACGGGGCTTACCGACAATATCGGGACAGGCAGTATACGGCGGTTCTTTACATCATGGGAAACAACAAATTCGAAATTGAAGCTAAAGAAAAATTCAGATGCTTGTACTTATCAGGCAAGGAACCTTCACTGCTAACTTTGGCGTGCGTTAATACACCTTAACAAAAGAAACGATAACTAAATCAAATAATATGAATAAAATAACCTTGATTTTTTTGATTTTGTCATTAACTAATTCATTACAAGCTCAAGTTTCATTTGTAGAAAATGGACAAAATCTAAAAAGTAATAATAGTTGGTATTTGCTTATGACTGATATGGATAACGATGGTGATATTGATGCCTATTTTGAAAATACCTTATGGCTAAACAATGGAAAGGCCAAATTTGAAAATAGTGGAATCTGTTTAACGAAGACTTATTTTCCAAAATTCGCTGATATAAATAATGATGGATTGGATGATTTAATTGAAAATGATAGCATTTTTTTAAACAATGGTGATTTGAGTTTCAGTTTTTCCAAAACAGTGAATTGCGATATTAAAATGGCTTCAGTCCATATAATGGATATCAATAATGACAATTTAAATGATATGATTTGTTGCTCAAAAAATAACGATAGGATTCTTATTAATAATGGTAATGGAGAATTTATTAATACTGGAGATAGTTTAGGTGGTTGGGGACAATGTTCATATGCATCAGGTGATATAAATAACGATGGATTTATTGACATTTACATGGGAATCCCTCATAATCCCCCACCTGTTTTTGGACCAGGAATTAATAAAATTTGGTTTGGAGATAAGAACGGAAAATTTTGGGCAAGAGAACATAAAATTGATAATGCAGAAACAAGGGAAGTGTTATTAGCTGATATGGATAATGATGCAGATCTTGATTTATACATTTCTGACCGCTCAAAGGGTGGAATGATTTGGTTTAATGATGGAAAGGGAAACTTTAATGATAGCGGACAAAAATTAGGTCAATTTGTTGGTGCAGCTAAAATAGCAGACCTTGATGACGATGGAGATCTTGATTTAGTGATTTGTGAAGATGCAGGAGGGGAAAAAGGTTTGGTATTTAGTAGTGGAGCACCCAATAAAATTTGGTTAAACGATGGCAAAGGTAATTTTACAGATAGTGGACTTCGATTGGGAAATTCCAATACAATTTCACTTTCTATCAACGATTTAAATGGAGATAAAAAGCTTGATATTTTTGCTGTAAATGTTAAACTGATTGCAACATCGGGACCTCCAAAAGCTGACAGTTGTGATGTTGAAATTTGGATTAATAATGCAAAAAAATACAATAATGCAAAATGATACACCGCAAGAACGTTATATGGATTTGTTGAAAAATCATCCAAATATTATACAACGAGTGCCGCAGCATTATATCGCTTCATATTTAGGGATTACGCCAATTTCGCTTAGCAGAATTAGAAACAGGAAGACGAAATAATTAATTAACAATTGTTATCGTTGATCGGTTTACTTTTGAAGAACTTTGCTCAAAAATAAAATATGAAAGAAAGAATCTTCAAATCAGAATCAAAGACTACATCATTTGTAAATCTTGATACTAAAAAATGTAAAGCATGCTGGGAATGTATAAATGCGTGCTCTAAAAATGCGATTGGGCGGATTAATCTGCCATGGCATAAACATGTTAAATTTGCTGATACCCAATCATTATGGTCAGGCAATAGAACCTATCCTGGAAACGGCATATACTCCTTTTACATTTTTAATTTTTTTGATTAACAGATCCAGCACCTGGGTATCATTTACAAACACAGTAACACTACCTTCAAAACTACCTTCCTGCGAATCAATAGAAATAGACCTCATTTTCAGTCGCATGTCTTTAGTAATTACCTGGCTTATATTGCTAACTATGCCAATATCATCTGATCCTGTTACTTTAAGTGTAGCCTGGAAACTTGAACCCGTACCAGTTGTCCATTTGGCATTAACGATCCTGTACCCGAATTTGGAGCGCATTTCGGGTGCATTGGGGCAACTCATCCTATGAATTTTAATACCTCCGGATACAGCTACAAAACCAAATATTTCATCGCCAAAAATGGGGTTACAACATTTTGCCAGTGTATAATCAACGTTTTTCAGGTTTTTATCTATCATCAAAACATCATCCGATGCCGTAATTTCCTCATCTACATTAGCTACAAAGTTTGTGGCACTTTTTAGCTGGGCAACCTCTGCCTGATCCCTTCCTGCTTCTTTTTTCTCCTGTTCCTGGATATACTCCTTTACACTCGAAACATCAATGCTTCCTATACCAATTTCCCTATAGAAATCATTGATGCTTTTCATCTTAAAATGCTTCACCAACTGGTTTACCAGCTGATCATTGATTTCAATTTTCCAGTTTTTCAAACGACGAACAAGTGTTTCCCGTCCAAATTCTGCTTCCTTATAGTCAAGATCTTTTATTGCCTGCTTTAATTTTGATTTTGCCCTGGAGGTAACAACAACCTTTAACCATTCCTTACGGGGCTGCTGCGAGTTGCTGGTTACAATTTCAATATGATCGCCATTTTTTAGTGTTTGCTTTATAGAAGCATGTTTCCCATTGATTTTGGCACCTATACACTTTTTACCAACACCAGAATGGATATCAAAGGCAAAATCAAGTACCGTAGCGCCTTTAGGCAACCTCCGCAGGTCTCCTTTGGGAGTAAAAACAAAAACCTCCTCATCATACAGGTTCAGTTTAAAATCATCAATAAAATCTATGGCATTGAGTTCCGGATTTTCAAGCACTTCACGGATATTGCTCAGCCACTGATCCATCCCCTTCTCCCCTTTTCCGCCTTTGTATTTCCAGTGGGCGGCCAAACCTTTTTCAGCCACCTCATTCATCCTCTCAGTCCTGATCTGCACCTCTACCCATTTCTTCTCTGGTCCCAATACTGTAGTATGGAGCGATTCGTAACCGTTTGATTTTGGTATAGAAAGCCAATCGCGCAAACGCGATGGGTTGGGCTGGTATTTATCCGTTACAATAGAATAAACTTTCCAGCAATCAGCCTTTTCGTCCTTTTCTTTACTATCCAAAATAACACGAATAGCAAACAAATCGTATACTTTTTCGAAAGGGGTATTTTGCTTTTTAATCTTGTTATGTATAGAATGAATGGTCTTAGTCCTTCCCTTAATTTCAAATTTTAGTCCGGCCTCTGACAATTCCTTTTTCAGTGGTTCAATAAAGTCTTTTATGTATTTATCCCTGGCCCTTTTTGTTTCATTAAGCTTTTGGGCAATAAAGGTATACGTATCCCTCATGGTGTATTTCATCACCATATCCTCCATCTCCGACTTGATGGAATACAGACCTAGCCTGTGGGCCATGGGAGCATACAAATACCCTACTTCGGCAGCAATTTTCTGCTGGTTTGACTGACTATACAAGCCCAGGCTCCTCATGGTTTCCAACCTATCGGCCAGTATAATCAGAATAACCCTGACATCCTTAGCAAACGAAAGCAGCAATTTCCTGAAATTCTCTGTTTCAATAGAGGTATCTTTTGTATATAGTTCCTTAACTTTTATCAAACCTGTAACAATGGCCTCTACACTCTCACCAAATACCTCTTTAATTTCATGCTTTTGCACATCCTCATGCTGTACCACATCGTACAAAAGGGCACAGATAATGGATGTTCTTCCCAGCCCTATTTCTGAGGCTACAATATTAGCTACCTCAAGCGAGTGGATTGCTGAAAGTTTCCCTGAAGGCCTGCGGTGTTCCTTTTTGCGCTCCAAAGACATTTCAATGGCTTTCCTTACTTCGGTAACATCCTCATTACTCAGAATATTTTTACATGCCCTTAACAAGGTCCTGTAATTCTTCCTTATCTGTACTTTCTCTTCTTCGCTAACGATCACTTGGTTTTCCATGAAAGATTTGTTTGATTTTTATAAAACAACCTTTTAATTATTGTGCTTCTGCTTTTGTTAATCCTCAAAAATATATCACAAATACTTTTAAACAAAACAATCTGTCAAATCCTTTGTATAAAAGTTGACTTTTCTATTCTTTTATGGTATATTAAAACTACATATTACATTGTTTAACAACTTAAAAAATAGGAGTTATGAGAAATAGTGGTTTATTTTTTGGAGGAATGATTGCTGGTGCTATTTTAGGTGCAGGTACCGCTTTATTATTTGCTCCTCAAAAGGGTTCTGAAACCCGCGATCAGCTTAAGCAAAAACTTAATGATCTTGAAAAAGAAATGGTTAACACCAAAGAAAAACTAAAAGTTAAAGGTGGTGAACTTAAGGAAGAACTAAAAACTAAAATTCACAACATCGAAGAAAAAATTGAAAAGCTTTTAGATGAATACAAAAAAACTTTGGAACCAACCAGTAGTGCTAATTAACAGAATTTTGATTTATTTATTTGATGCCTGAAACTATTTTCTTACATTAATAGAGAATTAGTTTCAGGCAATTTTTATTTGCACTCATAATACCTTAATGTTTTAACTATGGACAAGAGAGAGACAATATCCGAGGAAATTTCGGATATTAAAAAAGAGATAAACACCTATATCAATAGCAAAATTGATTTAACAAAACTTCAGGCTGCCGAAGATTTAAGCAGGTTTGTATCCGGCATTGCTGTAAAACTGGTTTTGTTTTATATCGGTTTATTTGTACTGTTGTTTGTATCAATGGCCGGGGCTTTCGCTATAGGTTCGTACACCCAAAGCAATGAAATTGGTTTTATTGCTGTAGCAGGCATCTATTTTTTAATTGCCATCATCTTTTATCTCCTTAAAGGCAAATTAATACAAACCCCTGTAATCAAATCATTTATCCAATTGTTTTTTCCTAATTTCAGCAAGTATGACAAAGAATAACAAATACGGCCACATACGTTCTTTTAAAGATTTTGAGAACGAAAAGATACTGCTCCACTACCAGATTAAACTGGCTGAAAAAAAGCTGGAGATAAAACAACTGGAGCTAAAGGAATATATAAACCCCATCAGGTTTTTTACATCCATGTTTAATGAGATTTACCGTCCGGCATTTGATTTATTACGATCAGTAATTATGCATTTTGTTGAAAAGCATAAAGAAAAAATAAACGAAGAAGAGAATAAAGGGAAATAGATATTACAAAAAAAGAGACCCTTGAAGGTCTCTTTTTTTTGCAATATTTTATAAAATAATTATTCAATATCCATCATCATCATTGGAGCAATACCAGCATTAACTTCTTTCACTTTTACACCTTCGGAATCATAAACAACAACTTTTCCAGCTTGGGTTGTACTTGGAGAAACAAAACAATATACATTATCAGTTAAAGAATTAACACCAAGGCCATTCAACCCAGAAACACCCTCAACAAAATTTGCATTCTCAAATGTTTTTGACGCAATATCAAAAACTGCCACAGCACCGGATAAGTTCCAATTAACATCATATGCTGAAGTCATTACATACAACTTTGAAAAATCTTTATTTGGCTGTAAAATATTCACATATGAATTACTAACTCCCGTTAAACCGTAAGTAACCATTTCATCTGTAGTTGTATTGATATATCCAATTCCATCCTGATCTGAATAATCACTATACGTGCTTACTAAAGAAACATATAAGTTATTTTCCGCATCTTTCACAAAATATGAAGAAACAGCAGGAGCTTCAATATACGATATTGCTTCTGTAGCCAAATCTATAACTGCAATTTTTGCTTCGTAATTTAGTGCTGCATATAATTTACCATTTGCAATGGCCAAACCTTCAGGTCCACCTGCAAGGTCAATTTTCTCAACAGCTTTTGTATTCAGATCAATTTTTGCAATATATGATAGTGATTCATCAGTCCAAATATCGCCCCCCCAACACGATACATACAGCACATCTTCATTTCCAACACAATAACGTGGCTTGATAATACCATCAGTAATTCCATTAGAAGTTTGTTTAAAACTATTGGCATCAACAGAGTATATCTGATCTACATTATTACCCATAAAATAAACACTTCCCTTATAGTTGTATGCATATTGAGCATTTGAAACCATATGAGCTCCATTCACCATTGTATAATACCCATTTACAATCTCATCTGTAATTTTATCATACAATGAAATTGTTGTTTTTTCTCCGGAATACCCACCATAATTAATAACGTAGCCAAACTCACTAACTGTAATTTCCTTTTGCACTGAATCTACTACATTTTTAGTCTCCACAACTAATTTTACGGTATATTTCCCTCCTTCTGTGAATGTATGTACCGGATTCTCATCCATAGAGGTTGTTCCATCACCAAAGTTCCATTCCTGAGCAGTTGCTCCAACCGAGTAATTTGTAAACTGGATTTCTTCATCAACGGAAACGGCGAATGAAGAGGCCTCAAACTGAGCTTTTACAACAGGTTTCTCTTCATCGTCTTCACATGAAGTAAAAACTAACATTAAAGCCAATGAGGCCCATAACATCCGATAAAAATAATTTTTCATATCTATTATTGTTAAAATATTATTTGAAATTATATGATACACTTAATCTCCAATTTAAACGTGGCATGGGATACCCCTGTGTGGATTGGTAATCCTTATTAAAAATGTTATTTAAAGAGCCAGATAGGGTAAATGAATTCTTGCTGTTTAACATATAACAATAGTTCACATAGGCGTTAAACAGAAAGAGCTCCGGAATGGTTTTATCAAGCTGGGAAACATATTGCTCAAAAGTATATGAGGCATCAAGTCCACACTTATACGACTTATAGGTTCCGTTTATGTAGACTACCCCCCTGTGCAGGGGAACGTATTCCAACTGCCTCCCTATAGCTTCATTTTCTGTATTTTCGCTATTCACTTCTGCTCTAACTACTGGATTATAGCTATAATTAACTCCTGGATTAATGATATAATCACCTTGGTTTATCTTCCAATCAGAACTTACTTCAACACCCTTACTTTTTACCCTTTGCACATTCTGTGCTTCCCAATAACTTCCTCCATTTCGCCACAACAGCCAGTTATCAACATCTAAGTAAAAAGCATTAACCTTTACTACACCAGATAATCCATCTCTAAAAAAAGTAAACTTCGACCCAACTTCATAGTTCATGCCTTCCTCCGGGGCAAGATCAGGATTGCCTCCCGGTATCCAGTACCGGTCATTGAAAGTAGGTACACGATAGCTCTTTGAAACATTACCATTAAAGTTTAAAACAAAGGAGCTCCCCGAAAAAGCATTGTAAGATAATCCCAAAGCAGGGGTAACAGGCACATCAAAATTGGTAACATAAGCCTGTCGTATATTTAATGTTGCTATTAATTTATTACCAAAGCTATGATAATAAGAAAAATAATAATCGGCCCACTCCTCTTTGTCAAGCCCATCACCATAAGCATAAACTTCCGGGAAAATTGATTTAACATTCACTCCCAATTTAAAACTACTCCTCTGCGAAAAGGAGTAATTACCTTCAGCTTTAGCTACAATTCTTTGTGTCGATATTTTATCAGTTGAGTGATTATGAATTGAGTTATCGTATACATAACCACCACCTAATGAATAATTGAACCCATGTTTTTTATTGAAATAGTCTGCCCAAACCCTTACATGTGCATCCTCCAATGTCTCTCTAAAATCAGGCTGAAACACATTGGTTTGCATATTTTGCTGTATTTCATGCCAATCTTGTTCCACCCATGCCTTTAAGGATACTATTTCTTCATTACTAAAACGATAATTATATTCCTGAATTACTCCTTTGTTTTCAATCCTTGCGTTACGCTGCCTATCTTCACCATACTCTTTTGCTTTATCAAAATCATAAGTTGGATTAAAAAAGGAAAAGTCATTTTTTTTATTATAATAATAGGCTCGGGTAATTCCTTCCCATTTGCCATTTCCATAAAACAATTTGGTTCCATATAATTGTTCACCAAATGATCCTGATGCAACCCGCAATTCTCCCTTCATGCCATCATGCCAGGCATGGTTCATTCCTAAATATATAGCCCCCCCTATACTTCCTGATCCATTTACTACTGATGAGCTGCCATATTGCAATCCTATTTCATCAAACAAATACATAGGAACATTGCTGGCATTGGAGTGACCCAATGTCATTGAGTTAATATTAATCCCACCAAAATTAATGCTTGTGTGATCAGGTGATGTACCCCTAAGCCGAATTGTTGACAATGAGCCCGCCATTCCTTTTACGGCAATTGGAGTAAACCTCAGTAACAATTGTTCAAGGTTTCCATCTTGCACGACTTCAAGGTGTTGTTCTGAAATTTTTTCCACTTTTGCCCCAACCTGAAACCGATTGATGCTGTTCCCCGTCACCACAACCTCTTCAACTCTCATAGTATCTTTAAGCATATTTTGCCCTCTAACACTAAATATAGGAAGTGTAACAGTTACCAATAAAAAACGCAATACTATTTTTTTCATTCTTCACTAATCTCATTAAAATTAGTATTGCTCCTGAAAACGGAATTTACAATGGAAATCAAATCCTTTGCCATGTATTTAGTCCGAATACCATGAACAATATACTTTCAATTGGCAGGTCTTCTGACTTATTCCGATTTTTTATCGCCTTCCCAACAAATAATATTTCGTCAGTGGCTGTAGTGATAAAAAACATACTATCCTTTACTTAAAAGGATCGGAAATTACAGCAGCGGATACTGTTGTCGAATTTCACGACATTCCCATTTTAACTAGTTGCTAAATTGAACGATTAGCATTGAACCAATTGCGGCGCAAAAGTACAAAATATATTATTTTAAAAAAACTATTTTTTCTGATAGTGTGACGCTTCATTACATTAATATAATGTATTATTGTATTTTTACACTCCAATAGGCAATTTTGATTTTTATAGAAAATGATGAATCAGAACATAAAAAATAGAATAGATTCCTTACGTGAAAGCTTAAATAAACTCAACCATTACTATTACGTTCTTAATCAGCCTCAAATTTCAGATTTTGAGTACGACCATATGATGAAGGAACTGGTTGATCTGGAAAAAGCCAACCCTGAATTTGCAGATCCCAACAGTCCTACTCAAAGAGTGGGAAGCGATATTTCTAATGATTTTGTTCAGGTTGCACATAAATACCCTATGCTTTCATTAGGCAACACCTATAACGAAGCCGAAATAGCTGATTTTCATAACAGGGTTACTAAAGCCATTGGACATGATGTTGAATATGTATGCGAGTTAAAATATGATGGCACCTCCATAAGCCTCACTTACGAAAACGGAACCTTTGTTCGTGCCGTAACACGTGGTGATGGAGAAAAGGGCGATGATGTTACTGCCAATGTAAAAACCATTAAGAGCATCCCTTTAAAACTCCAGGGAGATTTCCCTGATTCTTTTGAAATAAGAGGCGAAATTTTACTTCCCAATGCTGAGTTCGTTAAGATTAACGAAAAAAGAGAAGCAGACGGCGATTCTCCGTTTGCCAACCCAAGGAATGCTGCTGCCGGTTCACTAAAAATGAAAAAAAGTGCAGAAGTAGCCCAACGGGGATTGGATTGTTTTTTGTATTATTTGCTAGGAGAAAATTTACCCTCAGATATTCATTCGGAAAATCTGGAGAAATCAAGAAGCTGGGGCTTTAAGATTCCAACCTTATATAAGGTTTGCAAATCGCTAGATGAGATTAATGATTTCATCAGTTATTGGGACAAAGAACGCCATAACCTACCCTTTGAAATTGATGGCATCGTAATTAAAGTAAACAATATCAACCTTCAAAACGAACTTGGTTATACGGCCAAGTCGCCACGATGGGCCATATCATATAAATTTCAGGCAGAGGAAGCTTATACAAAGCTGTTATCTGTAAGTTATCAGGTTGGGCGAACGGGAAAGATAACACCTGTAGCCAACCTTGAACCGGTTCAGCTGGCAGGCACTACAGTAAAAAGGGCTTCATTGCACAATGCAGATATTATAGAACAGCTCAATCTGCACGAAAATGATATGGTATATGTTGAAAAAGGTGGTGAGATCATTCCTAAAATCACAAAAGCCGATGAATCTGCCAGACATCCCATGGCAAATAAAATTGAATTTATCTCTATATGCCCTGAATGCGGTACAGAACTGGTACGTCCAGAGGGTGAAGCGGCACATTTTTGTCCCAACGACAAAGCGTGTCCCCCTCAACTAAAAGGGAAAGTAGAACATTTTGTTAGCCGAAAAGCCGTTAATATTGATTCTTTTGGAGAACAGGTAGTTGATTTGCTTTTTGAAAAAGGTTTGATCAAGGATGTAAGCGGAATATATGACCTAACCTACGATAAGCTAAACGGACTTACCCGTGTTAACCCGGATGATAAAAACAAGGTTATATACAGTTTTCAGGAAAAATCAACTCAAAACTTACTATCAGGGATTGAAGCATCAAAAAACATCCCTTTCCCTAATGTTTTGTTCGGACTGGGAATAAAACATGTTGGAGCCACTGTTGCCAAAGTTTTATGCAAAAATTTTAATAACATTGATAAACTATCCTCAGCGTCTATGGAGGAATTAATTGCTATAGATGATATTGGTCCTAAAGTAGCCGAAAGTGTAATTAATTATTTTAGCGACGAGGATAATAAAAATCTTATTGAAAGACTGAAAGGCACAGGACTTCAATTGGAAACAGAAGAAAAGACAACCGATAGTGATAAATTCAAAGACCTGTCTTTTGTTGTTAGCGGAACATTCACAAACTTTTCGAGAGATGAACTAAAAAACCTCATTGAATCGCACGGAGGGAAAAACCTGAGTGGAGTTTCTAAAAAAACATCGTATCTTGTGGCTGGAGAAAAAACAGGCCCAAGCAAACTTGAAAAGGCTGAAAAGCTCAACGTTACCATAATTAACGAGTCTGATTTTATTGAATTATTAGAAAAATAAGTCTGTGAACTACTTTAAAAAATTGAGAATTAGGATTGGAAGATATTTGCTGAACAGGAAATTAAAAAAGAAGAATCACACACCTGTAATCTGCAATCTTGAAAATGCAAAGCACATTGGAATCATATACAATGCTATGTCGGCAAAAGACATGGAGGCTGCAAAAAAGATTGAGAAGTTTTATTTAAGCAAAAACATTAATGTTGAAACACTTGGATTTTCAAATAGCAAAGTACTTAACGAAACTCTAATCAGTGATCAGCGCCATTATTACATTGGCTTAAAAGATTACAACTGGGTATTCCAGCCCAAAAGTGACATGCTTAAAGATTTCATTTCCAAAAAATTTGACATTCTTGTTGATCTATATACCCTTGATGATTTTTGTATTGAGTACATTGTTAAAACTTCAGAATCAAAATTTCTTGTTGGCGCTGCACACATAAACCCCCAAATGCATGATTTTATGATAGACTGTGGCAACAGAAAAGATGACGTGACCTATTTAGGCGAACAGATAAACCACTACCTTAGTGTTTTTAAGTAAGAAGTGGCATAAAACTTGATACTTTTCAGAAGTATTGTTTAAAAAATAATCACTATGAAAGTAAAAACTCTTTTCCCCTTATTTGCATTGATCCTGTTATTGGCATCATGCATGACCCATAAAGTTGAACGCGTTTCGGTTGATGAAACTATTGATTTAAGTGGCCGATGGAATGACACAGACTCTAAAATGGTTGCCGAAGCCATGGTGTCACAAATATTATCCGGAGCCTGGATTGACAACCATCTAAAAACTTCGAACGGAACAAAACCTGTTGTTGTTGTAGGATTAATTTATAACAAATCACACGAACACATCAGCTCCGATACCTTTATTAAAGATATAGAAAAAGCGTTTATAAATAGCGGCAGGGTAAGGTTAGTACAAGCAGGCGACAAAAGAGAAGAATTAAGAAAAGAAAGAGCTGCCCAACTAGAATTTGCATCGATGGAAACCGCAAAAAAATGGGGTAAGGAACTAGGGGCTGACTTTATGCTAAACGGAGATTTGAATTCAATAGTTGATACCTACAAAAAAGAAAGAGTAAACTTTTATCAGGCAAACCTCGAGTTATCGAACCTGGAAACCAATGAAATAATCTGGATTGGCGACAAAAAAATCAAGAAATACATTACTAAATAATCTTACCGGACAAGTCTCTTTTTTCCTTTTTAACATGAATGGCTTGTCCTGTTCATTTTCTGATGTTTGATATGAATCATCCCTTTAAAAACATTGCAATAGTTACTTTTTCACTATTCCTTACTTTTCTATTGGGATGTGCCACCTACTACCAAAAAAACTATCAGCTACAGGATTATATAGTTAGTGGAGAATTTTCATCTGCAGAAAAACTTCTGAATAAGGATTCCAAATCAGACAAAGGGATAAACAGAGTTTTATATTACATGAATCAGGGCATGGTAAATTTCATGCTTGGTAATTACCAAAAAAGCAATTTCTTTTTGAACAAAGCAGATCTTTACAATGAAGATTACAGGTCGGGATATGGGAACGAAGCCCTGGCCCTGATTTCAAACCCAATGATAAAACCCTATAAGGCCGAAGATTTTGAGGCAGTAATGGTTCACTATTACAAATCGCTAAACTACCTGATGCTTAACAACTATGAAGATGCCCTTGTGGAATGCCGCAGGGTAAATATTGTACTACAAAAGCTCAACGACAAATACAAAAAGACAAAAAACAAATACTCCAACGATGCATTTGCCCATAACTTAATGGGAATGATATATGATGCTTCCGGAGACAAGAACAATGCATTTATTGCATACAGGAATGCACTGGAGGGATACGAACAAGATTATTCAACCCTTTTTAACCTGCCCCCACCTGAACAACTAAAAAAAGACATCGTAAGAACCGCCTACCAAGCAGGGCTTCAACAAGAATATCAAAAATATAGTGAGAAATTACAGCTTACTTTTAATACAGACTCCGTTTCGGATGGTTCTTTAATATTTTTGTGGATGAATGGTTTTGGGCCAATAAAATCAGAATGGAGCATCAACTTTACAAACGCTGGCTATAATAACGGATGGGTTACTTTTGTAAACGAGGAATATGGTTTTGATTTTCCCATTTACATTGGAAACAGAAAGAAAACAGAGCAAAACGCCTTTAAAAACCTTTCATTTCTTAGGATTGCTTTCCCAAAATATGTTGAGCGAAAACCAAGCTATCAGGAAGCTTCCATATTAATGAGCGGCAACGACTATCCCCTTGAACTATCGCAAAACATTAATGCCATCGCCTTCCAATCCTTAAAAGACAGAATGGCTCGTGAACTTGCCAATGGAATTGCTCGCCTGGTTACAAAAAAAGCCATAGAAAGCATTGCCAATAGCGAAGACAAAAACCTTGGAAGCGTAATAAGCATTATAAATGCCATCAGCGAAAAAGCGGATACAAGAAACTGGCAATCAATTCCCTATGCCATCCATTATTCCAGAATTCCATTGAAGGCAGGAGAAAATGAAGTACAACTAAAAGTTAAGGGCAAAAAACAACCCGAACAATTTCGATTTACTATTTCTAAAGGTGAAACAAAATTCTTCACCTTCCACCAATTATAAAGTTACAGCCAAAACTTACCTGTTTAACAGCAAATACTGGCATTTCATCAATTTGATGCAACAATATTGGTTAGATAACACTAATTGTGTTAATTTCAAAAATTATAGAAATTTATCAAAGGCAGAAGGTGGATATTAAAATACAAAACTATAACCTATACTTAAAACGCTGGAAGAATCAATTCAGCTTAATCTCTGAGTTAATGCAGGGATGTATTGTTTTAGCTACAGAAGTAGATAAAGACAACCTGGTAGCCATTGCCTACAACCATCCAAATGAGAATACGATATTTGAGAAAACTGCAAACAAAAAATCGATAACCAGAGATACAATCCGCAACTGCAAGGAGGTTTCTATTTCACAATTACAATCAGACACATCATATTCAGAAACAATAGAATACAGATCAGGAATGAAGTGTTATTATGGATTTCCAGTTATCAATAGCGATGGCTCTACATTTGGTGCCATCTGTCTATATTCAAAAGAATTCAATTTATTTTCTGATGAGCGAATTAACCAAATCAGAAGACTAAAGTTAATAATTGAAGACGACCTTAAAGCTCATTCCAGATCAAATAAGGCGTCAAATACAGATATGGATACCCTGCTTGATGATTCGGAAATGTTTAAGCATTTTTTTCATTTCTCACCTGTTGGGATTTTCTATTGGGATTTAAACATGATCATTACGGATTGCAACGAAAAATTCTGTGAAATCCTGAACACAAACCGGGCCACATTAATGGGCATGAATTTAAACCAACTTATTGACAAAAGGCCCATACCATGCATAGCCAGTGCCTTACTAGGAGAAGAAAGTGAATATGAAGGAGATTATATTACCACAACCAGTGGTCAATCAACCTATGTGTTACTAAAAACCGCACCTGTATATAATTCTTCAAAAAAGATATGTGGGGCCATCGGCACTCTGGAAGACCTGTCGGAAAAGCGGCATATGGAAAATGCACTAAAAGCCAGCGAATTGAAATACAAAGATCTGGTGGAAAAGATCAATGATGTAATTTTTTCTATAGATAAGGAAGGCATATGCACCTACATATCCCCAGTAATATCCTTTATCATAGGATACTTACCTGAAGAAATCATCGGGCATCATATGCTAAATTTCATTCAGGAAGATTATAAGATTGAGTTTTATGATGCCCTGAATCGGGTAAAATCAGGCTCAACAGTTGTTGCAGAATTAAAACTACGCGACAAATCACAAAAAGACCAATGGGTTAGGATTTCTCTTCGTCCTGTATATGATAACAAAAACAATTTTACAGGCATACATGGAATTGCACAGGATATAGGCGAAAAAAGAAGCATTGAACTATCTTTAAAAGAAAGTGAGGAACAGTTTAAACTTGTAGCAACTCATATATCTGATATTATTTACGAGTGGGATCCTATTACAAAAGGCCTCCTTTGGCATAGCAACCCCAATATCATTTCACCCATACTAAACTCAATCCATTCTATTACTGATTTAAATAAGCTCATTGCAGACGAAGACAGGCCAACCATAGAAACCAAATGGGAAAAGGCCATAAATAATGAAGGAGCCTGGAAACAGGAGTTTAAAATTTCAATTTCCAATAAGGAGTCGAAACATCTACTTGGCAACGGGCTGATCCTTTTCAAAGGAAACACTCCTGTTAAAGGAATTGGAACATTAACTGATATATCAAACGAGAAAGTTCTTGTTGAAAACCTAAAGCTTAGCAACGAAAAACTTGAGCATAACATTTCTAAAGTTAACGGATTACTTTCTGCTATCCCTGACATGATGTTTGTTTTTAACAAGGATAGCATCATAACCGATTACCATTATAATACACCAACGGACCTATACAAACCAGTTGAACAATTCATTAATAAAAAAGCAGAAGATGTTTTACCCCATGACATAGATCTTCTAACAAAAGAAAAAATAGCTAAGGTTCTTGATTCAAAAGTGGCAGAAACCTATAATTATAAACTTAGCATCAATGGTGAGCCTAAAATATTTGAATCAAGGATGGTATATCTTAACAGTAACCATGTTCTTTCAATTATTAGAGACGTTACGTTAAGAGAACTACAAAAAAACGAGCTAATTACAGCTAAGGAAAAAGCAGAAGAAAGTGACAGGTTAAAATCTTCGTTCCTGGCAAATATGAGCCATGAAATCAGGACACCTATGAATGGAATAATAGGTTTTTCTGAACTTCTAAACTCCAAAACCCTAAACCCTGAAGAAAGAGAGTATTACACATCTGTTATTGTAAAAAGCGGAAGGCAACTTCTTGATATAATAAACGATGTTTTAGAAATATCAAAAATTGAAACCGGGCAAATTAAAGTTAACCTTGCCCCTACCAATATTAATGAACTGATCAGAACCGTATTTGAGTCCTTTACCCAAAGAGCTAATGATAACAGAAATATACTAATCACCACAACTCCACTAAGCGATGCATCAGCATATATCAATTCTGATGAAAATAAAATTCGTCAGGTATTAAACAACTTAATAAGTAATGCCATTAAGTTTACTCAAAACGGACAAATAAAGATTGGTTATTCTGTAATTGAAGGTCGTTACCTGGAATTTTACATCCAGGATTCCGGGATTGGAATTGCTAAAGAGGAGCAGAAAATGATTTTTGAACGGTTTGCTCAGGCCAACTCTCAAATTACAAGAACCCATGGAGGAACGGGTCTTGGCCTGGCCATATCCCAAAGTCTCGTTGAACTATTAGGCGGGAAAATATGGGTTGATTCAACCGTTAACAAAGGATCCACTTTTTATTTTTCTTTACCATACTCAAAAATTCCTCAGCTAAACTAAAGAAACAATATACATTTTTTAACAAAAAACAATACAATTCCCCACTTAGCACCTCCCTTTGTGTTAATTTCTCTTAAATCGAAATATCAAATAGTGCATTTCAATACATTTGTGGCAAAATTCAACGATTCAATGGTTGTTATCCCTCATATCTATACCGGATGAAAAGATCCGGAGGCTGTTTGCTTAATAACAAGAACATCCTTTCATTGCAATATATTATTAGTAAATAATCGATAAATTCAAATTGGTTATCTACCAATGAAATATATCCACAAAGCACAACAGCCTTTTCGGCTAAACAACTGTATTACAGCATTTTTTTCGTAAAGAATACTACACACATTGACTATGGCATATTTCCATCCATAATGATGAAATAAATAGTTGTAGTCTGTTGTCTTATTACACAACAAGACAAAAAATAAACTCTTTAACTGAGTATTTGCAATACCAACCTGCTCTACACATTACTAAAAAGAACAATAATATTTTATAACACAAAACATAGTTTAATCTAAATAAAATGAATACTATATTTAAGCCAAAGTTTTTTAGTCTTTTAAAAGCTGGTTTTGACAAAAAACAAATTACCTCTGATATTTTAGCTGGAATCATAGTGGGGATAGTTGCCCTGCCGCTTGCCATTGCATTTGCCGTTGCTTCCGGGGTATCACCTGAAAAAGGATTGATCACCGCTGTTGTTGCTGGTTTTATCATATCGTTACTAGGGGGAAGCCGCGTGCAAATTGGGGGTCCAACAGGTGCCTTTATTATTATTGTTTTTGGGATTATTGAACAATATGGCATCAATGGACTTCTAATTTCCACTATCCTTGCCGGATTTATCCTGATTATTTTTGGAGTGCTCAAACTGGGCAATGTACTTAAATTTTTTCCACACCCGCTTATTGTTGGATTTACAAGCGGTATTGCCTTAATCATTTTTTCTACCCAAATAAAAGACGCCTTTGGTCTGGAGCTAACCAACATACCTTCTGATTTTATTAAAAAATGGGCCTTTTACATATCAAACCTTGACCATATTAACTACAAAGCACTATTAATCAGCGTAATTACTATTATCATAAGTCTATATTCAGGAAAATTTATTAAAAAGATACCCGGGTCATTTATTGCCATAATTATAATCACCCCAACTGTGTACTTCCTTGATATCCCGGTAAGCACTATAGAAACATTTTTCGGCGATATTCCCAGAGACATATCATTTTCAATTCCTGATTTCTCTTTAGCTGATATTCCAACCTATTTTGCCCCCGCCTTAACTATTGCTTTATTAGGTGGAATTGAATCATTACTATCGGCAGTTGTTGCTGATGGGATGATTAGTGGAAACCACAGATCAAACACAGAACTTATTGCTCAGGGGATAGCCAATATTTTCACTCCCTTCTTCGGGGGTATTCCAGCCACAGGAGCCATTGCAAGAACGGCAACTAACATTAAAAACGGAGGTCGCACTCCAATAGCAGGAATGGTACATGCTGTAACCCTACTTATAATTATGTTATTCGTAGGCCCGTATGCAAAACTAATCCCTATGTCGTGCCTGGCGGGTATATTAATTGTAGTTTCATACAACATGAGCGAATGGAAATCTTTCTTATCCATCCTCAAAGGGTCATTTTTTGACATCATTATCCTGCTATCTACTTTTATATTAACAGTTGTGGTTGACCTTACTGTAGCTATTGAGGTTGGTGTTGTTTTATCAGCTCTATTATTTATGAAAAGGATGTCGGACATTGCAGAAAAAAGAATAGATTATATCATTGATACAGACCTGCTGGAGGACTACTCTCAATTACCTGAACATGTTAGCATATACGAAATAAGCGGTCCTTTATTTTTTGCCTCGTCAAAAACATACGCCCAGGTAATTGAAAATATCGGAAACGATTATAGCACGATAATAATAAGGATGCGCCATGTATCCTTTGCCGACCAAACAGGAATTCACAATTTTAAGGGAGCCATTAAAACGCTTCGTAATGCCAATGTTAAGATTATCCTGTCGGGCATTAACAATGAGGTTTTAAAAGATTTTGAAAAATATGGCATACCTGATATGATAGGAAAGGAGAATATTTTTGAATCTTTTGACAAGGCAGTTTCCTACGTAAGACAAGAATAATTTAATATTTCATAAAAAAGCAAAAGACACCTTTATATGTTATCTTTTGCTTTTTTTTAATGCTTTACAACAATTTAATGCAATCATCTTTCATTATGTTACCGTAATATGTGATTTTTTGATACTTTTACGCCTAAATTTTTTAAAAACACCATGTCGCAAAAAACAGATCAACAATTTGAGCATGTAATTGCTGTTTGTAAAGATATTTTTGAAAAGAAAATGAAGGATTATGGCACTGCCTGGCGCATATTAAGACCTTCATCCATGACTGACCAGATATTTATAAAAGCCCAGCGTATTAGGAGTATAGAAACTAAAGGCGTTTCAAAAATAGACGAAGGTATCCGATCTGAATTCATTGGCATCATCAATTATGCTTCTATGGCCATTATCCAGCTGGAATTAGGAACTTCTGATCAACCAGAAATGGATCAGGAAGAAGCTTTAAAACTATATCTGGAGAACATTTACAAGGCAAAAAACCTGATGCTCAACAAGAACCACGATTACGATGAAGCATGGAGAAGCATGAGGACAAGTTCTTTTACTGATCTGATTTTAATGAAATTGCACAGAACAAAACAAATTGAGGACAATCAGGGCGAAACTATTATTTCTGAAGGTATCGATGCCAATTATCTTGACATGATCAATTATGCTATTTTTGCCATGATTCAACTTGACTTTGGAGTAGAAAATAATTAAAAATAAATGAGCAAACTATTCTTTTACTTAAGCAGGATACTTGTAGGAACTCTCTTTATTTTTTCAGGCTTTGTAAAAGCTGTAGATCCAATAGGAAGTGCCATAAAATTTGGAGATTATTTAACGGCATTTAATATGGATATGCTAAGCTTTTCTGTCGTGCCTTTAGCATTTGCTGTTTCTGCTCTTGAATTTTTAACAGGTATACATTTACTTTTAGGTATCAGAATTAAAACATTTTCATTTGTTGCTCTGGCTTTTATGTGCGTTTTTACGCCATTAACCCTGGGCATTGCCATTTCCAACCCGGTAAGCGATTGTGGCTGTTTTGGAGACGCCTTAAAACTAACAAACTGGGAAACATTTTTTAAAAATGTGGTTCTATTTATCCCAACAATATATATTTTCTTAAAACGAAAAAACACAAATACAGAACCCTCCGGCCTTGTTAAGTTCGTCTTCACCTTTGGTTTTACGTTTGCCATCCTGGGGGTTACAAAGTATTCTTATGATCATTTACCTTTGATGGATTTCAGACCATATAAAGTGGGAAATAACATAAATCAGGGAATGGTAATTCCTGAAGATGCAGAGCAACCTGAATATGAAACTGCGTTTATACTGGAAAAGGATGGAGAACAAAAATCTTTTAGTGCCACGGATTATCCATATGATGATTCCACATGGGTATTTGTACGAAATGAAACTAAAGTAATCAAAACCGGCTACGAACCTCCAATCCATGATTTTGTTCTTATTGATGAAAACAACGAAGATATTACCCAGGATATTTTATCACAGAAGTCCCCTACCCTATTAATTATTTCACCACAAATTAATAAAGGAACATGGGGAGCCAACATCGACAAGCTGTCCGATCTGCAAAAATCAGTAATTAACAAGGGTATCAAAACATATTTTTTAACCGCTTCGCCAACGGATGACATTACTAATTTTGAATTTAGTTCTGAAGCAGGCTTTAATTACCTAACAGCTGACGAAACCATGTTGAAGACGGTAATCAGATCCAATCCGGGGGTAGTGCTGCTACAAGATGGTAATATAATCGGGAAATGGCATCACAATGACATCCCGGAAATAAAAGATTTTAGCAACCCAACATCCTTTGCTGTAAGTGAATTGATAAATAAAAAAGAGAACATCACCATTACTATGCTTATATTAATGGCTGTTGCATTTTCAACACTCACTGTTTATAAACGAAATATATAAATAATCAATATAGTTTTAATTACAAACATTTTTTAAGATGAGACAAAACATTGTTGCCGGAAACTGGAAAATGAACAAAACCCTACAAGAAGGGGTTGAATTAGCTTCTGAGTTAAAAAGCATTTTAGCTTCTAAAACTCCTAACTGCAAGGTTATTGTTGGTGTACCTGCAACCCACATTACTGAAGTTGTAAAAACAGTTGATGCCGATAAAGTTGCTGTTGCTGCACAAAACTGTGCCGACAAAGAATCTGGTGCTTACACAGGTGAAATTTCAGCATCTATGGTAAAATCAACTGGTGCTGAATACATCATCCTGGGTCACTCTGAAAGAAGAGAATACTATGGAGAAACAAACGAAATTTTAAAAGAAAAAACTGACCTTACACTTGCCAACGGATTAACTCCAATTTTTTGTATTGGTGAAGTGTTAGAGGAAAGAGAAGCAAACAAGCAAAACGAGGTAGTAAAAACTCAAATTGAAGAAGCTTTATTCCACCTTTCTGCTGAAGAGTTTGGTAAAATTGTAATTGCTTACGAACCTGTTTGGGCTATTGGTACAGGAAAAGTTGCTACACCAGAGCAAGCTCAGGAAATCCACGCTTACATCCGTTCTGTAATTGCTGACAAATATGGTGCTGAAGTTGCTGACAACTGTTCTATCCTTTACGGTGGTAGCTGTAAACCAGGAAACGCAAAAGAATTATTTGCTAACCCTGATGTTGACGGTGGTTTAATTGGAGGTGCTTCATTAAATGCTGAAGATTTTGTTGGTATTATCGATGCATTTTAATTGAAAAACATTATACTGTATTAAAGGCCGTCGCCAACGACGGTCTTTTTTTATGCAGACCCAATTCCAACATCCATTGTTTTATTTTTACAATTTTGTTGTGATATGGGTATAATTATTATTTTTAACTTCATTTAAATTACACCTCCAATGCAATACACAAAAGTTTCATTTCAGATTACTCCTATAAATGATTTTATCAGGGATGTTTTAATTGCAGAATTGTCACAGTTTGATTATGACAGTTTTGAAGAAACTGAAAACGGAATCAATGCATATATCCCCACTTCAAGTTTTTCTACCCATGATATAGAAGAACTTCAAATTGTAAACAACAGCGATTATTCAATTTCTTTTGATTTTGAGGAAATGCCAGATCAAAACTGGAATGAAACCTGGGAAAAGTACTTCTTTAACCCAATACTTATTGAAGACAAATGCGTTGTGTGCAGCCCCTTCCATACTGATATTCCTCAAACTGAGTATAGTATATTAATTGAGCCTAAAATGGCATTTGGCACCGGCCACCATGAAACTACCGGTTTAATGATAAAACACATCCTGGAAAATGATTTCACTGGCAAAAAAGTTCTTGATATGGGATGTGGAACCGGAATATTAGGAATATTATGTGCAATGAAGAATGCTGAAAACGTTGTAGGTATAGACATTGAAGAGTGGGCCTTTAATAATGCCAACGATAATATTCAGCTCAACAATATTGAACAGATGCAAGTTTATTGTGGAGATGCATCTCTTTTAGGCAAAGATAAATATGACACAATCCTGGCCAATATCAACAGGAACATATTACTTGAAGACATCAGTAAATACACACAGGTTCTCCAAAAAGGGGGTACATTGTTTTTAAGTGGTTTTTACAATTTCGACATTGAAGCTATTGATGCTGAGTGTGTCAAAAACGGCTTATCCAAAATATCTATGAAGGAAGACAACAAATGGGTAGCAATTGCGTATACGCTGTCGTAATAAAAAAAATCCTATGAGAATAATTATACTTTCAGTTCTAACATTATTTTTTTCTTTAACCACCTTTTCCCAATCATCGCAACCCTTATTCAGTGATAATCCTGAAGAGTTTATTCCAACCATTGAAAATATATTCAAATCCATTGCAGATAAAAAGTTTGCGAAAGAATACACACAGGAATTGTCTGAATTTTGGTATAATCCGGAACTCGAAGGAGAATTAAAGTTGAATATTATTGACAACTGTAACCAAATGGCAATAAAAAGGGCACGACCTGTCCCTGATTACGTAACCTATTTATCTATTGTCAGAGAATTTATAAATTCAGAAATATCAGAAAGTAATTTTAATGCATGGAATTCTGCCATAACCGACCTTATAAAGAAAAAAAGATACCCCCTACGAAAAGTAAACCAACTCCTGGAAATTACGAGCGACCTGTTAAAAAATAATGTTGTATACTCTACTCCATCTACCAAATGGGCTTCAAATAACAACCACTGGCAACTGAGATACGATAAAGACTTAATCGGGGTATTTCCGGCATTAGACTTAACCTGTTTTTCAAAAAATGACAGTATTAAAATTTTTGAAACCTCGGGATCTTTTAATTATACAACAAATATATGGAAAGGAGACAAAGGAAAAGTTACCTGGGAACGCTCCGGTTATTCAGCAGACTCACTATATGCCACTTTTAACCAATACACATTCCCCTTTAAGGATGCAGGTTTCGAAATTGACACAGTAAAGTTTTACAACTATATATATTTTGATAAGCCCCTGAACGGTAGACTAAAGCATAAGGTAATGAATATCAACACACCTGAAGCTTCCACATACCCCCAGTTTTTATCCAGAGAAGAAAGGTTCGATTTAACCAATATTCACCCCAACATTAACTACGAAGGAGGCTTTGCTCAAAATGGGGCCAAGTTTTTAGGTGCAGGTACATATGAAGATCCTGCCACAATAACCATTTTCAGAAATGATACTTTATTTATTACAGCCAAATCCCTCTATTTTGCCCTACGAAAAGATCAGATTCTAAGTACTGACACAGAAGTTAAAATTCAATTAGATACAGGTTTTATATATCATCCCGGACTAACCTTTAAACTGATGGCAGACCTTAATGAGCTGCATCTGATCAGAGATGGAGAAGGATTAGCTATCAGTCCCTATTTTAATACTTTTCACAATGTAAGTATGGATATTGAGCTGCTTAGCTGGAATCTGGATAAAAATATTATCGATTTAAAGATGGTTTCCGGAGCTGCTGAAAACCATGGAGCTTTTGAATCGCTAAGTTACTTCCGCGAAAACTTTTACAACCAGCTTCAAGGCATGGATGCCATACACCCTTTACAAGGACTCAAAAACTGTTCAAGAATGCACAAAGGCAAACCTTTTACGGCATACGATTATGCACAGATGATTGGTTTACCAGAAGCTCAGGTAAGACAACAAGTTATCCAGTTATCTTTTTTTGGGTTTATCGGATATAACGTAAATACAGATGAAATTCAAATCCGTCAGCGCTTAAAAGATTACCTTGATTTCAGGCTAGGCAAAAAAGATTTTGACGTGATACGCTTTGCCTCAAATACACCAGGAAGAGTAAACAATGCCCATATCGACCTGTTAAACTTCGATCTTAACATCAACGGTGTTAAATCAATATCCATATCTGACAACCAAAATGTTGTATTTTTCCCCCGCGACGAAAAAATACTGCTTAAACGGAACAGAAACTTCATTTTTGATGGTGTTATCAACGCCGGGATGCTCAACCTATACGGAGAAGGTTTCAAGTTTAATTACGATAATTTCTTAATTGACATGAGAAACATTGACTCGTTAAGAATGCAAGTACAAACAGGTGAACTGGATTATTTTGGACATGCCAAACTAACTTATGTACAAAATGCCATAGAAAAACTTTCAGGGACACTGGAGATAGACAAACCAGACAACAAATCAGGCAGAAACTATTACAGTCAGTATCCCATCCTTCATAGTTCATCCGAATCCTATGTTTATTACGATAAGCCAGAAATACAAAACGGACTATACGACAGGGAGAAATTTTATTTCAGATTGGATACTTTTAGTATGGACAGTATAAGTAAGCTATCTCGTAAGAATTTTGACTTTGAAGGAACTTTTGTTTCAAATATTTTCCCAACATTTAAAGAAAACCTTACTGTACAAACCGACTACTCCTTAGGGTTTAACAGGGCAACTCCAGAACAAGGCTATGATATTTATGACCACAGGGCAACCTACATAGCCGATATTGATTTAAGTAATAAGGGACTAAGAGGCAACGGGACTTTAAAATATATTACATCTACTTCCAAATCTGAAAACTTTTTGTTTTTGCCTGAAGAAACAAACGGGCAGGCATATGATTTTATAGTGGACAAGCAGGAAGAAGGTGTTGAATATCCGGATGTAACCGGTAAATTCAATCATATTGCATATTATCCTTACCAAGACAAATTAGAATCAACCAGTCAGGAACAAAGTTTTACCATGTTTAATGATGAAGCCCAGCTTGAGGGCAAGATCGTTATTGGGAAAGGTGGTGCTACCGGGAAAGGAACTTTTTATATGGACAAAGCCAATATTGTTTCCCCGGACATGACCTTTGGCGGACACACTTTACTTGCCGATTCGTCTGATTTTAATTTAGTAAGCGGAGATATGGGAGATGTTTCATTTAATACTACCAACCTTATTTCCAACATTGATTTTGAAACGCGAAAAGGTAAGTTTATCTCAAAAAGCGGTGGTAGTTTAGTAAACTTTACAGATAACAGATATATATCCTATATCAGTGAATTTTCATGGGATATGGACTTAAACAACATCTATATGGGAGCCTCCGGATCTGAAGGTAACAGATTTGTTTCCACTCACAGAAAGCAGGATTCACTTGATTTTAAAGCCCCACTAGCCAGATATGATGTAGAAAAGAAAATTATTTTTGCTGAGGAAGTAAAAAACATCAATGTTGCAGATGCAGACATACAGCTCAATGATGGGTTTATTACAATTTATGAAAATGCAGAAATGGCTCCAATTGACAGTGCTACTATCCTTTTGGAAGATTCAACCTTTGCACATACAATCTATAATTCTCATCTAAACATTGATGGGAAATATGATTATTCGGGATATGGAGAATATGATTACATAAATGGGAACGGTAAAAAGTTCACTATTCAGATGAATGATATTAAACTCACTGAAGAAAAACGCACGACTGCAACCGGTACTATTGTTGAAACAGATTTATTTACTTTTGATAAAAACTTCACATTCAAAGGAAAGTCTACATTAAATGCCAATCAGCAAAACCTGTATTTTGACGGGGGCGTGCAGATGTTGCATCATTGTAATGGAGGCCCGCAAACTTTTATGTATTTCAATTCAGTAATCGATCCTTCAAACATCATGTTTCCTATAGGAGATGAACCTAAAAATTATGAAAGAGACAATATCTATCGCGACTTTTTCATAACAAAAGATTCGGCCCATATATACTCTTCTTTCCTGCAATCACGGAAAGATTACAGTGATATTCCTGTAATTTCGGCATCAGGTTACCTGCATTTTAACGATAAAGAAAATGCCTTTGAAATTGCCCCTCTTCATAAAATTAACAACCCTGATAGTACAGGTGTTGTATTCAAGTATTCAAACTCAAGATGTGATGTTTTGGCTGAAGGACCATTGGAATATGGAATTGACCTGGGACAATTTAAATACAAAAATGTAGGTACAATCATAGATAATCCTAAGAAAGATAGAATTACCATTACCAATGCCATGGGTATAGACTTCTTTTTTGATGAAGCCATTACCAATATGATGGTTACTGCTATTTTAGCTTCCGGAGCTACTGAAAGCAAAATAAGCGATGAAACACTTCAAAAAAGATTTGCAGAATGGATTGGACCTTCAGAAGCAAAAAAACTTCTTGCTAAAAAGAACACAGTAAAACAAATTGAAAATTTAACTCCGGAAATAAACAATATGTTCACTTTCGGAAATATAGATTTATCATTTGATGGTGCTGCCCATGCTTATGTTTCGGATGGCAAGGCCGACCTAACCTTTGTGAAAAATTATGTGATCAATAAAAAGGTGCATGTTACTGCCGAAATTGTAAAAAAACGAAGCGGAAACTATATTGACATGATTATTTTATTTGATAAAGGAACCTGGTTCTACTTCTCGCATAGGGGAGAAATGATGCAAACCCTTTCTTCTGATCCAACATACAACGAAGCCGTTAAAACATTGGATGAAGACAAACGGAAACTGAAAGGAGGAATTGGTGAAAAATCCTTTACATACATTCTGGCACCAGCCAGTAAATTAAACCGCTTTTCTAAAAACTATGGCTATTCTGCCATAAAATCAAGCGTAGGTGCCGGCGGACAAGAGTTAATAAAAAAGGAAAAGGAAGAGGAAAATGATGCAAATGCAGAACACCCACAACAATAGTCAGAAATACTGACCAACAAGAAAATACGATACATTACCAAACAACATGGTGTTAAATGTGATGTTCTAAACATATGAAAATTTTATGAAACAAGTCTTTTTAGCTACTTTTACATGCTCATAAGTTACATTATAAAATGAACAAAAAGATTATTAAAATATTGGTTGGTTTGTTTTTCATTAATATGGTTGTTTTTTCCCAAACAAGGATAACAACTGATTTTAAGGATTACAGACTTGAGATTTTTGAAAGCACTAACATTAACAATCTGGAGATAAAAGGCAATCATGCCAATATAAACCTCCTGAATTGGGATAAAGACTCAATCAGCGTTGAAACAATCCTTGAGATTATTTCAGATAAGCCAAACCTATCCAAAGAGATGTTAGATGAAGTAACCATTAAAATTGTTACTTATGGCAATACACTTCAAGTCAGAACCTCTTTTTCAGAAGATTTTAACCGTACTATTCCTTATAAAATAAATTACAACATTTTCTTTCCTAAAAACCTGTCTGTTAATTTATTTAATTCACATGGTTCTGTTAGTCTGTCAGAATGCATTGGCGGAATTAAGACAAATCTGAATTATTGCGATATTAACATAAACAACATTGCAACAGATAATAACTCATTAGCAAACAGTTGTGAGTTTAATTATTGTAAAGGCCATATCAACCATTTGGGAACTTCACAACTGACTGTAAATAATTCTGAGCTCAATATTATGGAAGTTAATGATATAATGATAAACTCAGAATATTCATTAATTGATATCAAACAAGCAAATTCTATACAGGGAACCTCTAAAATTGACAATCTTTTAATTGGTGATATTTCTGATATTAAACTGAAAGCATCCAACTCCACTGTAAATATTAACAACATTGGCGTCAATGCTTTATTTGAATGTGAATCAGGAACATTAAACATCTCCAATTCTGCAAAAGACCTGAGCCAATTAACTATAAACAATTCAAAAACAGCCACTACAATAAAGTTGCACCCATTGCTTTCTTATTATATTAATGGTGAAATATACAAAGGCAAACTAATCCACCCGCAACAAAATAATATCCAAATAATCAAGGATCTGGAAAAAATTTCTATTAATGGTACTGTAGGGGTTATGGATCAAAGCGAATCGAAAGTCATTATATTTAATAAGAATCAAAACATAGAATTCAAATAAATACCAACGTTATGTCCTCAGCTGAAAAAGTTTTTTTATTACGATCAAAAATGCTTAGTCTTGGCATTGATGCCTACATTATTCCCGGAAGCGATCCACATATGAGTGAATATACAGCTTCACACTGGAAAAAAAGAGAGTTTATTTCAGGATTTACAGGTTCGGCCGGTACGGTAGTAATATTAGCGGAAGAAGCAGGCTTGTGGACTGATAGCAGGTATTTTATTCAGGCGGAAAAAGAACTTGCCGGAAGTGGTATTGATTTGTTTAAAATGGGCGAACCGGATACTCCGGATTATGCTGAATGGATTGCAGAAAGGTTAAATCCAGGTAGTACACTAGCTTTTGAAGGAGAAGTGTTTTCTATTGAGGATGCACGAAAACTTTCAAAAAAATTCAAAGCCTACGGAATATCAATTGATCCCAATCAAACTTTGATGGATGACATCTGGGAAGGTCGCCCCCCTATTCCGGAAAAACCTATTTTCCTGCATGAAACCAAATATGCAGGATTAAGCAGAAATGAGAAGATAGAGTTAATCAGGGAAGAAATGCGAAACCTGGATGCTTCGCATTATATAATAACTTCGCTTGATGAAATTGCCTGGACATTAAACCTGAGAGGCAACGATGTTTCGTACAACCCTGTTTTTCATGCATACCTGATTATTTCTTTGGATGCGGTATATTTATTTATCGACACACATAAGATTACAGCTACTATTGGAAAACAACTTGCTGTTGACGATATTTCAATCCACTTATACTCAGATATTTTTAAATGGATAAAAGATATGCCTGTTGAATCAGGTTTTATGTTTGATCCTATAACGACCAACGCTAAAATATTTTCGTTAATACCCCGCGAAGTAATAAAAATTGAAACGGACAGTGTAGTTAAAAAGCTAAAAGGAATTAAAAACAAAACAGAGCAGGAAGGTTTTAGAATAGCTATGAAGAAAGATGGGGTTGCCATGGCAAAATTTCTTCACTGGATGGAAACAGAAGTTCCCAAAGGGACTGTATCCGAAATTTCTGCTGCAAGAAAACTTAAAAAGTTCAGGGCTGAATCAGATTCATTTGTTGGAGAATCTTTTGGTACCATATCTGCATTTGCTGAAAATGGTGCTATTTGCCATTACACTGTATCAGAAAAAAGTAGTTTAAAAATAGATACCGATAATTTCTATCTGGTAGATTCAGGCGGACAATACTTTGAAGGTACCACTGATATAACAAGAACCATACATCTGGGCACTCCAAGCGAACAACAAAAAAGTGATTTCACCATGGTTCTAAAAGGGAATATTGCCTTAGATTCAACATCCTTTCCTGAAGGTACAAGGGGTGTTCACCTGGATATACTTGCCCGGAAACCCCTATGGTCGCAAGGATTAAATTACGGACATGGAACCGGGCATGGAGTTGGCTGCTTTCTAAATGTACATGAAGGTCCTCAGGCAATAAGACCTAATGATAATGGTATTACACTTAAAGAAGGTATGATCACCTCTAACGAACCCGGTTTATACAGAGAAGGACAGTACGGCATCAGAATTGAAAACCTTATATTAGCCAAGAGTGCAGGCTCTACTGAATTTGGTAAATTCCTGAATTTTGAAACCCTGACACTTTGTCCTATAGATCAGAATTCTATAAACAAAAAACTTTTGACACATGAGGAAATTGAATGGTTAAACTCATATCACAAAAAAGTTTATGATGAGATTTCTCCTGAATTGGATGAAGAACTAAGACTGTGGTTAAAAGATAAAACAAAAGCCATTTAATAATTAATTTTTATGTTATCAGTTTGTATCCCTGTTTATAATGTAGATGTTTCCAGCCTGGTTAAAGATCTTATAGGCCAGGCACATGAGCTTTCTATTAATATACAGGTTCTCATTTATGACGATGGTTCATCTGAAACATTTAAATTAATAAACAGAAGTATCAGCAATTTAAAAGAAGTAGATTACAAAGAATTAAAAGTAAACCATGGCAGTGCAGCTATTCGAAATAAAATGGCTGCTGACGCCTTACACAACAACCTTCTTTTTATTGACAGTGATTCGGACATTCAAAAAGACTATTTACAGAAGTACCTTCCTTTTCTATCCAAGAACAAAATGATAGTATATGGAGGAAGGATCCACCCGTCCAAACTCCCATCAAAAGACAAAAGCTTAAGATGGAAGGTTGGCAAATGCAAAGAAGACTTTTCCGTATCAATACGCAGAAAAGTACCCAACAAAAGCTTTATGTCAAATAATTTTCTTGCCAAAAAACAACTATTTGACCGCATAAAATTTGATGACACTATAGAACGTTCAGGACATGAAGACACTATATTTGGTATAGAACTTGAAAAACAAGGCATTACAATAATTCATATAGATAACCCCGTAACCCATATCGGATTAGAAAGCAATCAAGAATTTATCCAAAAAACGGAGCAAAGACTTGAAACACTAAAGCTAATTGAGCAAAAATATGGAGATAACAAGTTATTGTATGAAAGAATAACTATTCTGAAATATTATAAAAAAATAGAACAATTAAAACTACACTTCATAATAAGTAGGCTTTTCGTAAAGTTCAAAAAACATATGGCATTGAGTTTGCTTAAACAGAATCCCAGTATGTTCATTTACGATATGTATAAGCTAGGTTATTATTCACTTTTATCAAAATAACGGATCAATGCGCACTAAACTGATACTTTTTTTAACAATACTATTCTGCAATACTGCTCTCAGCCTTAAAGGCCAAGGCTATAATATTGATGTAACTATAAATGGCTGGAGCGATACCACCCTGATTTTAGGTCATTACTTCAACAAAAAAATGTTGGTGAATGATACGATCATTATAGACAGCGCCGGTAAAGGTACTTTTAAAGGCAATGAACCTTTGCCCGGAGGTATATATTTGATGTATATGCCGGATCAAAAATATTTTGATGTTTTAATTGATGACGAACAACATTTTAGCATAGAAGTAGAAAAAAGTAATCCAGTAGAAACCCTTGAGGTAAAAGGAAACAAACAGGAGAAAGCCTTTAACGAGTATCAGAAATATTTAGCAAAGCAACAAAAAAAGGCACAATCTCTACAGTCAAATATTAAAGATAAAGCCGAAACTCACAAAGACTCGGTTGAAATATGGAAAAATCAACTTTCCGGACTATCTTCTGAAATGAAATCATATTGGGACAACATACTAAAAGAATACAACGGTAAGTTTCTGGCTTCTTTTATAAAGGGAATTAAAGAAGTGGAAGTACCTGATTTTAAAGAGACTCCTGCCCTACCCGACTCAGTAGTCCGCTGGAAAAGATATGAATTCTACAAAGAACATTATTTCGATAATATTGACCTTACTGACGACAGAATGTTAAGAACGCCGTATTTTAGTAATAAACTTGAAACATTTCTCACCAAAACAATATTTCAAATACCCGACAGCATTGTAAAAGAATCTGAAAAACTCATTGAAAAAGCCCGTGAAAACAAAGACATGGAAAAATACCTGATTCAATTTGCTTTTAATACAGTTAATGAAAGCAAGGTTATGGGTATGGATGCCGCCATGGTTTCATTAGCCGAAAAGTATTATTTATCGGGATATGCGGATTGGGTAGATGAAGAGTTTTTAACTAAGTTGGAAGAACGTGTGACAAAATTAAAACCCAATTTAATCGGAAACAAAGCTCCTGATTTGAAATTGATATCTCCAAACAACGAACATTACAGATTAAATGAGGTATATGGTAAACTCACAATCCTTGTTTTTTGGGAACCCGATTGCGGACACTGTAAAAAGGAAATTCCCAAGTTAAAGGAAGAAATCTGGGATAAATACTCCGACCAGGGAGTTAAGATATTTGCAGTTTATACCCAACATGAAAAAGAAAAATGGACTGATTTTATTGAAGAACACCAACTGGAAGAGTGGATAAACGTTTGGGATCCGTACAACCAGTCAAACTTTAGAAATTTATATGATATTTACAGCACTCCAGCCATTTTTGTTATTAATGAAGAAAAAAACATTATTGCCAAAAGAATTGGTGCAGAACAACTTCCAGGCTTTATAGATTATTATTTGAAGAAAAACAATTAATTCCTATTATTATTCAGAATGAGCCATAATATTTAAAATTTACACACAACGAACACTTAAGTAACGCTCATTACAAATCAAAATAGTGCAACATGATATCAAATAAAATTACAGCATATACTTTTCCCATTTTGATGGCTTTATTATTTTTTTCCTGTGCAAATGAAGAAAAGGACTTGCCTATATCCGAAATTTACCTGGATATACCAGAGGATGATTACGAAGTAAATATTTATGACTCCATCACCATATCACCTAAAATCACATATGACTATGGTTCTTCCTATACCTGGTTACTTGACGACGAAGTTATTTCGACAGAAAAAAACTATATATTAAATCCCCAAGAACTTAGAACCTTTAACTATACCTTTACTGTAGAAAATTCACGGGGATCAGTATCAAGAAAAATTACTGCCCAATCGATGTATACTATCGACTTTGAAGAACTGGAATTAGATGAAGATACATTTTCTGTAGGAAACATTGGTTCAAATGCTATAGCTTCATCGTTATTGACTTTTCCTGTTGATGGTGATCCCAGATCGTATTCCTCATTTGATGGCTTTGTTTTTTCAAACATACAATCAACACCTGATGAACTTTTATACCAACTATATAAGTCGTACAGATCGCCCGACTCATACAAATCTACCATCTATGGTATCCTAAAACAAAAAGATTCCAATGTGCCAGTTACAGTGTTAACCTCTGATGGAGAAGATCATTTATTCAAAAGTATACATATTAACAATACCTATTTCAATTATTTTGCTATTGAGCAAGGTGCATATACCGAGGATGGCACTGAGGTATCAAAACCTTTTGGTGGTGATGATGGTACTGATCCTGATTTTTTCATGCTTTCAATAAAGGGGTTCAACAAAAACGGTACCCAAAGAGGAACTGTTAACTTTTATCTTGCCGATCATAGAGCTGAAAGCAATAAAGATGACTATACCATTTCTGAGTGGACAAAAGTTGACCTGACAGAACTTGGTATGGTATCCCGTATTGAATTTAGCCTGTCATCAAGTGATATGGCAAATGACCAGATGCGTACCCCTGCATTTTTTTGTATTGATAACATCAAGATTATTGAGTAGCCACTTTGATAAATTTCTTGCATATATGGGTGTTTTCCAGTGAAACATCCAATATGTATAAACCATTTGCCAATCCTGAAATATCAATTGGTAAATCCGCAAACAACCGTCTTTTTACAACTTCATTAATCAAGGTTTTACCATTTGTATCAACTACTGAATAATGATCGATATATAAATTATTAATATCGATATTGATATATTTAGAATCAGCAACAGGGTTTGGATATAAACTTATTTCAATATCCGTCTCCGGAACAATCTGCGTATCTCCCCAAACTACCATATCGGCTAATACATCAAGCCACAATGTTTCTTCTCCAACATCAAAAACTTGCGAAGCATATTTCCACAAATCGTTCTCCTTTACCAACATGGTATTATTATTTTTTACTGTTCCCGCCTGGGTATGGTAAACTGCAAAACTATCTATGGGGGCCCCTGAATAGTCAATTTCATAGCCCACAAAGAAACTCCCTTCCACATTTACAAGAGAATCAAATTCCAGATATATCTCACGATTCTCCCTCAAAGTATCTAATTTGATACCTTCTTTACGATAAATCAATTTTTCGGGATAATAATTCCCTTCCCAAACAACAATGTTAATTGTTTGCTCCGATTTCCATTTGCTTTCAGCAGGTAATAAATATGCCCCGTGCAACCTGGCAGATTCCAGATAGGTAAAAGACTCAGCAAAGCTCTCTATTTTATACGAATTATGTCCACTAACATACCCATTACCTGAACTATTATCCTTAGCCGGCTTTTCCCCTGATTCAACATTTGACAGGCGGTAAAAACGCTCGTTTTCATATGGATCATATCCATCAAGACTCTGCGCTCCGGTATTATTGGCATCCAACCACTCCTTAAATCTTTTAGAGGATTCGCTCCGTAAATCCCATGCTTTATAGAATTTTGTATAATAATCATTATAAGTCCACTCACATCCGGCTTCGCCTCCCGAAAGCGTTCCTATCAGTCTGTTATTCACATCAAAAAGTCCGGATCCGGAAGATCCTCCCTCTGTAGTCCCTATATTCCACTCCGAAACTTTCCAGTGAAAATCAGGTTCCTGAGCATATGGGCTGTTCCATGATTCGACATAGGAGACTGATTTTACAGCACTGGTACTTCTGGATATTTTCTTCACATCACCTTCTGGATGGTGAATGCAAAGATAAGGTTCATTAGGTAAGGATTCCAGGGTCCATCCTGCATAGTAAGCCCGATACTCCGCAGGTGGGGCATCAATAAAATCAATAAGGGCAATATCCTCAGCCTCATCATACACCTTAGTCTCGGCATATGACAAAGATTGGGATTTAGAGCCTTCGATAACATCTCCGCAATGAGGGGTTTCATAATTAAAAAACACAACCGCTGAGTTTGCTGATTGATCCAACTGCAAACAATGCGCAGCAGTTATAACGTATGGAGTCCCATCCTCTTTGGTATTATTGATTAAAGTACCTGAACATAAATAACTCCCATCTATAATTAGCTTCACAACTGCTCTTCTGATATCCAATGAATTATCAGCATCGTAACACGAAGCATCAACTTCTATATCACAAGCATCACCAAAAAGTCCTGATTTTAAACTTGAGTAGCGATGAACACCCAGAAAATCATGGTTTACAGCACCAATCAATAGTTCCCCTTTAAAATCCACATATTCTGGCTCCCTATACTCTACTGTAATTTCATCTCCAAACACAGGAGCTGTTGCCAAAATTCCTGAAGGCTTATTGTTCTTACTTGTGAAAGCGCCTATCATATCAGATTGATCTGCATTATAAATAACTAAGCTGGCACCATCAGGAAGTACATACCTGTCAAAAATAAGATTGATTGAATAAGCTCCGGGCGAACTGATGCGCAATTTCCAAACCCGGCTACCATCTTCAAGCACAAACCATTTTCCGCTATTATCGGGAGAATAACTTACGGTAAACTGATGAGCAAACTGTAATGCACGTCCCTTTTTATATTCATCACAACTTTTTAAATTTTGACCAGTATAATGATGACTTTTCACCTCAACTTCAGCATCATTTAATTGACCAGAAGACATTATAACTGCCCTTTGGCTAATCTGGGCATTAATGTTTAAACAAACTAAAAATGTGCAAACAAATATACACCTCGCACCAAAAGCACTTATTTTATTTAAAAACATATATCCATATCTATAATAAACACTTAGACGATATTTTTCTTAAAAGGTTTAGAATTTTCATCTTCTTCTGAAGATTTTCTGGTTTGAATTCTATATACTTTATTTTTTACTCCGGCAATTTTTCTTAGCCTACCTGTTTTACCCAGTTTGTAATGAACCAGGGCCCACGCCATCATTATACTTGTTCCTAAAATAATAATTAACAGGATTCCCGATTCAAAATCGTTGATTAAAAACTCACTTGGTATAGCAAAATATAACAGCACGGAAATCAATCCTCTGGGAGCAATAAAAACCTGGGGCGTAAAATCCCTTTTTAAAATAAACTTAAATAACAGCCATCTTACCACAAACATAATGGCCATAAATATAAATGCACCTACAACCACCTTGGTTTTAAATATTCCGGCAATAGTAATACTTAATCCAAATACAAAAAAGAAAAATGTTCTTACAATAAAAGCGCTTTCCCTGGTTAATAACTTAAAATCCGACAGGACCCTACGTATATCGCTTTCTTTAAGAAAACGATTCATAAAACCAGAAAAGAATATCTGTCGGTTTTCCAGTATCAAACCAAAAACCAGTATAATTAACAAAGATGATAAATGGAATACTTTACCTATTGAATACAGCAACAACAAAACAGATATAAAAAGAAACAGTTTTATTTGCGTTCTTACTTTTTGAAAAAACACAATCAATAAGTACGAAACAATTACTGATAAAATTAAAGTCCCTCCTATGTTAGAAATTACATTAAAACCAATTTTGGCAGCTTCATTTGTATTAACATTATTAATTACAGCATAAAATAAGATTAGTCCGAAAATATCAGATAAAGTACTCTCATATATTAAAAACTCTTTCTTTTCCTCTTCAATATCCTCTACACTTGGTATTACTATGGCACTACTAATTATCGATAAGGGAATAGCATAAATAAATGCGGTAAGAAAATCCAGGTTCCCAATAATATATTGAATTCCAAAAGCAAACACAAAAACATTAATACCTAAAGAAAGGATAGCTATTAACCCGGATTTCCAAATCATTGGCCATCTTTCTCTTGACAATTTCAAATCCAACGCCCCCTCTAATACTATTAGCATCAAACCAATAATACCTAAAATTTCTAATGGAAAGAGCAGGTCAACATCAGTTACACCAATACTAAACAGCTTTTTGCTGGAAAACCCCAAAATTATTAACAAAATTACACTTGGAACCGCTGTTTTTTTTGCAAAAAGTGAAAACAGATATGATAAAATAACAATTAATGATGCCCCTATAATGAGCATATAAGCAATATTGCCGTCTGTAATTATATTATGGATTACACCTGGAAACATAAAGGAATTCTCTTAATTCTTACAAAAAAGGTTGTCAATTCTACACTGACAACCCTATTTACAACGCTAAATATAATAATAATGTTTTCTATTCGTATATTTTACAGGTGACTTGTTTTCGCAAAGCCATTAATCCATTCTGCATCAAAGCATTCATTTCATCTTCTCCTGGGTATACTGCAACCGGAGCAATCCAATCCACCATTTCTTTAATATAATTCACCACAAATTTGTCGTGAGCAATACCTCCTGTTAAAATAATACCATTTACTTTCCCCTTTAAAACAGTGGCACAACCACCAATTGCTTTACCTATCTGATAACACATGGCACTTAAAACAAGCTCAGCCTGTTTATCTCCAGCTTTAACTCTCTTTTCCACTTCATATGCCTGATTAGTTCCAAGGTGTGCCACCAATCCTCCCTTTCCATTTACAATCTTTTTCATTTCTTCAAATGTAAATTTGCCGCTGAAACAAGCTCTTATTAAAGCACCTGTTGGGAGAGTTCCTGCCCGCTCAGGTGAGAAAGGTCCATAACCATCTATTGCATTGTTCACATCAACAACCCGCCCTTTTTTATGCGCTCCAATAGAGATCCCCCCTCCCATATGAGCAACAATAAGATTGAGGTCTTCATAAATAAAACCTCTGGTATGTGCAAACAACCGTCCTACAGCTTTTTGGTTTAGGGCATGAAAAATAGACTGTCGGGGCATACTGGGACACCCTGTAATCCTGGCCACATCTTCTAACTCGTCGACTACAACCGGATCAGCAATAAAGGCCTTTGCATGAGGAAGCGACTTTGCTATGTCATCAGCAATTAATCCTCCCAGGTTACTAGCATGTTCACCCAGCACACCTTTCCGCAAATCTCTTTTCAATGCCTCATTTACCTCATAAACACCAGATTCAATTGGCTTTACTAAACCACCTCTCCCCACAACACCATCAATGCGCTCAATGTTTATATCGGCCCGAATCAACTCATTCAGAATAACTTCCTTTCTAAACTCATATTGATCAGCAATGGTTTTAAACGGAGCCAATTCTTCATTGGAATGTTTAATGTTTTTTAGAAAGATAGATTTTTCATTGTCGAAAACTGCAATTTTTGTAGATGTAGATCCTGGATTTAAAACTAAGATTCTAAAGATTTCCATATTAATTATTTTCAAATGAATAAATTACGACTCTGCCATTAAACAGGCTAAAGCCAAACAATAATATTTCGATTTAAGACTTTCACTTCGAGACATAACGATTACCGGATGCGTGGTCCCTTGAATTAATCCGGCTAATTCACCCCCTCCAAACAACATTAACCCTTTATAAAACGGGTTACAAGACTCCAAGGTTGGAAACAATAAAATATCAGCATCCCCCTTTATAGAAGTATTTACACCCTTAATTTTTACGCTCTCAGGATCACATGCAAGAAAGACATCGAGCGGGCCATCCATAACACATTTATCAAAACCACCACTTTGAGCTAAAGCACACATTTTTTCATAGTCATGAGTATTTGGGAAATGAGCAGAAACTTTTTCCGAAGTACCGATTAATGCAATTTTAGGTTCCTTATTCCCTAATTTATGTGCCATCTCAATGGCATAATTGGCCATTGAAATTTTTTGATCCAGATTAGGGAAAGGTATGACTGCCGGATCTGTTAAAAATAAAAGCTTATGATAAGATGGCAATTCTAGTGCACAAACATAACTTAATACTCCATTTGGCTTCAATATCCCTTTTTCCTTGTTTAAGATGGCTTTTAAAAACAAATCTGTATTTATCAACCCTTTCATAATCATGTCTGCCTGACCTGTTTTAATAAGGTTAAGACCTATCTCTGCCGTATCAAAAGCATCATCACATTGAATAATTTCATAATTTATGGAATCCTTAACATCAAAATCCTGCAGCAATTGAGTGATTGCATCTAAGTTACCAATGAAGACAGGATAAACAAAACCATTGTCCATTGCTTTAACAACTGCCTGGATAGTATTTTTATCTTCACCTTTAATTATAGCCACCCTCCATTTCTTCCCCCTGCGCTTAGCTTCATCCACGAGATGTTCTAATTTTCTTATTTTCATCATAACATGCCAATTTCAGTCAGACTGCCATACAAGATAACATATGTTTCCATAAATTCTGATACTAATATCATAAATCAGCCCAAAACAGCCAATAAAATACTATTATACTTCGACTCTTCCGAATCACTTCTAGAAGTTAACACGATAGGTGATTTTGCCCCCAAAATAACCGATGCCACTTTTGCTTTTGCAAAAAACACCAATGATTTATATAAAACATTTCCCACTTCAATATCCGGCATCAAAAGCAAATCGGTATCGCCTGCAACAGCACTTTTAATATTTTTATGACGGGCACTCTCAAAGCTTACAGCATTATCAAATGCGAGCGGACCATCGATAATACAATTCTTAATCTGATCTCGCTGGTTCATTTTTGAAAGCAATGCAGCATCCAATGTGGCCTGCATGTTTTCATTAACCATTTCTATTGCCCCTAAAACAGCTACTTTGGGTTTTGCGATCCCCAATTTGTTTAAATAGCCAACAGAATTATTAACAATAGCTATCTTATCTTTCAGATCAGGAGCAATGTTCATTGCTACATCTGTAACCGCAATAAGTTTATGATAAGTTTCTACTTCGAAAAGGGCAAAGTGAGAAAGCAAAGTACCTGTACGAAGCCCCCATTCTTTGTTCAAAACACCTTTTAACAGAGTTGGAGTGGCAACTTTCCCTTTCATTAAAACATCTGCCTTTCCTTCATTAACCAGTTTAACAGCAATTGAAACACACTCTTCCGGGTCTGTTTCATTTACAAACACAGCTCCGCTCAAATCATATCCATTTTGCTTAATAATACTTTCTGTTTGTTCTCTATCCCCGATTAAAACAGGTTTTATTATTCCTGATTGATATGCTTTTGCTACTGCATCCAACGAATGTGGATCCTGTGAAACTGCCAACGCTAATGTTTTTACAACCTTCTTTTTTTTAATTAAAAGCTCTAAATCTGATAGTTTTTTAAACATACAAAATGATTTTAAAGTGCCGGATAAGAACAGACCTAATAAATCAACATTGCATGTTGCCTTGCAAAAAGACCAATTTACCGGACAAAATTATGCTTGTAACACAAGTAAACCGACATACTGATCACTTACAACAAACCAGGTTCTATAATTCAACAGAACTCTGCTTCCTACTTTTCTCCCTTATCGAAACACTAGTTTCTTTTTTGTAAAATTATCAATGCAATAAACTTCAAACAAGAACTTTAGTCATAAAAAAACCGCAACAGCATTAGAAATTCTAAGCATATTGCGGTTATTTTATAAAACTCAGCTATTATTAAATACTCTCTGCCATAAAACTCCTGTTTTATAGTGCCCCCTCCGCTCACCCCTCGTCCCCTAAAGGGGAAATATCTCACACTGTGCGGGTTGAGACAAATTCAAGTTTTCTAGCAAACATTTAATACAATAGCCAATTAACTTTAAATCATATATCAGGAATTATCTATTTGCCAATTCCTCAACAATTTGTTTTGTATCACGAGCAATAACCAGTTCTTCATCAGTAGGAACCACTACTACTTTCACTTTACTGCTTTCTTTACTTATCAACTCTTCTTTTGAATATATAGTTTCATTCTTGGCACAATCCAATTCTACTCCCATGTACTCAAGTCCCTCACAAACATCCTCACGAACATACACAGCATTTTCGCCAATACCACCAGTAAAAATAATTGCGTCTACACCACCCATGGCGGCAGCGTAGGCCCCAACATATTTTTTAATTTTATACGAATACATATCAAGTGCCAACTTGGCCATTTTATCATCTTTGGCAGCAGCTTCTCTGATTTCACGCATATCAGAAGAAATACCGGTAATCCCCAGCAAACCACTTTGTTTGTTAAACAGGTTGCTTGCTGATTTTGTACCAATCATTTCCTTATCCATGATAAATGTTGCTGCACCAATATCCAAATCACCAGCCCTGGTACCCATCATTAATCCTTCAACCGGTGTAAAACCCATTGAAGTATCAACAGATTCACCATTCTTTACCGCCGAAATAGAAGCTCCATTTCCTAAGTGACAAGAAATGACTTTACTATTCTTAATATCTAAACCTAAAATTTCGCAAGCTCTTTTTGAAACATACTTATGGCTTGTTCCATGAAATCCATAACGCCTGATACCATATTTTTCATACAATGAATAAGGGATCGCATACATATAAGAATACTTAGGCATAGTTTGATGAAATGCTGTATCAAATACACCAACCTGAGGAACATTAGGCAAAAGCTGCTCAATAGCCGAAATACCACTTAAGTTTGGAGGATTATGCAAGGGAGCCAATTCAATACATTCATTCATTTTTTCCACAACCTCGTTTGTGATAAACACACTCGAGTTAAAAGTCTCACCCCCATGCACAACACGGTGTCCAACGGCATCAATCTCTTCAAGATTCTTGATACACCCATGTTTATCGCTTGATAAAACACCTAAAATATAATCAATACCTGTTTGGTGATCTAAAATCTCACCTTCAAGCAATACTTTTTCTCCATTTTCCTTTTCATGCTTTAAAAAGGAACCTTTTAAAGCAATTTTTTCTACAGCGCCTTTGCCCAATACATGATGATTTTCATCATCCATATTAAACAACTGATATTTAATTGAGGAACTACCACAATTTAAAACTAATATCTTCATTATTATTGATTTTTTCTATTACTAATTGATAGTTAATGGCATTCGGAATATTTGTAACTATTCTGAAATTACTTTACCATTTTCATCATACTTGTAAAAACCTTCTCCGGTTCTTACTCCCAGATGCTTTGCTCTCACCAATCGTTTAATTAGCGGAGAGGGTTTATATTTAGAGTTACCAAACTCTTCATATAGATTATCCATCCACTTCATAATCTTACTTAAACCAATAATATCTGCAGTCCTAAAAGGTCCAAAACGCATTCCTAACCCAACATTCATGGTCTTATCAATATCATTTAAGCTCGCAATACCTTCCATCAATACCTGGCAAGCTTCATTTAGTAGCGTTACAAACAAACGAACACTTATTAAACCTGCCGACTCTTCAACTGGAATTACATCCCTGTTAATTAATTTAACAAATGTACAAACCTTGCTATATGCCTCTTCCGAAGTATACAATCCTTTAACTACCTCTATAATTCTGGCTTCAGGCGATGTAACAAAAAAATGAAGGCTTATGCACCTTTCCGGCTTTTTCATTTCCGATGCCAGCTCTGTAATAATGATAGTAGTAGAGTTGGTTGCGATTATAGTATCTTCTCTTACTATACTTTCTATTTTACGGAAAACCTCTTTACGGGCATCAATACTTCTCGCCCCAGTCATATCGTCAGAGCGTATCGCTTCAATCACAAAATCACAATCGGCAAGGTCTTTATAATCAACAGTACCTTTAATGCGACTCATGATCGCCTTCTTTTCAGCCGGTGTCAATCCCCAGTTTTCAATCCTGTTATCCAGCTCTTTCCCAATATTGGCAAGTGCCATTTCGATCTTACTATCCGAGAGCTCAAGAAAGACAACTTCCAAACCATGCCAACTGGCTATTCGGGCAATGCTTTGTCCTTCTTTACCACAGCCTACTACCCCTATTTTTGAGAATAAGGTAGTACCCTTTTTTTTGTTCTTACTAAGTGCATAACCTTCTATAGGTTCTACTAAAATTTCAGCCATTTATATTGATATTTATGTTATTTCCTTAAAACAGATATCTTTATATGAATCCTAATTCATTAAAAAAAGAATAAAAAAATCCTTTCTAAAAAGAAAGGACAATTTTTTAAACATTTCCTGCTGCCTGGTTTGCTGTTATGGCTACAAGATTAACAATATCGCTTACCGAACATCCCCTTGACAAGTCATTGATAGGAGCTGCCATACCTTGTAAAACTGGTCCAATAGCTTCTGCATGAGCCATTCGTTGAACTAATTTATAAGCTATATTTCCTACCTCCAGAGTTGGGAATACCAAAACGTTAGCCTTTCCTGCGATTTCACTTCCTGGAGCTTTTTTTGAACCTATAGCTTCAACTATTGCTGCATCTGCCTGCAGTTCTCCATCAATTTTTAATTCTGGATCCATTTCTTTAGCCAAACGTGTGGCCTCTACAACCTTATCCACCATTTCATGTTTGGCACTACCTTTTGTAGAGAAACTTAGCATGGCAACCCTTGGCTCAATTCCTGCTATCGACTTGGTTGTTTTACCGGTAGTAACAGCAATTTCTGCCAACTCGCTTGCTGTAGGATTTGGATGAACTGCACAATCTGCAAATACCAACATTCCTTCTTCACCGTACTCATCATTTGGCAGAATCATGATAAACGCTCCAGAAACAACACTAATACCTGGCAAGGTTTTCACAACCTGGAAAGCTGGACGAAGCACATCGCCTGTAGCATTTTCAGCACCGGCAACTTCACCATCAGCATCTCCACTTTTTATCATTAACGTAGCTAAATACAATGGGTTTACAACAAACTTTTCTGCTTGTTCACGAGTCAGTCCTTTACTTTTTCTCAGCTCTACTAACAAATCAGTATACGCCTCTTTTTTCTCATGATTTTCAGGATCTACAACTGTAGCCTTGTTCAGGTTTGTTAATCCCAAACGTTTTGCTTCCTCTTCTATCTTTCCCGGGTTTCCTATTAAAATAACATCAGCAAAATCTTCTGATAAAATCACATCCGCTGCCTGTAATGTTCTTTCTTCTAGTCCTTCTGGCAAAACAATTCTTTTCTTATTTTCTTTTGCTTTAGCCTTAAGTTTGTTTATAAACTCCATATCTGGTATCTTATATTATTAATATTAAAAACAAAATTATTTTATAATCAGTTTTATTAAAATGCGATTCATCACATTTCAATATAATTGTTCAAAAGATTATTTATATAAAAAATAACCTTCACTATAAACAACAATAAAAAATGTCTGAAATTGTAGAAATCAAAGAAAATTTCTGCAAGCACACACATAAAGTTCTAACTACTATTATATAAAAAAGAATCTACCAACCCCATCGAAACGGATGTTTCATAGATTTCTTTATTATAAAATAACAATGTGCCTACCAAAGTTTTGAAGTTTGAGCTTACAAAGTAAATGCAAATATTCGATTTAAAGAAACAATTGCACGTTAAAACGTACTAAAATTTAAGAAAAGGGGGTTTAGTAATATGGATGGTAATGTTTAATTATTCTGATTTTTTGGGGCAACACTGGGTCAAACCCGAGAATGCCCCACGAATCAGACTACTTATTTTGAGTAATATCTACGTAATCAAAATAATTTCCGCTTTGCAATGTAATTGAAATACCTCTTTGATACCCTGAATTATTTTGGTCAAATTTTACAAATAACGATTTAGAAGTTCTTCTTTCAATTGTAAAAAAATCTTTTGTAATTGTATATGTACCATCTATTAAATGCTGGTCTATAGCACCCATATAACAACTATCTCCTTCATTTACCGAGTTTATCCACCACCCTTCTCCTTTTGTAGTAATGACAACAGAATCCTTGCCAGCATCAAAACCCACTGCTTTTGTTGATAGTTTAATGTTGTCATCCCATTTACCTATTAACTCTTCTTTATCCGAACACGAAAACATAATTACCATGAACAGGATGATGATACCTAATTGACTTAACTTACTCATATTTATTAGTTTTAGAATTAAAATCAGCTTTCATTTTTTAAAGATACAATTTCCATTATTAAGGATTCATTAATTTTCCAAGAAACAGTATTGTATTTGTATCCTTTTCAAAAATTGCAAAAACAAATGGCTTATTGGCATTAAAAACATATTCATTAGGCATACTGGTCAGTTCCATTTCTACGCTTGTTACAGCAGCAGCTTCCGTCCCTTTTTCATCAACTTCTATAAATGTTTTGTGTTTTACCTTTGATATGGTAATAGAAGCATCCTGAGTAATACCGGAAAAATCGGCTGCCCCGGAAAAAGCAGATGGCATACCCATCTCTTTTAAATAATCCTTAAGTTCATATTCACACTCAAACTTAAATTTAGGCAAAAATAAACTCACCTCTCTGGATACTAACTTATTGATCCATTCGCTCCATAAATCCTCATCTAATGAACTGATTATATTTTCAACATTATTTCCTTCAGCAGGCAACAAAACCACCATGTTAAAATGTCCATTGCCATATGGAAGTTCAATCATTTGAAGATTTTCATCTTGATAGACACTAAAGGTAGCGGTTTGATGCATCATATCACATTTTACATCAGTCCCATTTTCTTTATTAAATAAAAGTTGCTGTGTATCTCCTTTGTCAAACCTATTTTTCCATTCTCCATAAAAATATATGGCATTTATTAAAAACATTACGTGGTCTGGCGTCACTTCATCTACAATTTCCTGTATTTTCCCCTCTGTTTTATTATCTACCCAATTATTGATAATCCTTTTTGCCTCTTCACTCAATGAAAAATCCAATGCACTAACTTCTGCATTATAATATTCAACGTTGTTTTGAATAAACTCTGGTATTATTGAAAAATCATTTCTATACCATATCGAATTGGCAACATTTATATCAACCTGATTGTCGGCTCTTCCTAACGCCTCTGTTATTTTTTTCTGCGATATATTTATATCACCCTCCAATGTCTCGTCAAATGCAAGCACCTCTGTTATTTCATTTTTTGTTTGCCCATTAGCCCCATTTCGTGCCATACAAAGAGCTTGAGAAACACTCATCGCAGAAATCAAGACATTCTCATTACTTTCAACTCCTTGTAACAACAGTTTACAAAGCTCAAAGCCAAAATTGTTTGATGATTCTATAACAGATGCCGTTTTCAGATCAAAATTAATAGGCTCATATGGAGTATTTTCGGGACTTTCCCCTGTGTTTGCACATGACATTAAGATAAGTAACAGACAGAACACTTTTAATAAACTTCTCATTGTTTGTTTCATGTTTATAAATTTTAATACGAAGAGTATGATGCATAAAACAAAAAAAGGTTGCTTCTCCTTAAACATGTAATGGTTCTATTATAGAAAATAACAGGGCTTACTAAACATCAACTCAAAGTATTGAGGGCTTTGGCTTCGTGCAGAACGCCTCAACTGGGTGGCTCGGTATTGGCTTGTTCTTCTTGTGGTTCGGTCCATTATGTAATGCACAGCTGTCGTAACAGGCAT
>NZ_JAPDPI010000042.1 GCF_026013615.1 Plebeiibacterium marinum
GGTAGTTTCCACTTCAGAGCCTGTCCCGATCAAACGGGAGGATGTATGGAGGAGTATAACGAGAAAGTACTTTCAGTTTGTAAGTAACCACTCTTCGTTAAAAGAGTTTTCACACCCCCTGCCAGGGGAAGATTGATTCCCGTAACGTACAACATTTTACTAATATCAAAGCTCTTTCCGAACACCCAAGCCCTCCGCTCTAAGCCCTCCGCCCTAAGCTCTATGCCCTTCGCTCTTCGCCCTCCGCTCTCCGCTATCAATCCTTTCCAGAACAACTCTCTACCAGCAAAACAATATATTTCTCACCCTCATAAGCAAACAATTTGGTCGTATACTGAATCCTCATGTCCACTTTATTTTTATCATCAATATAAAAGGGGCGAATGATTTCTTTTCTAAGGGTACTGGTGTTATTCAAATAAGTAGATATGGCACTTAACCTTAACTCACAGTGCCGGCATTTGGTAGTGGTTCCGCAATCCGTTTGTTCTTCAACCTGGTAGGCACAACCAATGGCCTCTCCACATCTTACAAATTTCAGGTCTTTGTCTTTATTTTTAGGAAATATGGTAATGAGGGCATCGTTAAACGACACCAGCTCCATTTTGTTGTTTAATAACAACACCGCACTGTTGATGTTGTTAAGGATCAGGTTCAGGAATTCCTGTGATCCTTTTAAAAAGTTAAACGAAACGTTGGTAAGTGCAATTTCTAAGCTCATGTGTTAGTGATTAAATTGTGTTTAAGCAATATAAGCAAAAATGGAAACGAAATCCACAATAAAGTGAGTAAAAAAAGTAACCTCAATGTGTTTATTACGTAATGTCTTTGATTTCATTAATTTAATGCAAGTTGGTTGTTTTGAAAAGAATACATAAGTTGTATATTTGCAGGGATTTATAATTAGGGTAAAAATGTTGGAATTCAGAGGGGGGGCGCTGGTCTTTTTCTTGTTTTTTGTATTTAATATGTTGGGGCAGGAGGTAACCACCATTGATCCTGTAAAAACAGAAGTTGAGGGATTAAATTCTTTAAGCCCGGAACTATGTAAGGAGAAGAATCTTATGATTACACCTTATGTGGCACCCACTTACACCCCTGAGTTAGGTATGTTAATTTCTGGCGGAGGGTTGGTTTCTTTTAAAATTCATCCACAAAACCCGTTAGTCGACCGCTCAAGCGTACCTTTTTCCATTGGTTATAGTACCAATGGTTCCATTTCATTAGCAGCTTTTCCATGTATTTACGGTAAAAATGATAAAATCAGGATACTGACCAGGATCTTTTATCGCGATATGCCGGATAATTATTGGGGCGTTGGATATGATGCAGGAAACAGGACCGCAGAAACAGATGCTACCACAAATTATCAGCGCCAATGGTTTTCTGTTGAAGGTAAAGTAGTACGGCGGGTAAATAAGAACTTTTTTGTGGGTTTGAGTTATGATTTTAATAGCACTAAGGCCATGGGGCTTAATGAATATATGCAAGCCGACGCGTATGTGATGACTTATGGTTCAAGCGCTACCAATTTTGGTCTTGGACTGGCATTTGAACTGGATAAACGGGATAATGTTCAAAATCCGCAGGAAGGCTACCTGTTAAGTCTGGCATTCACTAAATACAATAAGATATTTAGGTTTTCTGATAGCAATGAGTTTTCAAAGACCACCCTTGATGCCCGAAAATACTTTAAGCTTGGGCATAAAAAAGTGTTGGCCACTCAATTTAAAACCCAGTTTGGAGATGGGAATATTCCATGGATGGATATGCCTCAGTTAGGTACCCCTTTTGATTTAAGGGGCTATCATTGGGGGAGGTTCCGCGACAAAATTTCTTTGTTTGGTATAACCGAGTACCGGCATATGTTCTCGGGCCGCAACATGCGGGCACTCGAAAAATATATTAGTAAGATGGGATTTGTTGTTTGGTCGGGTTTTGGAGCGGTAACCCCACGGTACGACAAACTAAAAAATATCCTCCCCAATGTGGGCGCCGGACTTAGAGTTGAAATCCAACCGGGTATGAATCTTCGAGTTGATTATGGCGTGGCAAAAGATCAGCGTTCGCTTTATATCGCTTTTAGTGAAGCTTTTTAATAATAATTTCTATACAACTTCTATACAAAACCTATATGGTTATGCAACTTCTGTACAACTTGTTCGCAAATGGTATGAAACAGCTAAGGGAAGGAGCCGACTTAACGATGAGGCAGCCACACAAATTTCCGCAGGGTGTCCACCTGTTGCAGGCAGGATGTACACCATAGGTTTTGCGAATAATCTGTATATAATCTGCGATAAATCTGCCTTTCTGTCTCAGATTTGTCTCATGGTTATCCCATAGAAGGTTCATACCAATTCAATTTTTTCGTCCTAATAAATCAGGTACTTTATAAACTTTACGAACTTTAAACTTTATAAACTTTACAAACTTTATACTATACAAACTCCGTCTTATTACTTTCTCTCCAGAATCATTTCGCCCAATAAGGCAGTGTTCGTATCTACATTCATGTTTTCGTTTTCCGGTTCAAAAGTTAGTTTAAAAGCGTGGGTTCCCTTGCTTAAATGGAAATCGACTCTATTGGATTCTCCAAGGTTTTTCCATTCATTGGTGCCTCTTTGTGCCATGATTACCGGAGCAACTTTTTGGTTATCGATCCAAAGTGTTCTGATGGCGCATTTGTTATCTGTATTCCAGGGGCCGCTGCCATTAGTGTATCTAAAATATATGACATAGTTCCCCTCTTTTTTGCAGTTTGCTTTCCAATTTACTGTAGTGTTGCGTGTTTTACTTAACTCAATTATGCCAGTAGGTGCTTCGGGTATTGAAACGGTTTTGTCGGCAGAGTAATTGTTAAAAGTACATATGGGCTGTGGTGTACTGTATATGGGCTCGCTTATAAAAGATGGAGTGTTTACTATATCCATTGCCCTTACAGTATATTCAGCAGGTTCTTTATCAATTGATGCTTTAGTTATATCAGTAGTGGTTTTATAAAGACTGCCATCTTTATAAATCTCGTACTTTACAGCATTAGGAATGGCATCCCAAATAATTTCCGTATCTACAATTTTAGGTTCTGGAGTGGTAATGTGAAACTTATTAGGAACCAGATTGTATTCGCCATAAAAATCATTATTTGCCATTTCTATCTCAATAATATGTTTGCCCTGGCCTAAGAGGCTTATAAAATGGTTTTCTGATTTTTTCCCATCAATACGGAATGACTTGATCTTATTTCCATAACCATGAATCTTGATATTTAAATCCTTGTTTCTGATTTTTAAATTACTCAGCTCCATATTGGCATTGTACGATTTTGGAATAGAAGGTGTAAACCAAATCTTGCTATCAGTAGTAAAATTCATTCCAAAAAATATTTTATAAATATGGCCCAGGTTGCCCGCTACGCTCCATAGTTGCCTGTCTGAATTAAGAGCAGTCATAAAATCGCCATTTTCGGCAACCATATTCTCTTTGTTGGTTAAAAACATGGCGGCAGCTCTGTAAAATGCGCTTATCCCATGTTCCAGTGCATTTGAATTTCCTGTTTTAGCAATAGCCAAATTCCAAAAGGTTTGAACAAATGGCCAAATACCATTATTGTGGTAGGGGGTAATCTCCGGTATCTGAGGGTATACACATGGGATACCCCATGATACAACCGGTGTGTTTTTGATTACAGTGCCAGCCTTGTTATCTGCAACTTCATATAAAACAGAAAAAGCTTCGCCCAGTGCTTCGGATTTTGGAGAGACAAATTCATGGTTTCTTCCATAAATGTACTGGTTGTAATAGCCTTTTTCTTCATTCCAAAGCTTATTGTTTATGGCTGTTTTTAGGTTTTCAGACCAGGCGTAATATCTTTCCTGATCATTTTCATGATTTAGTATACTGGCCATCTCACTTGCAATGAGCAGGGTTTTGTAGTGTACCATGTTGGTTCCCAGATTTTGCGATTGGTAAATATCTACATTATCCATCCACCTGGGGTAAGTTTGGGTTCGCCAGTCTAAAAATGAAGATTCTCCGCGGTAAAGACCCGATTTGTTATTGTAAACAACCTTTCTGTCATCTTCAATGGTATTCCTGATAACCTGATAACTGAATTCCAGCCATTGTTGGTCGCCTGTGATCAGGTAAAGCTCCCATGCCGCCAGCGACCAGGTTGTTCTGTCTGAAGATACAGGCCAGGCACCCCCAGATCCTGTGTCCTGAACAATCCGGTTTCGTTTTACTTTTTTCAGAAGTGAGGTGCGGGCTCTTTGGGTGTCAGCTATCCCCATACCTAAAACAATGGCGTAGCTAACATCACGCGTCCATACTCCGGCCCATTTGGCTCCGGTCCTGAAAGTTCCGTCATCTTCGCTGAGTAGCCTGGTTTCTTCCAAAGCCATGTTATACAGAGATTGGATTAAAGGATTGTTGGTTTTTAACTGGGGGTATTGACTAATGTCTTCGCTTAGTTTCCAAAAAGGTTTTACATACTTGTCAGGATCATGTGTGTTTATCTTTACGGATAATTCATATATGTGATCTCCATCTTCATCTTTAAGTTTAACGTCTTCATTAAGGTTTTCAAAATCAAAGTTTAATGGAGTAATGTTTCCGGCAAGGAAAACTCCTTTAAAATCATTTTTAGAAATCTTTTCTCCATTAGTATCTTTATAATAACCTGTTGTTTCAAATTCTTTAAACACCCTGCTCATGTCAAGCTTTATTTGCAGGGTTGTGTTTAACTCAAGTACCTCGTTAATATCGGCTTTGGAATCGGTATATTGCTTGCCAAATGTTATTAGTGGTGTAGTGTAAACTCCGTTTTGTGGAGTAACAACAATTTTATGGTTCTTGCCAAATGGAAGTTCGTTGTCTTTATTGTTAATGCTGAATTTGAGTTCTATGGTTCTTTTATGAAGCTCGTTTCCCGGACTGGCATAGTTGCTGGTTATGGAACCATCCGGTTTTACTTCTGCAATATATTTGCCCTGAACAACTTTATTGTTGTATACAGTGTAGTCACGATTTACGTGCATGGGTTTTTGTGTGTTGTTACAGCTCAGTAGGCCATAGGTTAGTAATAAAATCAGGAGGTGTTTCATCTCGTTATAATTATTAAATATGAATCAATACTTCGTTAAGCCTTTGGAAAGCACTTGTAAATAATGTATTGGTGGTGTCAATTTGTTTTATTCTTACTGCTAAAAAACTATAATGCCAGGTATGTTACTAAAAATACAAAAAATATATAGATGATAATAATGATGCATGGATTGAATATCAGGTATATAAGGTGTGGTGGTGAGGCGAGTAATATAGATTGAGTATGGCCGGTGTTACGGTGTTTAAACAAGGAATTGGAAGGATAATTATATAAAATGACAAAAAAAGTGTAACTGCATTGTAATGCTTATGTGTACGAGGTTTTTGATAGGTTTTTTTTGTAGTTTTTATGGAGGGCTTATAAATTGTAACTGATTTTGTGCATTATTTATGATGGTTATCATGACTTCTGGTATTAATGAAGTTTTTAATGAGGTAAGTGTTTGAAAATTAATGAGGAATAAACTTTTTGCTAAAAGGAGATAAGTTGCTAAAAGTCATGAATTCCGTATTTTGAAATACCTAATTTTGAATTGTTAAAAATTTATAAATGTATTTGTCATGGATGCTAAAATAAAAGAGTTCATAGATACAGTAAGGATGAAAAATCCTGGGGAAGACGAGTTTTTACAAGCTGTTGAAGAAGTAGTTGAAACAGTTTGGGAATTTTATCAGGAAAATCCACATTACCAAAAAGCAAAAATACTTGAGCGAATGACTGAACCTGAGAGGGTAATCATGTTCCGAGTGCCATGGGTAGATGATAGTGGTGAAGTTCAGGTAAACAGAGGTTATAGAGTTGAGTTTAATAGCGCAATTGGGCCATATAAAGGTGGGCTTCGGTTTCACCCAAGTGTTACTTTGAGCGGGCTTAAATTTTTAGGTTTTGAGCAGACGTTCAAAAATAGTTTAACAAGTTTGCCTATGGGTGGTGGCAAAGGAGGTTCTGATTTTAATCCAAAAGGAAAGTCAGACTATGAGATTATGCGTTTTTGCCAGGCGTTTATGAGTGAACTATATCGCCATATTGGTCCAAATACCGATGTTCCTGCAGGAGATATCGGTGTTGGCGGCAGGGAAATAGGCTATTTGTTTGGTCAGTACAAAAAGCTCCGTAACGAGTTTACAGGCGTTTTAACCGGTAAAGGCTGGGAGTTTGGCGGTAGTTTGATCCGTCCTGAAGCAACCGGTTTTGGTGCTATTTATTTTGTGCGCGAAATGTTGGCACTAAAAGGTCAGTCCCTGAAAGGAAAAACTATTGCGCTTTCAGGATTCGGTAATGTGGCATGGGGGGCTGCTTTAAAAGCAGTTGAATTAGGAGGTAAAGTAGTCACTTTATCAGGACCAGATGGGTATATCTATGATCCGGAAGGTGTTTCAGGTGATAAAATTGATTTCTTGCTTGAATTAAGGGCTTCAAACCAGGATGTTATTCAGCCCTATGCCGATAGATATGGAGTAGCGTTTTTTGAAGGCAAAAAGCCATGGGAACAGAAGGTGGATATAGCAATTCCTTGTGCAATCCAGAACGAGTTGAATGAAGAAGACTGTAAAAAGCTTATTGAAAATGGGTGCCAGTTGATTGCAGAAGCATCAAATATGGGATGCACAGCAGAAGCTGCATTTATGGCTACTGAGAAAATTCTGTTTGCACCAGGAAAAGCTGTAAATGCCGGGGGTGTTGCAGTTTCTGGTTTGGAAATGAGCCAGAATAGTATGCGCTTAAACTGGAACGAGGAAGAAGTTGACAGCCGACTGAATGATATCATGGTTAACATACATAAAGTATGTGTTCAGTATGGAACGGAAGTTAACGGGAAAATTAATTATATCAAAGGCGCCAATGTGGGTGGATTTGTTAAGGTGGCGGATGCAATGATCGCACAGGGAGTTGTGTAATGTCATCGGTTCAACTAGCTGAACGTAATAATTGAAATTTATTAAAAACCTTAAAGGGGCTAATTCTCCTTTGAGGTTTTTTTCTATTGGTCTTTGTGAAAAATATTCCACCTTTGTAATTGATAAAAAACAATATTTGCTGAATGGGAATAATAGATACGCACTCTCATATCTATCTGGAGCAGTTTGATGATGATCGTGATGAAATGATAAGGAGAGCTTTTGAAGCAGGCCTCGAAAAAATACTGATGCCCAATATAGATGTTGAATCTATAAAAGCGATGATGGACTTGCATGATAAATATCCTGAGAATTGCATTCCTATGATGGGGCTGCATCCTACTTCGGTTGGAGAAGGATATCAAAAGCAGTTGGATGAGATGTTTGGGCAGCTTCAAAAACATCGCTTTTGTGCCATAGGTGAAATAGGGATAGACCTGTATTGGGATAAAACCTATTTAAGCCAACAGCTGGAGGCGTTTAGAATCCAGCTCAATTGGGCAAAAGAGTTTGAACTGCCTGTTGTTATTCATGCAAGGGATGCTTTTGATGAAATTTTTCAGGTGCTGGATGGTATGGATATGCAAGGGATTACCGGTGTGTTTCATAGTTTTAGCGGTACAGAAGAGCATGCCAGGAAGATTCTGGACTACCAGAACTTTTATCTGGGAATAAATGGAGTGGTGACCTTTAAAAATTCCGGACTGGATAAAATAGTTCGTGAGATTGGCTATGAAAAGCTACTTCTTGAAACAGATGCACCATATCTGACACCAACTCCTTTTCGGGGAAAACGTAATGAGCCCGCATATATTAACTATGTGGTTCAAAAGCTGGCTGATATTTTTGAAGTTTCACAAACAGAAATAGAGGATGTGACAACAGCAAATGCCAGGGATTTATTCAACCTTTAAATATTTTGATATTTTGAAACGTAAATTGCTGATAATATATACAGGAGGTACAATAGGGATGGTGAATGATCCTGAAACAAATTCACTTGTTCCTTTTGATTTTTCAATGATTGAAGAAAAGGTTGTTGAGCTTAAACGCTTTGATTTTAAGGTCGACAGCACATCCTTTTCGCCCATTGTAGATTCTTCAGATATGAATCCCCAAACGTGGATAAAGCTGGTCACAATTATTGAAGAAAATTACGATGTGTATGATGGTTTTGTGGTTTTGCACGGAACAGATACCATGGCCTACACAGCCAGTGCGCTCAGCTTTATGTTGCAAAACCTGGCTAAGCCGGTTGTGTTTACAGGAAGCCAGTTGCCTTTAAGTACCCTGCGTACCGATGGAAAAGAAAACCTGATTACCGCATTGGATATTGCCTCTACATACGAAAACGGGCAGGCAAAAGTGCCTGAGGTCTGCATCTTCTTTCAAGATAAGCTGTACAGGGGCAACCGGACAACAAAATTTAATGCCGAGCACTTCAGGGCATTCCGAAGCGATAATTATCCTCCCCTTGCAGAAGTAGGGATTCATATACGATACAACGATCCATATATACACCGGAATAACCCCAAAGACGAATTTTGTGTTGCAAAACATATGGATAATAATGTGGCCCTTTTAAAGATATTTCCGGGTATGAGTCAGGCCTATCTGGAAACCGTTTTGGGTACCCCCGGATTAAAGGCATTGGTTCTTGAAACATATGGCTCTGGCAATGCACCAACCACTCCCTGGTTCCTGAATGCAATAGAAAAAGCGGTGCGTAATGGCTTGATTATACTCAATGTTACTCAGTGTCTTGCAGGAAGTGTGGCTATGGGAACTTACAAAACCGGTGTGCATCTTTTGGAGATGGGAGTTTTTAGTGGAGCCGACATCACAACAGAATCTGCAATCACCAAATTAATGTACTTGTTGGGTAATACCAGCTCGTTGGACGAGGTTAAGATTTATTTAAATAAGTCACTAAAAGGGGAAATCTATATTTAAATACTATTTGTATTTGATGATTTTTTTGTATTTTGCACACCTGAATTTTTAAAATTTCAATTATTAACTTGTTTATTGCGATAAAAAGGGAATTATTAGCAAATAAACTATAGTATTAACAAACTAATACAAACAAAAATTTTTTACAGACTATGAAAAAGCTATTTGCGTTTTTTGCAGTTTTCGGGATGATGACGATTGGTGCATCAACAATGTATGCTCAGGATGAAACTGAAGCACAAGAAGAACAAGCTGTTGAGCAGACAGTAACCGAAGAAGTTGCTGATGAAGTTGTAACTGAAGAAGTTGCTGCAGAAGCTCCTAAAGGAGTTCACAAACAAATCAAAGCTAAATTTATCGAAGGTGGTGCTATCTTCATGAGTTTCGTGCTTTTATGTTTGATTTTTGGATTGGCTTTGGCTATTGAAAGAATCATTTATTTGAATCTTGCATCTACCAATACCAAAAAATTATTACAAAACATTGAAGATGCCCTAAATGAAGGTGGTGTTGAAGGTGCTAAAGAGGTATGTCGTAATACGCGCGGACCAGTAGCTTCAATTTTCTATCAAGGTTTAGATCGTATTGATGAAGGTGTTGAGGTTGTTGAGAAGTCAGTTGTTTCTTACGGATCAGTTCAAATGGGTCTTTTGGAAAAAGGTTTAACCTGGATTTCTTTATTTATCGCACTTGCTCCTATGCTTGGGTTTATGGGAACAGTAATCGGTATGATTGAAGCATTTGATAAAATTCAGGCTATGGGTGATATCTCTGCAACAGCTGTAGCAGGTGGTATTAAAGTAGCACTTATTACTACAGTATCTGGTTTGATCGTAGCAATTATTCTTCAGGTATTCTACAACTACATCGTATCTAAAATCGATGGTATTGTAAATACAATGGAAGATGCTTCTATCTCTCTATTAGATATTTTAGTAAAATACAACATGAAAAAATAAGTAAAACATGACTAAGCTTTCAAAAATATTAAATTTCGTATTATATGCATTGATAGCTGTGACTGTTGTATTTACTATCATGTTTTATACAGGAGGTGATGTTGCTGGTGAAACTTATCAGACGCCTGTTTATACTGACATGATCTTAAACTGGGCTAAGGCTTTAGTTTTTGCAACAGCTATTATAGCTATCTTGTTTGAGATTTTTCATTTGGTACTTAATCCAAAGAATGCCGTTAGAACTTTAATTTCAATTGGAGCATTAATTGTTATTGCTTTAATTTCTTATAGTTTGGCAGATGGCACACCTATGGAATTAGGAGGTTATGAAGGATCAGATAACGTACCTTCAATGCTAAAACTTGCAGGAGCATTCCTTTATGGTACTTACATACTTTTAGCAGTTGTTGTTGGTGCAATTTTGGTATCAGAGGTATCAAAAGTATTTAAATAATTAAGGTAATATGGCAAAAAGAGAAACACCAGAAGTGAATGCGGGGTCAATGGCCGATATTGCATTCCTTCTACTTATATTCTTCCTTGTTACCACTACCATGGATACTGATTCTGGTTTGGCAAGGCTTTTGCCTCCTCCAGTACCGGAAAATCAGGAGCCACCACCACCAATTAAAGACAGGAACGTTTTTACTGTTCTTTTGAATAGTAACAACCAATTGTTGGTGAAAGGTAAACCATTGAGGGTAGAAGAACTCAAGGATGCTGCAAAAGAATTTATTCTTAACGAGGATAATGATGAAAAATTACCTGAATTTAAAGATGTTGAGGTAGATTTCTTCGGAGTTGTTCCAGTAAGTAAAGGGGTAATTTCTTTGCAAAACGATAACGGAACTCAGTATCAGGCATATTTGATGGTTCAAAATGAATTACAAAGAGCCTATAATGAGGTTAGAAATGAATTAGCTAGAAGAAAATGGGGTAAAGGTTACGATGATCTTGATGAAGATCAGCAAAAAGCAATTCGTGCCATTTATCCTCAAAAGATTTCTGAAGCGGAACCTAAAAATATTGGTAAAAATTAAACATTATGGCAAAGTTTAGAAAAAAAGGATCGAAAGGACTTCCTCCTATTAGTACAGCTTCTTTGCCGGATATCGTGTTTATGCTTTTATTCTTTTTCATGGTATCAACTACCATGAAAGAGGTTTCATTAAAAGTTAGAATCCAATCACCACAGGCAACAGAATTAGCTAAATTAGAGAAGAAGAGCTTGGTAACTTATATTTATGTTGGTGTACCAACACATCAGTATAAGGCGCTTTATGGTTCAGAACCTCGAATTCAGTTAAATGACCAGTTTGCAACTGTTGGTGACATTCAAAGTTATATCGCGCAGGAGCGTGAAGGTATGAAAGAAGCAGATCGTCCTAAGATGACTACTTCTATCAAAGCTGACTTTGACTGTCCAATGGGTATTATTACCGATATTAAACAGGCATTACGTAAAGCTCAGGCACTAAAGATTAATTATTCTGCAGTGCAAAAGTCGAATTATTAAGATTGACTTGAAATATAAAAGAAAGGGGATCAGTTTTGATCCCCTTTTTTTATCCTTTAGTTTTAAAGAATCCTGATTCCTTCTCCGGTAGTATCTGTAATGCTGGCCTGCTCAAAACTTGTCATGTCGTTTATCATGGCCACTGCTCCCTGGATAATAGGGTATGCCAAAGCTGCTCCCGTTCCTTCACCTAGTCTCAGATCAAGATTAAGAACCGTTTCTGCTTTTAGATAATCCATCATCAATGCGTGTCCTCCTTCTTTTGAATTATGTGAATAAATAACGTAATCAAGAACGTTTTTATTCAAGGCCTTTGCTGCCAACAAAGCAGAAGTAATGATAAATCCATCGTTAAGTATAAGCATTCCAAGTTCTGCTGCCATTAACATACCACCGGTAATTGTAGCAATTTCTAATCCTCCGTATTGATAAAGGATTTCTAATGGATCACTAATTCCTGGACATCTGTCAATACACTTTTGTAAGATGGTCAGTTTTTTCAGTACCCCTTCTTTATTCAACCCGCTTCCTGCACCAACGCACTGTTCTAGTGGTATGTTGCAATATAGATGCATTAAAATGGATGCCGGGGATGTATTACCAATGCCCATTTCACCAAAACCAATAACATTACAGCCCTGTTGGTTTAATTCCTTAACGATTTTGGCTCCGTTTTCAATGGCCTTTAGGCACTCATCTTTGCTCATTGCCGGTTCTGTTAAGAAATTTTTTGTAGACCTGACGACCTTTGCGTCAATAATATTGCTATTTGCTGACAGATCGTAATCCACTCCTGCATCTACTACCTTTAAATTCATATTGTAGAAGCTTGAAAAAAGACCTATTCCACCACCTCCTTTGGCAAAGTTTTGCATTTGCTGCCACGTTATTTCCTGTGGACAGGGGCTAACTCCTTCTTCGCAGATTCCGTGATCGGCTCCTACCAATACAATATGTGGATTGGTTAGCCTGGGGGATGTCGTTTTTTGTATCCTGCAAATTTGATAAGCAATCTTTTCAAGTTGACCTAAAGAGCCAAGGGGTTTTGTTTTATGGTCAATTTTGTATTTTATCTCCTCATTTAGTGTGTCAGATAGAGGGGAGATTTTAAAATTTAACATCGTATTGTAACTTTAGAATAATAAAGCACAAAGATGTTCAAAATATGTTTGAGTTATAATATACAAGCCAGTTTTTATATTTAATTAGTATTGATTTATACTGTTCCAAGGTCTATCATTGTGTCAGCTACTTTTACAAAACCTCCAATGTTGGCACCGTCCATGTAATTGACATATCCACCGGGTTTGGTTCCGTATTTAATACATGTTTTATGTATCTCTTTCATAATATTTTTTAGTCTGGCATCAACCTCTTCCCTTGTCCAATTCAATCGCATGGAATCCTGGCTCATTTCCAGTCCGGATACAGCTACACCTCCAGCGTTTGCAGCTTTACCCGGGCCATAAAGTAGTTTGTTTTGTATTATTATTTCAATTGCTTTGGGGGTGCATGGCATGTTTGCCCCTTCCGAAATGCAGATACATCCATTGGCAATTAAACTTCGGGCATCATCTTTTGTTATTTCATTTTGCGTTGCGCTGGGTAGTGCAATATCAGCCTTCTCCTTCCAGGGTGTTTCATTTTCGACGTATTTTACATTGTATTTTTCTGCATACTCTTTGATTCTTCCTCTTTCAATATTTTTGAGTTGCATAACAAATTTTAATTTGCTTTTATCAATACCATTGGGGTCGTAAATATAACCGTTGCTATCAGACAGGGTAACAACTTTGCCGCCCAGGTCATTTACTTTTTCGGCGCTGAATTGTGCTACGTTGCCCGAACCGGAAATCAATACAGTTTTTCCCTTTATGCTTTCATGTCTGGTGTTGAGCATTTCTTCTGCGAAATATACATTCCCATACCCGGTGGCTTCCGGTCGTATGTAGCTACCGTCCCAGTTAACTCCTTTTCCGGTAAGTGTTCCTGTAAATTCGTTAGTTATTCGTTTATACTGTCCAAATAGATATCCAATTTCCCTTCCTCCAACACCAATGTCTCCAGCCGGAATATCGGTATTGTGTCCAATATGCCTGTATAATTCTGTCATGAAACTTTGACAGAATCTCATTACTTCACTGTCGCTTTTCCCTTTGGGGTCGAAATCGCTACCTCCCTTGCCGCCTCCAAGCGGCAGCGTTGTTAAGCTGTTTTTAAATACTTGTTCAAATGCTAAAAATTTTAGGATTCCCAGGTTTACTGTTGGGTGAAACCTTAATCCTCCTTTGTATGGGCCAATGGCACTGTTCATCTCAATTCTATAACCGCGGTTTACAATTATTTTCCCCACGTCGTTTACCCAGGGTACCCTGAATATGATAATTCTTTCAGGTTCCACCATTCTTTCTAAAATACCTGAATTGATATAGTGGGGATTCTCTTCAAGAAAGGAAGCGAGAGATAATAGTACTTCATGAACAGCCTGGTGAAATTCTGGTTCTGCAGGATTTTTATCGATAAGGTCAGACATAAAACCTTCAACAAAGGAATCAATGTAGCGTTTCATGATTGTGAAATTTTGAAGTTTTGTTTAGAAAAAGTTAAGGAAATATTTTAATAAATACCTAATAAGTTGTTAAAAAGCAATATATTAAGAACGTTGCCGTGTTGGGTATTTATTTACGGGCATCAGGTTAGAGCCCTTATGGTATAAGGTGTTAATTATTTGTAATTGTGTGTAAAGATTAGTAAGGTTTAAGTGTTTATAAATTATTGTGTTAGGCGGATAATTAAAAAGATATGGATAGAGAAGGGGAAATAATTTACTCTGGATTGTTCGAAGAAACTGCATTTGATCATCTTATGCAAAATCGTATTCAATCGGTTTTGCTAATTTTGAGTAATTATGATGCATTTTTGCTGGAAGAAGATGGCCGTATTGAAGAACAAATATTTAATGAGTATGTCTCCTTAAATTTAAGGTACCCACCCAAGTTTATTTTAGTTACTACATCGGAACAGGCTTTAAAAACGTTGGAGAGAGAATCCGTTGATTTGATTATCTCAATGTTGAATATTGGAGGTATGGATCCATATCAACTTTCTAAAACCATCAAAAATCAATATCCTGCAATCCCTATTGTTGTTTTAACTCCATTTTCGCGTGAGGTCAGTATAAAATTAAAACATGAAGATACAAGTGCTATCGATTATGTGTTTTGCTGGTTAGGGAATACAGATATACTAGTAGCCATTATAAAACTAATCGAGGATGAGATGAATGCGGAAACCGATATTCTTGAAGTGGGTGTACAGTGTATCATATTGGTAGAAGATTCCATTAGGTTTTATTCTAGTTATTTGCCTCTTATTTACAGGATAGTTTTAAAGCAGTCGAAAAAGTTTATGGCAGAAGGTTTGAATGAACATCAAAAGATGCTTAGGATGAGGGGGCGTCCTAAAATTTTATTGGCCAGGAATTATGAAGAAGCCATTGATTTGTATCAAAAGTATAAATCCAATTTGTTAGGGATTATTTCGGATGTTTCATTTAATAGAAATGGTGTTAAAGATCAATTTGCAGGTGTCAGGTTAGCCAAACAGGTTAAACGAGATGATGTTTATATGCCTTTAGTTTTGCAATCTTCGGATATAAAGGTTGCTGCTATTGCTAAAGATCTTAAGGTTGGTTTTTTATTTAAGCACTCAAAGAAACTACTTAGGGAATTAAAAAGCTTTTTAAATTATAACCTTGCGTTTGGGGATTTTATTTTTGTAGATCCGGTGACCCAACGAGAGGTGGAAAGGGTGAGTACGCTAAAAGAATTGCAAGATAAACTCCTTCGGATACCAGACGACTCCTTGCGGTATCATTTTCAGCGTGATCACATATCAAAATGGTTAAAGGCACGGGCTTTGTTTCCTATAGCCGAAGTGATCAAAAACCTGAAGATTGAAGATTTTGGATCATTGGAAGCGTCCAAATCCTTTTTATATAATACAATCGTTAATTTTCGAATTTCTAAAGGGAATAGGGTTATTGCCCAGTTTTACCCGGACAGGTATGATAAATATGTGAAATTTGCAAGGATTGGGAATGGGTCCATTGGTGGTAAGGCCCGAGGGTTGGCTTTTTTGAACACCATTATAAATAATAATATAGGAGAACTCAATTTTGAAAATGTTGAGATTACCATCCCCAGGACTGCTGTTGTCGGGACTGATATTTTTGAGCACTTCATGGATTCTAATAATTTGTACGAGGTGGCCTTGTCTGATTTTAGTGATGAAGAAATACTGGACCGTTTTGTTAAGGCTAAATTGCCAAGTGTATCGGAGGTGTATTTAAAACGTTTTATTTCAGTAGTGAACAACCCTATAGCAATCCGTTCATCCAGTGTTTTGGAGGATAGCCATTATCAACCATTTGCAGGGATATATTCTACGTATATGATATCCAATACTGATGATATCGATGTGGTGGTAAGGCAAGTTGCTGATGCAATCAAATGTGTTTATGCTTCTGTTTACTTTAAATCGAGCAAGGCATATATGACGGCTACGATGAATATTATTGATGAGGAACGCATGGGGATTGTTTTGCAGGAAGTTGTTGGGCAGCAACATGAAAATCGATTTTATCCTACGATTTCGGGAGTTGCACGATCAGTGAACTTTTATCCAATATACCCAGAAAAGACAGATGATGGAATTGTCAATGTAGCTTTAGGTCTTGGGAAGCAGATTGTAGAAGGGGGTGTTTCCTTGCGTTTTTCACCTGGTTACCCTCAAAAGTCTCTACAGTTGTCAACTCCTGAGTATACACTTAAAGATACCCAAAAAACGTTTTTTGCGCTTGATTTGGACAATCATAGCTTTAAGCCTTCAGTAAATGATGCTATAAATCTTTTGAAATTGGATGCCAAAACAGCGTTAAAAGATGGTACATTGCGCTGGTTAGGGTCAGTTTATGATTATCAAAATAATATTATTCGAGATGGAGTTACTTTCAAGGGGATTCCTTTAATTACGTTTGCAAATGTTTTGAAATATGATACTTTTCCACTGGCAAGTATCGTTAAATCTATCCTGGCAATTGGTCAAAGGGAAATGAATCAGCCGGTAGAGGTGGAATTTGCAGTTGATTTACAGTCGGCTTCGGGCAAACATGTTTTTTATCCCCTTCAAATACGCCCAATTGTGGAAACGGAAGAGAGCCTGAAGGAGGATCTTCTCAGTTTAACTCCAGACAGGCATTTGGTGTATTCTACATTGGCTTTGGGGAATGGAGTTGTTGATGATGTTAAAGATGTGGTGTTTGTTAAAACAGATGGGTTTAAGGCGGCTAATATGGTTAAAATGGTTTCTGTTATTGAAAAATTAAATCAGAGTATTTTAAATGAGAACAGAAATTATATACTTATCGGTCCTGGGAGGTGGGGCTCCCAGGATCCATGGTTGGGAATACCTGTAAAATGGCCTCAGATATCAGGGGCTAGAGTTATTGTAGAGACAGCTCTTGATGGGTTTAGTGTTGATCCAAGCCAGGGAACCCATTTTTTTCAAAATCTAACCTCGTTACGGGTTGGCTATTTTAATGTAAATTAGATATCGGATAAAGACCGTTTGGATGAGTCTTTTTTGTTAGCCTTGCCGGCAATCTATGAAGACGCCTGGATAAAACATGTACGTTTATCTTCTGCTGCAATTATAAAAATTGACGGAAAAAACAGTGTAGGAGTGATTTACTACCCTGATGTTTAACTTAAATGGTGTTTGATTTTCCCTATCAGGTCTTCCGGTTGAAATGGTTTACTGATATAATCATCCATGCCGGATGCCATGCACCTTTCTTTATCTTCAGGGAAAGCGTTTGCTGTTACTGCAATGATTGGCGTGTGGGTATTGGTGCTTTTTTCTATTTCCCTGATTTTTTGAGTGGCTTTAAAGCCATCCATAATAGGCATCTGAACATCCATCAGTATTAAATCATATTTGGCCTTGCCAAATTTATCCAGCGCCTCTTTCCCGTTGTAGGCAACTTCAATCTTATTAACCTCATTTTTTATGTACAGGATAATAATTTGCTGGTTGCTAAAATTATCTTCAACCAATAATATATTGGCATTTTTAATATCAACAGATGGTTTATAAAAGGATTCGCTATTAGTAATCTTATCGTTTAGTTTTTGTAGTGATATACTTTGAGTGTTTTCCTTGAATGTAATTCCAAATTCAAAGGTAGTCTCTTCTATATTAGGTTGTATATGAAGAATGTGGCCATCTTGCTCGATAAGTTTTTGGGTTAATCCCAGATCGAGATACTGAATGTGCTTTGAAGTATTGAGCCTAAGGATGTCATCGCTATATAAAGAGTCTTCAGACTTATATTCTTTAGGGAAAGGAATGTTCCCAATGCTGATTATCTTAAAGTTCAGTTCGATAATTCCTGGCATATTGTTAATTCGGGAAACTTCAATATTAATAAGCTTTTGTTCAGCAACGTTATATTTTGCAATGCTATTGAGGATATTCAGAAATATTTGTTTTGTTTTAATAGCGTTCCCCAACATAGTTGAAGGAATGTCGGCCGAGAAAGAAAGGCTGAACTTTTGTTTGGTGTTATTTTCCGAAAACAAACGAATGGTATTGTTTAAAGTGGAATAAAGATTAAAGCTAATTTCCTCTTCTGTAGCCGGTGTTAACCCTGATTTGGAGGATGAAACCATGTTGGTTACCACATTTACAAGGTTGTTTGCTGAAGCGTGTATGGTGTTGATGTAATCTCTCTGGTCATCAGTTAAGTTTGTTTTTCCAAGAATGTCCAGGATACCGGTTATATTACTTAATGGGGTTCTGATTTGCCTTGAAAGGTCAGATATTTGCTCCTCTTTAGAGTTTTTGCTGTTTTGGGAATTGATCATTGCCCTTTCCTTGGTAAGCATAACTTCTGCAAATATAAACTTAAGTGTATATGCTATGATAAAGGAGAAAATGAAATATATAGAGAACAGAATTTCCATGTTTAAGGTGTATTGGGTAGCTTGAGGAACTATTTTGCTAAGCAATACAAAATCAATAATCACAAAAAGGAACATATATAATGAATACATGGCTCCCTGGTGTCTGCCAAACAGGTTAATTGCAACAAACGGGAAGATGCCAAGCCAGATAATATTAATGTTTGTTGGCCCTCCAAAAATTACAAAAAAAGAAAAAGTAATTATAATAAATGAAAAAAGAATTTCTTTATAATAGGTGGAGTTTGACCGGCGTCCGGTGTATAAATAGTTAAATGCAAAAAGTATACTGAAAAACAACAGCGGGCCTGCAAAAAACAGGTTCTCCTCAAGCAAAGAAATAATACCTTCGATAAAAACAATTACAAAAAGAAAGAAGTTAAGAACATTTGAAAAAAGTTGTACGGTTTTTGTTTCTACTTCAACCTTTTCGTCATGATCAAAAGAAAAGAGCAATATAAATTTATTAATAAACTTCATATGGTTTTAACTCAAAATGTTTAATGGTACTCAAACACAAATTATTCATACACAAACATCCTGAAACAGTTATTGGTGTGGATGTTCAGATATAAAAATGATTATACCAAATCAGGCTATCGTTATTAGTTGCGTTCAAATAGTGCAAAAATGCAAAAACTTTTACGTGTTCAAACTAAATAGGTTTGAATTTTTAATGCAATTTAAAGTAAATATGCGAATATAAATTGAATAACTATGAATTTAAATGTTTTAGAATTTATGACGATTTATAAGTGTTTGAATGCTAAGGTGTATTTGCTGATGGAATAGTGAAGTTGAAATTGTTTTTGTAAATTTTTCCTTTAAAATATAACCCAATCTAATTATTTTCGTTTTAGTATATCTTAATAAAAGAAAATTGTTGTTTTTGAATTAAAAATAAAAAGAAATGAAGAAATTAATTGTTAGTCTAATAGTTGTGGCAATGGCAGTAGGTGTTGTTGCTCAAAAAAATATGGCAACAGAAGCTGATTATAAAAAGTTCTTTAATACCAAAACTTATGTTGTAATGGATGACAACCCCATGTCTGATTTTAACTTTATGATAAAAAAGGTTATGCCTCGGGTTTGGGATGTTACTGAATATGAAATTATTTCCCATTCAGAGTTTGATGAGAAAAGAAGAGATCCGTCATATTCATTTATTGTTACTTCTACAGTCACTTTTGATAAGGATAAAACAAAAGCCAGGTATACCTTTATTAGTTTATTATTAGGAAAGGATGTGTATTCGATTACAGATATGCCGGATTTGTGTTCAATACCATTGTCTTATTTAAGGGTAGAAGATGATAGTTATGCCTATAAAATGGAGGGCTTTATCAAGTTTATGCAGGATCATGTAAAGTTGGTTTCTCAAAACCCAAACATTATAGGTGCTAATATGTTTAAGTATTATAACAAAAATGTAAAGAGCCTGAATAATAAAAAGTTATTGCTGGTTAAAGAAGACCTTACTGCCGACATTAATACTTTAAGCAAGTTGCAAAAAGAATATCCTTATCATGTAGAGATTGTGGATCAGGAGATTATTACAAAAGCTATTGAAGATAAAGATCCTGATGTGGTTTATTTGCATAAGGTAGGACCTGAAGGAACTAAGTATAAAGCAAGATGTTATAAAATTGTGATAGGGGCTGCCGATTCGCAGTTTTATTATTTCGACTGGCACATGGTAACTCCCAAAAACAGAGATGGCCTGTTGCTTAAAGATGTTAAGGCAATGGCAAAATAGGATATTTACATTCTTTAATATAAAACCTTACTAGTTTTTCTGGTAAGGTTTTTTTATGCCTGTTTTTTAATGTTATTTTTGCAGCAAATTTAATACTCTTAAATAATGTCTGACGATAAGAAAATTATATTCTCAATGGTTGGAGTGAGCAAAGTGGTTCCTCCCCAAAAAAAGATTTTAAATAATATTTATTTGTCTTTTTTCTATGGTGCTAAAATTGGTATTATTGGATTAAATGGTTCAGGTAAATCAACCTTAATGAAAATAATTGCCGGAGTAGATAAGAACTTTCAGGGTGAAGTGGTTTCTTCTCAGGACTATTCGGTTGGTTATTTGGAGCAGGAACCGGTTTTGGATGATAATAAAACAGTAAAACAAGTTGTGGAAGAGGGAGTGCAGGAGGTTGTTGATGTTTTAAATGCATATAATAAGGTGAATGAAAAGTTTGCCGATCCTGAAGTATTGGAAGATCCGGATAAAATGCAGGCCTTGATGGACGAGCAGGCCAAATTACAAGAGAAAATTGATCAGTATGATGCATGGAATCTGGATACAAAACTTAATATTGCGATGGATGCTTTGCGTTGTCCGGATGAGGATAAGCAAATAAAATTCTTATCCGGTGGAGAACGCAGGAGGGTGGCTTTGTGTAGGTTGTTGCTTCAGGAGCCGGATGTGTTGCTTTTAGATGAGCCTACTAACCACCTGGATGCGGAATCTGTGCAGTGGTTAGAGATGCACTTGCAGCAATATAAAGGTACGGTTATTTCAATTACACACGATAGGTATTTTCTGGATAATGTAGCAGGCTGGATTTTGGAATTGGATAGAGGAGAGGGCATTCCATGGAAAGGTAATTATTCATCGTGGCTTGAGCAAAAAACCAAGAGAATGGAGCAGGAAGAGAAGTCTGCTTCAAAAAGGAGAAAAACGCTGGAAAGGGAATTGGAGTGGGTTAGGATGGCTCCTAAAGCACGGCATGCAAAATCAAAAGCCCGCTTATCAGCCTATGATAAATTGATGGATGAAGATGTTAAAGAGAAAGAAGAAAAACTGGAAATCTTTATTCCTAATGGTCCCCGTTTGGGAGATAAGGTAATTGAAGCGCATGGCGTAGCAAAAGGATTTGAGGATAAGTTACTTTTTGAAGATTTGGAGTTTCTTTTACCTAAAAACGGTATTGTAGGTGTTATTGGCCCCAATGGCGCAGGTAAAACTACATTGTTTAGAATGATTATGGGACTTGAAGCTGTAGATAAAGGTACTTTCGAGGTTGGCGAAACAGTTAAAGTAGGGTATGTTGATCAAACCCATGAGGCTATAGATCCCGACAAGTCTATTTTTGAAGTGGTTGCAAATGGACAGGATACTTTGAAAATTGGCGGGAGAGACTTGAATTCAAGAGCATATCTTGCAAGGTTTAATTTTACGGGTGGTGATCAGCAAAAAAAATGTGGGGTACTTTCCGGAGGAGAGCGTAATCGGTTACATCTGGCCTTAACCCTAAAAGAAGAGGCTAATGTGTTGCTGTTGGATGAGCCAACCAATGATATTGACGTAAATACACTACGGGCTCTGGAAGAAGGACTGGAGGATTTTGCAGGTTGCGCTGTTGTAATTTCTCACGACAGGTGGTTCCTTGATCGGATAGCAACGCATATCCTGGCATTTGAGGGTGAATCAAAGATCCATTATTTTGAAGGATCATTCTCGGAATATGAGGAGAGTAAAAAACGTAGAATGGGCGATATAACTCCTAAACGTATACGTTATAAAAAGTTGATGGATTAATCAATTTTGTGAATGAACTAACAGGGTTGCCAGAAAATTTGGCAACCCTTTTTGTATAACGAAGGTTTTAAAAAACATCAAAGTTTTCGTAAATGTTAATCAATTCTATATCTGAAATTACATCCATAACATGAAATACATCTACTTCTTTCATACCTTTTAACTTTACCTTTCCCTGGTGTTCATATATAAAATCATCTTTGGTTAGGTTGTATGTGTTGTTGCTCACAGCAATGTTCATGGGGGTACAACTTGTTTGTATTCTTGAGGCTGTATTAACATTTTCACCAAATACATCAAACAAATAGTTTTCAACCCCAATCAGGCTGCCAATTACATCACCACTGTTTATGCCAATTGTAATTTCCCATTTCACGGGATTAACAATGTTTCGTTCCAGAATAAACTGTCTGAACTCAATAGCGGCCTGTATCAGGTGTTTTGCATGGTTTTCGTTTTCGTCAGGAAGTCCGCAAACGGCAAGGTATGCATCACCAATTGTTTTTATTCGTGTACAATTGTATTTGCAGATTATCCTATCAAATGCAGAAAAGATATCACTTAGTTCGTTAATTAATCTTTTGGGCGACATGGTGGTGGTTTTTTTTGTAAAACCTACCAGGTCGGTAAACATTACAGAGGCATTTTTGTACCGTTGGGGTTTTGAAGTACCGGTTTCTTTTATTTCATGCAGGATTTTTTTGGGTATTAAGCCTTCAAGTATTTTTTCTACTTTATGTCGTTCGTCTTCTAATTCAGCATGTTTTTGTTTTAATGCACTAATTGTGCTGGTCAGGGCTAAAGTTGATTTAACCCTGGCAATGAGTTCTACAGGAGAAATGGGTTTTTTAATATAATCAATTGCCCCGGCATCCAGGGCTGTTTTTACGTTTTCAGCATCTGAAAAACCGGAGGAAATAATTACAGGGATGTCTTTTGTGGAAGGATGTTTTTTTATCAGGTTTAGTGCATCAATCCCCGTCATTTTGGGCATTTCCCAATCCATTATAATTAAATCAGGTAAAGCATTCCTTGCAATTTTACAGGCATCCCTGCCATTTGTGGCTTTAAGGTAAATAAAACTCTGACCCATTTCTTCGAGGTGGGATATGATAATATCCATTATAATGGACATATCATCAACAAGAAGAATTTTATACGGTTTTTCTAACATGGGAATTTAGTTTGTCGACAGTTTTTCAATGAGTTTCCCTAGTTTTAGGTTATGTTTTTTTTTGTCATTTAATAGGATGGGATTGATTGAGGATTTTAAGTAATACATCCTTTTTTTACCAATTCCTTTCACTTCCGCAGGTAACCTTTCTATGTATCTAAACGAATTTCTTGTGATAAGATATGTTGTCTGAGATATGTTTACCTGATTAGGTTCGCATGTATTCTCCATCCTGGAAGCCTCGTTGACCGTATCTCCAAATACATCAAATAAGTAGTTGGATTTTCCAAGGACGCTGCCAATAACTTCACCAGAATTAATTCCAACTTTGATATCCCATTTTACCTTATTGATTAAGTTTCTCTGTTTAAGGAATTCTCTCATGTCAATGGCTGCTTGTATTAAATTTTTGGCATGGTCTTTATTTGGCGTTGGTATTCCCGAAACTGCCAGATAGCCATCTCCCATGGTTTTAATTCTGGTGCATTGATTTTTTTTCATGATTTTATCAAATTCCTCAAATATCTCCGAGAGCTCATCAATAACTACCTTAGGAGATAGGGTGCGTGATTTTTTTGTAAAATCAACCAGGTCGGCAAACAATACTGAGGCGTCCCGGTATTTTTTAGGCTTGGATTCTCCGTACCGGGTAATTTCATTAATAATTTCAGAAGGCATGAGGCCTTTGATCATTTCCTCAATTTTTTCTTGAGATTCGTTTATAACCCTGTTTTGCCTGTTTAATTTTGCGATGGTGCTCGACAGGGTTAACGCTGTTCTGACCCTTGCGAAAAGTTCTATAGATTTAAAGGGTTTTTTTATGAAATCGAGGGCTCCGTTTAGTAAAAACTCTTCAATATCACTGGCAGAACATTCTTGTATACTAACAAGAATTGGGGTGTCAGCGTTTTTTGTTGAGTTTTTTATTTCAGAAATTTTCTGATTTAACATTTCAGAAGTTTCGCTACAGTCAATAATGCAAAGGTCGAACTTGCTTTTGTTGATTGCATGGTGAGCATCTTCGCACCCCATATTAAATATCAACCAATCATCACCAAACTCAAGTAACCTGCTTTTGATAATCTGCAGGTTTATCTTGTCGTTCCCAATTGCTAAAATCTTCACTGTATCCATTCTTTCACTTCTTGGCTTAAAAATTATCCTATCAAATTGTATTATTCTATAATACTGTAAAGTTTTAGTACGGTTTATGAATAGTGACGAAACCGATTTTTTTTTTTTTGAATGTTTGGTTTCCTTAGACTAATGGATTTTACCCTGCTTATGGATAATATTATGAAGTTTTTATTGTGTTGGGCACTAAAAAAATATATAGTTTTAAGCCTATGATAGTTATAAATAAAAGTGTAATTGAGCAACTCATATCAGATGCCAGGCAGGCAGACCGGAAAAGAAAGAATCTAAACTTTCATAAGTATAAAGAGGATCCCCTTCAAAGGATGTTGAACGCCTTTGAACCAGGCACCTATGTTCATCCTCATACACATGAAAACCCTGATAAAAGAGAAGTGTTTTTAGTTTTGACAGGTAAGCTTCTGGTAATTTTCTTTAACGAAAAAGGAGATGTTGTGGAGCATGTTGTTTTAGACAGGGATAAAGGGTTTTTTGCAGTTGAGATCAATCCCGGTGAATGTCATACAGTAACAGGACTGGAAACAGGTACTGTAGCTTATGAAATTAAAGATGGCCCTTACGATGTTTCAGATGATAAAAATTTTGCCGATTGGGCACCGGAAGAAGGTAGTGCAGAAGCAGATAATCAACTTAAACAATGGATTAATAAGCTTGGTTTTTCTTTGAATTGCTAAATGCCATGCATGTTTCAAATAAAATAAATAACTTTGCGCTTCGTTAAAATTTAAATGTTTAATATAATGGCTCAAAAACCTGCTATACCAAAAGGAACCAGGGATTTTTCGCCCGTTGAAATGGCGAAACGTAATTATATATTTGATACCATAAAATCAGTATTTGTAAAATATGGATATCAACCTATAGAAACACCGGCAATGGAAAATTTATCCACATTAATGGGTAAATATGGAGAGGAAGGGGATAAGTTATTGTTTAAGATATTGAATTCTGGTGATTTCCTGGCAAAGGCAAATGAGCAATTTTTAACCGAAAAGAACTCGGTAAAAACTACAACCCAAATTTCTGAAAAAGGGTTAAGATATGACCTAACGGTACCATTTGCCCGCTTTGTTGTACAGCACCAGAATGAGATTACATTCCCTTTCAAACGATACCAGATTCAACCCGTTTGGCGGGCAGATAGGCCACAAAAGGGGCGCTACAGGGAGTTTTATCAGTGTGATGTAGATGTTGTTGGTTCGGACTCGCTGATGAATGAAGTGGAGTTGATTCAGATAGTTGATGATGTTTACAATGCCTTGGGGATTAATGTTGTGGTAAAACTGAACAACAGAAAGATACTTACAGGTATTGCCGAGATCATTGGAGAGGCTGATAAAATAATAGATATAACTGTTGCTATTGATAAGCTCGACAAGATTGGATTAGATAAGGTGAATGAAGAGTTGAGGCAAAAGAATTTGTCGGAAGGAGCTATAGAAAAGCTACAGCCTATCATTAACCTGGCAGGAACCAATCAGGAGAAGGTAGAAACACTTAAATCGGTTCTTAAAACATCGGAAGTTGGTTTAAAAGGTGTAAGTGAAATTGAAAGTGTACTTGAATATCTAGCAACCTTAACAATTACAACTGAAGTTGAGCTTGACCTCACCCTGGCAAGAGGGCTGAATTATTATACAGGAGCTATTTTTGAGGTGAAAGCCCTTGATGTTCAGATAGGGAGTATTACCGGGGGTGGAAGGTATGATGACCTGACCGGTATCTTTGGGTTGAAAGATGTATCTGGTGTTGGTATATCTTTTGGTGCAGACAGGATTTATGATGTGATGAATACCTTGGATCTTTATCCTAAGGAATCTATTGTTTCGACCCAATTGCTGTTTGTTAATTTTGGGGAAAAAGAAGCCTTGTATTCATTAAAGGCCTTACAACATGTTAGGGCTGCCGGAATCAAAGCTGAGTTGTATCCTGATTCTGCAAAAATGAAGAAACAAATGGCTTATGCTAATAAAAAAGAAATTTTGTTTGTGGCCATGGCAGGCGAAGATGAAATTTTGGAGAATAAGATTACCCTCAAAAACATGAGTTCAGGTGAGCAGAGTCTTGTTACTGTTGAAGAAGCAATAAGTATTATTCAGAAATAAAATATTGCAACGAGCAGGAACAACCTGCTCGTTTTTATTTTCTTTTAGCCTCTCTTTGTGATGGTTTTAAAGAGTTTTGATTTCTTATTTGTGTAAGTAAGTAGTTTTTGTATTGCTGTTCGGAATTATATAGTTTAATTACTTTATCAATACTAAGTATACTTTTGAATTTTTGATGATAGGCTTGTTCCAGTTTTGCTTCTTTCAATCTAAAGTTAATCAGGCTATCAGCCAATTCAGTCTTCTTTTCGCTTGAGTATTTCATCCAGTTGTTTTGTAAATCAAGAGTAATCTGTTTTTTTTGTCTGGCAAGACCTTCCCGTTTTTTAAAAAAATCATTGTAAACAGGCCAAAATGCCTGGGCTTCTTCTGTTGACAGGTTTAATTTATTGGTTATAAATGCAACTTTTTGTGCTTTAAGTCGCTCTATTTTTTCTTCCCTCGAGAATTGTTGTCCCCAGGAAAATATATGTATAGAAAGAAACAATATTATTAGTAGAAAAGTCTTATTCATTTTTTTTGCTTTAAAAGATTACAATATCTTCAATGTCTTCGTATGTCAATCCTTCAAGTAAGTTGGGATCGGAATTTATATTGTCAAATATAGCATTGTTTTCATTATCGATTATGATATCTATTAACTCATATTCATCAAAACTGGGGGATAAATACTCAAGAGATACTTCTGTTGTAAATGATGCATCTGCAATTTGATTGTTGGTTTTTGATATTGGAGATACATAGTAAACCAAAGTAATCAGGGTAAAAATAGCCGCAAGTGACAGCCATGGCTTTAATATCATAACAACCTTTTTCCCGGTGGATATTTTTTTTGACTCAATCAGGCTCATCATTTGATCATCAAACGAATCAAAATAATGATCTGGAACAGAGAATCCAGTATCCGGGTTTTCCTTTTTTATCTGATTAAGTATATTAAACTCCTCTTTCATTTCAATTATCTCCTGTTATTTCTTTGATTCTGGTTTTATTAAAAGGTTTAATTGTTCAGATCAAAAAAAATCTATTATTTGTTTACTAATGTGTTTTTTAAGTATGCTTCAATTTTTTTTGCAGCGTGGTGATATGATGCTTTTAAAGATCCAACTGAAGTTTCTAAAATTTCAGCAATCTCACCATATTTTAAATCATCAAAATATTTCATATTGAATATGATTTTTTGTTTTTCAGGTAAAGTGCTAATTGCTTTTTGAAGTTGTATCTGAATTTCAGTTCCTTCAAAGTAAGGATCGCTTTTTAGTTGGCTTTCCAGTTTGTTTACTTCTCCATCTATAGGATAGGCACTGTTTTTTTTCTTTTTCTTTAGTAAAGTTAATGATTCGTTTGTTGCTATCCGGTATATCCAGGTGTATAAAGCCGAGTTGCCTTGGAAAGAATCAAGGTTCTGCCATATTTTCACAAACGTATTTTGTAGCACATCGTCGGCATCTTCATGTGTAAGTACTATTTTTCTAATGTGCCAATATAGCCTTTCTTTATACTTTTGCATTAGTATCTTAAAGGCTTTTTGTTGGCTGTCCTTAGATTTAAATAGTTCAACAAGTTCTATGTCATTTATTTTCTGGTATGCCATTAATATTATTTCTCAATCAATATCGATTAACTTACGGTTCTTTTGACGTGATATATGTAAAAAGGTTTAATATTATGCGGCAAAATTTATTGAATGGGCAGTTTTAGTTTTTTAAAGTATTGTTATATAATGAGATGTGGGGTAGTGCCAAGTTGCAGTAATTTGTTGTGTTATTTCCCATAATGTTTTTTCAAGCCGAAAATTTGATGTACTTTTGCACAAATTTTTGATAAAATAGTGATACTGAAATAAATATAAAATGGGATTACAATGTGGGATTGTAGGTTTGCCAAATGTTGGAAAGTCTACATTATTTAATTGTCTGTCAAATGCTAAAGCTCAGTCTGCTAATTTTCCATTCTGTACTATTGAGCCTAATGTGGGTGTTATAACAGTACCGGATGAGCGTTTGATTAAACTTGAAGAATTGGTTCAGCCACAAAGGGTTTTGCCTGCAACGGTTGAGATTGTAGATATTGCAGGATTGGTGAAGGGTGCAAGTAAAGGTGAAGGTCTTGGAAATAAATTCTTGTCAAATATCCGTGAAACAGATGCAATTATCCATGTTTTGAGATGTTTTGATGATGATAATGTAACTCATGTTGACGGTTCGGTTGATCCGGTCAGAGATAAAGAAGTGATTGATATGGAACTTCAGATGAAAGATTTGGAGACCATTGAAAATCGTTTGCAGAAATCAGAAAAAGCAGCCAAGGCTTCTAAAGATCAGGATCTAAAGCGGTTGGTAGAAGTTTTGTATTTGTATAAAGAAGTTCTGGAATCAGGGAAATCTGCCAGAACGGTTGAGCTTACCGAAGCCCAGCAAAAAGTATCTAAAGATTTATATTTGCTTACCAATAAGCCAGTATTGTATGTGTGCAACGTTGATGAAGGCTCGGTTGTTGATGGCAATGGTCATGTTGAAGCAGTAAAAACAGCTGTTGCTGATGAAAATGCTGAGGTTTTGGTAATTGCAGCACAAACAGAAGCTGATATTGCAGAGTTGGATTCGTTTGAGGAAAGACAAATGTTTTTAGAAGATATAGGGCTTTCTGAATCAGGGGTTGCAAAATTAATCAGGTCGGCCTATAAACTTTTAGAGTTAGAAACTTATTTTACCGCAGGGGTTAAGGAAGTAAGAGCTTGGACCTATCCTAAAGGTGCATGTGCGCCACAGGCAGCTGCTGTTATTCATACTGATTTTGAAAAAGGTTTTATCAGGGCTGAGGTTATTAAATATGATGACTATGTACACTATAAGTCGGAATTGGCTTGTAAAGAAGCAGGGAAGATGAATGTTGAGGGTAAAGAATATGTTGTTCAGGACGGCGACATTATGCATTTTAGGTTTAATGTATAATTGCCTCGTTCAAAATTTAAGATAGTAGAATAAGCCGGTCAGTAATGATCGGTTTTTCTTTTTTATGCACTATTAAAAGTTGTAATTTTATTGCAGGAATTACTTTTGTCATACTCTCTTTTTTATGAGGAAGCTTTGCAAAAATATAATTGTGTTATATGGATTAATGACATTCAGTTTGAGCGTTGTGGCTCAGGTGGATACTCTTAAAACCAGTACTCTAAATCTTTTAAAAGGCAAAGTGCTTGAAGGAGATACAATTCCCCATGTGTACATTAAAGAGGTGCAGGTTTCTCCCCCTTGGAAGTTTAAAAATAAAAGGCAGCATAAGCGATATAGCAGATTGGTTATTAATGTTAAAAAGACTTTGCCCTATGCCAGGCTGGCTAAGCGGCGGTTGGATGCCATAGCTTTGGCCTTAGACACAATATCTGGCGAAAAGCAGAAGAAGCAATATATCAAAATTGCTGAAAAAGAACTTTTTGAAGAGTTTGAAAAGCCTTTAAGGAAACTTACTTTTTCACAGGGAAGGATGCTTATTAAATTGATAGAAAGAGAAACCGGAGATACTAGTTATAAGTTAATAAAAGACTTAAAAGGAGGTTTGTCGGCATTTATGTGGCAGTCTGTTGCACGAATTTTTGGTTCAAACCTTAAAACTGAATTCGATTCGGAAGGAGATGACAGAATGATTGAGCATATAATAATGTTGTTGGATAATGGGGTGTTGTGAGGGAGGTGTAGGAAAAGATGCAAATTTCTTATTGAGAAAGTTAGGTGTGTTTGATAGTGATAAGACCTAGTTTGAATTATTAGTTAATCTGGATAATTCTTCAATTAGATTTTTAAAGTTGGCAGAGGCCAGGGGTACTTTAATACCATCAAGGTGAATAATATTTTTCTCTTTATCAATTTCAGATATGTAATTAAGATTTGCGATACACGAACGGTGGGTTCTGAAAAAATGTAGTTTAGGAATGTTTTCTTCAATACTGCCTATTGTTTTGGATACATATAAAGGTTCGTCATTATCCCTGTATATTTTGCAGTAATTTCCATCTGCCTCTATGGCTTTTATTTTTTTATACGGAATAATATGAACGCCTTTTTGGTGGTTAACCAAAAGTTTGCAATTGTTATAGATCCATTGTGCGTTGTTTTTGTAATTATCTGTGTTTTGTTGTCGAATATTTATTTTTAGTACTATGTCTACCAATTGCTTTGGCTTTATTGGTTTTAATAAATACCCGGCTGCTCCAAGTCCAACAGCATTAACCGCATATTGTTGGTGTGCAGTAACAAAAACCACATCAAAGTTTATGTTGGTAAAATAATTGAATAACTCTAAACCTGATTCTTTGGGCATTGATATGTCAAGAAAGACAATGTTGGGGTTTAATCTTCTGATTAAAGCAATCCCTTTTTCAAGATCGTCTGCTGTATCCATAACTTCAACAATATCGTTAAGATACATTTCAAGTATTTTTTTTATGCTCTGACGGGCAGAAGATTCGTCATCAATTATTATTGCCTTTAGCATGGAATAGATTTTTGGATGCTTGTAGTTATTTTAATTTATAACATGTGAATTTAAATAAAATATTCAAATTTTCAAGCATAAAAAAGTCGTCTTGTTTAAAAAAGTGGGGGGTTCATTTGTAAATCATGGTGTTTCATTAAATGAGGCGGATGAGGTTTGGTTAGAAAACTGAAATTTTATCATCTTTGTGTGAAATTTGTAATAACTAAATGACTAATTATGAGAGTTACCAGACAAACACCTTTGCTAGGATCGATTTTAAGGGCTGATGTCCCAAACGTAATTTTAACCATTCAAATTATTATCGTAGGCCTGGCTATCTTTGTACTTATTTTTTAAAGTGCAAAAAAGGCCTCCTTTCTTTTGGGTGGCCTTTTTTATGTTTCGATTAAAGTAATTTATAATTTTATTATTTCGTCAATTAAATTTAAGGTTCCCTGTTCAATCTGAGCAATGTTTGCATCAAGCATGTAACAAGGGGTTGTTACAATTTTGTTTTTTGCGTCTATAACAGTCTCTGTATGATTTGTATTCTGATGCGTCGATCCCATTTGGGTGATGGTATCTTTGGTGGCAATATCGTTTCCTATGGTGACCAGAGAGCCTGGAATTATTTTAGCAATTACTGCAGGAGCTATGCACATGGCCCCAATGGGTTTTTTGTTCGTCCAGAATTCTTTTATTTTTTCAGCAACTAATGGAAGAACTTTGCAATCTGCTCCCTCAAAAGCAAGATTGCTTAAATTTTTGGCAGCTCCAAAGCCTCCCGGAAAAACAATGGCATCAAAATCATTAGAATTTAAAGTTTCAAGATCTTTGATCTGGCCTCTGGCAATCCTGGCTGATTCGACCAATACATTTCTTGATTCCTGCATTTCTTCACCGGTAATATGGTTTATTACGTGGTGTTGAGTGGTGTTTGGGGCAAAACATTGGTAAATAGCACCTTTTTTATTAATAGCTAAAAGAGTTAGAGTTGCTTCATGTATCTCAGAGCCATCAAAAACGCCACACCCCGATAAAACTACTGCTATATTTTTCATTTGTCTTTATTGGTTAGTAGTATATTTCATTATTGAAAAAACCAAAGTACTATTTTTTGTGGTAAAGCTCAATAATTATGTATTCTTTTCGTTATTATAACTAAGGAAAGTGCTTATATATTGATGTGTTTATTAATAATTTTTAACTTTTAAAGACGGTGTTTTTTTAATAGCTTGGTAAAGCTAATTTAGATATTGGAGCAGCAATTGTTGGGGTGTTTGATTTTTTATTGAAATGAAAACCGGTAATTATAAAGGGCTAAAGGAATCTAAATTGTAGTTAAAAGCTGTTAAGGTTTTTTTTATCAATTAGTTAAACTGTTATATTTGTAGCGTAATGTTAGAAAAATTTAGGGAGATGTTTAGAAAAACGGATGATAATACGGTTAGGTTAAAGAGAAAGATTTTTTGGTTTTTCGTAATTGAAGTTTTGTTGGTAATTGCTTTATTAGGTTTCACATTTTTCTTGATTACTGTTGTGTTGAACTAATATATTACGGTTCTTTAACATATAGTGATTTTTGGATTAATAGTTCCCCTTCGAGCCAGGTTGTAAGTTTCCATTCTCCTTTTTTATTATGGATGGGTTCCCAGATGGTATCTCCTAAAAAGAACTCATAATCGTTAGAACGTACAAAATATTCTCCGGTAAAGGGGGGTGCAATTCTACCATTTTCATCTGTAAATGGCGGATGATCTATCTTAAACGTAATCCTTTTTCCTTTTGCTCCTTTAATTTTAATCACATAGCCAAATTCAATGTCTAATTCCAGGGGTATCTGTTCTGTTATTTTTAATAATTTTGGTAAAGCGCGGGAATTTCTATCCCAGTTTGTATATATTCCGTAGCTATATAATTCTGTCTGTATTTTTTTCTTTGCCATTTATTTGTAGGTTTATGTATTATCCTTCAATATTATATTTTAGTTGATCAATAATAAAAGGGATATCCTCTTTTAGGATGCCGTTTTTGGTAAGATAAGGGATGTCTTCATTAAATACTTCGAAAAACTCAGTGAAGTTATTGTTCATTTTAGAAATAGCTTTTTGATAAAATTTTAAGGCTTCTCTTCTGTTGTTTTGGCACCAAAAAACATGTGCGATGTTAATTATATCGTGTGTGTTTGATGATGTAAGAAGTAGTTTATTGTAATATTTTTCTGCTTGTTTCAAATTGCCGACAACAAATGAACACCATGCGATCGGTCGCCATACTTTGGTGTTTGATTCGTCAAGATATTCAACCTTAAAATAATATTTAAGGGCATCAGTGTAGTTTTTTAAGTCTAAATGGCAATGGCCAATGGAGGCTTGAGTATATAAGTCTTTAGGTTTTAGTCTTTCTGCAATTAAATAGTATTCCAAAGCTTTTTCTGGTTGCCTTAATAGTTTATACATTAAGGCAATTTTTTTTGTAGTCCATATTTGCTCAGGTTTTAAAATGTCGGCCTTTAAGTACTGTTTCAGGGCTTTTTTATATGTTTTGTTTTGCTGATAACAGTAAGCCAGCTTTTGTATGATTTCAATATTATCTATTTGTTTTTTATTGATGATCTCAAAAGCTTCAGCCGCTTCATTAAAGTATTCTTTTTTAAAGAAAAATTCTGCAATCTGTCTTAAACTGTCAATGTCTTCAATAATGTACGTAAAGAAAGTTTTGTTATGAAAATCCATTTTCCATGCAAAAATATCTTCAAATTGGTGGTGCTGAGGATGGATCTTAAAAAAACGATATAAATCCTGGATATACCTGTTCGAAATAATTGATTGTTTTTTTTCGGGACTAATAATTTTTTCGTCTTTTTCTATTTCATCCATTTGTTCCATCTGTTGCTCAAACATTTTTCCCATCATATCTTTTTGAAATGGTGGCATGTGTGGGATGCTCAGAAATAGAGAATATTTATCTGAGTTGCATAGAAAACCTGAGTTGGCTAAACTTTCTTGTATTTTCTTGTTTGAGAAAATATTATCTTCATTTCCGAGGGCTTTTTTTAATTCAGGATTTTCGAGGTAAAAAGGAGTAAACCAGTTGTAAACAGAATTGAAGAAGCTAAAGTGTTTGAGCATTTTAAAGGTCGTCAGGAAAACATCAGCCCCTTCCAGTTGCAATTCCGTTAGTTCTTCCAACTTGTTCATTAATTCAGGAGAGTCTTTGAAAAAGTCTTCCCATTCCGGGTTTTCTCCTTCGTTGAGCTTTTCGCCAAGGAGGTTATCTAAATCCAACTTGTTTCTAAGGTTTGGTTGCATTTTTACTACCTCCGGAAGTATCTCCTCATTTAGTTTTGTAGAAATCTTTTCTGTCTCCCTTGTTCTGATGAGTTGTATTGCGATAGATAATATATTTTTAATCAATCGCTTGTCTTCCTGTAATAATGTAAGCCTTGATTTGATTTTGGGGTAGACAAACAATCTGCTGTCATATTTAAAAAGGACTAATAGCAGGCCGGTTAGTGTTCTTTGCAATATTACATCCTCATTGCTTTGTAAAGCATTGAAAAGAAGTAGAATCTTATTTTCGTTGAATTCCTGAAATAACCCAATTGTTATGGCTGAGATAAAAATGCACCTATAACTAAAGTGTATATTATGGTCAACAATAAGTTCCAGGATTCTCTTGTATTCATCATCAGAAATATTAGAAGTAGCCCAAAGGTGGTTAAATAATATTCCAGATATTTCAAGAGAATACTGGCTGCTGATTTCATTTTGTGCTGTAATTTGGTTTTTTGCGTGTTCAGCAAAAAACTCTTCAATAACCGATACAACTGATATTTGATTATTTAATTGAAGGTTACGCTGGGTTTCATAAAAAATATTGTTGGATTTGCTGTTGTTAATTGAAGCAAATAGTGCATCGGATAAATCGTAGCATGATTTTATAATATTGTTATATACCTGTTGTTGTTCCGGATCACTAACTCCGTCAAAAGTGTATTTTAACATGCTTTTATATGCGAACTCCAAATTATAAAGTTCATCGTTAAGCATCCCTTTATGGTTGTTTAGCGCTAATTGGTTAAGGATTGACAGAGCATCTTTTATGCGTTTTTGATTCAGTGCTGTTTCAACGTTGTTTTGTAAATGTGGTATATTTTTGTTCATAACAATATTTTCGTTGTTTATTGGGTAAAAGTACGAAAATATTGTGTTTTGGAATACGGTGATCAGCTGCCTGTTTGTATTAAATTGTTTGTTTTGAAAAGCAGGAGCTTATTTTTATGAAAGTTTGATGATTTATACCGTTAATTTTCTTTTTCCCAAAAAAGGGTTTCATTCAGCTTGGCAACCCTCATTTTGCAGAAAGTTTCTATTTGGCTTTCCGAGGTTGAATCTTCCCTGTTTATTTTGTTTATAAGGTTATTGTAGCATTGTAGTGCCTTCTCTTTGTTTTTTATTTCGTAATCATATATCATGGCAATCTTATATTCACCAAAAATGTTTTCAGGACTGTAATTTGATATTAGTTTGTAGTGGGCAATCGCCTGTTTGTATTCCATCATCCATTCGAATGATTCAGCTATTCCTTTGTGAATCATGGCCATTGTTTTACTGTCGGGAGTGTACAATTCTAGTGATTTGTTCAGATAGGCAATGCTTTTATTGAAATTATTGTTGCGTTTGCAGCATATGCCTAAAACGTAATAAGCCAGGTAGTCTGTAGTGTCCTTTTTAATATAGTTCTCTAATACCGATTCCCCCCTAGTAAAATGAGAAATCTTCCAGCATGAAAGTCCTAAAAATTTAGAAGTAACCTGTGATGAATCTCCATTTTTATATAAGTCATTAAAAATTTCGTATGCATCATATATACTGTCGTTTACATATTGGGTTTTTCCATATAGTCGTTGCAGGACTTTACTGCAGTGCTGTTTTTTTGAATAGTAAGTGTTTAGGAAATGAAGTGCTTCGGTGTTCTTTTTGTTTTTTAATAGGATATCGGCCCCCTTGATTAAATTTGAGGTAGTTGGGTTCATTTCACAAGCCTTAGTATAATAAACTAAAGCGCTGTCTGCCGCATTAATATCACGATAGGTGTCTGCAATTTGTGTAATAATATATAAGTTGTGTGGATCCTGCCATCTGATGTTTTTTAAAATTTGCAAGGCTTTCTTGTGTTCGTCGAGTTTCTTGTATAGTAATCCGCTTTTTATTCTGTAATGATTATTTTGAGGTTGATATTTTAATATTTTTAAAGTAAAGTCTAGTGCTTCCTGGTATTGCGAAGTATTTGTGTATAGCGACTCAAGTTCCTTGAGTATTTCCAAATTGGTAGTGTCGCGTTGATATATTTTTTGATAAGCATTAATTGCTTTATATAACTTGTAATTGTGCTCTAGCAGCTTGGCTTCTGAAATTTCGCTTGCATTGTTTGTATTTAATGTATCAGATAATATTTGGAATTGGGCAGATATTGCTGTCAGGTGTCCTGCCAAAAAAAGCAGAAAGCAAATTATAATTGTTTTTCTTGATAGTTTCATGGTTATATTTTTTAAGAACTAAAATATTAGTTCAAACTTAAACTAAAAAAATAAGTTTGCAAATTATTTAACTAATAAATTAGTTGTATTGAATTGGTGGGTAACAATAGATTGTATAGTTTCTATATTTTATGATAGTTTAAGTAAATTAAGTGGCAGATATATAGGTTGATATAAGTAGTGTTGTTTATATTTTTTGATGTTGTGTAGTAAAAAGGAGAAATTGCACTTTTACTAATTTATGAAATTGGGATTGATATTAAATGTGCGCAGAAAAATTTGTATTGAGACCATGTTATAAAATATCTTATTAAAATGTATATGAAATTTACTTCTGGATTGACAATTTTACTAATTACCCTGATTGGTTTCACAGGATGCCGTTCTAATTGCGACGGTCGCTTTGTAAAGGATGTAATTGAAACCGAAAAGGGCCTGACTGTAATTACTAATGAAGGAGAAATCTATTTGAATGCGTTAACAGATTATTCGATTGAAGTTGAGTACGCATTATATGATATCGAAAACCCTCCCTCTTATGCAATTCCAAACACCCGCAAAAAGGTTGAAACAATTATAAAGGATAGTGGTACAAAACTTTCATTTTCAACAAAGGGAATGACCGCAGAGATAGGTAAATGTCCTTTTTCTTTATCTTTTTTTTCAGGAGATTCACTGTTGTTTTCAGAGGAAGTTGGTTTGGTGTATAATGATTCTTTAAAAGGATTCCGGATGAATCTTGAGCCAAATGAAATATTGATGGGGGGAGGCGAGCGTGTGCTGGGTATGGACAGAAGGGGGCATCGTCTTAGGCTGTATAATAAGGCTAGTTATGGTTATCAAACACATGCTGAACTAATGTATTATTCTTTGCCTGTGGTGGTTTCATCAAATAAATATATGCTGTTGTTCGATAATGCTGCAGATGGTTGGTTAGATCTGGGTAAAACAGATCGGGATATTCTTCAGTTTGAAACAGTAGGAGGGAGGATGAGTTATGTTGTGGTGGCCGGGGAATCGATGCAAAAAGTGACCGAAAACTATGTGCAAGTTACAGGTTATCAACCAATGCCTCCTCGATGGGCGTTGGGTAATATTACTTCTCGAATGGGTTATCGTAGCCAGAAACAGGTAGAAGCTGTTGTTGATGAATATAAAAAGCAGGGATTTCCTCTTGATGGAATAGTTCTTGATCTGTACTGGTTCGGACCTGATGTTAAGGGGCATATGGGTAATTTGGACTGGGATTGGAATGCATTCCCGGAACCAGAAAAAATGATGGAGAAAATAAAATCACAAGGTGTTAAAACAGTTTTAATTACCGAACCTTTTATTTTAAAAACAAGCAAAAAGTTTGAGGAATGTGCCCGTAATAATTTATTGGGGACAGATTCGTTGGGAAATCCTTATGTATTTGATTTTTTCTTTGGAACTACTGCTCTGCTCGATATATTTAAACAAGAGACAAAAGATTGGTTTTGGAGTGTTTATAAAAAACATACATTAAGTGGAGTAGATGGCTGGTGGGGCGATTTAGGTGAGCCGGAAATGCACCCGGATAACTTGCGTCACATAGTTGGGGATGCTAATGTGGTGCATAATGCCTATGGGCATGAATGGGCCAAAACAGTTTTTGAAGGTTTTCAAAATGATTTTACAAACAGGCGGCCTGTTATTTTAATGAGGGCAGGTTTTGCTGGTTCGCAACGGTATGGTATGATACCCTGGTCGGGCGATGTGAGTCGTACGTGGGGAGGTTTAAAGCCTCAGGTGGAAATATCTTTACAAATGGGAATGCAGGGTTTGGCTTATATGCACTCGGATTTAGGCGGTTTTGCAGGAGATTATAAAGATGCTGAATTGTACACAAGATGGCTTCAATATGGCGTATTCCAACCAGTGTACAGAACCCATGCACAGGAAGATGTTCCTCCGGAACCTATTTATTGGGATAAAAAAACAAGGGATATAACCCGTAGATATATAAAATTGAGGTATGCGTTGACTCCATATCTATATACTATGGTTTACGAAAACAGTACAAAAGGAACACCATTGATGCGTCCCTTGTTTTATATGGATGAAGATACTGCTATAATGGATAATAAAGATACTTATTTATGGGGTAAAAACATGCTGGTTTCGCCGGTTACGGAGAAAGGTGCTGTAGATTGGCAGGTTGCCTTACCTCAAGGCGCTATTTGGTTTGATTTTTTCACAGGCGAAAAATTTGAAGGTGGTCAGGTAGTGACTGTTCCTGTGGATATTGAAAATATTCCGGTTTTTGTAAAAGGGGGTGCTTTTATTCCTATGGTAGACCCTGTTGGAAATATGGAAGAATATAGTACAAAAAAACTAAGCCTTCATTATTATCATGATTCATCATTGATGAGTTCAGAGGATTTTATGTATGAGGATGACGGTATGTCAAACAATAGTTGGAAAACTAATAGGTTTGAAAAACTTAATTTTAGGATGGAGAATATAAAAGGAGGTTTTGCTGTTATCCTATCCCGGGAAGATTATGAATACAAAGAAAAACCAGATAATAGAGATATTTCTTTTTTTATCCATAATGTTCCTGAAGAACCAGAGGAAGTTGTCATAAATAATATAAAAACATCTTTTAACTATGATAGGAAAAAGCAGCAGCTTTATATAGATGCAGTCATGACAGGGAGTGATCAATTAGAAATAGTTATTAAATAATAATGTCAAGGACTTAAATTAGCATGACGATAAAAAATGGAGATCTCTTTTCTCAGGATTCCGGTTTATCAGGATTGACACTAAATTTTATAGTATGAAAAATAATTTAATAAGCATAGTGATTATGTTTGCTTTGTTAAGCGGGGCTTGTGTGCAACAAGGAAAACAGAAATCAGAACAGGATATAAAACCTGAAAAAGCGATAGTTTACCAGGTATTTACCCGTTTATTTGGAAATAAAAATACCAATAACAAGCCATGGGGAACCATAGAAGAAAATGGTGTTGGAAAGTTTAATGATTTTACCGACCAGGCGCTTTCAGAAATCAAAGATTTAGGAGTTACACATATTTGGTATACAGGTGTTCCACATCATGCAACCATTACAGATTATTCTAAATATGGGATTTCCAATGATGATCCGGATGTTGTAAAGGGTAGGGCCGGGTCTCCTTATGCAGTTAAAGACTATTACCAGGTAGATCCTGATTTGGCAGTAGATCCTGAAAACAGGCTTGAAGAATTTAAGGCATTGGTGAATAGGACTCATAAGCACGGAATGAAAGTTATTATAGATATTGTGCCAAACCATGTGGCACGCAATTATAGAGGATTAAATAATCCGGAAGGAGTTGTTGATTTTGGGAGTCAAGATGATGTGAATGTTGAATATAAGAGGGATAATAATTTTTACTATGTGGTAAATGAAGCCTTTGAAGTACCTGAGACAATAGATGGATATGTGCCTTTGGGAAGTGCTGTACATCCTCTGGCTGATGGGAAGTTTGTTGAAAATCCTGCAAAATGGACAGGAAATGGATCCCGGTTGGCTCAGCCACATCATTATGATTGGTATGAAACGGTAAAAATCAACTATGGCGTTCGCCCCGATGGTAGTTTTGATTTTGATACACTACCAGTGGCTTATTCAAATAAAGGGTTTGAAGCCCATTATGAATTTTGGAAGGATAAGATTGTGCCTGATTCGTGGACTAAATTCCGGGATATTGCTTTCTTTTGGTTGGATATTGGAGTTGATGGTTTTCGATATGATATGGCAGAAATGGTTCCTGTTGAATTTTGGAGTTTTATGAATTCATCCATTAAAATGAAAAAAACAGATGCATTTTTGATGGCTGAGGTCTATCAGCCCGGGCTTTATCGTGATTACATTCATAAGGGCAAAATGGATTATTTATACGATAAGGTGGATTTGTACGATACACTGAAGCATATCATGCAAGGTCGTGGTTTAACCGATAATATTGCTCCCATACAGGAAAAGCTTATGGATATAGAACATCACATGTTGCATTTTTTAGAAAATCACGATGAGCAGCGTATTGCTTCACCGGGTTTTGCAGGCGATGCAAGAAAAGGAATGCCAGCTATGGTAGTTTCAGCAACATTAAGTACTTCACCAACCATGGTTTATTTTGGACAAGAAGTTGGGGAGCCAGGAGATGAAGATGCTGGGTTTGGGAACCCTACACGAACTTCTATTTTTGATTATGTTGGGGTGCCTCACCATCAGAGGTGGATGAACGGAGGGGCTTTTGACGGAGGACAATCGACATTGGCGGAAATAGAGTTGCGTGATTTTTATAAGCGATTGTTAAATTTTACTGCCAAAAGCAAGGCTTTAATGGGATCATATAAAGATATTCATGCTTATAATAGAGAAAAAACAACAGGTTATACCTCCAAAGTTCATTCATTTGTTAGATGGAGTAGTGATGAGAAGTTGGTTATTGTCTCAAATTTCAGCGATTCTGAGAATTTTGCTTTTCAACTAAAGCTACCGGAGGAAATTGTAAAAGAGTGGCAATTAACTAATAAGCAATACAAACTTACAGATCAGTTATATCAGGAAGAGATTATGTATTTAGATGTGAAAGATGGCTTGGGTACTATAAATTTAGAAATAGGGTCATTGCAATCATTCATTTTAAAGCTCATGTAAATGCACCTTTTGTATTATCTCGGGTAAGGAGAGGAGTAATTGGTTTTGTGTAACTAAAAAAGTAGTTTAAAATTTGGATATTAAAAATAGATCGTTTATTTTTGAACTAATATTTTAGTTGAATGATAAGACAGGATAGAAAATGGGATCGAGTATAAAGATGATTTTTCTTCTTGTCGGATAAAGAGAGTGTGAAATGAAGGAATTAACAAAAGCAGAAGAACAAGTAATGCAGATTATGTGGCAATTGGGCAAAACCACAGTGAAAAGCATTGTTGAAAAAATGCAGGAACCCAAACCTGCATTCAATACCATATCTACCATAGTAAGGATTTTAGAAACTAAAGGTTTTGTTGATCATGAAAAGGCAGGTAGAGGGTATGTTTATTTTGCTGTTGTATCTAAAGAATCATATCGTAAAAAGTTTATGAAGCGTTTTGTGTCAAACTATTTTCAAGGATCGTTGAAAGAATTGGTATCCTTTTTTGCAAAAGAAGACAATATGGATATTAAAGAACTTGAAGATCTGATGAATGATGTTAAGGACGAGTTAAAAAACGAAAATTGACAGCTATGGAAACTATTATTAAGTATTTGTTAGAATCATCCGTAATATTAGGAGTGTTAGCTGTTTTTTATCGCCTTGTGCTTCATAACGAACCAATGTTCAGGTTTAACAGAATGTACCTGCTTTTGTCGCTATTGGTGGCTGCAGTAGTTCCTTTGTTGGATTTGTCATCGTATTTTTTTACAAAAAACAGTGGCCCAAATATCACTTACATGCTTGGGGCGGTGAATGTGTATTCTGGTCAGGTACAGCAAACTATTGTCCCGGTTATTACAAAGCACCATTTCTTTAATTGGCTTTATGTTGTCGGGGCATCTGTTTTGTTAGCCAGGCTTTTTTATGGGTTTTTCCGTTTGGGCGGATTATCCCAAAAGGCAGAATGGCAAAAAATTAATGGTTATAAGGTGGCAAATTTGCCCGGTCGCTTTAATCCGTTTTCGTTCTTTCGTGTCATTTTTGTTAACAGTTCTCTTTATTCAAAAGATGATTTGGCTAAAATTATGGAGCATGAAATGGCTCATGTTCGATTCAATCATTCACTAGATGTTATTATTATTGAGGCACTTTTGGTAATACAGTGGTTTAATCCATTTGCCTGGATTATTCGTCGGTTATTAAAAGAGCTTCATGAGTTTCAGGCCGATCAGGAAGTGTTAAAAAAGGGAGCTTCCATTGGTCAGTACAAAATGTTGTTGTTGTTTCAGGCATCAGGTGCCCGTTTGCTGCCTGTAAATAACTTCAATCAATCCATTACTAAAAAACGATTTAAAATGATGACAAATAATTCTTTAAGAAACAGTGGCGTTATGAAGGCTGTTGCTGGTCTCTTTGTTGTAGCCACAGTTACCTTCTTTTTTGCCTGTGATAATATTGGTACAGAAGAAATTCAGCAACAGGCTGATGAAATATCCAATGAAGAGCTGATGGCTACAAAAGTTGAAGGATATTTTTTGCCGGACTCTTCAACCGTATATTTTATGGTTGACGAGATGCCGCAATTTCCTGGAGGTGATATGGAATTGCGGAAGTATATAGCACAGAGCGTGAAGTATCCTGTAATTGCCCGGGAGCAAGGAGTGCAAGGAAGGGTTTATGTGCAGTTTGTGGTTGATACAGATGGTAAGGTTGCTGATGTGAAAACGGTCCGGGGTGTTGATGTTAATCTTGACGAAGAAGCTATCCGGGTTATAGCCGGAATGCCAAAGTGGATACCCGGAAAGCACGAAGGTGAGCCAGTTAGGGTTTCGTATACTGTTCCTATAAATTTTGTTTTACAGGGTGAAGGTTCCGGGAAAGACATAATATCTGAAGAGCCCATGGTTTTAAAAGATGGAGTTGAGATAAGTAAGGCGGATATGAATAAACTGGATCCGGAAATAATAGAGTCGGTTAGTGTATTGAAGGACAAGGCTCTTGCGGTAGAAAAATACGGTGAAAAAGCTAAGAATGGAGTAATAATTATAGAAACCAAAGAGGCTAATTCTGAAAAAAATGCAGTTCATGTTGTAGGCTATAAGTAGTATATAAACATTTAGAAATCCAAAAAATGCCGTTAATTCAATGAGTTGGCGGCATTTTGTGTTTTAAGATGGGGGGGGGCCGAGTGTAAAGATTCTCTCAATTTTGAAATTGTTGCTTGAAAAAGTCATCCTGTTATCTTAACTTTTGTTTTTACATTAAAATTTAAAGCGTTATGGCTAATTCAGACATTACAATTTTAGGCGTAAGTGTGTATGACCGTACACAAGAAGCTGGTGAAGTGCAAAATGTATTGACAAAGTATGGGTGTTCCATTAAAACTCGTTTAGGAATGCATGAAGTATCTAATGATTTTTGCAGTAAAAGTGGTTTAATTATCCTCGAGCTTTTTGGAGAAATGGAAGAACAAGAGAAGTTAGAGACATCCTTAAAACAAATTAATGGTGTAGAAGTGCAAAAAATGGTATTCGGAAAGTAATATTTGTCAAACGAAAATAGCGAAGTGGGGACCTAAAGCAATATATTATAGTCCTACCTTCGCATTTCTGGAATAACCTGGAGACTTAAATTATTTGGTAATTATTTACCTTTTTCTCCGAAAAAGCCCTTATTTTTGCATCTCTAAACTTATAGGAGAGAAAAGATGTCAATGATCTATCATCCACAAAAATATCGTATTGAGGATAAATCAATGCAGAATTTCATAGATGAGGAAGAAATTAATGAAATTCTACAAAAAAATGAAAACCCTTCCAGGGAACGAGTAAGGGAAGTAATTGAAAGGTCTCTGAAAAAAAACAGGCTCTCACTTGAAGAAACGGCTGTTCTTATAAATGCCAATGATCCGGAACTGATTCAGGAAATAAAAAATGCTGCCAAAGAACTTAAAGAAAGGGTATATGGAAAACGTATTGTTCTTTTTGCCCCTTTGTATATCGGGAATTTGTGTGTGAACAATTGTACATATTGTGGTTTTCGCAATGATAATAAAGACCAAAAGAGAACAACACTTACAGAACAGGATTTAAAGGACCAGGTAAAAGCATTAGAAGATAATGGTCATAAACGGCTTATCCTGGTTTATGGTGAACATCCTAAATATAATGCAAAGTTTATTGCAGATTCTGTGCGTACCGTTTATTCCGTCAAGCATAAAAACGGTGAGATTCGCAGGGTTAATATTAATGCTGCCCCACTTGATGTGGAGGGATTTAAAACGGTAAAAGAAGCGGGTATCGGGACTTACCAGATATTTCAGGAAACATACCACAAAGAAACCTATCTGAAAGTTCACAAAAGCGGAGTGAAGCGTGACTATGACTGGAGAATTTCCGGTTTAGACCGGGCAATGGAAGGAGGGATAGATGATCTGGGAATCGGTGCTTTGCTTGGCCTGTATGACTGGCGTTTTGAAGTAATGGGACTGTTGCGTCATGTTAATCACTTTGAGGCGGTGTATAATGTAGGTCCCCACACCATCTCGTTTCCGCGTTTACAAATGGCCTCAGGAGTTAATGCTGATAAAAAGTGGATGGTATCGGATGAGGATTTTACTAAATTAGTGGCTATTCTTCGTTTAGCAGTACCTTATACCGGATTGATTCTTACAGCCCGCGAACCAGCAGCTATACGTGATGAGGTATTACAATATGGTGTTTCGCAGATAGATGGAGGTACTAATATAGAGTTGGGTGGATATACTAGCATAGAAGAACAGCAGGATTTGGATCAGGAGCAGTTTGAAATATGTGACGACCGTTCACTGAATGAAGTCATGGAGGAATTGGTTAGTAATGGTTATATCCCCTCTTTTTGTACGGCTTGTTACCGTTTAGACCGGACAGGTGAACATTTTATGGAGTTTTCTGTGCCTGGGTTTATTAAGCGCTTCTGTCAGCCCAATGCTATGCTCACTTTAGCAGAATATTTAGAAGATTATGCACCGGAAGAAACCAAAAAGAAAGGGTATGATTTGATAGAAAAAGAGTTGGCAAATTATGAAGATGAGCGATTCAAAGAAAAACTTGTCGATCGTTTAGAAAAAATAAAAGAAGGCCAACGCGATTTATATTTTTAACAGCAATATAAAATTGGAAGTATGAGGGAGGATGGTAGGACTGCTCTTCTCTCTCTGAACTTCTAAAATATGATCTCCATTCCTGGCACTATACTTCCCTGATTTAATTCATGCTTATCGCATCGTATATTTCAGTAACTTTATTTACTTAGAAGTTTGTACAGTTGTAGCAAGCTTAAATAGTCGAATAATTTATTGAAATAAATCTATCACTTATGGCTGATTCAAAGATAAGAATTCAGGATGCACTTGATTATCATACCAAGGGAACCCCAGGAAAAATTGAAGTTGTTCCAACAAAAGCTACCAAAACACAACGAGATCTTGCTTTAGCCTATTCTCCAGGAGTAGCTGAGCCATGTCGTAAAATTGCCGATGAGGTTGAAGATGTATATAAGTATACAGCAAAGGGAAATCTTGTGGCTGTAATATCAAATGGTACGGCGGTGCTTGGTTTGGGGGATATCGGTCCTGAAGCTTCAAAACCTGTAATGGAAGGAAAGGGATTGTTGTTTAAGATCTTTGCTGGTATTGATGTATTTGATTTGGAGTTGAATACCAAAAACATTGAGGAATTTATTACCGTGGTAAAAGCTCTTGAACCCACATTTGGCGGTATTAATCTGGAGGATATTAAGGCTCCTGATTGTTTTGAGATTGAACAAAGGTTAAAGGAAGAACTCAATATCCCTATCATGCACGACGATCAGCATGGAACTGCAATTATTTCCGGGGCGGGTCTGATAAATGCGCTGAAAGTAGTAGGTAAAAAGGCTGCAGAAGTCAGGGTAGTAGTTTCTGGAGCTGGCGCATCAGCCATTTCTTGTATAAAGATATTTATAGAGTTGGGTGTACAAAAATCTAATATCATAGTTTGTGACTCGAGAGGTGTAATCCGAAATGACCGGGATCAGTTGTCAGGGAGCAAAAAGGAATTTGCAACAGATAAAGATTATCATAATCTGGAAGAAGCAATGGCAGATGCAGATGTTTTTTTAGGTTTGTCAAAGGGGAATGTAGTAACTCCATCTATGTTAAAGAAAATGGCTCCCAACCCAATTGTATTTGCCCTGGCAAATCCAGATCCGGAGATTGCTTATGATCTGGCAATGGCTACACGGGATGATGTGTTAATGGCAACAGGTCGTTCAGATCATCCCAACCAGGTAAATAATGTGCTTGGATTTCCCTTTATTTTTAGAGGAGCTCTGGACGTAAGGGCTACGGCAATTAATGAAGCCATGAAGTTGGCGGCGGTAAAGGCTTTGGCGGATCTTGCCCAGGAACCAGTGCCAGATGTGGTTATAAAAGCTTACAATAAAGATACTATTTCGTTTGGGACGGAGTATATCATTCCCAAACCACTTGATCCCCGGTTGTTAACAGTGGTGGCACCTGCTGTAGCAAAAGCTGCTATCGATAGCGGGGTGGCAAAACATCGAATTACAGATTGGGAAGAGTATAAAACGAGTCTGATTAAACGTTTGGGGCACGATGACCAGATTATTAGGCGGTTAACCAATAAAGCCAAGCAGCATCCCAAACGTATTGTTTTTGCTGAAGCAGAAGACTATCGTGTGCTTAAGGCAGCGCAAATTGCTATGGATGAAAGAATTGCCATTCCGATATTATTAGGTGATGAAGATAGGATCAATGCTTTAATTGAAAAGTATAATCTTGATTTGGGGGATACCAGGATTATTAATCCACAGAGCAAGTGTTCTTCCGATATGGTTAAGCGCTACGGAAAAATGTTCTTCGAAAAGCGGCAGCGTCGTGGCTATAATCTCTATGAAGCAAATAATGAAATGACTAAGCGTAATTATTTTGGTTGTATGATGGTTGAATCAGGGGAGGCAGATGCGATTATTTCTGGTATTAGCCGTAAATATGCACATACAATTAAACCGGCGCTTCAAATTTTTGGAACAGAAACTCCAGGGAAAAAAGTGTCAAGTATGTATATGATGCTGACCAAACGTGGGCCGTTGTTTCTTACCGATACTACTATGATACCTAACCCAACTTCCGAAGAGCTTGTGGAAATAGCCTTTCAGGCAGCAATGGCTGTTAAAGAAATGATGGGTATGGAGCCAAGGGTTGCTTTTCTTGCCTATTCAAATTTTGGATCTTCGGATGATGTTGAGCCTAAATTGGTAAGAAGTGCAGCTGCACAAATGAAAGATAAATACCCCGAAATTATCTCTGATGGGGAAGTCCAGGCAAATTTTGCCTTCAACCAGCAAGAATTGAAAGAAAATTACCCGTTTTCAAATTTAATAGGTCATGAGCCCAATGTTTTAGTGTTTCCAAATTTGGCAAGTGCAAATATTGCTTATAAATTAATGCAGGTTATGAAAAGTGGAGAAGCAATAGGGCCAATTGTTCTTGGAATGAAACAACCGGTACATATTCTGCAATTGGGGTGTTCTGTACGTGAGATAGTCAATATGATTACTATTGCAACTGTAGATGCACAAATAAAGGGAGGGGAATAGAAATGCTTTTATCAATGAGCAATAATCAATAACCAATAAGCAGTAACCAGTAACCAATGTCCATTGACCATTGACTAATAGCTAATGCCTATTTCCCATCAAAAAAAATCCCCATCCAACCCCTTGACAAGATGCCAGTTATATTATATCTTTGAATTCTTTGTGAAAAAACTTTGCAAAAAAGTTTGGCGGGTAAAAATAAAACCTCTTTCTTTGCACCCGCTTTAGAGAAAAACGGTTCTTTAAAAGATAGCAA
>NZ_JAPDPI010000043.1 GCF_026013615.1 Plebeiibacterium marinum
GGTGCGAATATCCTTGTGGATGGCTTTGTACTTTTTATAAAACTCCTTTTCCGTCATAGTATGGTCTTGATTTTAGGATGAGTACCAAGCCCGGCGACTGCCCGAAGCTGTTTTTGCTTAATCAGGATTGCCTTTGCACGGAGCTTCACAAGCTTCAATTGCTTGCCTGTGTCAATGCTTACCTTTTTACCTTTGGGTGCAGATTGTTTTTGTTTGGCCAGTCGTTTGGGGAATTCTTTTTTATCCTGCTCAAATAGCTGCATCGCCTCATTGGTAAGGCTGTCAGTAGAGTTGCTTCGCTTTGTTCCCTTATCTAAAAACTCATCGTAATAATGGCGTGGAATTTTAACCGATAAACTAAACCGTTCACCAAGCAGATTAAGAAGCTTAGGCATCTTGCTTTCTTCTATCGAAGCCTTCATATTGCCTGAAACCATTTCAAAACCATCCCGATTATTAACCAGGAGCTTCACCACTTCTTTATCGGTGTAAATGGGGATATGTGTTTTAGTTTTAGGCATGATGACCTTAAAAGTGCCATCATAATGCCTGGCTATTGTAATCCTGTTTTCGGTGGCAATGGTTGCACCATTGCGGAGGCTCATAATGTGCTTTTGCAGTTTGGCTATTGGAGCTACAACATAGTTGTCGGGCGACCATGCCTCACTCATTAAAATACCTTTTTGAACACCTCTGCCTTTGGTGGTAAAGCTTACCAACTTGCCTGAAAAGTCCGCAGAGCCTTGAAGTATGTTTCCTGTAACGATGTATCGTATTTGACGGTCTGCTGTGAAGTCTTTTATGGCTTCATCCCAACGCTCAATCAAGCTTTCCTTTTGACCTGTGGAGAGCTGCATGCTACGGCTCATTACACGCTCAATTTCTTTGGCAGTATCGCCCGAAGCAGGGAGAACTATGTATTTACGGCTGTCCGATATGGCAAAACAAAGCTTTACCGATGAAGGTGCATAAGGATTCTTGCGTTTTGGGTTGATGTCGAAACCAAGAAATACGGAGTATGAATTGGAACTGCTATCGGTTTCAAAACTGACTGCCGGATAGAAATAGCCATGACCGACTTTGAAAAACTTGAAAAAGTTGTTCAAGTAGCGTTTTCGGTTCTCGCTTTGTGTTTTGGTCTTGGTAATTTCGGCTTGTTTCCCCTCTTCAATTTCTTCGGTTCTTTCAGCGACATAATCTCTTTGGGCTGCTTTGTCATATACAGGAATTTTCTGATAGCCTTTCTCATCGGTAATGCCATTAAAAAGGTCTTTGTATTTATCCTCCAACGCCTTTAAATCGTTAGATAACTTATTTTGGACGAATTTCTCGTGAGCCAAAACTATTTCTTCAGAAATGCTATCAGGGTGTTTGCTGCTTAGTTGTTTTTGAATCAGCTTTTCAAGTTCAGCCTTGCCATAGGGCTTTTTCAAAACGTTGCATTCGCACTTTTCCAAATAGGTATCGTTACCAAATACCGAACGTCCACCTTTCCCGGCAATCACAACACGTTTTTCAAGTGATTCCGCTTTCAGGTTCAGGACTTCCACTTCAAGGTCGTACTCATCGGCTTGCTTGAGGTATTCGATGTAATCGTTATATCGCTCAATGACTTCCTGATAGAATTTCTCTTGTTCCTTAACCGATAGAACAGCCACACGCCCTGTTACTTTTGAAGCATCACCTTCGGATGGTGTCTCATCACTCTCTTTGCCCTCAAATTTGAGTGGGTTATCCAGGGCTTTATTTAGCTCTTCATTCTCCAACATGTATTGACGAACTACCTTGTCTCCATACTTATTCAGAAAGTCATCCGATTCCAATTGTGACGTGCTGCTTTTCTGGTTGGAAGTGGTATTAGCATCCAGTGATTTCAGCTTCTTTTTGAGCATCATCATAAAACGCTTTTGTGCCGGGATAGATGAAATAATGTAATCATAAATCGGTTTCATTATCTGCCCTGTGCGATTGATACGACCACGCTTTTGAATTTCAGTATTGATGTTTAGCTCCGGTTGGAGTATCACCATCACACGCTGCTTCACCTGATCAGCTGATACCTTATCGGTAACAATGGCATGTGCCGAAGCTCCTGTAGAACCACTTTGGTTAATCAACAAGCAATCAATTTCATTGTCGTTGAACTGACGGAACAGGTCAGCTGTATTTTCCTTTTTCCGGCTCATCACCAAAGCCGTTGTGTTATTGGCTTTGGTAGATTTGTACTGTACACAAAGCTTACGTCCTGTCACTTCGCCAACTGAATAGCCGGCTTCTTTAATTTTCTGTATAATCAGGTCCAGGGGACTTATTGTAATTCCTGTTGAAGCTTTTTCAATGCGTTGAATAATAACACGATATGCAAACTGAGCTTCTTCCGGTAAGTCAGCAATATTGAACTGTTTACCTTTGCCTTCTCCGTCAATATCCTTTTCAGTATAACGAAGAACTGAATCCAATCCTTTTTCCAACACAGTTGAAAAATCACCATTAATAATATCATCCGGTTTTGCCATTCCCTCCAGGAAACTTCCCATTGTTGATGCAAAAGCGATAATCGGTTTCTTTCCTTCTTTTAAACGCTTAATGGCATGATTGGCTACATCATTGGCATTGATGGAAAACAACAATTGATTGATAACATTGAAAACCTTTGAGAAATACGGCACATTATCAACTCCTGCCTTGCTTGTTCCTTTCCTGGTTTCTACTTCCTTTCCCTCGGCTGCAGCAATCTTATCCAGCTGCTTAACCTGTTTGTTAATATACTTCTCCTGGAAACCTATAATATCACGAATGATAGCCGTTACTTTATCAGCAATATCAGCCTGTTCTTTGGCTTTTTCTTTTAGCTCGATGTAGTTTACTTCCACACCCTCAAAAGAACGTTCTCGTCTTATCATTTGCCCTTCTGAAACCAATTGCGCTGCTAATACTTCCTGTAAAGCCACACCACCTTTCATGATGGCTTCCACCAAATCCTCTTTAGGCATATTGGCATCACTCATCGAAGTCTTTTGAGCGTAAATAGGCATGTTATCTGGTCGCTTGGCAAATGTGGCAGAAAGGAAACAAACACCTTTGGTTTGCCTCAAAACATCTTGCATAAATTCACCTGTATTGGAGCTTCCCGAAGCATTGTGAGCTTCGTCCATAATTATAATGTTCCCTTTAGCTGCTGAGCTTAAAAACTCCTGCTTGGCTGGTTTCTTGGGTTGGTTGAATTGCGAATAGGTGGCACAAACAAAGTTATAGTTTTTAGGTACTTTCTTGCACTTGATAATCCTTTCTTGTGTTGGCTTTTCAGGTGCAGTATAAACTATCACACCGCTTTTATCTTTTACATTGGTTTTACTCTCTTTGGTGTTCACGATAAAAGGAACCAGGGCAGAACTTCCAATGTCTGATAAATCCCGATACAGGTCAGTAAACAAATTGGGCTTTTCAGAAAGGAAGATTGGTTGCAAACCACTTTTAACACCGTAGCGTATCAAAGCTGCTGCGGTTCTACCTTTACCAATACCTGTTTGGTCACCAACAATGATTCCCTGGCCACGCTTTTCAATATTGTAGATGGCCAACGAAACAGCATCAATCTGTTCGCATGAAAGCGATTTTACAAGTTCATCATTTTCGTAATCGAGTTTCTCAGAGATGTAATCAAACAAAGGCATCCCAATGCTTTTCTTGATTTTGCGGATAGCAATGTGCATTTCATGTCCCATTGAATCGGGCACTGTTGTATCCAGGATAAAACCTTTTTCGGCAGTCGGGATATAAGCCATACCCAGACCCTGAACACCCAACATTCCTTGTAGGTATTCATGTTCGTTTTGAGCCAGTTTTTGAGTTCGGATAAAGCTTTTATTATCCTTTGAAGAAAAGCCCAGTTCAATTAACCTGGAAACAATATGCCCCTTTGGTTTTTGGCTGAACTTTATCTTTATGCTTTTTTTCTGGAATTTAATTTCGGATTTCATATTGCTTTTGTTTTAGAAGGATGGCTTTAGCTCTCAACTTTACTAAGCTCAATTGTTTGTTATTAGTATTACTTTGGGGATTCTCTAACCACACCCTGTCCCAAAGCTCTTCGTGAGTATTGACTACAGAGCTATGCAGTTTATTTTTAAGGGGTGCTGCACCTCCCGGTGTTTCTTTTGCTCCATCAATCAGAATCAATCGGGTATTGACCGATGTTCCTTGTCTGGAGTAAAGTTTTTTCCCGTTTATCAGGATAATGTCCTCTACATTGTAAAAGTGATAGAGGTGATTCAGGAAGATTCTATTAGCTCCGGCAGTCACCCTGCCTTGTTCATCCCAGGTAGTATGGCCTCCTATGATAATGGCTGCTTTACCATCATCTTTCATGCAATGCAAAGCTTTCAATGCCATTGCATGTTCCAGGCGTTTAATCTTGAATTTACCGAACATCATAGGTTCAGAGAGTGAACCAAAAGGAGGATTGGTGATTACACCATCAAATTTTCTTTCATAGGGATATGGAGGTTTTAAGGCATCCCAACTGCTGACCTTTGCAAAAGGTTGTTCTTTCAGGTTAGCCAAGCGTACATCATCCAGTTCGTTTACATGGGTGAATTGATAAGGTAGAGCAATCGTTAAGAGTCCGTTCCCTGCCGATGGTTCTAAATACTTTGGAAAGTCACTATCAGTATTATTTTTGAGAATATAGCTCGATGCCAGGAACGAAATAGGTGCAGGCGTAGAATATTGCTGCATCAACACGCTCATGCTTGTTCGCATAGACAGGTTGACCTGTGATTGATACAGGGCTACAATATAAAGGTACTTTTCGTAAGTGATCAACGAATTATCGTGTGCTGTCTCTCGTGCATTAAGGATTATTGCCAGTTCGGTATATTCCTTAACCAGGTTCTTGTTGGTGATACCAAAACCTTTGGCAATGCTTTCAATAGTGGTTTTAGAGTGCTTACGACCATTCAGTAAATCCTCACGAATCCTTGATATGTAGCCCTGTTTATTCATTTAAAACTATTCAAGTGTGATAGATTTCTCTGATTCGTCAGTAAACCTCAATTTCATGCTGTTTCCAACTACATCCACAGCAACGCTGTTAACCCCTGCATCGACAAAGTTTTTCATAAACTCTATCTGAAAATTCAATAGTTCTGTAAGTTGAGCTTGCCAGTTTTCCCCTTCAATAATCCCTGCCTCCACATAGGTATTGATAAAATGTGTTAGAAACTCGGGAATATTAACCAGATTGGTATCCCAGTCTGCACCTACGGTTGCATTTTCTTCAATGTCTGAAAGCTTGTCTTCATCAACTTGCGGATAACTGCGTTTTTGCGTATTTGCTTCAATAGCTGCGGCCTGTTCTGGGGAAATAGTAACAGGCTTATTCTGTATATTCGTCTCCCAATCCGCACCAATAGTCGCATTCTCTTCAATTCCTGCTAACTTATCGGCATCTACTTGTGGATAGCTTACCTTTTGTGTATTGGCTTCAATAGCTGTTGCTTGTTCTGGGGAAATGGTGACAGGTTTGTTTTGTACATTCGTTTCCCAATCCGCTCCAAGTGTAGCATTTTCTTCTATGCCAGCTAACTTATCAGCATCTACTTGTGGATAACTTACCTTTTGTGTATTAGCTTCAATAGCTGTTGCTTGTTCCTCGGTAATTGTAACAGGCTTATTCTGTACATTTGACTCCCAGTCTGCTCCGGCAGTTGCGTTTTCTTCAATCCCTGCAAGCTTATCTGCATCTACTTGTGGATAGCTATTCTTTTGGCTATTTGTTTCAATAGCTGCTGCTTGTTCAGGAGATATGGTTACAGGTTTGTTCTGCACATTTTGCTCCCAGTCTGCTCCAACAGTTGCATTCTCTTCAATTCCTGTCAACTTATCTGCATCCGCTTGTGGATAGCTTACTTTTTGCGTATTGGCTTCGATAGCTTCGGCTTGCTCAGGAGAAATGGTAACTGGTTTGTTCTGCACATTTGATTCCCAGTCTGCCCCAACAGTCGCATTTTCCTCGATACCCGATAACTTATCTTCATCGGTTTGTGGGTAACTGCGTTTTTGAGTATTCGCTTCAATAGCTGCTGCCTGTTCCTGAGAAATGGTTACAGGTTTGTTCTGTACATTTTGTTCCCAATCTGCTCCAATAGTAGCGTTTTCTTCAATTCCAGACAGCTTATCTTCATCTGCCTGTGGGTAGCTGCGTTTATTGTTATTGGATTCAATGTCTGCTGCTTGTTGTGGGGAGATGGTTACAGGTTTATTCTGCACATTTTGCTCCCAATCAGCACCAACAGTCGCATTTTCCTCGATACCGGAAAGCTTGTCTTCATCATTTTGAGGATAAGTACGTTTTTGAGTATTCGCCTCAATTGCTTCTGCCTGTTCCTGGCTAATTGTTACAGGTTTGTTTTGCACATTGCTTTCCCAGTCTGCTCCGGAAGTTGCGTTTTCTTCAATACCTGCCAACTTCTCGGCATCTTCCTGTGGATAGCTACTCTTTTTATTGTTGTTTTCAATGGCTGTAGCTTGTTCCGGAGAAATGGTATTGGGTTTGTTTTCCAGTTCCTCAAAATTGGAAGTCAGGTTCATATCGTTTTCCAACTGTGATAACTTTGTCGGAATGGCAATATTGATATTTCCATCAGGGTCGGTCACAAAACCGCCATGTACCTCGATACCTCCATTGGGCATATACACAGGACTCTTCTCTGAAATCAATAAGTCTTCGACGTTCCCTGCGATAATCAAACCACCTGAAATCTGTTGTACAATGGTCTTTGGTCTAAAGTCCGGAGCTGATTTTGAACGGGCGATATTAATGAAAGAACCAACCGAAGCTTTATCCAGGATAGTGTCCTGAACATCCCTGTTCATCTTGAAATAAGTATCGGAAAATACAATCTTATTATAACCTCGGTCAAATACACATGATTGATTGACCTTAGCCTCAAAACAGCAATCGTCTATGTTCGTAGTACTGTTCAGAAATGCCAATGCACCGCTTCCTTCATCGCTGTACTCAAAACGGATATCCCTGAAATTAATGGCACTATTGTAAATCTCAATAGCCTTGTCGCTCTGGAAAATTACAGGTTTTACGTAAGTACCAACCATACCATCCACCTTGTTACTCAATGAGCAGATGTTGATTTGATAGGAAAAATCACGAAGTACCAGGAATGTTCCCAGGTCGTTAATAAAAGTACCGTCCTCGAACATGATACTGATACTTGCACTTTCGTTGGTATGGTATTTCAATGCTTTAGGCAATGAATCGAATAAAAGCTGGAGCTTTGAAAATGGAGTTCCCGAAGGAATGATGATTGCCTTTTGGTCAAGGTCATACTCAAAACCTGAAATTTGTTGGTCTTTACTCATGTCAAATACGCCTTGGAATACCTTGTATTGTTCGTGTTCCATTCCTAAGTAAGCGTACTGGCCATCGGAAGCCCATTCGCCTTTTTTAAGTAGCGGAGGGGTTGTTCCCCTAAACATCTTGATTGTTCCCATATATATTATTTTTTTAGTATCAAGTATTAAGATTTGAGTATCAAGATGATTTACACAATGGTAATAGTCTTGTGTCTTGATACTTTTGTCTTGTGTCTTTTTATATCATTGAATAAGCTTTGTCGAATAGTTCTGTGCTGACATAATTGCCTCCATTTTCAACCCTGGCTATTGAAAGCACCAAAAGGCGAAGCGTATTTTTGGTAGGTAATAGCTTGGCTGTTTTATTGACCTTTAAGTCCTGACAAACCGTATTGATGTATGCTGCGGTGTTATTCTCAAACTTGGGTGCGTATTCCTTAATAAGAGCCGGAACCGTATTCTTGCCTTTTTCGATGTCGTGCTTGAGGTCTTTTATCATGGCACGTACACCATATTCTGGCGAAATGAACATTTCAAAACGCCTGTCTTTGTTTTGCTCTTTGGGTAGTTTGCCGTTCCATTTGATTTTGGTATAAATCAGGTTTCCCGGATTGTTGTTCCTGATTCCCCTGGGGGCATTCGATAAGTAGTTGTTGCCACCATTCCAGTTCTTAAAATTGGATGGTAACTGATTGCTGTTTGTTGTAAAAATGTTAGAACCACCAGGAGGCAATAGCCCTTGCCGTTTCGCTGTTTTTCCAGCTTTTAATGCAGACTGCTTCCTATTTCGTCTGCGAATAAGTAAAACGGTGGTAACTATTGCTCCCGTGGTTAACACCCCTCCCGAAATAAATAATATCTTCTTTTTCTTGTTCATAGCTGTAATCGTGTTTTAAAGAGGGATTCCCCAAGAGTCGAACTTGGGTTTGATTTTGGCAATTTCTTTACTGTCCAGTTCGGCTCTTAACCACCCGATAAGATTGTAGTTCTGACCTAAGAATGCAGCTCTTGCGCCCCATAGGTATTGTTTCATGCCGAAGGCTTTAATTACAAGCAACATGTCATCCTTGGATTGAATCTTAGCGATGGTGCTATAAATGGTAGCTTCATCAGTACCGATGTCAAGCATTGCACCATATAAAGTGTTTGCAAACAAGGCAGCATCAGATGGAGAGATGGTCAGGTTCTCTTTCTTCAGAACCATTTCACTTAATGAGGGAGCTACCTGTGAGGTTGTTCCGTCAGCATTACGCTTGAACATCTTTTTGATGGCATAAACACCGATACCGATAGCCAATATAGGTACTCCAATGCGTATTCCTGTGCCAATTAATGCTGCTTTGTTTGCCTGGTCCATTTGTAAACTGTTTTAGATGTATCTCAATGCGGTCTTTACAATCTTTGGGTTCTTTACCACCTTGGTCAGTAGCTTGATGATGTCCTCCTGGTCAACCTTGTTAACCGCATTTTGTATCAGGTTTCCCATCTGCTGAACCGTCTCCGGAGCTTCAGCTTCAATCGTGATTCCTACTTTGAATTTTCGCATAATCGTTTGTTTTAAATGTTTATTCTTCACTATCCGTTTGCTGCATTCCTTGTAAAGTTTGGTTCAGGAATGCAAGGGTTTTATTGATGAGTTCCGCTTTATCCAGGCACAGCCCAACAATGTTGGCTATCTTGGCCACATCTTGCAATTCCCACGTCATAAGTGCATCCGAAAGGTTCTTGATAATCTCTGCTTTCTTTTTGTCTTCAGGAGAACTTGCTGAACCCATATCGGTAATCTCAACATTGGTATCTGGAATTGTGGCTGATTCTTCAGGACTGTCATCGACCATACCCAATGCACCTTTCAATTCTTCTGCGGTAAGCCCTAACAACTCTGCTGTTTTGGGACTATTGGTAAGTATGCGTGAACCTAAACCGACCAATGCACCTGTTGCAACCCTTTTCATCACTTCGTTGGGAGCATAACCAGCCAAGCGGTTTTCAAGGTCTGACTTTTCTGTTTTTAGCTCCTTATTTTCGCTCTGATAACGGTCTTTTTCCGCACGTAGTTCGGCATTCTCGTTACGCAAACGCTCATATCTTTCTTCCAGGTTGGTGTAGCGTGTCTCGAACTTAAAATCATCCAATTGTTTTTGGTAGTTGATGCGCTCCACTTCTTTGTTGTTGCCCGATAGCGCATTGAACAGTCCAAACAAACCTTCAACTTTGCTTTTTGCCTGTTCGTTTTCTCCTGTAATCAAACCTAACAAACCATTCAGCTCACCAATCTCATCCGTACTGTTCTGAATTTGGTGCTGCTTCATTTCCTCTTTAATGATGGTATGGATTTCAGCCCTTTCAATGGGTTCTTTGGGTGGATTTAATAACCCACTAACATTTACCGTGTAGTCGTTGATGTGTTTTGCATTATGGCTCTTGCCACCATATACCACCACACGCAAAGTGCCGTGTGCCTGTTTGGCTTTTTCGATAGCCTTTTCTATATCGCTGTTGAACATCTCTGTTCCTGCGGTTCTTGATGTAAGTGCCGTCTCATCAACACCTGTCAATAAGAATATTTCATAAGCGTATGGGTATTTTTGTTCAACCTCGGAACGCTTGATAAACTCGTATATGCTTTGTATCTGGTCTCTGTAATCTAGCATAGTTGTATTAATTACGGTGAGGGATAATCTTTACAAACTCCAATCGGTAAGGCTTAAAGCTTTCCGTTTGGGTTTTAATGTCGATGTAATCGGTGAATACCTGGTAACGGTACTCATCCATAAAGTCGTACTCTTCGGGTGTTGCAGTAAACACGTTATCGCTGCTTATCATTTCCAATTCATCAATTGAACCGGGAAGACCTTTGGTGTTCAGAATCCACATGTCGTTTTTCAAATCAAGTGACATGTCGGGACTTGTTACCCTGACTACCGTTGGTTTTAACTGGTAACTATCAATGGTTCGTAGTCCGGCAATACGGTCTTTGGCGATGGTATGTAATAACTCACTAGTGTTCATTGCTCACTTCCTCCTGATTTGAGTTCGACAATTGAAGTTCTTTTTTGGATGGGGCTTCGTACTCGATATAAATCCTGATGGTCAGGATATTTTCATCGCTATTCTTGTTGCTTTTGAATACCGTGTAGATGTTGCTGTTTACTTCCAATGGCTCATGGAAAGGAATAATCTCTTTACTGAGATATTTAATCTTTCTGTTTGCCGTAACCATGTAATCACGAAGCAAGAAACTGTTACCGTTTACCAATAAGCTGATATTGCCACATTCGTAAGATTCCGGTTGTTCGTATGCCTTGATGGTTCTTTTGAACAATTCATCTTTATGCTGATAGGTAAAAAACAAGGTCTGCTGTGCGATAAAATCAGAAAACTCAAGGTTGGTCATTCCTAATCCCCTGGCAAACAAATTGGCTTCGTCATAAATGTAGTCGGTAAACTGTTTGTTGAATACCTGGGAAATATGGTCGCTCAGTTCCTTTTGCTCATCTTTATCCAGGCACGAATAAGCGATGCCGTTGGTCAGTACCCTGACAATCTCCGGCAGGATATCGCTTTCAAAGAATGCACGGCTATCATATTCGTCAGCCCTGGTGCGTAAAAAGGAGTAGAATAAGTCCGTAATCTGCTCATCGCTTAACAGGTCGGTAATCAATGATTGTGGAAAAGCCAGGCTCTCCACCACATCAATCAGCTCTGTTTTCTTTTTTACGGTAGCGATAACAGCCAAACCGGTTATCAACTTACAGGAAGCAGGAAGTAAATCCTGTGCGTTGATATGGTTGTTGTCCTCGGATTTATGCGTAATAACAAAATATCTTTTCATATCGGGAGTATTGGGGAGTTGCTAATTATCTACCTCTGCAAGCAGATATACACGGACATGGTAACTATCGTTAACAGTCAGATTTTCGCTATCATCCTTGTAAATGATTCTGACAGGGCTGTTCTTGGCTTTTTCGTCCACAGGAAAAGTCACGTCTTTGATGCTCATATCATCATTATGATGTAACAAGGCCACTTCTGTATCATCCGGAATTATCTCGGTATCGTCAATCCAAACACGAAGTGTTGCTCCGGATAAGGCTTGTGGATTCGATAGGCGTAGGAAGATTCCTTTTATGCGGTCGTGTTCTGTTTTGGTGTTACCGTTGAACTCAAAGGTTTCTCCTTTCTTGACCTCGAACTTTACAACCTGTAGCTTCTTTATGTTGTTGTCTTGTACTTCCATTGGTATAAGTGATTAAGAAAAAAGGGGCGGAAGCAGATACCGCTACCGCCCCTCTAACGATTATGGCATACCCTAAAAACTATGCTTTCTCTGTGATTGTACCCAATAGCGTAATCTTAACAGCCGGGTTGAAAACCTTGTCGCTGTTGTTGATAGCCTTTGGCATATTCAACTTTGGCGTGATGTCCATTGATGGCTTTAACCACTTTGGATTGGCAAGCTTGTACTGGAACTTACGCTTGGTTGTATCTGTATCATCGAATACCGCACATGAAACCTCTGGAAGAATTACTTTCGTTCCCAATGTCATCTCGAACGTACCGTTAAGGATTTGTGCAGGAAGTGCGAACTGACCAAATGAGAAATCAGCCGGGTCGTTATCATCTTCCGATGCACCGTGAGCGTACTCAAGAACGATATCAGTCAATAAGAAATACTTTCCTGAATCCAACTGGGCACGGTTCAGGTTGGTACGTCCAGCCTTTTTATCATCCGATGCTTCCATCAAATCAATGTCTGACTTATCCTTAATGGATTTAATGGTATAGATTGCCGTATCAACGGTCTGCATACGTGCATCTTTCAATGCTTTTTGAATCTCTGCCGGAAGCTGTTGTCTGCGCAATTCAAACTGACCTTTTGAAGTCAATTGGGTTGTCAAACCAGTTTTTACGGCTGTACTTCTTCTACCTGCATTGTATGACCTGCGAACGGCACGTCTGCGGTAACTACGTCTGCGACCTCTATGGCTTCTGCGTCTTCTTCTGCGTCTCGAACGTCCGAGTTCACCGATGCCTTCCGTTGCATCATCCTGGTCATCTTCTTTATCCAGGGTATCCTCTTCCTTATCGAGAATCGCTTCTTCTAAACCTTCTATATCTTCCATTGAAGGGTACAAATCACTTTGCTCATTAATCTCTGCCATGATAATTTGTTTTTGTGGCTCAATAGCCTGTTATAAAATTGAATTGATTACTTAGTTGTGAATAAATCAGGATGCCATCATATCACCCGAAAAGATGTCATAGTCCATGCTGTCGGGGTCGATGTCTTTTATCTTACCGATTTGAGGTTCTTCATCATCCGGATAGTCTGTTTTGCCGATAGGTTCATCGCTCATTGCATAATCTGCTGCTGCACTTCCCACAGGGTCGTCACTCATGGAGTAATCTTCTGCTGCACCAGAAACAGAAGCTTCTATTTCTCGTTCGATGTCAATATCGGCTGCTGGCAATGCCTGTGTGATTGGGTTTAATGCTTGAAGCCCGTCTACTTCTTCGTAGTCCACATCAATAACATCCTCTTCACCCATTAAACCCGTTAATCCCTGAAGAATGGTTTTGCCTGTTGCTTTTTTGATGGTGGCTTCAACTCCGGCTCCTGCCACACCATACAAGCCCATCTTGATGAACTCGTTCTTGGTAAACTGCTGACCTACCAGACCACCCATTGTAACCACTGCCGGAACGATATAACCTTTCATGTCGTTACCTAGCAAACCGCTAACTGTTCCGCTCTTTTGGAGCTTCTTAACAGCGTACTTTCCAACCGCAAACCCTGCTACGGCAGCAATGGGCTTGCCTATGTTGTTGGTGGCTTTCATAAAGTCAATTTTTGTCCCTGCGGATGTTCTCCTAGGGCTTGACGTTGTTTTCTTAACTGCCATGTTCTTAATTTTTAATGATTGTTTATCTATGGAGACAAGGCGTACCTTGTCTTTACTTTAATTCTATGCTTCCTAATGCCTTTTTCGAAGTGGATTTCTTTGATGGCGTGCTTCGCTTTGGCTTATCATCATCCTTGTTGCGGAATGCGAAGTATGCACCTGTACCAAGCAATGCCAATGCACCGATTCCGATACCTATTTTAGCTCCCTTGCTCATTCCTTTTTTCATTGGAACAGCATTATGGGTAGCCCTTTGCGGAACTGTAGGTGTTACGTATGGAGCAACCGATGTTGATTGTGGGATTGCCTGAGGTACATAACTATTTGAATTTACTACAGGCTGTGGCGTATAACTATTGGTTTCCGGAGCTACGTAGTTTGAAGTCTCCTGAACTTGTTGATTTGATTTGGATGGTATATACTGCGATACAGTATTCTTGATTTTCTTAGCTTTTGAGAATTTGCTTTTAATCTTCGAAAAGATGTTTTTAACTGGTTTCAACCAGCTTTTTATCTTGGCTAACACTCCCGATGCTGCTCCAACCGAAGCTGCGGTAGCTGCTGCACCTAAATGTCCCAAATCTCCAAGTTCTCCGATTGCTTCCAGTCCTTGCAAATCAAGCAATAATCCATCAACACCTTTTAGAGAGAAATCTTTACTTTTCTGTTTAGCTCCTTTTAAAATGGCTTTTCTCAGGTTCTTTTCCCTGCCTTGTAAGCCTTTAAATAATTTACGAACACGTTTATGGCGTTTCTTTAAATCCCTTAGTTTCTTTGCATCAATACCATATTTAGATGCTGATTGTTCCGGTAGGTAAGCATATTGAAGTTTCTTTGCTATGCCAAACATGTTCAATCGTAATGCGGCCAACAGTCCATTACGAATAGCGATAGAAAGCGGATTAAAACGCACAATGGCTTTGGCTACTTTCTTGGCGATTTTACCAACCTTTTTAATGTGTTTTTTAACTCCCTTTTTAATCTTTTTGCCGATACGCTTTAAGGATCTGAAGAAACCTCCCAAACCTCTGTTTCCTTCAAGACCGTCAATTTCTTCATCAATATCATCCACTTCCGCCAATCCCTCAATGGCATCCATATCCAGTTTAATCAGACCATTCTTTGTCAGTTTATCTTCAATGTCAGATAGTTTTGCCAAAACCTTATCTCGCTGTGGTGTATTCCAAAACTTTATTGCCTGGTTCAGCATAGAAATAAATTGGTCAGGATTTTGGATATGCGCCATCTTAGCCTTGTTATCTGCATTTCTTAAGAGGAAATTACGTGTACGGACTAAATACCGATAGGTAGCATCTTCTGCATCGCCCAAACCGTTTATGGCTTCATCAAAATCAACACCTGAAACAATGGCAATTAGTTCTTCATGGTCGGCTTGTGCCTGATGACCACCTGCCAAATCAATACCCGACAGAACAGAAATGGGTAAACCTAATGAACTTGAGCCTGTCAAACCATCAATCCCCTTTAATCCTGCAATCTGCACAGGAGACATATCAAAATTTGATTTCTCAAAGCTGTATGGTTTCTGGTAGTCAAACTTTGACAGTACCGGGTCAATCACAATTTCATCCTCTGAATCACCTAAAGCAGGGACAATAACATAGATATGCTGAAAGTTCTTTTTACCATCGTACTTGGTAATGCGAAGTTTGAACGGAATGCCCAGGTTCTTCAGAAGCGAACCCACAAAAATGCTGTAATCATCACAGTCAATCCCTGCTGATTTAATCCCTTTTTGTTTGAACCTCATTTGTCCATCCAGCCAGAAACGGGCAGGAGTACGAAGCTGTTCTGTACCGTCTTCGTCTTTATGATATTGGAGATACTTGTATGAAAAGTCAAAGATATTTTTACAACTTGCCTTTACGTTATCGCCTTGCAGCATTGAGGCAAGTTCCTCGACTTCACGGAAATGTTCGGCAATCGTTTCAATACAGCTTTCAACCGTTTCCAAGACGTTACCGTTTTTTATAAATACATCTGTGCCGGATGCTTTTTTTATCAGATGGTTATATTTACGACCATCCTGTGTATTACGTGGGCCGGACACAATGCCCAATTCGCCCAATGCTAATCCGTTCATATTTTGCCTCATTGTGGTTTTATTTTCAATGGTATTCAGCGAACCCAACCTGGCGGTATGGCTTTCGTGCGTTAAATTTTGCGTGGTGGTGATGGTTTCGCCATTGATACTTAGCGAAAGGGTAAAGCTTAAATCGGCTTTAAGCTGTGCGGTGTTTTGGAGCAATGCTGTTGACAGACCTTTGCCAATCAGGTTCAGGTATGGCACTTGAAACTTGATCTCAGGTTCTTGTGTAGAACCTGCTTCAATAGTAAGACCTTTAATATCGGAGGTGGAATAAGCGATTGCCGAACCTTTGTAGTTTGCGACTACCTGGTTAACGGCTAATGTAATGGGAGCATTGGTAGGATTGTAACAGCGAAGCTTGACTGCAAACTGCACTTCTTGCAGATTCAGCTTATGAATGCGGAAACCAAGAAGTGCAAAGTTCATCTTTGCACCGGACAAGAGCTTTCTACCTTTTTTTATCAGGTAAAAACCACCGCCAACGGCTGCTGCAACTGCTAATGTACCTAAGACTTTTTTCGTGCTTGCTTCCATAGTGGGAGCAAACATATGGTAGGCTTATTAGAAGATGTGGTTATATGTTACAATCTGTAACTTTCTGTAGGTATTAGATTAAAGATGTAGATATTTGAGCATATATACACAATATAATGATTGGTATAGTTTTTGAAATTAAGATTATTATATGATACTATTTAAATTCTCCTTTATTAAATTTACTTGCTGTTTTTTTAGAGATATTGACCTTGAAAACTTTGATTGTATTTATAAAGAAATATACATAAGTTTATCAACTGATCTACGGATTTCTTATTGTGAAAGACTTATGAACGAATAATATTTGAAACAAAGAAAAGTAATATAAAAACTATACTTAAGAATGCACGCTTACTTAAATCTGCACAATACGAAATAAGAAAATTAACAACTACAATTTCATAATGATATTTCACATATGATTCAACACTACTTTAACTCTGGTCTGTTTTGAGAAAAATTATAGTGTTGAACAAAAACGAACAACATCAAGCAAGGTTAACAACATAATATTAACCGCTATTTTATAAAATTGTAATAAAAATTATCTATTGGTAATTAGCTTTTTATAGGTCATAAATTTTTACATATATTCTCAATAAATTCATCTACTTTATCCCAAGATGTATATTCTATTGGAGTATCTGATTTTACTGGCCCATTTGTTAATTTCATAATTAATTTAATAATAAGCTTATCTAATATTGAATAGCTGCCGTAATCAAGCCTACCTGCAAATACTGATTTTACTTTAGGTTCCCATCTCATTTTATCAAGAAAATTTATTACATATGGGTTTGTGTCAGGTGTATTTTTAGCTTTCTTTCTGGCTACCAAATTTACTGAAAAAAAACCAGTATTTATTTTCTCTAAGGCATGTCGATACTTATCAATAAACCTGAATACTATTTTTCTATGATGACCATATCTAATACTTGCACCAATAACTATGGTATCAAAGGCAATAACATTTGACGAAAAACTATTAATATCTTGAATACAAGTTTCAATACCTTTATTAGAAATATTTTCTGCTATGTAATTACATATTTTTAATGTTTGTCCATCTGTTGATGAATAAAGAATACAAACACTTTTTAATTTTAACATATTGAAACACTTAATGGATAAAGTATTTTATAAACTAACTCTAATTAAAGAAATAGGTTTTTAAAACCCATTTCTTTAACATTGATAACCTGCATAGGTATTCCTACTTAATTGGTTGTGGAATAAGCACCTTCTCTAATTCTAACTTATAAATGCCAAGGTCAGACAATACTTTGTCTTTCATATTCATTAATATACTATCATTATCGGAAAATATCTTTTTATAATAAGCAATACCATCCAGCAAATTAGCTTTAAACAAAGTAAAATATTTTACTTTAACAGGTGTATTTTCATTTTTACTTTCCACTTCAATTTTTGCTTTTAAATAGTCAATATAGATCTTAAGTTCCTTAATAAATACATTGGGTCTATCATTATTAAAAAGGTGTGTTGTTTTACCATAAATGTGATTTACCATTTCTCTTAACGAGTTAATCCTATTAAAGTATGCTAAGTTAGGGCCTGGACATACAACAACACCATGGTTACCTTTAGCAAGAGGTAATTTATAATAATCTAATACAGTATTACCGAGACCTGTACACAGACATACTTTCTCAACAACCTTATCTACTTTTTCTTTTAATTCAATTGGATTTGCGATTGCTTTTTTAAGTTGTGAAATTTTGTTTTTCTGATACTGAACAGAGGCTGTACAAATTGATTTTGGAGTAAACTCAGTGTTAAATTGTAAAAATTTCTTCAAACAAACAGCACCAGGATTTCCTTCATCAATACGTTTTTGTTTTTCTTTATCAGCCCAATTTCCTTTAATAGAGTTAAATGGCACACCTAGAGGAGAAATCCGACTCAAATAAAAATCGTTTTCTTTGCCTTTTAAAAGTAAATTTTGGGTAAATTTATCTACAGTTGTCGCCTCAGGCACTAACATAAATGGTGACCCCCAACCTACAGATTCCATTCCATAATAATCCAAGAGCATTTGATGCTCATAGGCATCTCCAATTCCACCCTGAACCGTATAAAGTAACGGAAGAGCACGATCCACTTCAATATCCTTCTCTTTCTTTAATACTTCAGCATATGTAGTGTGCAACTGTTTATTTAGTTCCTTCTTGTTTTCCTTAAAATCATTTAAGATTGGTCCTAATAAATACCCATCAGTAGCAAATGCATGGCCACCACAATTTAAACCTGATTCAATTCTAAATTCAGAAACCCAAAGTCCCTTTTTTGCTAGAAATTTACCCTGGATCATTGCAGACCTATAATCGCTTACCTTTAAAGCAATTCTCTTTTTCATTTTCCCTTGTGCATCAGGAAAAAAATCTTTAAAATTTGCCATATAACCATATAAACGAGGATTTAAACCTGCCGAAAGGATAAGGGAAGCATCTAACTTACTTTCTGCAAAACCTCTTAATGCAGAGTGTGCATCATTGTAATCTGTAGGGTATGGCTCATTCTGTTTGGTGTAATTTACACCATCCAGCTTAGTCATAATGTTAACATCTATACTGCCCGGAAGCATTAAATCTCTCAATTCATCTTGGAGTTTTCCTTTCATATCACCAACAGATTCAAGCATTTGGTTGTACTTTACTTTAAGAGGTGTATTTGAGGGTAGCATCTCAAAATATTTGGTTATCTCACTTCCTGCTATAAAAGGGGAATTCCTTACTTCTTCAAATTGTTTTTGAACAATATCATTAACTAAATTTAAATATTGACGAATAATAATTGCCCTATTTTCAGGATCATAAGGATCTAATAATTCATAACGCAAATTGTGCTTGCAACTATGTATTTCTATTAATGGATTCATTATGTAATGATCGCTTAATGGAATTACTGAATTAATTCCATATTTAGCAACCTTTAAGGGGGATTCAATAGTGTATCCAGTTCCCATTACAGGAATATGAAAAGTATGTGGTAATTTATTTATATCCAAAATAATATATTTTTAAATTGTTAATGTGTTTATTGTAGGTTGTATTGTAGTTAATTTTGGTATTAAATGTTTTTTTTAAGAGTTACGCAAAAAATACTTGAATCTTGAGATTCTTCAATCCAAATTTTTCCTCCTAAAAATTCAGTATAAGATTTTGCTATAAATAATCCTAAGCCAATACCTTCATTAGCCCTTGACAAAGAATTGTCGCCATTCAAAAATGATTCAAAAATGTTATCGTAATCTTCTTTTGGTATTTTAGCGCCATTGTTTGTAATTTTTATTGTAAAAAAGTTATTGTTAACCAGCGAATTAATATGTATTTTTATTTTTCTTTGTGTATTTGAAAATTTAAAAGCATTGTCAATTAATTTTTCAAAGATTACTTTCACCTTTGACTCATCATTGGTACATATTAATTTATTTGATTCATCGCTTTGTATTTCTACTCTATTGGTATTGTTAAACATTCTACTTTTCTCCTCAATAACGGCATTCAAAAGGTGTTCTAAATTAAAAGTAGATGTTGAAAATTCTAGTTGGTCTGCAATAATAATTGAGCTATCTATTATGCTTTGCATAGTATAAAGCAATCTATTGCAACTTTGCAGAATAATGTCAAGTTTTTCATTTATTTCTGGGTAATTTCCTTCTTCAATTATTAATTGAGAAAATCCTATGATACCATTTAATGGTGTGCGTACTTCGTGGGATATGTTTCGTAAAAAAACATCTTTAACGTAATTTGCTCGTTTTTCATTATTCAACGCTTTTTGTAAACTAATCATAAGTTCACGGTTATTTTTCTCTAAATTATATTTATCTATAGCATTTTGAATAATCAATTTCAACTGTTCGTAGTCCCAAGGTTTAGAAACAAATGCATAAAATGAATGAGAGTTAATGGTTTTTATTGCAAGTTCAGATTCAGCATGAGCAGTGACTAGAATTTTTATTACATTGGGAAACTTACATTCTATTCTCTGAGCAAATGAAATACCATCTTCAATAGGCATTTTATAATCAATAAGCAGTACTTCTATTTCATTATTGTAAAGATATTTTTCTGCAATTATGGTATTCTCGCACGTCATAACATTATATTTTTGCAGAAAACTAGTTTTAAATCCAACAAGATTGCCTATTTCATCATCTACGTATAGTATGTTGCTTTTTAATTCATCCATAATATTATAATTATCCTTACTCATATTGTCTATTTATCTTTTAACTGAATAGTTTTGAGAAAGCACAAATCCTTTTAGATTTATTTAATTTTCAATTCAAAATTAAAGATTGAGATCACTTCTCTTTAGTCAAGGGAAGTTCTGATTAACCATTTTTCAATGGCTAACCAGAACACTAATACAAACCTAAATGTCAGGTAATTATAGGTGTATATAATGCATTACATAATACAATAGGCACTATGAACTATACTAAATTAAAAACTTGTAAATCCATCATCTTTTGTATGCTCGAACTTAATTTGTTGCGAACCTTTTATTTTAGTACTCATGACAGCCCTAGGTTCTGTGGTTTTTGTTGCTGTATTACTATTTGTCTTCAAAATCACAGACTTATTTTCGAAAGTATCCTTCAGTTTAAAAAAAGAAATTACCTGTTTTAATTGTTCTGCTTGTGAGGCAAGTTCCTCAGCATTAGAGGCCAACTCTTCACTTGAAGAAGCATTTTGTTGTGTAATTGAACTTAGTTCTTGAATAGCTGAATTTACTTGATCTGCCCCTGTATTTTGCTCCATACTCGCAGCTGATATTTCTTGTATTAACTGGGTTGTTTTAGTAATTTCCGGTAAAGATTTAGCCATTACTTCTCCAGCACCATTAGCCAGATCGAGGCTTTCCTGGGTAAGAGCGACTATTTCTTCAGCAGCAACTTTACTTCTGTCTGCTAGTTTCCTAACTTCTGCAGCAACAACAGCAAAACCTCGACCATGTTCTCCGGCACGAGCAGCCTCTACTGCTGCATTTAATGCCAAAATATTTGTTTGAAAAGCTATATCATTAATAATTTTAACTCTGTCTGCAATTATCTGGTTGGATTCTGCTGCCATTCCTGCTCGTTTAGCAACAACCTTTATACCGTCCAAGGTGTTAACAGACATCTTTTCTGTTGTTTGAGCATTTTGTGTGTTTTGATTAATATTTGATGCTATTTCTTCCATTGTTGAAGAAACCTCTTCGATAGAGCTTGCCTGCTCACTTGCACCTGTAGACAATTGCTCAGATGCTGTGCTCGTTTGCTGACTAGCAGCTGCAATATAATCCGAGCTGGTTGAAACATTTTCGATTACACTACGAACTTTACCAATCATTGAATTAAGTGCTTTAGCTAATCTGCCTACTTCATCTTTTTGGTCTATATTAATTTTGACTGTTAAATCGCCAGAGGCAATTGCTTCTGCAAATTTCACTCCTTCATTAAGATTTTTTGAAAGAGTCCGGGAAAAGGTTGTATTTATGGTCGCAAAAATGAGTATACCTATAATTAAAGCAATAATAATAGAATTGCGTGTTCTATTAGTTAAACTTAATAATTCATTATTATTAATACTTACAGCTACATATGAATCGATAACTTCAATATATTTAAAATACTGATGTTTTTTAATACCTTCCCAAAGATATGTGGTTTTTCCTTCCTGTAGATTATTTGATTTAATTTGCTTAAAAGCCTCATGGTTAGCTATATTCATTCCTTCACTAGTTGGGTGTATAATAAAATTTCCTTTACTATCAACTAAAAAGGGATAACCCGATTCAAAATATTTTTTTGAATAAAAAATTTCACGCAAGCCCTCCATATCATTCTCAGGCATACCATAAGATATCATTCCTAGTACTTTACCTTTTTTTTGAATAGGTTTATATCCTGTTAAGTACCATGTGTCTACAACAAGTGCTCTTCCATGGTAAGAATTTCCTGCTGAAATGGCTTGCGCTATGGGGGAATTGCCTGGAATATAGGAACTTATTACCTTTTCTCCTTCTTTATTTGTTGCATTTGTTGCAATTCGTAAGTATCCATTGGGAATTTTTTGAAAGATGGTAACAGTACCTTCAACCTTATTCGTAATGTCATCAATTATAGCATTTGACTGTTGTAATATTTCATTATTAATTAGCCAAGTGCTTACTTTTATTGTTGTCTTTTGATTTGTTTCCTGATTAACTGCATCCAGCGTAACTTTCTCTTCCTGTATAGATAATTCACCAAGGCTTTTAAAGTAGGCATCTACATATTCTATGCCTGTATTTACTTGTTTCTGATTTAAAACAATCTCATTTTGTATAACTCTTGAAACATCACTTACCTGCTCATACATCCTTACATCTGTAAGGTTTGTTATTTCAGCTTTCTCTTCATTTAAAACATATACAGAAATACCAATTAAGATACCTGTCATCGCAAATCCAAGGGCTAAATTAAGCCGAATTCCAATACTAATGTCTTTTATTCGTTTCATTGTAATATATTAAAATCATTTATTAATACATTACAACAGCTGCGCCAAAATCTATATATCTCTACATATTAAATACATACAAAATACGCATAATCCAATATAGGTGCGATATATCACACCTTGTATTAAATATCATCCCTGTCGGATTTTTCAATTTTTAATTTCCTCATGCGAGAAAATAGTGTAGAAGGATTTATATTTAAAATTTCAGCAGCTCCAGATTCTCCTTTTACTTTCCATCTGGTTTTTTTTAAGATACTTAGTATATAATTTCTTTCGTTCTCTTCAAGAGTAAGGTGCTCATTTTTAAGCTGTGAATTACCGTTTCTATTAAAGTTAAAATCAACATCTAGTTTGTTTCCACTACTTAATATATATGAACGTTCTATAATATTTTCCAATTCTCTTACATTGCCTGGCCAATTATAATCGATAAGTTTTTTTAGAGCTTTAGACGAAATAGAAGTAATATCTGCACCTATTTTCCTATTAAACTTTTCCATAAAAAAATGAACCAATAAAGGGATATCATCTTTTCTATCACGAAGCGATGGAACACTAATAGGCATTACATTCAATCTATAGTATAAATCTTCTCTAAATTTGCCTTTATTTACTTCTTCTTCAAGATTGCGATTTGTAGCTGATATAAGACGAATATTTATTTTTTTTGTTTTTACTCCTCCCAACCTTTCAATTTCTTGTTCTTGAATTGCTCTTAGTAATTTCGACTGCACCGTAAGTGGTAATTCTCCAATTTCATCTAAAAAAAGTGTTCCGTTATTTGCTAGTTCAAATTTACCAGGTTTAGAAATAACTGCACCGGTAAAAGCTCCTTTTTCGTATCCAAACAATTCGCTTTCTATTAGATTTTCAGGAATGGCTGCGCAATTCACTTTTATAAATGGTTTTTCTTTACGGTTGCTATTTGAATGAATTGCATTCGCAAACAGCTCTTTTCCTGTACCACTTTCCCCTAAAATTAGAATTGACGAATCGGTTTTTGACACTTTTTTTATAAGACCAAGCACTTTTTTTAGAGCTTTGCTATTACCTATTATCTCACTAAATTCATTATTCCCAATTTCTAACTTTAATTGAATATTCTCTTCCTCCAATTGATTTTTTAATGTATTAATCTTTGCAAATGCCTCTGTTAGTTCTTTGTGTTTCTGCATGATCTTATTAAACAGCCCCAACCTTTCTTTTCTAAATCTGTATTTTTCAATGGCTGAATCAAGTGTCAACTTAAGGTCATTTATATCTACGGGTTTAAGTAAATATCGATAAATTCCTCCTTGGTTTATTGCATCTAACATCGTTTTATTATCATCAAAAGCCGTTAAGATTATCACAATAATATCAGGATATTTTTCTTTTAATATTGCAGATAGTTCAAGTCCAGACATTTCTGGCATACGTTGGTCTGTAATAACTATATGATAATTTGATTTCGCTAATTTAGCAAGTGCCTCTTTTCCACTTTCTGAAATATCAATTTTATACCATTTTCGGAGCCCTGCCCGAATAGTGATTAAATTATCTTTTTCATCATCTATATATAGAATATTAATTTCCTGCATCTTTTTTTACGGGTAAAAATATAACAAACTCCGTTCCTTCTCCTTTTTTAGTATTAACTTCAATTACTCCACTGTGTTCTTCGATTATACCATGAACTATGGATAATCCTAGCCCTGTTCCTTCTCCTACATCTTTTGTGGTAAAAAAAGGGTCGAAAATATTTTTTAAAATTTCCTCAGGTATACCCGAACCACTATCTTTTATTTTGACTATAATATTATCTTTTTCATTACTTAAGCTTGTTGTAATAGTAATCTTACCTTTATCTTCAATTGCTTGAATTGCATTTACCAACAAGTTTAGAAAAGCTTGTCCTAGTTTTCCGGGAAAACAGTAAAACTCTTCAATATCTGAATAGCTTTTAACTATTTCAATTCTACCTTTATACTTATTAAATAAAATGGTTAATGTAGAATCAATTAGTTGATTTATGTTGGCTCTTTCAAATTTTTGGGAATCTAAACGAGTGAATGTGCGTAATCCTTTAACAATGTTGGTGGTACGGCCAACTCCATTTTTGATTGATTCCATTACCAAAGGAAGTTCTTCAAGCAGCTCTGTAATTTTTTCTTGAATTTCCGAGGCATCAATATTACCTTTGACTTGACGATTTTCAACTTCAATGGATACCGGAATAAATTGATGTATTAAGTGAGTCATTTCTTCGAGCATAAACTCCAAACCTGTAATACCGCTACTGATAAAGTTTACAGGATTATTTATTTCGTGGGCAATTCCAGCAGTTAATGTACCGATAGAAGCCATCTTTTCCTGTTTAATCAATTGAGCTTGAATAAGCTTTAGTTCCTCCAATGCTTCTTTTAACCTGTTTCTTTCTTCAAGAAGCATTTCATTTGTTGTATATAGCTCTTCATTGTTTGCTTGTAACTCTTCATTCAATTGATTTATTTCCTGAGTTCTTTCCTCGACAAGCGATTCAAGATTATTTTTGTGTTCAATAAGCTCATGTTCAACCTTCTTTCTTTTTTGAGCTTCGAATAATTGGGCTACAATAGCAGCAATTGTAGAAATAAATGATTCTTCATCTGGCATCCATTTACGTTTTTCGCCAATATGCTCAGCGGAAACAACTCCAACTAGCTTTCCTTCGAGAAATATACCTGAATCGAGCAATGAAGTTATACAATGCTTTTTTAAATGTATATCTTTTAATTGGCTTGTGCGTGGGTCGTTAAATGTATCTTCAGCATAAACACGATTCTCTTTCTTTATGGCATTGAAATATGCCGGAAATTCATTAATATGTAAAATATCTCCGGAAGTATAAGTTTCTGTTTGTTGGTTAAATAAGAATAAACATTTTAATTGAGAGCCATCATCGGAAAATGCCCAAATGCTTCCACGGGCTACTGAAAGCGTTGAAGAAATTAAATGGGCAATTTTTTGAAAAGCGTCATTAATATTTTTAAATGAAAAGATGTGAGAAAACATTATTTCTGCTAAAGCGGCTCGTTGAATATTTGCCCTATTTTGACTTTCTACTTTTTGTATTTCAGCTTTTTTTCGTTCAGTTATGTCAATCGACAGCGAAATTGCCCCGATAACCTTTTGTTTGTGATTATAAGGGACAACAATTTTTCGAGCATATATGTCATGCTTCTTATAAATCAATTTATCTTCATAGTCCAGTATTTGGTTTTTCTTTATTAATTCAAGGTTTCGTTTCCATTTTTCTTTTCCTTTTTTTGACGCAGTACCCTCATAAATATTCTTCCCTTCAGAATCGCCCCAAATACTTTTAGAACTACTGTTTTGTAATAAAACGTTGCTATCTAAATCGGTGGCAAACAATTCAAAAGGCAAACAATCAATAATTGTTCTTAGCATTGTCTTTTGTTCAGTGAGTTTTTCTTCTGCCATTTTTTGTTTTGTAATATCCCTTATAATAGACAAGAAATTGCCATTAAGACCATTTTCAATTTTGTTTATTGCAACTTGAGCAAAAAGTGCCTTCCCTTTTGCATCAATAAACTCCCACTCAAACTTTTGTGGAAACCCTTCTGATACTTTTTTTAATATCGCTACACCTTCATCAAAGGATTTTTTTCCATTAGGTTGGTATTCGGGTGACAAATCAGCAAAAGTAAAGTTTTTTTTAGTGTCGGTTATACCAAATAAAACTTTTGCTGTTTGGTTACAATCAATATAATGCTCATCCTTATGAATAAACACCGCTTCAGTCGATGAATTTAAAAGTTGTCGATATTGTCGTTTAACTTCAGCAATAGTGGTTTCAAGGCTTTTTTGGTAGCTTAAATCTTCAATGGTACTAATCATATAGTCAATGTGGTTTCCTTGATGGGTGTATTTTTGCAAAAACAACCTGACATCTAAAAGCGAGCCATCTTTTCTTCTAAATTTCACCAAATGGGGGGTATTTATCTGCCGGGTTATAATTTCGTGATATATTTCTTGCCGGGTTTCAGGTTTGTCGTATAAATCGTAGGCAAGATGTTTGATATGCTTTTTTGCATCACTAAAAGAGTTATACCCCAGCATTTTAATAAATCGTTCATTCATGCTTACAATACTACCATCAACTGTTGATAATGCCATGCCTATTGGAGCATTGTCAAAAATGGTTTTTATGCTTGTAAATTCATCTTTCATTTTTATGTCATATTAAAACCTTACCTTATAATTCAAATCTAAAAGTTACAATTTTTTGAGTTTTTTATGTAAAAATTAAAGAATCATTTAGTTTGCTTAAAATGTAACTCCTGTCATTTTCATAATCATAGATTGAATGATGGCATCTTCATCAGCATCATTACCCTCAGTCTTTAGTTTGGCAATCAAATTGATCAGCTTCATTATATCCAAGTCGTATTCAGATAACAATTCAACCATCCTATTCAGAACATCTTTGCTTTTCTTAAGAAATTCCTTACTTGACGAAAAGACAATTTCATCAGCTCCGTCTTTTATGATTTCGTTATCCAATAATTCAAGCGATTCATTTACCTCACTTTGCAACCACACATATAAATCTTTCATTCTGATTTGTGTTAAAAAGAAGCGTGGCACTGAAACCACTCGTAACTAAGGTATCGCCAAACACCCAATCGCAAAGCAGCACAGGCCACGCCCGTACCTACTCTCATTGCGATTTTAAAATTTGGCGATTTTTAGTTACAAGAGATTAAGTCTTAATATTTTAAGATTATATGTTCGCTTTCTTTTTTGTTTATATCAAATATTCAGTTTTACTGTTAAAATTTATACAAAAGTAATATTCAAAAGGCAATAAATGGAAAAATAAGGCAATAAAAAACCCGATACCAAAACTGATACCGGGCTATATCTTAGATTAACTACTCTTAATGAGAGTTGTTTGTCCGAATCTTTTGAATATCCTCAATGGCAATATCTGTTATTTCAGATATTTCATTATCCGCATAACCTTTTGCAATCATTTTTACTACAACTTCTTTTTTACCTAAGTATTTAAGTTCGTTGGCAGCTTCTGCAAAAGCATCTTTAACTTGTGGTGAAATTGTTTCCATAATCTCATCTATTTTATCCGGTTCTAAACCAGAAACTTTATACAAATATAACGCTATTTTTTGGAAAATAGTTTCGTCAATTTCCTTTAGCTGACTGAACATTTCTCGTGCCAAATCAGGGTTATTCTTGATAAAGCCAATAAGATTATCACTTCGCTTCATAAACCATACTGCTACTTTTACACTTGGTCGCTTAAAGTGACGGATGATAGCATGGTCTTCAATATCTTTTGTATCAAACAAAGCATAATCAAAAAGTGGCACAAAGCGCTTAAGCTCCTCCGGAACCTTTACAAAACCCGAATCTGTCCACTTAGGTTTACCATGATAAAACACCATCGTAATTACAGGGGTAAGCGGTTGTTTGTTGGCTACCTGACTTTCCCATACGTTCAAAATATATCTTAACAACTGCAAGTGTATGTTTTTATCTGGGTAACTCTTATGCTCGTACAGCAACGACACCTTAATATTAGTATATCCATACTGCATGTTGCATGATATATCTTTAAAATATGGTGCAAGCTCCTTGTCCACATATTCAGTCGGATCATAAGTAAGCGTCTCTGGCTTTAGGCCCTGGAGTACTTCTTTGGGCAATGTTCCTAACAACAAGTCTTCCAGGTTCTCTTTCACAGAAAACATGCTTTTAAAAAAGTTGTCGTGTATGTTGTTGTTCTTCTTTATGCCATTATTCTTTTCCATATTACAAATGTATTTTAATTCATTCAGTTATTTAAGTTTTGTATCGGTTCTGACTTGGTATCAAGGTTAAGGTTCAGCTTATCGAGATAGAACACAAAAGCTGTTGTGCTGGTGTATTTCTTATTACCCTTCTCATCTATTTCCTGGTAACCCGATTTGGCATCCATCTTTTTAAAACTCACTTTCTTAGTATCACAGATAAATGCAGGGCTGTTCTTCAGGTAATATTCCACTGTTGCATCGGGTAGAGGTTTGTCTCCCTCTCGTAAAGCTTGTGATTTGTATAAGGCAAACACACGGCTAACGGATAGATAAAGGAGCTTTAAAGGTTTCTGAAAAACTATATCTGATTTCTTCCACTTGCCATCCTCTTTAAAAGTGCGTTCAATTTTTTCAGCATAGACCAAACGGTAATCACCTTCTTCAAACAAAACATTGGAGCTGATAAGGTATTGGACAGTTTTCCAGAAGATACCCAAATCATCATTCCTGGCTGTTTCCTTGTTCTGTTCAATCATCATCTTTACAAACAGCTCCATAATTTCTTCATATAAAAACGGCAGCTCCACTATTTTGGCAATGGTAGCATAAGCTGATGCAACGGTAAGCCAGTTATTGTATATCCTGGTTTCAACTGCTATCGTTTCTAATAGCTCCCTGAACTTATCACTAACGGCATCAACCGTTTTGTTATAGTTCCTGGCAAAAGTCTCCCTATGTTTGAGCAACTGGTGGGTTATCTGTGTCAACCCTTGTTTGTTAATTTGCTCCAGCTCTTCAAATAAACGCTTTTCTTCAAAGGAGAATACCGTTTTTGAGAATCCCAGGGCAATGAATCGGCTAAACAGTGCAATATCAGCTGTAGCTATTTGCTGACCACAGACAATGATTCCCTGGTTCACTTTTGAAGTTTCCTTTTTCTTGTCCTTATCCATGTTCATGCGTGTCCGTCCGGTCTTATCCCAAAAACCTTTGAGCAGCTCACGTTTTTCCATTTCCAAATCATTACGGTATTCATCCAGAACACAAACAGCATTGGAACTGGTGGCTACGTGGTCGGCAATGGATGGTTTACTGGAGTTATGAAGATTGGGGACTTTGCCTTTTCTCCCAAACATGTACAAGATGCTCTCTGCGCAAGTATTCTTACCAGAACCTTTTTGACCATACATGTTCAGGATAGGGAATTTATCAAATCGCTTTGATATGATGTCCATAAACAAACAGGCAAAGTAGAAGGATAAGGTCACAATACCGTTTAGCCCGAATACGCCATAATATTTTGTGGCATATTCATACAAGGTTATATTCCCTTCGTTATGGATAAAATGGCGTTCAAACTCAAACAAGGTATCGTCACCTGAATAGATTTCGGAACAAGCAGGAATATAGAAATACCTATCCTGGTGCTTTACGATTCCATATCTATCTGCTTTTATAAAATCATCGCCATTAAATATGCCGTTTCCCCAACAAAAGAAACCTTCTCGTTGCCATCCCATCTGCACTATCTCTTTGCAGCTTTTCGTTTTCTCATAAAGCCAGGCTTTGAGTTTATTCAATTCGCTTTCCCCTCCAGTCCATAAAAAGTTACCCAATGATTCTATCTGGAGCTTGAAAGCTGTAATACTAACAATATCACGTTGTGGAAGCTCAATAATCTTTACCAGGTTATGACGGTTCTTGATTTCGTATAAGCGTTTGGCATTAATTGGACTTTCAATATGAAAGAGTGGGGTCATTACAAAGTTGGAATGAGGCACAAAATCATCTCCTTTTTTATTCCGGAACACGTAACAATTGTTCTCTACATAAAAGCCCCAACGGTCAAATTTATTCAGACTAACATGTTCGGGAATATTGTATCGGTGGCTTCGCTTTGGCTCATCTTTGATAAACTCTTTAATGGCATCTTGCCATGCTTTCTTAGGCTTGATATGTTCAGCCACAAAGTCAATATAAACCTCCTGCTTTGTCTTATCGTAGTTCGCAATTAGCATAGAGATTCGTTTAATAGCTTCCGATTTTTTAACCGGGTCGGAAGCAAATCTTTCTGCATACTGTGAAGTTTTATAGACTATGTAATCGGCTTGCTGGTTATTATACTGAAGAAATTGTTCTTTGGTAGTAAAAAGTGAATCCGGGTCTTGTTTATCAGGCAAGGCTATGACAGAAACATGGAACTGGTTTTTAATCAGTATTTCCGCATTTCTATCTGTGGCATTTTGCCCTGCTTTATCTCCATCAAAGATTAATGTTACCTTATTTGTATAATGCCTAAGTAGTTTAACCTGTGCTATGGTCAGGGCAGTTCCACCAGTAGCAACCGAATTTACAATCTCTATCGAATGTAATCTTAAAACATCAGTATAACCTTCTGTGATATATGCCCTATCTTCCTTTTTAATGGCAAACCTCGCTTCATTTAAAGCATACAGCTCATTACCTTTTGTATAGATGCAACTTTCAGGTGTATTTAGGTATTTTATCTTGGGGTCTTTACTTATGTCACGCCCTGCAAAAGCGATTGTTTGCCCTCGTGAATTTGAGATAGGAAATATCAATCTGTTTCTGAAGAAATCATAGATACCTTTATCATTGCTTTTTAGCACTCCTATTTCCTCAAGTATTTCAGTTTTAAGGCCACTTTTTCTTGCATGGGCCAGGAGTGCATTCCCATTTGGAGCATAACCGATGTTAAAGCTACTTTCTTTGGGAATAGCAAGTTTGCGTTCTTCAATGTACAGTTGCGCTTCCTTTTGGCTGACCTGTTCCAGAAAGAACTTCTCAATCACGGTACACGCTATTTTCAAACTCTCTTCATGCTTATACTTTATTTCATCAAAATTAGAACTATGCTTCCATTGAAAGTCCATTCTCAGCTTCTTCGCACCAATCTCGACTGCCTCTTTAAAATCAACGCCTTCATGCTCTTTAATAAATTCAATGGCATTACCACCTTTGCCACAGCCAAAACATTTAAAAATACCCTTTGCCGGGTTTACACTCAACGATGGTGTTTTTTCGTTATGAAAAGGGCAGCAACCCATAAAATTACTGCCCCTTTGTTTTAACTCTATAAAATTTTCGACAACACTTAGAATATGGTCGTTTATTTGCTCAATAACCTTGTTTGCATCCATGTATGCTACCTCTTTAATTTTTAAAATCTAAAGTCAATTGTCGTTTGTTTAATTGCCATTCCTCAAAGGTCATTTCCTTAACTTCATTCAGCGCTTTTCTGGCTTCATTAAACTGGTTCTTTGTTTTGGTGTAATCATTTCGAATGCGTTCTACTTCTTCCATTTGTTTTTCCAGTACTTTTTGCTTTTGCTCCAAAAATTCTGATTGGTCGGAGAAGTGATTAAACAACGCTGTATAACATTCCATTTTGTATTTAAGAATGGTTTCCTTGGCTTCTGCTTTAACGTTCTTTGGATTAATGGTAAAAAGCCACCCCAAAGCATACATATAGGGCAAACAAAACATCTCCCTATCTTTACCATCAGCTCCAACTGAGGTGCTGAGCACCCCAATAGAACCTAATATCTCATCATTTTGAATTTTTGTCCTTTGATTTTTGGCATCGATACCCAATGCTTCGCAAATCGGTTTTATGGGTACAAGTTTATCTGCACCATCAATCAGCATAATGCTTACATTATTAATCTTTGCTACTATCTTTTGTTTTTTTGTCATAATTGTTTCTTCGATATGTTTCTAAAAATGGCAGGGCTGCCCTTGTTCAGCCCTGCCCAAACCAAATTAGCCGTCAAGGGTGGTTAATAATCCTCTAATATCTTCTGGTGAAAAGCAAAGAGGCATCTTATCATCCATCGCTGCTGTCAACTCAATTCGTGCCATCAAGCTCTCTTTCCAGTCTGGTAGCATATAAATAGTGCTACTACTTTGAATAAAGCTTAACCTTAGTCTGATATTCTCTGACCAATTAAGTTTATCAAGCTCTTTGTTTTCCGGGCTGATAACAGTACAACCCAAATTCAACAAATAGATTTTTATCCCATCAATTTCCTTAATATCGGTTTCCTTATTTATTCCGGAGAGGTAAACTATCATTACTTAAATTTTATAGTATTTCGGAATGCCCTACAGATTATGTTTTGCTTTGTCTTGAAGACCACCTAAGCGTTCCTTATAAACATCACAAAGCTCTTCTACGGATTGTACGCTACTACGTACCTTTCGGCTTTCCAGCACCCTCTTTATTTCAGAAATTGTATAATAGGTTTTACCGCCCAATGTGGAATATGTGATATTACCACTACTGCGCAACCTTTGCAAAGTCCGTTGGCTAATTCGTAGGTAAGTACATACGTCTTCACCATCAATCCATGCTTCATCAGGATTAACCGAATTATGGTTTAAATCTAAAAATTGCAATAGGGAATCTAATTTGTCTACAATAGCTTTATAAGCTTCTGACTCAATTGTTATAACGTTCATGCACTGATTTTTTAATTCAGCACAAAATTGTAAACAAGGAAAATTTTATGAACTCAACTTGAGTCTCAAGTTGAGCAAGATTTATTTAAGATTCTGAATTTTGGCGTTAAAGCTGTTTACCAAATCACTTAAAAAATATGCTCTTAATCCTCTGTTTTCTATAGAGGTGCGCACTGCCATTCGGTTTTGTTCCGGATGATAATATTCTAAATTAATTTCAAAAATGCTTTCGAAAAGCTCAACCAAACGTTGTAGTTTGACATTTCCGCTATTGATACATTTGGCTGAGTGCAACGCACTTATAAGCTCAATTAAATCTCGTTTAGTAGCCGTCCATGACATGGTATTATGAGATGTCCCTTTTATGTCAGTTGTTCTTTTTTCAACACTTGACTTAAGCCTTAAACTCTGTAATTCAACATCTATGTATCGAATCATAGTTTCTAAGAACTCCTTTAAATCTTCACTCTTTTCAGAACACCACCGTTTACTATGCCATTGTACCGTAAATTTCAGGTGATTCAGGTTGCGATGGATTTGTCTTGCATCATCATCTTCATAACACCTAATCGAAATCAATTGCCTCCATTCTCGGATTAACATTTCAAATTCGGTAATACGAACCTTTTCTGATGCAAATGCATTTTCAACCTTCTTAATAAATCGCTCTGTTTTTTGTTCCATTTTTTAATGATTATTAATTAATAAAAAGGCCATCGTTATGGCCAAACACAGCGACTTAATACGGACGTATTCGAAGGCGTTTTTTACAACACATTATGGAACAAAAAACAACGTGTTGCATTTTCAATAAAAAGGTGTAAATTAGAACCTGAAATATTGTAGATTTTGACTGAGAAATGGCACTGCCAAAAGTCATGGCTAAATCATGACCAATCAGAACAAAAAGACTCTTAAGTTATTGATATACAAAATCATAAGAGAGAAAGTTCACTTACCTCTCTCTCCGCTTAGTTAAATGTCAATAGAAGACAGAAAAGAGACAAGTCCTATAATATCAAGATATTGTAGGACTTTTTTTATGCCCTTTTGTCTGTAAGTACTTTGATAAAATTGCCAAAAAGCGACATAGTTTTGTGGCTAAATCGTACCCTATTTTTAAAAATCAAAAATAGGTCACAAATTGTCGCATATTGGCATAGTAATGTCGCGAATTGGCACACCTGCAATCATTTCATTTTGAGATTAATAAACTAGTTTTACAATTCAAAAAAATGAAGCAAATGAGAAGTACATTTAAAGTTTTTTTTACATTAAGAAAAGTGCAAAAAGAAAAGACGGAACAGCACCTATTATTGCAAGAATCAGTGTTAATGGTAAAATGGCACAATTCAGCACAAAGCAATATATAAAGGTTACTGAATGGAGCGTTAGTCTGGGCAAAGTAAAAGGGCGAAGTTCGGAAGCAGTGGCCACTAATAGCCTTTTGGAAGAAATAAAGACCTCCATTCATAAAACATACAATGAACTTATCCGAAAAGAAATCACAGTAACTGCTGAAAAGGTTAAAAATACCTTTTTAGGTATCGGACAAGAGCAATTCTTTTTAATGGAGTTTTTTGAAGACAGTAACAACCTGCTAAAGAAACAAATTGGCATAAGTAAATCTAAAGCCACTTACCAAAAAGCAGAGGTCTGTAAACGTCACGTATCCGAATACCTGAAATCGGAATATAAGTTATCCGACATAGATTTAAGGGAGATCAACCACTCCTTTATTGTAGGCTTTGAAACCTACCTGAATACTCATTGCAAATGCAATTACAATACAACAGCTAAATTCATTCAGAAATTTAAGAGCATCATTATTACAGCTCAGAAAAACGGTCAACTCCATAATGACCCCTTTGCCAACTACAAAATATCTTTAAAGAAGGTTGACCGGGGCTACCTGACCAAAGACGAGTTAAATAAAATAATGGAGAAAGAAATTAAAAATGAGCGACTGGAGCGCATTCGTGATATTTTTGTTTTTTCCTGCTACACCGGGTTAGCTTATATCGACATTAAAAATCTAAAGAAAGAACACATTATCCAAGTTTTTGATGGCAACCCATGGATAATGACCAAAAGGCAGAAAACTGAAGTGCAAACCGTAGTTCCTTTGTTGGATGTAGCTCAAGAGATTCTGAAAAAATATAAAGGGCTACCCAAGGATGTATTGCTACCAGTACCAACGAACCAAAAAACAAATGCATATCTCAAGGAAATTGGTGACCTATGTGGAATAAATAAAAACCTCACCTTTCACCTTGCCCGACACACTTTCGCCACAACCATTACCCTATCAAATGGTGTACCCATTGAAACAGTAAGTAAAATGCTTGGGCATACCAATATTAAAACAACTCAGATTTATGCTAGAATTACAAACGAAAAGATAAGCTCAGACATGCACCTATTATCACAAAAATTAAAATGCTCGGAAATGAGTTTAGCATAGAAAAATATTATAAAGTCAGTTTTTATTGTGCCCCTAGTTATCAATTAGATAACTAGGGGTTTTCTCTAATACAAAGCCGTTTACTTCAACAGCTCCTTTTTTGAAATAAACAATTTATTGAAATTTGAACTTAGGGCTTCTTTAAAAACAGTTCCTTGGTTTTGAGAAGTTGTTAATATAACTTCTTCATTCTCAATCACTGCATTCACCTCTACTTGCTCCCCACTATCTGAAAAGATTTTCGTTTTATGAGTAAATGAGCTTCTATTATCACCAGTAAAGCTATTTCCTTTCAACGAAGTAATTCCGGATAAATAATTGGCTACAGATGCAGAATCAAGCTGTATGCCATTACTCATCCAGACCCCTTCGTTTTTAACCATTGTAAATGAACTGTCAGCAGGATAACTAAACTCAATTTTGTTAATATTGGTTTTATTTGTTTTTAATAGGGTTTTATCCCTAAACGCATCTACATTTCTATTGGCAGAACTACCCAAGAACCCCTCAACTGCATAAACCTCTTTTTCGTCATTATATCGCACGTAAGATGTCATGGTTCCTTGCGGACGCATATAAGGGTTTTGTTGCACCATAGGATTTGTTTTGGGTTGGGAATACGAAAACTTTCCGATGTATATTTTTGCTAATTCGCCTTTAGCTCCCACAAACTGCACCTCTGTTGAAAGCGAATCAGTCAATTCAAATTTATCCCATCCATCTTTTGTTTGAGAAGCAAGTCTAATAGGCTTTAGTCCATTTAATTGATTGATTAATCGTTCTATTGTTGCTGCATCAGCATTATATGACTTTCCGTCAGATACGACTCTCCAATTCTCATTATCCTTTTTAAGTTCTATACTTTTACCATTAAGCATTTTGGGTTTTACAATTACAGATGTAATTATATTTTCTTCAATATTAAATAGTTCAGACTTGAGTGTATTAACACCTCTTCTGTTATCCAACACCTTTATACCAACAGTTAATATGAGCAGGCCTAAAAATACCCAGCTCAACGTTTTTATATTCAATTTTCTAAACATAGCTTTCTCCTTTAATTTTTAAGCGGGTAAATTTTCTTCTTTGATAACGATAAATACCAATACCCAGAATGATAAGGATTGGTAGAGTAAAGTTTAGAATTTTCAACAAGTTCTTATCCCCATCTTCTAACTGGTCTAATGGTCGCATCTTTACCTGCTTACTCCTTAATTGAATAAGTCCGGTATCATCGCTCATATAATCAATAGCATTTACAAGAAAATTGGCATTATCAGGTTGAACCTGGCGTACCTCCTGACCAGAACCATTAATGGCCAAATCACCATCTGTGATTACTACCAATTTATGATTGTCTTTTTCCAGAAGTCCTGCAACTGTAAGTTTTGAAGCTGTAAAGTCCCTTTCCTGCCATTGTTTTTCAATATTAAAATAAACTGGAGCCGGTTGTTTTCCTGATTTATCCGAGGTAAAGACCAATGGCGTAAAAGTGCTTAATGAATCCCCACTAAAGGTTAACGAACTACCAAATTGCATAATCATTGTTCCTAAGCCTTGTGTGATAGGATGGTCGGCAAAATTGGATAAAATTGGTAAATAAGGAAAGTTAATCGGACGATTAACCGTAAAAATACCTTGGCGTTGTTGAACATTTACAGAACCACAATTGGCATCCACAACAAAATCCTCATTAACGGTAAGTCCTTGTTTTTGCAGCCAATTACCCATTCCTGTATATTTAGCAAAGCCCATTCCTTGATTTAATTGAGCATCAACCTTATTAAAAGACACAAGTAAATTTCCTCCCTGATTTAAAAAATCCTCTACGTAAGTAAAATGCTCTTCAGGAATTGAATCCTGAGGGTTTATCCAGGCCAGTGTTTTATACTTGCTGAGATTTACACTATCTGATAATGCAACTTCTTCCGGCACATATAGAACTTCCAATCCCTGAATTACCTGTATTTGTTCATTTAGTGTTGGCTCTCCATGACCAACAATAAAGCCAATTGCATCCTTATCCGGAATTGTCATCTTTTTAATGGCTGTTGTTAATGCATATTCCATTTGTGCTCCCGGCTGAATAAATGGTATTGTTTCAGAGTTTTCACCAATCTGCACTAAAGCCCCCATATAGGCTTTTTTTGTAGTAGCCTGGTCTTTCTCTCTTGCTTCAATCATCACTGTCTGAATTCCCGCCTGTACAGCTTTCTGTTCTTCCTGTGCATCTTCATTGGGATTAATAAACTCAAATACCAGTTGATGATTACTTCGAGATGCATATTCTGCCAATAAATCTTTAAAATCATTTCTTAATTGGTCGAACTGAGGTTGCAGACCTTCAGAAAAATAAGCAGTTACTGTTATTGGCTCTGTAATATCTTGTAAAATATCTTTGGTGGTTTCACTCAATGTATATCGCTGGTCTTCAGTAAAGTCAAGGCGAACAAAAAAACGATTAGCCAAAACGTTAATTAATACCAAAACACCTAAAGCCAATGCGATATAATATTTAAATCGTAGCTTGTCGTTCATAATTTTTCTTTTTAGTTGATGTTACGTTTAACAAGAGACAGTTCAGATGCCATTAATCCTCCAAGGATTATTGAGACAAAATAGATGATGTTTTTACTGTCAATTACACCTCGTGTAATACTTCGATAATGATATTGCATATCGAGATATGATAAAGTATCTCCAATCATCCCCGGAAATGCCCTTGAAATAATGCCAAATAGAATCTGAAAGAAAATTCCAATAATAAGAGCCAATAAAAAGGCCACAATTTGGTTAGATGTTATACTACTGGCAAAAATACCAAGACTTATATATGCCGCACTCATTAAAAGTAAACCTAAATACCCGGTCAGAACGGAGCCATGGTCTATTGGTCCAATATTGGCAATAGAAATATAATATGGCAATGTTAGAGCCAGTGAAATTGCAATTAGCAGAAAAGTTGCCAGAAATTTACCTGTAACTACCTGCCAATCTGATACAGGTTTGGTTAAGAGCAACTCAATAGTACCTGTTTTAAACTCTTCGGCAATTTGCTTCATGGTTAATGCCGGAATAAATATAAAAAGCGTCCAGTATGCAATACCAAAGAACGGTTGCATGGTTGCTCTATTTATGTAGAATACATCATTGTTGCCATAGAGCCAGGTAAAAAAGCCACTTAGCCCAAGGAACACAACAATGAGTATATATGCCATCAAGGAATCAAAATACCCTTTCAACTCCCTTTTTGTTATTATCCAAATTTGCTTCATAATATTTAGTATCAAGATTCAAGTATTAATACACAAGACTTTTATGAAAAAATAGGTATTAACACTTCATCATTATTTATATAATATTTGAACTATCTAGGTTTTGTTAATTCTCTAAATACATCCTCCAAGTTCTTTTCAATAGGTGTTAACCGAGTAATAAACCAACCTTTACTTACACACATTTTAAAAATGCTTTCTATTGATGATTTACCAACATGGCTTTCAATCTCAAAAATGCATGAGTTATCATCTACAAATGAAACCATTGCAACTTCATCAATATTGCTCAATGCTTTATAGGCTTCATTGCGATCCGTTGTACTTAGCCCCACCTTTAGAAGTTCTGTTCCCTGTGCTTCTTTTCGTAATGATTCCGGTGTACCATCGGCTACAATTTTACCTTTATTGATGATTAAAACCCTGTCACAAGTTGCTTCTACTTCCGCCAAAATATGAGAACTCAGAATAACGGTTTTTTCACGTCCTATTTCCTTTATGAGCTTTCGTATTTCAATAATCTGGTTGGGGTCTAAACCTGTGGTAGGCTCATCAAGAATTAGCACTTCCGGGTCGTGGATTAAAGCCTGTGCCAATCCAACCCTTTGTTTGTAGCCTTTAGATAATTCACCTATCTTCTTGTGTTTTTCAAGGTCTAACCCACAAATTCGAATCATTTTCTCAACCTGTGCTTTAATATTGCTTTTGCTAACCCCTTGTAACTCGCCAATAAAATTCAGATAATCCATAATGGTCATATCTAAGTACAAAGGGTTATTCTCCGGCAAGTAACCGATGCTTTTCTTTACTTCATCGGGTTCATCATGAACTGATTTTCCTCCCAGGGTAATATCTCCTCCATTGGGAGTAATATAGCAGGTGATTGCCTTCATTGTTGTGGTTTTACCTGCTCCATTAGGACCAAGAAAACCAAGAATTTCACCTGTTTTCACCTTAAATGATAAATCATCTAGGGCTTTTTGTGTACCATACGTCTTGGTAATATTCTTTACATGGATGTCCATTGTTTAGAATGATTTATTATAAATTGAAAATAATTAGTTAATTATCTGGTTCTATACTCGTAAATAGCTATCTGGAACGTATTTCTCTTCGCATAAACATGGTGTATGCAATAGCAAAGAACAACAGCGTACCTCCAATAAGTGCTACAACTTGTGGCCAAACCAACATAAGACTCTGACCTAACGGCAGAGGATTTGGTATAGCTCCAATGGTTTGTTCTGTTGTTAAAGGACCCAAACTTCGAACTGAAGGGCGCAACAGAGTAGTTGTAACATCATTGAATAATTGTCCGGGATTAAAACGCATTAAGTTTTGGACAAAACGTTGAAAACTGACCATTTGATTTTCACTAATAAACCTTACCGGCGCAAGTCCTTTTGCAATAAGATTTACAATCATACTATAGAATATAGTAAAGAAAAGCCATACTGAAATCCCAGCCAGGGCAGAGGTTGCTGCCTGCCTGAATTTTACAGAAAACAGTATGGACAGATTCAGCCAAAAGCCAACGTATATGATGTTTACAATAGAGAAAATAATGATTCTCATCAATTCATCAGTTGTAGGAGGAATACCTATAAATATAAGACCAAAACCAAGTACCAATAAACTTAGACCAATAAAAAGGTAGCTTAGAATGGTTAAGGCAGCTAAAAACTTGGCATTTAATATATAGTCCCGATAAATAGGTTGTGCCAATAATCTGCTTAAAGTTCCTTTGTTTTGCTCGGTATTTATGCTGTCAAATCCCATGCTGATACCTAACAATGGCCCCAGGAAACTGATAAATACCAGAAACGAAGGCAAAGTACCATTTGAATGTGTATAAAGCTTCAGGAAGAAGAAATCATCATCAGCACTTCCTCCTTTTATAGCAGCCGAAAAATCATCCAGGGCAGCATAAAGCGACCCCATACATGTTAGCAACACCAATGCTACCATGATAATAAATTTCCAACTTTTTACTGTGTCGGAAATTTCCTTACTTACAATAACCCCAAAGGGATTAGTTTGCTTTGTAGCTATACTAATCATCGCTTAATCCTCCTTCAAAATAACGGTTATAAATAGCATCAAGTCCATATTCTTTTTTACTCAAGAAATTAAGTTCATAATCAGCCTCAATAACTGTTTTAGCAATGGATGAAGAAATATCTGAAGAGCATTCAATTTGAAAGAGCGTATTATCTGCCGATACTTTCTGTATACCTTCTATTGGAGCTAATAGCTTTTCCAATTCTTCCGAACCTATTGGAGATTTATCACCGCTATCTATTGCAAGTTCAATAAGGTACATACCGTGTGTAAACAACTTTTGCGATAACTCTTTGATATTTCCTTCTGCCAACAACTTACCACTAACAAAAATTCCTACACGGTCGCAAACTTGCTGAACCTGATGAAGGTTATGAGAAGAAAATAGTACTGTAATATTTTGCTCTACGCTGAGTTTTTTTATTAAGCTAAGCAATTCCATTACGCCTTTCGGGTCGATGCCAGTTGTCGGTTCATCTAATATGATGACTTCCGGATTTTTAATCAATACATCAGCTAAACCTAATCGTTGGCGCATTCCTTTAGAATACTTGCCTGTTTTTTTGTTTTTATCGTTACCAAGACCAACTCTCTCCAACAGTTCACCAGCTTTTTCTTTGGCAGTGCTATAGTCGAAACCATTCAGCCTGGCCGTATATATCAGGTTATCCAAACCCGATAAATCATCATAAAACCCTACATCCTCTGGTAAATACCCTACCTTCTTTTTAACAGCAATAGGTTTTGAGGTAGAATTAATTCCACATACACTTACACTTCCCGAACTAGGCTCTGTAAGCCCCATAAGCATAAGTATTGTAGTTGACTTTCCTGCACCGTTTGGCCCAAGCAATCCAAAAATCTCACCTTTGTTAATGGATAAATCCAGATTATTAACAGCAGTAAAGTCTCCGTACTTTTTAGAAATTCCATTTAGTTGTATAACTGGACTATCCATACTTACCTCCTTCCGAATTTCTTGATTAAGAATGCTATCCCTCCTATGGAAGCTAATATGATTAAAATTCCTAACCAACCCATAAGCATTGGTGTTTTGACCATAATTCGAAAAGATAGATTTTGATTAGCTTCTGATGTTTTTGCCGTAATCTTGGTCACATAGTCTCCGGGAATGGCCTTTTTATCGGCTTTAATGGTTGCATAAACCGTTGATGTTTTTCCCGGTTCCAGGCTTTCTATTTTTTTGTTATCGAATGAAACTTCCCAATTTTTCGGTTTAGATGCCGATAGTTCTATATTCTCCAATTTTGTAGAACCTGTATTCTTAACTACCAACTCTACCTTTTTATCATCTCCTGCTGTTATTTTTGCACTTAACAATCCTGTTGGAGTTGAAAAAGACATTTCGTAAGTACCCGTAATAACAACCTCTAATTCCATCTCTGCAGAAGTGGAACCTGATACTGCTTTTACAGGAATCTTATAAGTTCCGGCTTTTACATTTGATGGTGCTTTGATGGTATAATTAATATTTTTTGTGCCATTGGCATCTACCTCGGTTGAAGTAGCCTGTTTATGATTAGGCTTAATCGTTACACTCCATCCCCTTGGTGGAGATGCCATTAATGCGTATTGTTGCTTAGTAGCTGTTTTATTCTTTAATACGGCATTAAATGAAAAGTTAGATTTTGAAGTACCTTCCATGTTTTTCTGGTCGCATGTAAGTTCTGATTCATTAGAGCCTGCTGTAGTTACATTAATGGTCAATGGCAATGAAGCTATACTGCCAAGCTTTGCATAAAAGGTATAAGAACCTTTTTTTACACGATAAGGAACATCAATTTTAAGTTTTAAAGTTTGTTTCTTGCTTCCTAATACAGCTACTTTATTAATATTCATTCCACTAGCTGTAAGTGTATAATTCCACGAACGTGGAATGTTGCTAATGTTTATGTTTTCGTTTATTGTCTGTTCGTTATTGTTGATGATATCCAGTGAATAATTTACTGTACTTCCGGGCGATACAGACACCTTGGTGTAAGGTGTAAAAATTTCTGTTTTACCATCATTAGCAAAAATGTTTTGCTGAACATTAAAAAATAAAATAGATACAATTAAAATTTTACAATAAGAATGTAGACTTTTCATAAGTTCCTCCTTAAAACATTAATAATTAAAAAATAAAACGCACTAAAGCATCCATGTTCAGAAAAGAGCATAGACATATATGAAAAGCATGCACAGAACAAACCTATGCATGCTTCAAATCAAAAATTTTATGATGCAAATTGGTACTTAGTATTTAATATTTCATCAATGACATCTGCATACTCATTTCTGAAACGTTCTCGTACCCAGTTTTGGAATTTTTCTTGGTCTTCTTGATTGAGCCAGGAGATAGATTTTATCAATTCCTTTCTAAAGAGGCTTTTGTCTTCATGAACTCCATTCAATACTGTCTTACATAAATCTAACATAGAACGATACTTTTATAAAATTCAACAAAACATTTACTGTTTTAAAAAGATATTAATCTGTTTTTTATTTATATGGTTTTATAATCCAAATGCGTAATAATAATTACCAGGATAATCCTCATAAACACCTTCCAGCATAACACCGCCTTTTTTATCTTGCAGGTAGTTTACTAAATCATCAACTGTTTTATAAAGCTTTCCATCCACCTTGGTAATAATAAAACCAACCTTTACATCTGTATGTCGTTTCAATTTACCTGTGAACAACTTAGTTATTCTGATTCCTCCGTCAATATCAAGTTTTTTAGCAGTTGACTTGTCAATTTCTTCCAACTCAACACCTAATACATCTAATATTTCTTTAGTTCCTCTTTCGTATAGTTTGGTTTTTCCCTCCTGATTTCGGAGTGTCACCAGATACTCCAACTCTTTTCCATAACGGTTTACTACAATTGCTACTTTGTCTCCTGGATGACGCCTACCTATAACTTCTAATAGTTTAGCAGATGCAGCTACTTCAACATCATTTACTTTAAGTATGACATCTCCAACCTCAATTCCGGCTTCTCCGGCAGCACTATTGCCGGAAATACTGTCCACATAAACACCTTCAGTAACTTTAAGGTCTTTTTCTTTTGCAAGATTCCCGTCAACGCTTCGAATCATTAAGCCCAAATAACCTCTTTGAACCATTCCATATTTAAGGAGGTCTTCAATAACTTTTGAAACTATATTTGCAGGAACGGCAAAGCCATATCCGGCATAAGCACCTGTTGGGCTCGCAATAGCAGTGTTAATTCCAATTAATCCACCCTGAAGGTTAACCAAAGCTCCACCGCTGTTTCCCGGATTAATAGCTGCATCTGTCTGAATGAAGGATTCAATCGCACTTTGGTCTCTTAAAATATTTATATTTCGTCCTGTAGCACTTACGATTCCTGCCGTCACTGTTGAATTTAGATTGAAGGGATTTCCAACCGCTAATACCCATTCTCCAACCTCTACTTCATCTGAGTTTACTAATGGCAAATAAGGTAATCCCTTTTCTTTTATCTGCAACAGAGCCAAGTCTGTAGACGGGTCTGTTCCAACTACTTTAGCTTTAAAAACCCGATTATCATCCAAAGTTACCTCAATATCATCAGCATTGGCAATAACATGGTTATTGGTTACAATATAACCATCTGCATTAATAATTACACCTGAACCGCTGCCTACCCTTGCTTGCGGACCTCTTTGTTGTGGCTGAGGGGATTCAAACTTAAATTCCGGACCAAAAAAGCGTTTAAACATGTCATCTTGAAAAAAATCCCTAAACGGGTCGGATTGATGACGATAGTTGTAGTTTTTAACATTCTGAACCTGTGTAGATTTTATATGAACAACCGCAGGCATTACTTTTTTTGCTACTTCCGTAAACTCAAGAGGAACTATTTCTCCACTTTTATTAACGGTATATGTAGCTCCTACAACCGGAGTGCCCGATATATGTTCAATCTTTACTGTTTTATTATTATTGCTATTTATAAAAAGAAACGTACTAATTGTAAGGGCACTGCTTACAACAGACACCAATAGCAATGAGCCAAACCTTTTCATTGTTGCTATATTTTATTGTTTAATACAAAATTAATTTCTACGACAAATTGTTTTGGTTAAAGACTGGTTAAACTCAGTTAAGAAAATGTTAAAGTGTATCACAATCCTTTATGCGACTACAATTCCGCACATTAATTTCATCCGTTTGTAAAACCACTTCAAGTCTCATCATTTCTTTATCCCATGAAACATTACTAATCATATAAATATCCTGGGGCAACTTATACTTAAAGCTTTTAAGCCTGTCGTAAGTTGATTTTTCGTTAATAGTTTTATCAAGTAACCTGAAGTACCTGGGTTTTACAATTTCTCTTCTCTCATAAATGATTAGAGATAAACAAGCCCCCTTTATATTTAACCTATAATTATTCTCCTTTAGCAAAGCCGAACTTATAAAAACACAAGTCCGCCCTTGCTTTTCCTCGTATTTAAATTCTACATTCTGATTGTTACATTTTTCTGTTGAAATGTAAGCATGGTTATTTCTTAATTGGTGATTACACCTGAACGTTTCTTTCTTTAAAACTTCCATTAAATCAAGATTTATCCATTTAAACAATTTGCTTCTCCTTATGCTGTATTCTTGAATAAGTTGTTAATACGAAGCTTTATCTCGTTAAGTATATTTTTTGGTTTATTGTTTTTTTCTTCCAACACTGTAGCATTACTTGAATCGCCAAATACCGGAATTTCCCTATAGCTTATGTATTCTTCTTTTTTTGGAATCTCTACTTTTAGAACACCTTTTTGGAATGAAGCATTGATATTATCGCGATTCATATCACTTGATAATCTTATATTTTTAACAAAGTGCTTTTCTATACTATTGCCAGTATTACTATTCCACCATGAACCTTTATTTTTGTTTGTTCCTTCGATGGTTAATACATTGTTTTGTAGACTCATTACTAAGTCTTTTTTTCTAAAATCTGGCAATGTATAACTATAGTTATAAGCAAATGGAGTTTCCGATATACTTTCTGTTTGCAGACTACTATATTCAAGTATTGGTTCAAATAAACTAAACTCAAATAATGGGCTGAACCAAGGTATTGTATTTGTACACATAATCGTTTTCATGATAATTACTTTATAAAATTAATATCAAGGGATACAACTTACTATCTAACTCTTAATTCTATTCTCCATCGTTCTTTCCTAATTTTGATGAATCAGGCTGTAAGACTGGAATGTTATGCCAATATTGAAATGGAGTAAATAGATTAAAAGTTGAATCGATTTTTGAGTTGAAAAATGGGTACATATAAACAGAATCACTATTAGGAGCTAGCGGAACCTGAGTAATTTCATTGGTTTCAACAATCTTTTCAGAAGACTCACTCTTCTTTGCTGAATCAACATTTAGTTCTTCCATTTGGTCTTCTACTTTTTTCACATCCGGCAAATACCATTGCCAGAACAAATAGTGATAAAACTATCCTTTTCATAACAAGATATTTAAAGAATTCGAAAATAAGGGCAGTAGAAACTGCCCATAGTCAATTACATAATTTCGATTTGTTTTGCAGGTTTTGGTTTAACCTCTTCGCGTTTAGGAAGTGAAATATGAAGGATTCCATTTTCGTAATTAGCTCCTATTTTTTCAGCATCCACTACATTTTCAGAAACTGTAAATGAGCGTTGGAAAGACTGGTAGCTGAATTCACGACGAGTTACTTTTTCACCATCTTTTTCTTCTACTTCACTTTTCTTTTCTGATGAAATAGTCAAACGACCATTGTCATAGTTTACTTTGAAATCTTCTTTGGTTAAACCTGGTGCAGCAACATCGATTAAAAACTCATTGTCGTTTTCTTTAACATTAACTGCTGGTAAGGTAGTGTCTGTGCTTGAATAGTTAGTTCTATTCCAATCCATCAATTCGCCATCAAAAAATCTATCGAAGATTGAAGGGGCTGATGGAAACCAGTTGTTTGATAATTTTGCAAGTGTCATAACTTTATCCTCCAAAAATTTAGTTCAATAAATTTTAATTAATTACACCTAATCTTTTTCAAACTAAATGCCAATTTTGAGGCCTTTATCCATTAAGAATTATTTTTTATTGATTTTCAAATAAATAGATTTTGTGGTATAAAAAGCAGTATTTATCCAAGAGTCATTTTGACATAAATCAATAACGTACTAGTGTCATTATAACCACTTTAACTGACAAAAATTCATATATAAATGAGCAACAATACTTGTAGTTAGATTCGCATTAAATAATAATCTAACGAAAGTTAATTGAATCAATCCGTCTCAACCACCCCTTCAAAAATTTGTGATTCTGACTTTTCTGAGCTATGGTGATGTAATAATGGATGCGAGCTGATTTAATGGCATTAAACAGTGTTTCCGAAGGGCAAGAATTAATTGCTTTAACTGTGTTCTTTCCAATAATCCCATCCAGTTTAAGGTCGTATTCAAAAAAGCGATTCAATACTTTTTGAACTCCACAGCTACTGCAGTAACTACTATTTACGCACCAGTCAAAAATATTTTACACTCCCTTTTATTATCCTATAGTATGCCAAGGATATGACGTTGTGTTGACTATGGTTTTACTAGGCCAGTTTTATGGTCTTTCTTCGGTTCCTTTGAAGCAGTGCCGAAGCATAAAACAATCAAAGAATGTGCATAGTCAACACAACCACAATACAAACACAATACAAAGAAATAGCAACAAACATGCATAGAATTAGCAATGACTATGCATAGAAATAGCAAAGCCACAGCATAGAAATGCAAAGCCATAGCATAGAAATGTCATAAAAACACCGAAAAACGACAAAACCGTGAATATTTTTGGCCAAAAACGCGATTTTGATGAATATTTTTGTCGTTTTTAGCGATTTTTGTGAATATCGGTCCTTTTTTACACCTTTTCGGCTCAAACCCGATTCTACCCCAAAATCATTCTACCTCATTAACAACATGTTACAAGCGAAAAAAGTTACTATAAAATTACAGTAATTTTTTTGCATTACTCTGCACGCTACTTTAGCACTATACAAATTAGTTGAAAGTTAAAAGTTGAAAGTTGAAAGTGATTTACAGCAGTGAGTTGAAAGTTAAAAGTTCAAAGTTGAAAGTGATTTACAGCTTGTAAAGAAGTATTATTAATGGTTATCGTGCAGCAGGATTCAGCTTTATAGTTTAATGACTGTTGACTAATGACCATTGATAAATAACTAGTTAACTAAAAATTCGGCCGATATATGTTTAACCCAACCTCTTTTAAAACCTGATCAATTTTGAGGGAGGTTACAAAAACAGAAAGATGCATGAACTTAAAAATTTCGCCATCGGTTCACTGGGTACTTTAGGAGTGATGGAAGCAGCAGATGCTCAAAT
>NZ_JAPDPI010000044.1 GCF_026013615.1 Plebeiibacterium marinum
ATTAGTAGCTAACATTTAAGCTAAAGCGCAGCGTCCTAAAGGCGTAGCCGTCCTATTAGCTAATAGCTATTTCTAAGGATCCGATCTTATTTACAGGGCGCTTATAAAGAACGGATCCAGGAATGTTGTTCCCATGCAAAAGTTGTATTAGTAGCTAACATTTAAGCTAAAGCGCAGCGTCCTAAAGGCGTAGCCGTCCTATCAGCTAACTGTTTTTTCTCCTGATCCCTTATTTACATTACTAATGTCGCAAGCCGACATGCTTTTACTTTCTCATTCCTTCAATATCAAAAAACCTCATAAAACTACCTTCGAGTTCATTGATATTGTTTTCTTTCAGTTTAACCCTAAAACCTACATTATGTCCTCCCCATTCATATTTTGTATTTAAATACTCATCATCCAGTTCAATTTTATTAAAAAATACGGTATCACCATTCAGCTCTACAAAATACCCGCTATAAACGGAGTCGTTTTTCAGAATACTCATTTCAAAACTAACATCCCCCACTTTAGGCATTTCCTTTATCCTTATATTCCAAACCCCTACATAATTACTGTTTATTTCACGGGTTGTTTTGTTACCCGTGCAACCTATAACCATATAAAAACTCACTAGCAGGATTAATGTTGATAAAAATTTAGTTGGTTGTTTCATATACTCTATAATTTGATTTTTATGGTCGCATGAAACTCGCCAAAAAAATAATCATTCTCGTATGTGATACATTATTTTCATGGCTCATTTCATTATATGTTTAATACGTATACATCTTAATCTTAAAGGCCTTTACTTCTCCCGGCCTAATTATAGCTCCACCCAAAGCCGTTTCGTCTCCGTTAAGGCGATGCAATTTCATCTTTCCTTTATCATCAAAAGTAATCTCATCAACCGAGGCATAACCGGCATTAACAGCCTTATTTGATTTAGATACCCCTACTGAAATTTGAATACCTCCAACTCCTCCGGCTACAATAAACTCATCGTTACTAAGCTTAATAATAATTAGCCCTGCAGGACTGCGGTCTTCTTCTCCTTCAATACCAAAACGCCCTCCGGTTTGCTTAAACAGGCCAGCCGATGAAAACCTTGACATATAAACAATATAGTCTCCCATATCCACATCAGTAGCCTTTTCTCCTTCTCCAATATAAAGGGCAGTCATATTATCAGTATTCCTGTTTTCGTTGATATATTTTTTAATATCATTTAAACAGCCATATACCTTTTTCAATGATTCATCATTTACATCAGCAGTATTAAATAACCCATATCCATCAATCCCAAAAGGAGCATAACAAAGTGCATCATATTTTCCAAAAGCATACAATGCCCGGGCAGCACCTCCTACAGTAGGGGTTGTTTCCGGGATAAAAACCGGGTTTTCAGATCTTGAGAATTCCTCACATACCCAGTCAAACTCTTCAACAGCATATATATCACATGCTATAAAATCAATGGCAGGAGCAGCAGCCCTCCATATATCAATTACATGGGGTAATGGACCTCCAGAAGGATATTTTCCAGGATTGACAGCCCTTGGTTGCTTAATCCATGCGTTGGCAAACATAGGCAATGCATATTCATCCTTTCCTTTTTGGGTTACCTCTCCAATATATTTTGCCAGGTTCCAGGCCATAAACAACTCTTCAGTGTAATAGCCAAAATTTGTTTTCCATTCTTCACCCCTGTACTTTTCTCCTTTACCAAAAACTTCTTCCCATGTACCGGTAGTTTTAAAACCATTGGTTTTCCATGCCGTTAGCAAAGCCGGATACAAGCTTTCTTTGTTATTTTGCAAATATGTCATTAATTCGGCAGGAACCGGACCATTAAAGGCTTCTGTTGCCTGCTCACTATAATCTCTTGGTGATCCCAGGATGCCGACTTCGTTTTGAACCTGAACCATAACCACAGTCTGCTCTTTGCTGTCTATTTTTTTGATATGGTTCATTAGTTTACCAAAAGCTTTTTTATCTGCTTCCAGTGAATTGTTGCCAAAGGTGTTTAAAGTATTAAGCGTCCTTCGGCTTTTAGAAACCATCAAAGGATATTTGTCGGTATTCGTTTTCACCCATTCCGGCACGTAGGTAGATTTACCATTTTTCCAGCTGCCAAACCACAATATTACCAGTTTCAAATCCTGCTCACGGGCACCAATAACCATGCTATCAACCAGTGAAAAATCAAATTTACCCTCTACAGGTTCTATTAACTCCCAGCAAACTGGTGCAATAACCGTATTAAGATTATTTTCCTTCATCCGCTTCCATATCGGCCTCATATAATGCGCACTTCCGGCACTTGAATTATGAAGTTCTCCGGAAAACATCAGGAATGGTTCTTTATTGACTATTAATTCTGTTTTACCATTTACATTTTCAAGATATGGTAATACTTGTTTTTGCCCAGCAACATTAAGGACAACAATACAACACAATATAACTAGTAAACTCTTCATTTAAATATGATTTAATTTTTATTAATCTTGATTTATTTCCCTGATTACCCTGCAAGGATTACCCCCTGCAAAAACATCAGAAGGTATATCCTTTGTGACTACACTTCCCGCTCCTATTACGGTTCTATCTCCAATAGAAACACCAGGGCATATAACTACACTTCCTCCTATCCAAACATCTTCACCAATTGTAATAGGTTTTGCCGATTCCAGACCGGATGATCTTTCTTTATAATGTAAAGGATGGGTGGCCGTATAAATCTGAACATTAGGCCCGAATAAAGTCCTGTCGCCAATTTCAACAGGCATTACATCCAACACTACACAATTGAAATTAAAAAATACATTTTCACCTGTTTTTATATTTGACCCATAATCGCAATAAAATGGGGGTTGAACAGATAAATTATCACCTGCATTGGGGATTAATTTCTTTAATATGCTTTGTCTGTTTTCAAGTTCATCCTCTCTGGAATCATTTAACTCTTTCAGAAGTAACCTGGCATTTGTTCTTTCTTTTGTTAGTTCACAATCTGAAGCGTTATATAATTCGCCCGACAGCATTTTTTGTTTTTCAGTTTTCATATGCCTATTATTTATCTCAATACCAATTTATCATCCTACAAATATCCTTTAAACAAATAACTGACTAAAATTTCAAATGATCAATTTCGTAGAACTTGACGGGTTATGTTCTTGCTTAGTAGTCAATCAGAAAATTATTTCTTATTCTACCTTAATAATATTCGAACCCTTGGTTATGCCTGTCTCACTAAATGCATCAATGCTGAAATAATAGGTAACCCCTTTATTTAATCCTGTAAGTTCTACAGAATCCTGACCATAAAGCATTACTGACGTATATAATTTATTGCTCTCTGTTCCATAATTAATAACAAAGCCAGTTGCAGAACCATCATTAGTCCATGTTACCGATGCTTTCCTGGAGTCCGTTGCGTTCCGCATCACTTTGAATTCATTAACTCTATTGGGCTTTTTACCTTTTTGAGTTCCAAAAATCCTTAAATCGAAAATTGAGAATTTGCCACCACCTGGCACTTCGTTCATATTTTCTATTTTGACGTATTTTGCTTTTACGGGTTTTTCAAGTTCAATATAATCATGACAAGCATCCTTAGTATTGTTACTTCTGTCAGCCACTATATTCCATGTCTCCCCATCAAGCGATCCCCAAACCCGATAATCGTATATATTGGCAGTATCTGCGTTTAACAATGCATCCTGATCGGCAAAATTGAATTGTATGGCATGGATCGCTTTTACATTGTCATCCAATTCTACACTAAGCCATTCCCCTTTATTTCCGGTTTGGGCCGACCACCAAGTCTTTACATTCTCATCGAAAGCATTTTGTACAGGATATTGATCCAACACCGAAGATGCAGTTGCTTTTTTATTATAGGATAACAGCATCCATCCTGCAAAAAGGCTTTCCTGTTTGGCTTTCATCTTAGAAAGCGGCATCCTCATCGGATAATCTCCAAAACCAGTGTACGTTCGCAAAACACCATCGTTGTCGAAACTGGCTGGAAATAAACCTAAACGCCGTTCAAAATTACCGCGTTCACCAATATGTAAACTGGTCACATGCCAATAATTTCCATACTCATCCTCAAATGTGGAGCTATGTCCCGCTCCTCCAATAAAACCTCCCGGTTTATACGAGAATGGACTGTAATTTTCATATACAAAGGGACCCGTGGGTGAGGATGAAGTATAGACTCCATCTGCATAGGTCTTAAACTCCGTTCCATTAGATGCATATTGAAGATAATATTTCCCCTTGTATTTTGTCATCCATGCCCCTTCATTAAAACCATTTTCGCCTGTCTCATTCTGTGCTCCCAGCACTTCCCACCCATGTTCATCGGGTTTGTGCGTAATACATACGATTGGCTCAGTTTTAGGCTGCATATTTTCGTCTAATTCCACCACCCGTATTGGCTCTGTCTCCAGATTGGAACAACCCCAATACAAATAAACCTTACCGTCATCGTCTTGAAAAAATTGAGGATCCCATACAGCCATAGGCAGTTTTTTATCCATTCGCTTCCAATCATCTTTAAATGGATTAGTTGAATAATAGATGTAATCTTTCATACGAGATGAAGCCATATAATATACTGTATCGCCAATAGCAATAACTCCCGGAGCAAATTTTCGAATCGCCGGAAAACTTTTAACTGGCAAAAAAGTCCAGTCCATTAAATCATCAGAATACCAATATCCTCCACTATGAGAAGCAAATAACAGGTATTTATCATGATAGCGGATTATAGCCGGGTCGGCTGCCTCCCGGTAACTTGACTGAAACCGGTAGTTCAGATTCATCGGGTTACTGAATGTACTGCCCTTTTGCGCAGTACATGATAAGCAGACTAAAACAATCAAGACTGTTATCATTAATATTTTATTCATATCTCTATTTTTTTAAGTTAATGAAACAATACGATTATAGTTATTACTAAACTCTTCATCTTTATCACATTATATAGTATACCTATCCTTTATTATGAAGAATACCCATTGCCTATTGGCAATAACAACATTCTACTCTTTTAAACTTTTCTCAGAATAAATACCCTTTGACACAAGTACTTCTACCAGATTTTCCTTTGTAATCAACTCTGGTTCCTCAAAAATTGCCGGCACTTGCATAAACTGTGTATTGGCTTCCTCGTTAAATTCTAAAATGTTTCCTTTTAACATATTTAAAATAGCATCTACCGAAGCATATGCTAATTTTTTATTAGACTTATACACTGTCATTAAAACATCATCTTTTAAAATGCTCTTACAAACTTCAATTGTAGCATCCTGACCCGTAAGTAATACTTTACCTAAGTATCCTTTTTCTTCTACTGCCAGTAAAGCTCCCTTTGTCAGATCATCTGATGCGCATATTATAGCATCCGGAAAACTGCCATTTTCATCAAAATAGTTTTGCACTTCAATAAATGCACTTATTTCACTCCAATCTGTAGCATGTTTTATACTTAACTTATAGTTATTTCTTTTGTCTTTCAGCGAAGAAACCACCCCTTTTCTGACCAAAGTACTGTTAAAATCACTCTTAGGCCCACCTAAGAAGAATATCTCTCCAGATTCTAATTTTGACATAACTTGCTCAGCCATCATCTCCCCTACCTTTACACTATTAAATGAAATACATAGCTTTACATCAGAATCAAACAGAAACCTATCGTAAGTCACCAGCGGAATATTGGCATTTTTTGCTATTGATACAACTTGCTTATCGTGAGAATCAATAGGTACTAGAACAATACAATCAACACCTATATTCGCAAGTTTAATTGCTGCTTCCTTCTGCTTTTCTATTTGATCGTAACAATCAATAAAAGTTACTTTTACACCCTTTTCTAATGCCCGTTCTTTAAAAAATATCATATCATTATACCAGCGTGCGCTATACAAATCCGAAAGGATAAATCCTATATGAATAGAATCTTGCTGACTAAATACTAAATTGTTTCCTACAACCAAACCTATTAACAATGCAATAATTCTCTTTTTCATAAGCTTATATCTCTAATTTTACCCCAAATTTTACTCAAGTAACTTTTTCATTTGTTTGCCAACTAAATTGGATGCAAAGCCGGAACTAATCCGGTATAGACAATCCATAATTTTCGAGTCCTTCCCTACAAAATTCCGGGCCTTGTTCTTTTCTATTCCTTTGATTATTTGTGCTGCTGCTCTGTGAGGGGACAAAACCATTGAAGCTTTTCCTGAATTTTCCATTTTTGGCGCATTGTCAATACCTGAGTTTTTCATAATATTGGTACCTACAGCACCAGGAAAAACCACACTCACCTTTACGTTTGTATCTTTAAGCTCCTGCGCCAGTCCTTCGGTCATTAATTTAACTGAGGCTTTAGCTGCTCCATAAATAGTTTGACCCGGAACGGGTAAAAATCCTCCCATACTTGAAACGTTGACCAAATGAGCTTCTTCTTGCTTTACCAGATCAGGAAGAAATGCCTTTGTGATATTGAGGCAACCCCAGAAGTTAACATTCATAACCTTTTCAATCACCTCGTAACTAAGTTCATTTAACTTGACAAAAGGTTGAATGATTCCGGCATTATTTATCACTCCATCAACAGACTGGAACTTTTGTATTATTTTATTGCGGGTTTGCCCGATAGCTTCCCTGTCTGTAATATCAACCACATAGGTGGTTAAATTACTTCCTTTCTCTGCTGCGACATCAACCAGTTCATCAAGAGCTTTCATGCTTATATCTAATGCTATTACATGTGCACCCTTATTTAGTAATTGCAAGGTTATTTCACGACCAATTCCGTTTGCTGCTCCTGTTACTATTATTTTCTTATCATATACTTTCATGTGTCTGATTTTTTCTATTAGCTAAGTTTTATTGCACTTGTATAGTAATTGAGTCACTTCCTAGTTCTTCTGCACTAGCCTCAAGAATCATTCTTCCCTTCTTGCTATTGGAACGTAAAATAACAAGGCCTTTTCCTTGGTAAACTTTTTTCTTTAGCTGCTGAAAACTTGATATATCTGTTGGATTTCCATTTCCAACTCCAGCCAAAACTCCTTCTCCTTTTATACTATAATTAACCTCAATATCATTCACGTAAGGAACAACGTTACCTTCCTCATCAACAATTTCAACAGCCACATAAAATAATTCATTACCATTTGCTTTAACATTACTCTTATCTGCTTTTAGCCTTATTGCAACAGGTTTTCCAACCGTTTTAATGGTTGTACTGGCTACTTCTTTTCCATTAATATAACCTTTAGCTACCAATGTACCCGGCACATACGGCAATTGAAAACCAGCGGTAATCGAACTATCCGGTATTTCCTGTGCATCAATCACTTTCCCATTAAGCTCAAGCTTTACATTCTCAACTTTGGAATATACCCTAACCAACAAAGTATCTCCTTCCGATCCTGGCCAACTCCAGCTTCTTTGTTCATCAGGCCATCCCCAATCGCTCACATAATATTTCATACCTTCAGGAATGGAAAGTTTCTGTACCATCATCTCCATAGGACTATTGTCCCATACAACATCACGGTAATATGATTGTGGTTTTTTATTGCCAATAAAATCCAAATCACCACAAAAGGCATTAAACCAAGGCCATTTTACAAATATCTTTTTTTGCTTACCTGAGATAAATGAAGTAACACCTATTCCTGCTTCTCCCCTATAATCCATTGCTGTCCAAACAAAATCACCAATAATATATGGATTCTCTTCTACTGCTGTCCAATTCTCATATGACTTTGCAGGATATGACTCTGTTCCCAGCATTATACGATTAGGATATTTTTTATGATCAGATTCATATTTTTTAAACATATAGTTATAGCCACCAATATCTAATAAATCAAAAATTGCAGGAGTATGTTCTTCCCAGTTATAAGTTCTACGAGCATCCCAAAAATCACAGACAGCTTCTGTAACAAAACGAGTACTATCCAATTTCTTAACTTTTTTAGCAAGCATATCTGTTATTTCAAGACCTCTTTCCGACGCACGTTCTCGTATCTCATTTCCTATACTCCATAAAATTACAGACGGGTGATTTCGATCTCTTAAAATCATAGATGTAAGATCCCGCTCCCAACAATCTTTAAAGTACAAGTGATAATCATCTATAAATTTGGTTTTTTCCCATGCGTCAAATGCTTCATCAACAACATACATTCCTAAACGGTCACAAACCTCAAGTAATATCTCAGAAGGGGGATTATGACTAATTCTTATTGCATTGAATCCATTTTCTTTTAATAGACGGACTTTTCTTTCTTCTGCTTGTTTAATTGAAATCGCTCCTAAAGGTCCATTATCATGATGAATACAACCTCCTTTCAACAAAACGGATTTTCCATTTACCAACAATCCATTTTGCGCATCTATCTTAATCTTTCTAACTCCAAATGGAATCGACACATTATCAACCTCTTCTGTTTTACGTATGATGTTTAATTTTGCAGTATACAAATTTGGAGTTTCTGCCGACCATAATAAAGGACTCTTGATTGTAATCTCTTGTCTAATTTCCATTTTCCCATAAGTGCTGGTGTTTACTTTACTTTTACTTTTTCCAACTACTTTACCTTTTGCATCTAGAATTTCGGTATGTAAAACAAAGCCTGCCGCATTAACATAACCATTTGTAATTGTAGTCGTCAAATGTACATTTGCTAAGGATTCATTCACTTCAGGAGTGGTAATATTAACGCCCCAAATATCTATGTGTAAAGGATCTACTGCAGTTAACTTAACATGCCTGTAAATTCCGGATCCCGCATACCAACGACTATTTTTGCCTGTATTTTCAACTCTAACAGTTATTACATTTTTGGTTCCATCAGTATTCAAATATGGTGTCAACTCATAATTGAATGGAGTATAACCATATGGGTGAACTCCTAGATAGTGACCATTAATCCACACTTTTGAATTCATGTATACTCCATCAAACTGGATAAATAATTTTTTCCCTACATCCTCACTTCTTAAATCAAAAGACTTTCGATACCAACCTATACCTCCATAAGTAAATCCATCAAATATAGTTCCGGAAGAATTTCTAAAAAAAGGTCCTACAATAGAATCCTCTTTTTGAATAGATACATCTTCAACACTCCAATCATGGGGTAAATCAACAATTCTCCAATCTGATACATCATAATTTAATTGCTCAGGCCCTGTTGAAATTGTATCAAGTTTAAACCTCCAATCAGAATCAAATGATCGGGTACGAGCATCTAGATTACTCTGAGCCATCAACACTATATTCGATAGCATAATAAATATAAAGACTACACTTCCTTTTTTCAATTTAGTTTTCATAATTTTTCATTTTTTTGTATAGCATAACGCCTGTCGTATATATTTCTATAGCTTAACTTACACCCTATTAAAATTTACAATTATATTAACCATGTAGTATTTATTTAAGACAATGAAATTACAACCTACTATAACCAACACAGACCTTTATACATATCCCTAATAACCAATAGAATAACTTATTAAATATGCTTTTTAAGATATTCGGAACTTATTTGAAATGACTTTACAGGAGAATCGTCAATCCAGTTTTTATGCGTTTCTAATATGATGGCTTTTACGCCATGCTTTTTGGCAGTGGAAATCAAACCTTCAAGGTTCATGTTTCCCATGCCCAATTCCATACCATCAGACTCAATAATAGAGCCCATATTCCCTTTTTCTCTATTTCCTCTGTCGTTGATATGGTATAGCTTCATCCGGGAACCCAATTTTTCCATCCATTCAATAGCATCACAACCAGCCTCAGCTGCCCAAAAAGAATCAAACTCAAAATTGACATAATCCGGATTTGTTTTCTCCAGCAACAAATCAAAGGCTGTTTCTCCTGTTTCAACCCTACGGAATTCACAGTTATGGTTATGGTATAAAAAGTTTATGCCGCCTTGTTTCAATAATTTCCCGGCTTTATTTAAATCCTCCGCCAATTGCAATACCGCTTGCCTATCAGAATAATCATACCGAAACATGCCAGTTACAACAATATAATTTGTTCCAAAGGCTTTTGCCTCATTAATAATTTCTTCCGTGTTTTTAAGAATACTTCCCAGGTCTTCATGGATACTCACTACCTTAAGGCCTGATTCCTTTATTAAATCGAGCCAGTTTAGTTTGCCACTGTTTCCGGTTGGCATACCAGCCATCCAGGTTAAAACAGGAACAATAAAAGGCACTTTTTTAATCATAAAACCATTTAACTCAATCCCCTCATATCCTGAGGCTTTTACTAACTGCAAAGCCAACCTGGCATCTTCCTCTGTTTGGATAATCTTACGCAGTTGGAATTGCTGTATGGCCTGAATTGGCTTATCTTCTGCCATTGAAGCAGGCTGCGATGAAGATTTCAAGATACTGTCGATCTCAGCATCTGTAATCTTAAACCCATTGGCTCCATACACATTCTGGTAAACTACAGCTACCAGTACAAATAACACTCCCAACAGGATAGCCAATATTTTAAATCGTTTTGGTTTTTTAATTTTCCCTGACATACTAAAATTCTATTTTAAATTCATGCATACCCGAACCCACTTCAATTTTCTCAGCATCTACCACCTTATTATCCTTTACAAAGTTTTTAGCCATCTGAGGCTTTATTATTGTTGCGGTTGTATTAGCAGGGATGTTTACTTTTAATGTCACTGTATTATCAGCATTCAATTGCCATTCTGAAACTATCTCTCCATATACAGAATTATAACTTCCCTTGGCATGGGATACTTTTCCTGACAGATCAAATTCCGGTGAAATAACGATCTTCTTAAATCCTGATGAATTAGTATCCACATTAATTCCTAACATTGCACGGTAAACCCACTCTACCACAGAACCAAATGCATAGTGGTTAAAAGAATTCATTTTAGCATCACCTTTATTGCTATCCCAATGTTCCCACCAGGTTGTCGCACCATTTTTAATCATATATCCCCATGAAGGGAATGTTTCATTTAGTAACAGTCGATAGGCCACATCAGACCTGCCATTGTCAGACAATGCAAAAAGCAAATATGGCGTACCTAAAAATCCGGTTGACACGTGCCAATCCCTTTCTTTAATGGCATTTACCAGATTGTTTACTACCATATCTTTTAATGACTCAGGAATCATTTGAGCTTTTAAAGCCATTACATATGAAGTCTGGCTTCCAGAACCAACAACGCCTTCAGGGCTAATAAATTTTTCTTGAAAGGCAGCTTTAATTTTCTTTTGTAGCTGGACGAATTTTTCAGCTTCTTCATGGTTGCCAATAGCTTCAGCCATTTCTGCCATCATTTGGGCAGTCATTGCAAAATAACATGTGCTGATTAAATTGTTAGGAGTTGAAGTATCCGGCGCCAACCAATCGCCTAAGAATCCTCCCGGTCGAATATAGTTCTGACTATTATTCTCCACATATTTCATATACCGAACCATAGCCTGCCAGTTTTCGAGGATTATCCCTTTATCACCATATTGTTTCCATGATGACCAAGGCACAATTACACCAGCATCTTCCCATCCGGGAGCCCCACTTTTACGGTTACTTTTAGGTACCGCAGGGGCAGTATTGGTAAAACCACCTTCTTCTGTTTGTTCGTCAACAATATCGTATAACCATTTATGTGTAAAAGCAGCAATATCAAAGTTATAGGTTCCTGTCCGCCAAAAAACCTGACCGTCTCCTGTATAACCTAGGCGTTCATCCCTTTGCGGACAATCAGTTGGCACACTAATAAAATTACTTCTTTGTCCCCAAATGCCCAACGAGTACATTTTATTCACTAAATCACTTGATGTTTCAATTACTCCTGTAGGTGTTTCAACAGAACTAATCACCTCTACAACCACATCATCCTGAGTCAGTTCGCCAGGATAACCGGATATCTCAACATAACGGAAGCCATGGAAAGTAAAATAAGGAGCATACTCTTCTTGTCCGTTACCCTTTAATACATAGCTATTAGTTGCCGTAGCACCCCTTAAGTTTTCAACATAAATACTATCCTTTGATTTTAGAATCTCAGCATAACGCATTTTAACTACCTGTCCGGCATTTCCGCTTACCTTAATTTTTAACCATCCCACAAGGTTCTGCCCCATGTCTAAGAGCCATTTTTGCTCCCCTATTTTTCGTATTTCTATGGGCTTAACACGTTGGGTTATTTTAACAGCTTCTGTTACCTGCGGAAATAAGCGACCATATCCTGTCCGGGTATGTTTAACACTTTCCCAATTGGTATCATCAAATTTTACTGTATTCCAGCCTTCTTGTTCCAACCGCGCATCATAAAACTCACCAGAGTAAATTTCTGATTTTAGAATTTGAGAGCGACTGGATTTCCAATTTTCATTAGTGACAATTTTTTCAACAGAGCCATCTTTATACTCAACGCATACTTCTGCTAACAATTGATTAGGCACATTTCCATATACATCGTGTTCGCCATTCCAGCCCAGGGGACTTCCATGCCATCCATCTGCCAACATAGCACCTACCACATTTTTACCTTTTTTAAGCAGAGAGGTAACATCATAGATTTGATAGGTAATTCTTTTATTATAATTGGTAAACTCGGGAGTTAAGATATCCTTCCCTACTCTGCTACCATTAAAAAACAACCTGTAACTTCCTAAAGCTGTAACATATAAACGGGCAGATTTAACACCTTTTTTTAATTTAAACTGGTTACGCAACAAAGAAACAGGCTCTGACAATGGCCCCGGATCCAAACCAAAGTCAGGTTCATTTAATTCTCCAACCACTTTAGCCGTGTTCCATTCATTATCATTTTGAGATTTGGCCATCCATTCACCACAAGAAGTTGGAAACTTCTGAATTTTTCCATCTTGTTCTTCTATAGTTAGTATACCTGCAAAAGTGCCATACCTTCCGGACAGGGCTCGGCCGTCACTTTGTTTAAAAGAAGCAGTCCTTTGAACAGCTACAACAACCTCAACTTCATTTTCTCCCGGCACCAAATAACCAATGATATCCTGACGTTCAAAACACTGCCATGCTTTTTCTTTTCTGTCTACAAACTTACCATTCACATATAAATCATAATCACCACGAGCTACGGTTTGCATAGAAGCCACCTTGGGAAGATCTTTAACATTGAATTTTAGTTTGAAAGAAGCCACCGTATTTCTTGGGACTTTTTTGGCATCCTGATTTGGCAACCAAATCCATTTTATGTTATCCAAATCTTCCTGATTGGAGTGAGCTGGTGAAATCCATCTTGCAGTCCATTCATTTTTATTAAGGATAGCTGTTTCCCAGTATGCTACATCCGACCATTCTGAAACTTGCCCACCATTACCCCAAACTCTAACTTTCCAGTAGTAACGTTTTCTACTTTCCAATGCAGGACCTTTATAAAGTACACTAACTGACTCTCCTCTTTCAATCTTTTTACTATTCCAGATATCACAATCACTTTCTGTCAGCAATTCGGGAGTTGAGGCAACCACAATCTGATAGGCTGACTGCAACCAGTTATTTTTTTCTGTGTGTATTTGCCATGACAACTGAGGTTGCATTGAACCCACACTTATTGGGTTAACCCTGTATTCGCACTTTAACCCAACCGGCTTACTTTTAATTTCATTTGCATAGGCAAATACATGGCCTAAAACAAACAAAACAAACACACATAATCTAATGTTACTTTTTCTAATCATCATGGCTTTGTATTTTGATATTCTGATAACTGAGGCTGTCCTAAAAGTTAATATCTAATTTTTAAAGGATATCTTCTGTTTTTGAACAGCCTCAACTATTTACTTTTTCCAAACAAAATCAGCTCCTTTTACATCTGCCGAATTTGTTCCAACATACACATTAAACTTTCCCGACTCCCAATCCCACTGAAGATCATTATTATAGAATTTCAAGTCTTCGTGAGATAATGAAAATGCTACTTTTTGAGATTCCCCTGGCTGTAAGAATACTTTTTTAAATTTCTTCAATTCTTTAACAGGGCGAGCGATTGAAGCTACCGGATCATTTAAATATAACTGAACTGTTTCCTCCCCGGCGTAAGATCCTGAATTGGTTATGTTGATACTTACACTTAATCTTTTATCTGCTCCAATTAACAAAGTGTCACTCAATTCAACATCTCCATATTTAAATGTGGTATAACTTAAGCCATATCCAAATGGGAAAAGTGGCGCATTGGTTTCATCCAGATAACGTGATTTAAAAGCTCCACGCTCTCCATCTTTAAATGGTCGTCCGGTATTTTTATAGTTATAATAAATAGGCACCTGACCTAAAGATCTTGGGAAAGTCATTGTCAGCTTTCCTGAAGGATTATAGTTTCCAAACAAGACATCAGCAATACCTGCTCCAGCCATTGTTCCCGGACGCCAGGCTACCAATGCAGCATCTGTATAATCCAGGTTGTCTTCTAAAGTAAGCGGACGCCCATTTAGCAATACCAACACAACAGGTTTGCCTGTTGCCTTTAGTTTCTTTAATAACTGCAGCTGACAATTCGGTAAAGTGATATCACTCATTGATTTGGCTTCGCCAGATATATTCCGCGATTCTCCTAAAACTGCTACAATTACATCTGCATTTTTAGAAATCTTTAGTGCTTTATCCACTAACTGCGCCTGTTTTTCCTCATCAAACTTTCCAAAGTTCTTCAAATAACCCGGGTTATCAGTTACCTGCGTTCCTTCAGTAAACTCCACATTGGGATTGATGTTTTTTATACCCTCTAAAATACTAACCACACTATCTTTTTGACCATCCGGCGACCACATACTCATCATTTCATATTGATCTTCTACCAAAGGGCCAACCAAAGCAATTTTGCTATCTTTTTTTAAGGGCAACACCTGATTGTCATTCTTTAACAGAACAATTGATTTACTCACAGCCAGTTTGGCAACCTCTTTATTCTCCTGAGTCAGAATTACCTTCTTATACCTATCCGGATCGTAATTTCTATAAGGATCAGCAAAAAGTCCCAGGTCATATTTTCCTTCCAAAACCCTGCGACAAGCTTTGTCAACCTGTTGCATACTTACTTTACCCTCATCAACCAATTCTTTTAGGTAAGTAGCATATCCTTCACTGGCCATGTCCATATCCAATCCGGCATCAATGGATTTTTGCACAGCTTCTTTATAATCTTCAGCCACCCCATGAGGTATCAATTCCGATACACAACTGTAATCACTAACCACAATACCATTAAATCCCCAGTCATCTCTCAGTAAATCAGTTAACAACCATTTATTTGCTGTAGCAGGAATACCTTCAATATCGTTAAAGGATGTCATAATACTTCCAGCCCCGGCATCTACCGCGGCTTTATATGGAGGCAGATAATTTTGATATAAAGTAATCCTGCTCATATCTGTAGTATTATAATCCCTACCGGCCTCAGCAGCACCATATGCCGCAAAGTGTTTAATACAGGCCATTAATGAGGTTGGGTCACTCAAATCATCTCCCTGATACCCTTTGACCATGGCTCTTGCAATCAAACTGCCCAAATACGCATCTTCACCAGATCCTTCCATAACCCTTCCCCATCTGGGATCACGAGTGATATCAACCATTGGCGAATAAGTTTGATGATATCCCATTGAAGTAGCCTCAACAGCTGCAATACGAGCTGTTTTTTCAATAAGAACGGTATCCCAGGTACAAGATAAACCCAAAGGAATAGGGAAAATAGTACGATACCCATGTATAATATCTAAAGCATTTAATATAGGAATGCGTAATCGGGTACTATCCGCAAAAGCTAACTTATCATGAATTCTCTTGGGCGTTCCCCTTAACGACAATACATTACCTGCATCCCCTTCCTGCAGTTTTACAATAGCTCTTTTGGTTTTAAAAGGCCCGGTTCCTGCTGTGGGAGTAATCAAATTCAATTGGGCAATTTTCTCCTCCAGTGTCATTTTTTGCATCAAATCAGAAATAAACTGATCCTTCTTGATATCTTTTTTATCTCTTTGAATACAACTTGCCATTAAACAAGTTATTACAAACACATAAAATATCTTCATTATTCCGTCTTTTATTTTCATGATCTAATTATTACTAATACTTTGTTTTATCAAGGTTCCATCTTTCACGAATAATCTGGGCTGCAGCTTTAGGTCTCCGGTCCCTGGTAAAAACACCTTTTGTATTGTATCCTCTTAACCTGATAATGCTTTGGGGTGTTTTATAATCGGCAAAATTTGAAATGATCATACCTGAAATATAATCTTTGGTATTGGCCATATCCAAATATGCCTTGATCAGACTCTTTTGATACTCCTCTGAATACATCTCAGGTTGCAGAGCATGTTCGCCTGCTATAGAGCTCGCCCCAAATTGGGTTAGCAAACATGGTTTATTAAATGTTTTATGCAAGTTATCCAATTCTTTGCAAACATTTTTAACTCCTTCTGCAATCTGACCATTGCTTTTGCTCCATCCCTCAAACCTATTGATACAGATAACATCTGATAAACCAAACCAATCTGTAAAACCATCTTCATCACCCATAAACATTACCAAACGGGTAGGATCTATTTCTTTTGCTTTGTTGATATATTTTGCAAACAAGTCATAAGCAATTTCTTGTCCCTGACCTTCCGCATTATTTAATATCGTGTTTTTTGGTCCATTGGCCAAACTCCACATAATAACTGAAGGATGGTTTTTATCTCTCAATATCATTTCAGTAAGATATTGATAAGATATATTCTCAATTTTCTTTAGCGCTGTAGTATCAATCGTACTAAACAACCCTATTGCAGGCGTTTCATCAATAATTAAAATACCTTCTTTGTCTGCAATATGATAGTTCATCTCGTCATGAGGGTAGTCTGATGTCCTGAATGTATTAGCTCCCATCCATTTTAATAATTCAATATCCTTTACCATTGCAGGCAAAGTGCTGCCCCTGCCATATATCGGAAAATCCTGCTGCTTGCCAAACCCTCTCAATTTAATCGGCTTGCCGTTTAAAAGGATGTTTTTATTATCCGTTGTAATGGTGCGAATACCGGTTTCTAAAGAATAAACATCTATAGTTTTCTTCTTTCCACCAATACGAACCGCTACAGTATATAAAAATGGATTATCCGGAGACCACAATTTTGCATTCGGAATTTTAATGGAAACTTGGGCATGGCCATCTTCAAACTTTATGTTTTTTTCAATCTGTTTGCCATCGCCTGAAACAACTAGTTGACCACCAATATTATTATTCCGGCTCAACTCAACCATAATATTTAATATACCGTCCTTTTCTTTAATATCAGGTCTTATGGTAATATCTTTAATTGAGACTTCGGAAGGGACTGAATACAGCCACACATCCCTGTTTAAACCTGCATAAGGGAAAATATCATATTCGCTAACCGCAATATTATTGACCCCATCACCAGGCAAGCGGTTGGGTTTAATTGAGTTTTCAACCTGAATAGATATCCGGTTACTCCCATCCCAATTGACAAAAGGAGTAACATCGAAAGCAAAAGGCACAAAGCCTCCTTCGTGCATACCAACCGGATGTCCGTTTACCCATACTTTTGCAGCGTAAGAAGCCTCTCCAATTCGTAAATAAACCTGTTCCCCTTTCCATGATCCGGGAATATTGTATTCAGTTTCGTACCATACCCAATCCCTGTAATCGCGCATATCTGTAAATTGATCATTCCAACTTCCAGGTACGGCAATGCTTTTAAATCCGGTTAATCCATTATACCATTTCTCGGAGATTCCTATATTGTTTTCGTCTTTCTTAAACTTCCATATACCTGATAATTTTCTCATATCTCTGGTTTCATTCCTTTGCGGAAACAAAGCCATATCCTTTGGGTTTGCATATTTAAACTCCTGTGCCTGTGCATTTATAACAAAGCAAATGAGTAGCAGAAAGATTATATATTTAGTTTTCATTGGTAGTCTATTTTTTGTTCCCTTTATTATTAAACCATCTCTCCCTTAGGTAATGGGCTGCCATTTTAGGCTTTCTTTCGCGTGTAAAAACCCCCTTTAAATTATAACCCCCAAGGCGTATAATCGATTGGCTTGTTTTAAAATCAGCAAAATTCCAAATGTGCATTCCTACTACATAATCCTTTGATTCTGCTACATCCAAATAGGCTTTAATAAAATCTACCTGATACTCTTCAGTAAACATTTCAGGCTCCTCGGCATGCATACCGGCGTAAGTATCGCACCCAAACTCTGTAACCATACATGGTTTTTTATGCTTTCGATGCAAACGGTCGAGCTCACTGCTCAATACTGAAGATCCATTTTCGATACTCCCCGGCGATGTGTACCATCCCCAATACCGGTTAATTGCAATAACATCGGTTAATTCAAACCAATACCTGGGTCCCATCATGGGGCCTACATAAATTACCAATCGCGTAGGGTCTAGTTCCTTAGTCAGGTCAAAATGCTCTTTAAACAAAGAATATGCTCTTTCTTTTGTAGCTTTTGAGGTAGGACCTGCCATGCCCAATTGAGCTTTGTCGTTGGGTTCATTGGCCACACACCACATAATTACAGAAGGATGGTTCTTGTCCCTGTAGATAACCTCGTGTAAGTATTGTTTACATACCCTTTGCCTTTCGGCTAGTTGTAATGAATCACCTCCCATGATTAACCCAACACTTGGCGTTTCGGCAATAACCATAAAACCATGCTGATCTGCCATATCATAAAAACCTTCATCATAAGGATAATGGGTAGTCCGGAATGAATTGGCACCTGTCCATTTCATCAATTCAAAATCCTTCACCATCACCGGATCTGCAGTTCCCCTTCCTATTACCGGAAAGTCGATGTGTTTTCCGAAACCATTTAAAAATATTTCCTCACCATTGAGGTATATATGTTTTTCGTCCACAGAAACTATCCTGACTCCTGTTTTTAGGGAATATTTATCCACATTGGCTCCCTTTTCTTCCAACACCACTTCAACCTCATATAAATTTGGAGAATCAGGGCTCCATAATTTTGCTTCAGGGATCTGGATGCTTGTTGTTGCATAATGGTTACTAAACCTTATGTCTTTGGCTATCTGTTGTCCGTGCCCTTTAACAATTACTTTTCCGGACTGAATACTTCCGTTTTTTTCTACCTCAACATTTAATATTCCGGTAGTATTATTAATATCGGGTCGAACCGTAATATCTTTAATATGTCCTTTTGCCGGCAGACTATATAATACCACATTCCTGTTTAAACCCGAATAAGGGAAAAAATCGTAGTTGGCATTGGGGTAATTTCCAAACGAACTTCCCTCCACTGCTCCTGTTGGAACTCTGGATGGAGACTGAATATTTTCAACCTGAATAGAAATTTTGTTTTCTTTTCCCCATTGTAAATACTCATTCAGTTTAAATGCAAATGGCACATGACAACCTTCATGTTGCCCTACGGCTTTACCGTTTACCCATACTTTGGCAAAATAAGTAGCATCATTTATCCTGATATAGATATCTTCACCTTGCCACGAGGCAGGAATATAAAAATCTTTCTCATACCAACACCAATTCAGATAGTCTCTTAGATCTGTATATTGCTCATTCCAGCTGCCCGGCACAGCAATCTGCCGGCATTCAGTCACTCCGTTATACCACTCTTTTTGAATCCCTTCATTTAAGGAGTCTACTTTAAACTTCCATATTCCTGAAAGATCAATACTATTCCTGAATTGGTTTTGGATAGGCACCAAAGCAATATCTTTTGGGATAGCCTCTTTAAACTTTTGGGAATGTAATCCCAAACTAATTATTAAGAGTAAATATATTATTGCATATTTCTTTTTCATAAATAAAACTAACTTTCACTGTTACCATACATTATTAAATTGTTCCTGCTTATTCTATATTCTTTGCTGATTTAAGCACATCCTCTCCCATTGTTATCCCATTTTCGTTGAAAGCATCAATTGTAAAATAATAGTCTTGCTTACTATTTAAACTTCTGATAGATAAGGAATCACAATCATATACCTGATAATTTAAATACAGCTTCTCTGGATTAGTTCCATAACGAATATTGTATCCTATGGCCTTTGGATTCTTATTCCATTTTAAATCCACAACACAACCGTCATCCGGATTTCTTTTTACGGTCAACTGATCCACAATGCCCGGTTTCTTTCCATTTCCAAAACCAAATACACGGAACCCTGAAATCGCAAATTTTCCATCAGGAACCTTATAATTAGTAATTCGTATGTATCTTCCATTTACAGATGAATCCAGTTCGATATAATCATGTGGAGCATCTTGAATGTTATTTGTTTTATCAATTAGAACAGTCCAGTTCTTTTTATCATTAGAGTATTCAATTAAATACTGATAATAAATATCTTGAGGCCGACCCAAAATCTTTGTATCAACATCGGCAAAATTTATTTGCAAGGCATGAACATCTTTCTCTTCCTCAAGATCTATCATTAGCCACTCTCCTTTTCTACCTGATAATGCACTCCATGAGGTTTTTATATTTTCATCTACACAGTTCTCTTTTTGATGGTCGTTAAATGATGAAGAAACTTCAACAGGCTTATTATAGGAAAGCAACATATATTGAGGCTGGTAATCCTTATAGCTATTCATTTTACCCTGAGGTTTAGCATGCGGATAATCTCCAAAACCAGTATAGGCGTAAAAACATCCATCTTCATCAAAAAAGGCAGGAAACATCCCTATTCTTCGTTCCAACCTGTGTTTTACGGCAACAGTCATGGTACCTGCATACCAGTAATTACCAAATTCATCGTTAAATACAGAACCATGGCCGGCTCCGGCAATAAAACCTTCCGGCTTATACGAAAACGGGTTGATTTCGGCAAGGTTAAATGGCCCTAGTGGGTTTTCGCTCACATACATCCCATCTCCATAGCTTTTAAATTGGGTTCCTGGTACTGAATAATGTAAATAATATTTGTTGTTATGCTTTGTTACAAAAGCACCTTCCACCCAGGCTCTTTTTTTTGTATCAGTGTTATAATCCCCGCGTCTCTCCCAACCATAATACTTCCTGTTCGATACAAGAAGATCTGCCTCTTCTCCTATTGGCTGTAACGATTCTCGATCCAACTCAATTCCTTTAATTGGGGTACGCGCAGACAAGCCATGATATAAGTACATTCGGCCATCTTCATCCCTGAAAATAGTTGGATCAAACGTTCTGGCATATATTGAATCGTTTTTAATATCCCATTTACCACTTATGGGATTAGAACTTTGATATATCTTTTGATTTAAGGCCATAAAATAAACAGTGTCGTTTATATTGATAGCCGTAGGGGCATATTCCTCAACAGGGAGGTCTTTTGTTTCGATCAATTCCCAATCGATCATATTATTTGAATGATAATATCCTCCTGATTTGGATAAGAACATAAAATAGTCGCCATTGTAGCAAACAACAGAAGGATCGGCGGCTTCACGCCTGGAGGGTTCATCTAGTTGAAAGCGATAGCTTAAATTAACCGGATTACAAAAAGTTTCATTTTTAAAGGAAGTAAACTTACATCCACTTAAAACCAATACAATAAATAATATTGAAGGCAAAAATATTTTCATAAGATAACAAGATTATAACAAAGAGATTTTTAAGGAAGGTAAAAGAGGTTGTCTCAAAAGATATTTTATGAATATAGCAACTAACAAATCGGTTATAACTGAGGCTTGATCCCCATCCCCACACCGGAGGTGTAGTACTTCCCCTTTTGCTTAGGCAAAAGGGGAAGAGTTATTCCCAAAACCCCTACAATTTGCAGGGTGCCAGATTAATATTATAATCTTTGAGACACCAAATTTAGTACAGTACTATTCTTCAACAACCCTTGATCCGGATGCATCGAACATATCCATCAAAGAACCCTCAACGCTATTGTCGTCTATTTTTTCAAGGAAAATATAAACATCATAACCTTGAGCTACCCAATAAGCAGTTACTGAATCATCTGTAACTTCAACACGGTTAAATTTTACTGCCGGAGTTTCTCCCGCTGCATCGCCCGAAGTTCCAATCATTTCGCCTTTTTCGTTTCTCTCAAAAGTTACCAGCATTTCACTATCTCCGTTCGGAGTACCTTCCACTAACAACTTCCATTTTCCAACAAAATAATCACCTTCCTTTTCGCCTGCCTGAGCTGTAAGTACAAACACAAACATGGTAATAATTGTAACTAAAATGCTAACTCTTTTCATAACCTGATTTTTTTAATTTGTTATTCTTGTTTTTAATAGATCGTTAGATAAAACTAATCGATGTACTATTGCTTAATTTCTAAAATTTAAAATTAACTGTCAACTCAAAAGTTCTTGGACGCAAAGCACTTGCCACAATCGGATGCCCAACATAATTCTGTGCAACTTCTTCCTTGGTAGTTTGTGCTGCCCCCTGTACTTCTCCTTTTATCCCTCTTTGATTCAAGAAATTCACAACCTGTAGTTTAATTGCAACATTGCGACTCATTGTATAATCCAATCCACCAAAGTTTTCCCACCAACCATTGTATTCAAATGCGTTGGTACGATTTCCATACTGCTTACCGAAGTAACGTAAGCTAAACCATGCTTTCATTTTTCTTTTCATGAAAGAATAGCTCGGATCAATTTCCATCAACACTTTAGATAATCCTGGATAAATCTTACCGTTGTAATCGTAACTTTCCACATCTTCTTCTCCACTAGTCGGATCAGAGAAACGTGTTGTAAATGCATAATCTTTATATTCCGGACTTTGAAGCGTCAAGAGAAAATGTATATTAAAATTCTTAAATGGAGAGGAAACAATATCAGTTGACCAACCAGTTGTTGACAGACCATAGAATAAAGGTCCCACATCCTGTTTTTGTGTTGGATCCTTTTTATAAGTAATCAACGAACCAGAGTCGTAAATCCCATTTTTCTCGATATGTGTAAGCTTTGAAACAATGTTCAACTTTTCACCCAAATTCAGGAAAATACCACCATCATAGTAAATAACATCTTGTCTGTATGACTTTGATTCGGTTGTTCTTGGATAAGGTTCGCCAGGTGCTGCAACAGGCACATTGTTTTCGTCTTTATATGCATAATCCCAGTAAGTGTCCATCCATGAGTTATAAGTAAAGCTACCTAACAATCCGAAATTCTTTGTCAATTTAACTACGGCATTTCCAAGACCCACATAATTCCAGTCATTCAATTCGCCATCCACATATCCACCTGCAGTAACTACTTCATTTCCTGAAACTGCAGTATAATGCCTGTCCTTTTTACTCAATCTTTCGATACGTCCGCCTAAACCTAAATCCAACCACGGTGCCGGGCTGAAATCGTCGGAAACATATAACGCTGTCTTATTGAACGAATCATCAGTCAGGCCGCCATAACCTCCTGCACCAGCCAGCAGACCGTTTTCTGAACTGGTAAGATCAAACGGATAGCCATAATAACTTCCCTGAACATAAAGTACACTCGGATTTGGTTCAACAGAGATAACATAAAGTCCTCCTAAAGATTCGTATTCTCTTTTATTATATTGGTTAGTAAGTCCCAGGCGCAAAGCATGGCCATTCGCTTTCTTTGTTAACTCTGCCCTGGTCATCCAGGTTGTAATGTCACTTTGAGGAATAAGCTGATTCGTAACCAACTGAGCATATTCTCCTTCATACTCCCTGTTTGAACCTAAATAATAGGCAGTGGTAGTTTGACCTAAGATTGATTGTTTATTATATATATTCGCACTGATTGGATAAGTAAGTCCTATAGGAGTATTCATTTTTTGGAACATTGTGCTATAGGTTAATTTCATTCCATTTTTGAACTTATGGTTCCCCGACAAATATAAATTGTGTGATTCTGAATGCCTGAACTTATCACTTCCTAAATCTGCATATCCGACTTCACCTGTGCGAGGATCTGTATAAGGTACAATCCCGCTGCCTACGATATACGAATCTGTTCCCGGATCAAAATTATCAAGGGCTTCTGTTTCCCCATCACCTAAATACATCAATGGAGCGTTGTTATTAAAAACGCTTTTTGAATCTACCATCTTATACATCAAGCGTACCGAACCTTTGGAGTATTTCTTTTCAATCAATGCTTTAAGCTGCGAAGTTTTTGATCCCCATGATGTAAACTGGTAATTAGTTCCATTGGTTTTGTTGTTGTGCTGGTATGCATTCAACATATAGCCCCAGCCCTTTTTACCAAGTGGACCAGTCAAAGTCACATCAAATTTTGATGATCCAAAATTGTCTGTAAATACAGAAGCATATCCACGAAACTTCCTGGACGCGCCCCTATCTTCAGACTTAACCGCAAAACCAACCTTACCCCAGGTAAGTGCACCCTCAGAGAAAGAAAGTAAGCCCATTGCTCCAAAACTATTACTCATACGCCAGGCATAAGTTGGAATGGTAGGCCAAAAATAAGCCACTACGGGTACATCATTTTCCAAAATAACAATATCTCCTCTGTAAGGCAGTCCAATATTCACTTCCCTCGGGCCGGTGTTGCTTTCAGCATTCAACATGACATTTCTATTGCCTTCTTCTTTAGAAGAAAACTTCTTCACTTTAATGCTATCATTCTCCTCCTGCCCAAATGAAGGTGCTGATATTAGTGTTGCAAACACAATACCCAATACAATAATTAGATTTTTTTTCATACTTACTACATTTTTTAAATCGCATTTCCCACTTGGAAATACAATCGTTTTTTGTTTAGTTTTTTTCACACTTTTTAAATTGTTATAGCAAAACTACATTGGGCAAATTCAAAAAGCTTTCTGCTCGCTAATTATGTATTAGATAGACCTCCCGGTAATGTATAAAGCACCGTCCACCTTTTCTATTTAATTACAGTACTGCTACTTATACCACTCGTAATATAAAAACAAAAAACGAAAAATACCCTTATCACCAAAGCAAAAAAATGTATACCAAACGCAAATCAGAAGAAAAACACCATGTGTGTATTTTTATTTTTTTAACTATTTAAAGGGGAAACACATCACTTTCCATAAAATCTGCATGATGAAAAACAAACAGGTTTATCCTCTTATCTCAGTAGGAAAACCTGGAGTTATTATGAAAAGACAAAATTGAAGAAAGCGTAAAGCATGAACGGCATTAAAAGTTTACTAACGAGATAAAAAGAGGGGAGTATTGTAGCTCTTGTAATGATAAAACTTTTGTTTTAAGAGCAGAAACCTTTAATATATATGTGTGTTTTTTACCAACACTTACCATATCACACCCCTCTTCTGGATAAACCGGAAGAGAATTAATATATAAGTATCGATATTATTAACTTCTTTTTTTTATCCCATATTCTGCTAATAAAAATTCTTGTTTAGTTACTAATCAGGCATTTTTATATTCTGTAGGAGTCATGCCTGTATGCTTTTTAAAAAAATTATAAAATGCAGACTTTGAATTAAAGCCACTTTCGTAGGCTATTGCCACAAATGACCAGGCCTGATGTTCTGGTGACTTAATTAAATTCTTTGCACACTCAACCCTGTACTCATTAATAAAGTTGTAAAAATTCTTTTGGATATTTTCGTTGAGTACCTGGGTAATATAATGTTTAGGTATACCTGTTTGTGAAGACAGTTTAGATACAGTCAATTCATTATCCTTCCAAATTTGCGAATGGTTCATAAAATCAATTAACTTATCCATATAATCTTTTGCCTGATTTTCTTTTAAGGACGAAGTCTGGTACTTTCCTGATGCACTATCATTTGTACCCGCAGATTTATTTAACCGGATAGGTTCAATATCCACATTCAATTGATTTTGCCTGTACCCCCAAACACTAATAACATAAACCAAAGTTAATAAAGCACCGCTTCTAAACAATTCTATATGTGCAATAAAGGAAGATGTATGAAATGCACTAATTAATATTATAAAATTATATATTACCAGTGTAATCACAATCACAGCTAACAGCCAGGTGAGGCTAATTTTATCTGATTCATAAGAGTAGGTACTGGAAATCTGCTTTTGATATCGAAATATGATATTTAACGATAAAACTGCATATATCCACAAACTGAAAATAAAAGACCAACCTATAATCTTCCTCAATTGTAGATGTGAATAAAAATAATCTGTCAATGATTCTAAGTCTTTATACTCACTATTATAGTAGTGAAATAATACAATAAAAAATACGATAACTGCTGGACTAAACAAAAACAAATCTGATTTTGAGAAGCGCTCATATTCTTTTATAACATATTTCGAATATAGATAAAACAATGGATGCCATGTTAAGGAAATCATGATGGAAACAGGCCAAAGATCAATCTCTATTGAATAATGCTGCTTAAAAACATTAAGTGCAAACATACTTGCCATTACAAACAACCATGCGCTCAATATTTTATCTGAAATACTTGAAGGCCGTTTTAGTAATACGATTAATCCTGCAAATAAGGAGTGCGCCAATCCAATATGTATAAATGCCAGTTCCATACTAAATAAAATATAGGTCTAATAATCATGTCCTTGAAATATGCTTTTACAAAAGCTTCAAGGAACAATAAAAATTTAGCTAATTGAGTTCAAACTAAACCACTACGGATAATATTAACATTCATAAACACTTTTTGATGTAAACTATCCATATAATTTATTGAACAAATATATCACTTTTTTGCTATGTTGGCTCTTTCGTGCTAAAGCTAAATATTCACAACCATCACAACCAACAAACCTACAACACTCTTTTTCTGCCCCTTACACAATCAGGAATATTGCCAATACATTAAAAGGATGTCCTTTTAAACTTCTAATAATTAGATAAACACTTTTAATATTCTACATACATAAATTTACACAGTTTATACATTATAGATCATTTAATAATACATTTTAACATATAGGTACAATAACTAAAACAAAAGAAATGACCATACGAAGCACGTATTTATTATCGATTCTTTTTATGATCAATATATTTTCCACTAATGCACAGGAAAAATATATTATGAATCTAAAGCAAATGTTGGAATTTGCCGAGCAAAACAATTATGAAATCAGAAGCGCCGAAATTGAAAAGCTGAAAAGTGAGCAATTGATAAAGGATGTCAGGGGGAACGGACTTCCAAAAATAGAATCTTCTTTAGAATATAAAGATTACGTTAAAAAGGCCACTATGATCCTACCAGGTGCTCTTACCGGTGTACCCGGGGCTCCTGATATTGTTGCGCAATTTGGAAAAAAATACAATCTGGATGCAGGGGTTCAGGCATCGCAGCTACTTTTTTCACTCGGATATATCAGGGGGGTACAAATTGCTAAAAAAGCAAGCGAAATTAAAAGCCTGCAAAAGGACAAAGCTAAAATTGAGGTCATTCAATTGTTGGCGACAGAATATTATAATTTAATGGCTATCTATAAAAACCTTGAAATTATAGATAACAATTTAAAATCACTGGAACAAACCCGAAAGAGAACTAAAAACCTGGTAGACGGAGGATTAGCTTTACATACTGATTTAAACCGGATTGAGGTAAATTATGCCAGTCTTCAATCTCAAAGGGAACAGATAATAGCAGGCATTGATGTGCAGACCAACAACCTAAAATACATTATTGGATTAGATACACAAACGGAATTACTTGTTGATACAAGCAACATTTCAAATTTGTTTTCATACCAACCATCAAATCTTCCAATACGAAAAAAGGAAGAATTAAATTTTGAAAACCTAAATGAAATTAAACTTATCAATCAAAATATTGAATTAAATAAACTACAAATAAAACAAGCCAAATCTCAGGTAACTCCAACATTAGCAGCATTTGCCAGTCATACCTATCAGGCACAACGCGATGAATTTAACTTTACAAACCCCGATAAAGACTGGTTTAAAGTATCTGTAGTAGGATTTAACGCTACGATACCAATACTGTCAGGTTTTTCGAACCGGGCTAAAATAAAAACTGCTAAACTCGAATTGCAAAACTCACAAATATTGAAAGATCAGTCTTATTCCGGACTCGAAATTCAATACCTGAATGCCTTGATGCAATATAATACATGCATTAAAAACTGCCTTGTACAACAAAAAAGCATTGAACTCGCTAAAGATGTTAAAAACCAGACAGAGCTGAAATATAACCAGGGACTATCAACCTTAACTGACCTTTTAATAGCAGAACAGGAATTAAGAAGTGCTGAAGTAAACTACGTAAAAAACTGTATTTCTATGAATCAGGCAGAAGTTGACCTGTTAAAATCACAAGGAACTCTGGAGTTCCACGATTTTAAATAAGAGGGAGCGATACTTGAACTACATACCATCTATATATGAATTTTAAAAACAATAGTAATGAAAAAAATAATTAGGACCTCTACTTCCATTACAATCATAGCTGTAATTTGTTTGCTTATATTTTTGCAACTAAAAGGGAATAAGGAAAACAATCAAAACATCACCGAGTTAGCAAACATCAAAGGGCAACACTACCCTGTAAAAATCATTACAGCAAAACCTTCAATGTTTGCCTCATCAATAAACACGAATGGTTTTCTGCAATCTTATACTGATTTAAATCTGGTGGCCGAAACCAACGGTAGAATTGTTAAGATTTACAAGAGAAAAGGGGAACATATTCAAGTTGGCGATACCATAGCCAAAGTTGACGATGAAATGCTTAGAGCGCAACTAAATGCCACCAAGGCAAGCTACGACCAATTACACAAGGAGGTTGAACGCTTTACAAAATTAGCAAATCAAAATGCTGTTACCAGTCAACAGTTAGATGAAATCAAGCTCAATTACGAAACCACAAAAGCACAATATATTTCAGCTAAAAAACAATTGAACAACACCTGTATTACATCTCCTGTAGATGGATATATTGAACAGGATTTTATTGAAATCGGTCAGTTTGTTGGCAACGGAAGTGTTGTGTGTAATATTATCGATTCAAAAAACTTAAAACTGCAGATTGAGATAGCTGAAGAGAATTATAAAAATATAGGGAAAGGTATGGAAGTAGAAATAAGCACCTCTACATTTCCGGACAGGGACTTTACCGGAACCATTTCTTACATTGGTAAAAAGGCAGGTTATGGAAATAGCTTTAATGCTGAAGTTAAAATCAATAACAACAACGAGGGATTGCTAAAAGCAGGTATGTATGTAACTGCAAAAATTGAGATAACCGGCAACACAGAGGAATACTACATCCCAAGAAAAGCAATATCCGGTTCTCTAAAAGATGCTTCTATTTATTTGATAGTGGATAACAAAGCTGTTTTATCAAATGTTACAACCGGTAAAGTAATTAACGACCAGGTTCAAATCATCAATGGCTTAAAATCTGGCGATAAAGTGGTTATTGAGGGTAATTATAGCATTTACAACAATGCCAATGTGAAAATTCTGAACTAGTATCACTTTGACTATAAACTCACCTAAAAAAACAGATAAAACTATCATGATTAAGTATTAAACACACAGGAGGATGATTAAAAAGAAAAACTCTGCGTCTCAGCATCTCGGTGTTCGTAGTCTATCATCTCTTATCCATCAGACTCTTGTATAATTTTAAACACATGAAAATTGTAAGCACATCCATAAAACGAGGCACAGTACCTATTGTACTGTTTACCATCCTGATTTTGCTGGGATTGTTTTCTGCCTCAAAAATTAAATACGCACTTATACCGGAAATATCTTCTCCTACTGTAATGGTCTCGACTATTTACCCGGGAGCTAGCCCTAAAGAAGTTGAGCAATCGGTCACTGTTCCCATTGAGGATGCAGTTTCCTCTCTTGAAGGGATTGAAGAAATGACATCTTCTTCCATCGAAAATCTTTCCGTTGTTACCTTATCGTTAGATTTTGATGCCGACGTAAATATCGCAGTGCAGGAAGTAACCCAAAAAGTGAATAGCATTGTCAGCACATTGCCAAAAGAAATTAAGGCTCCTTCGGTTGAAAAGTTTGATTTAAGCTCATTGCCCATCTTTATTGCCGGGGTAAACTCTTCTCTTTCCGACAGTAAGTTTTTTCAGTTTGTTGACGACAGAATCAAACCTGATTTAGCCAGTATACAAGGAGTAGCTACTGTAAACCTGGTGGGAGGTGTAGAAAGGGAAATCAAAATCATGATTGATCCTTTAAAACTTAAGGCCAATAAGCTCAACCTGCTTAATGTGACTCAAATGATTCAATATGCAAACCTTGAGCTACCAACTGGGAAATTACAAACCCCAACAAATGAAATGACCGTACGTCTCTCGGGTAAAATCAGGACTATTGATCAGCTTAAGAATATTATTGTAGGAGCCAATAAAACCGGTTCGATACTACGTTTAGGTGATATTGCAGATATTTATGATGGTATTGCCGACCAGGAAAAAATAACGCGTTTAAATGGCCTTGAAACAATTGGTATTGAAATCAGTAAGCAAAAAGATGCCAACTCGGTAGAAGTAATACGACTGATCCGTCAGAAATTTAAAGAACTGGAGGCTCAATACACCGAAGAAAACATCAAATTCACAATAGCTGAAGACCAATCTCAATTTACCATCCAGGCTGCAACTGCAGTAGAACATGATTTAATCATGGCCATTATCCTGGTATCCGTAATTATGGTGTTGTTTTTACATAGTCTGCGGAATTCTATCTTCGTTCTTGTTGCCATACCAACCTCGCTAATCTCGACATTTACCGCCATGTATTTGCTTGATTTTTCTTTCGACCTCATCAGTTTAACTTCATTATCGCTGGTTGTGGGTTCGCTGGTTGATGATGCCATTGTTGTGATTGAAAATATTTACAGGCATATGGAAATGGGCAAAAATAAAGTCCAGGCATCATACGATGGTCTTAAAGAATTAGGGATGACCGTAACTGCTATTACTCTTGTACTGGTAGCGGTATTCCTGCCTATTGCATTTGTAACCGGAGTGGTTGGAGATATACTTAGGGAGTATGCTGTTACAATCGTTATTTCAATGTTGTTCAGTTTACTGGTTTCCTTTACTTTAGTTCCCTGGATGACCTCAAAGTGGGCCAAATTATCCACTCCTAAAAACAAAGCAATCAGTAGTTTCCTAAATGGGTTCGAAAAATCGATCAATGCAGTAAATAAAAACATTGTTTCAGCAATGCACTGGTCGTTAAAGCACAAAACGGTCACTTTGCTGGCTACTGCCATACTGTTTTTTGGTACTTTTATGTTATTCCCTGCTGGTTTTATCGGAGGTGAATTCGCTTCTTCCGGAGACCGTGGTGTATTTATGTTACGACTTGAGTATGCGCACGACGTAAGCCTGCAGGAGAACAATAACAAAACAAGGGAAATTGAGCAATATTTACTTAATCAACCTGAGATAGACATGGTATATGCTACCGTGGGAAAAAGATCAGGTATGATTAGTACAACTTCAACTCCATATTATAGTGATATCAACGTTTATCTGGTTCCCAAAGACAAACGTGCACAATCAACTAATGTGTATGCAAGGAAGATAAAGGCACATCTGGAAGAAACCACTATAGGTGCAAAAATAAAAGCCGTTTCTGTAAATATTATGGGTAGTGAGGATGTTCCGTTAAGTTATTTTATTGTAGGGTATAATATGGACAGTGTAATGCACTATGCTCACCAGGTAAAAGATTGCCTATCTTCTGTAGAAGGAACTTTGGAAACAGAACTCAGTGTTGACAAAAACAATCCTGAATATGTGATTGATGTTGACAGGGACAAGATGACAAAACTAGGCCTGGATCTTGCTTCTGTTGCCGGAATACTCAGAACTTCCTTTGCAGGCAACACCGACAACAAATTTAGGGATGCTACCAAAGAATATGATATCAATATCCAGTTGAACGAGGCAGATAGAAGAACAAAGGAGGATTTAGCTGATATCTCCTTCCCTTCGATGGCAACTAACGAATTGATCAAACTGTCACAGTTCGCTCAGATACACGAGGGGGTTGCTCCTTCAAATTTAGAGAGATACAACAGAAGCCCTTCAACTAAGTTGACAAGCCAGATTATTGGTGCATCACAGGCTTCGGTTCAAACTTCTTTTGAAGAGAAATTAAAAGAAATAAAAGCACCTGCAGGAACAAAGGTGACAACATCCAAGCAAACAAGAATGATGGCAGAGTCTTTTATTTCATTAGGATTAGCATTGTTGGCTGCTATTATTTCTGTTTATCTGATTATGGTCGTTTTATACGATAGCTGGGCAGACCCTTTTGTAGTGATGTTTTCCATTCCTTTGTCGATTATAGGTGCCATATGGGCATTGGCTCTTGCTAACCAAAATTTAAATATATTCTCTATCCTGGGTATAGTTATGTTGGTTGGCCTCGTTGCTAAAAACGCTATTCTTATTGTGGATTTTGCAAACGAACTGCTTAATGAAGGTAAATCATTAGTTCAGGCAATTGAAACCGCGGTAGAACTTCGCTTTCGCCCAATTTTGATGACGAATATTTCCATGATCATCGGACTTTTCCCATTGGCCTTTTCTCAAAGTGAAGGTGCAGAATGGAAAAATGGTATTGGTTGGACATTAATAGGAGGATTAACGGTTTCCATGTTCCTATCCATGATTATAGTACCCATCGTATTTTATTTAATCAAAAGAGTACAGCAAAAATGGGGACTTAGCTCTCATAGTAAAATAGATTTTAAAGAATAACTTTCGTAATATTAATCCAAATAATAAAGAGGGCTGCAAACAATGGTTTCAGCCCTCTTTTTGTACCTGTTCCTATTTATCTAATTCTTCATTTCCCTTTTATAAACTTTTCAATTAGAAGATGTATGGAGTTACCAGATAAAATCTATTGCTGAAATAAAATAATAATTGTAATTTTACAACTATAGAATTATATAATTACATTTATGGGTGCAAAAATAATTTCTAATGATTCTAACAAATTAGTTTCTAATCAATCACGCAAGGCAAATATTTCAAAGAGGGTGCAACAAGATTATACTATATCAAAATTTTCGCCTGCATGGGTTGTTCTTCATGCCAAAGACGCTCCTGGCTTCAAATTAGAACTTATTGATCGTATTCGAGATGGAGTTAAGAAAGCTGATTGGAAACAGTTAATAAAAAAAATAGGAGCCACAGAAAAAGAATTTGAAAATATCTTACCAACCTCTATAAGCAGTATGCAAAAAAAGTCCGTATACGGTAAAGAAACTTCTGAAAGGATTTATGAATTGGCCAGGTTATTCGGACTTGGATATAAAGTATTCGACTCTCATACTGATTTCAGAAATTGGCTTATGACACCATCCAGAGCATTAGGCAAAAAAAAACCTTTTGAACTACTCGATAGTAGTTTTGGATTTGAATTAGTAGAAAATGAAATCATTAGAATTCAATATAACGTATATGGCTAATGTTTGTTTATAGAGTTGCGAATACGAAATATCGAGAATTTACATTAATTGGTATTGGAGCTGAAAAAGTTGGAGGACGATGGAATGAGATTGGCACACGGGCGGTATATTGTTCTGAAAATATATCATTAGCATTACTGGAATACTATGTTCACTCTGAAAATATTGCTTACTTACCAAAAGAGATTCTAGTTGCAAAAATTGAATTTCCGGATAACTTTATTATTGAGGAAATTAAAGAACTGCCTGAGAGATGGAATCAGTACCCTTATTCATCAAAAACAACGATGCTTTTCACTCAATTGGCAAAAAATAGAGATTTTTTTGCACTGAAGGTTCCTTCAACAATTGTAAGTTTAGAATCTAACTATATATTAAATCCCCTGTATAAGGAATTTGGCAAAGTTGAGATTATCGATTTTATAAAATTACCTATTGATGAGCGTTTAAAATCAAGCACCCACGAATAAAATTCTATTAACTTAAAAAGGAGGCATTCACCTCCTTCTATGTTTAGTTATTTGCGTCATTTAATGTTTTCCTGTTTCCACCTTTATCGCAAAGGAAGCAAACGCCAAATACAGTGCTCCAACCAGGATAATGATGATGCCACCTAGCTGCGACCCCATCAGGTCCGACAATATCCCCATCAAAAATGGCAGAACGGCACCTCCAAACACGCCCGTGATCATCAGTCCCGAAATCTCATTCCCTTTATCCGGGCGGGCCTGTATGCCCATACTGTATATGATGGAAAAGATGTTGGCTATGGTAAAGCCGATAACCCCATAGAGTATAAAAATTGGGAGCTTCCCGTTTGTAAAGGTGAGCAATACCAATGCCACGACTGCAATAATGATATTAATCCGGAAAAACTTCTTAGAGGAGTATTTTGCAAGGATAATGGCTCCTAAAAAGGCACCAAGGGTACGCAAGGCAAAATATACGCTTGGCCCATAACCTGCCTGTATGGAACCCAGGCCACAGCGCTCCATCAAAATCTTGGGCGCCGCGGTATTCATCCCCACATCTACCCCAACAACAAACACGATACCCAGGAATAACAAGAATATGGTTTTATCTTTTAATATCCCGAACACGCTTGCAAAAGTCCCTGAATTTCCTTTTACTGGTTCTTCTTCAATTTTTGTAACCATTAACCAAAGTGTGGAAACCAGGGTTATTACTGCATAAATGGGGAAAATATATTGCCAGTTGTTTAGCTGGGCAGCGGCAAATGCAGCAATAAAAGGCGCACTAAACGATGAAATAGCCTTTACAAACTGCCCTGCCGTCAGGCTGCTGGTGAGCTTATCGCCTTGTACCACATTGGTAAGCAACGGGTTTAGGGATACCTGCAGGATCGTGTTGGCGATCCCCAATAAAGCAAAGGCTACCAACGACATAATAAAGGAATACTCTATCAAGGGAATAAACATAGCTATTATGGTAATCACATTGCTTAACACCACCGTTTTCTTCCTTCCTATTTTGTTCATCAACATCCCGGTGGGGACAGAGAATATCAGAAACATGGAGAACAGTGCAACCGGGATCAGGTTGGACAATGTATCCCTGAAATCAGGACTATAACTTCCCAATAAATCTTCTTTTACATGTGATGCCGTAATCCCTACCACATCACAAAATCCCATTACAAAGAAACCGAACAATACGGGCAATACCTTTGTAATACTTGTGTTATTGTTTTGCATATAAAATACTATTATTTTTTACAAAAGTATGTAGCAATGAAGACTATTTAACCTGTGCCTTTAAACTGCCATTCATTTACTACATACTACTTTATAAACCCCGTTTTATTTTACTGGCTCAATTTTAATCGCAACACCTCCTGAGGGCTGCAGACTATACTTCAACTCCTTTTTAGAATCCACCTTATGTGTCTCTATACCAACATTGGTCCGGGTATCCAACTTTGGATCGTCATAATATATGGTTGCCTGATATTTTCGTCCCCCATCCAAAAATGATAAGGGAACAACAACCTCACGAGCATCATTATTTGTAATAGCCCCAACAAACCACGCGTCTCCCGATTTACGGGCAACGGTTATATGTTCGCCTATTTCCCCACTTATTACTTTTGTATCGTCCCAAACCGTGGGTACAGCGTCGAAAAAGGCGATTTCTTTTTCGCCACGGTAAAATGAAGGTTTATCATACCAATAAAGGAACTGGATTGGGCTGTAATATACTACCGACAAGGCCAGCTGGTGTGCATGTGTGGTTTTGATACGGTTGTTATAATAGCAAATGGTGTAATCACCTGCCCCTGCCAAAAAACGTGTAAACGGCAAGGTCGTGTTATGGGTGGCGTCCGGCATTTCCTCATTGCCCCTGATGCCTTCCTGAGTCATCAGGTTGGGATAGGTACGGCTAAACCCCGTTGGGCGGTATTCGTCATGGATATCCACCAGCAACTGGTATTCAGCGGCTTTTTTCACTGCCTCATGCATCCAGGTTGTCCAGCGGTTGGAACCGATCTGAACAAAACCGAACTTAACCCCTTTTATCCCCCACTTCCGGCACTGGGAAAACACTTTATCCAGATTGCCATAAAGTGCACGTTGGTTGATATACACAAAGATACCTATCCCCTTTGAGGCACCATAGTTTACGATTTGCTGCATGTCAATATCCCGATCTCCAGAAATAGTGGTTGCATCACTTGCCACCTTCATCTCCGGACCGTACCAGCCGGCATCCAGGTGCACATACTGAAGGTTTCTTTCTGCGGCAAAATCAATGCATTCCCTGGCATCTTTTGTTGTCAGGTTCGACCGGATCACCTTTCCCGGCTTTATCCATGAGACATCCTCAATTTGGTTCGGGGCATTAAGGTTTAAAACCATATCATTGTTTTCCAATAAGCCACCGGGTGTTTCTGCCACCATTATTACGCGCCATGGGGTTGAATAAGGTGTAATCACATCCACTTTGTCATACATGGATAAATCGATGGTATTGGCCTTGTTATCATTCAACTTAAACTTACCCCGGCTATAGTCTACCATTTGTGCTTCCAGCAAAGCCACCCTTAACCCATTCTCCAGGTTCAAGGTCAGGGGACGTTCACATTCGTCGGGCCAGTTTTTCAAGGGCAGGTAATGGTATTCGCCCTGCGCCCACCTTTCGTAGAATGCCATGGTGCCTTCGGGCATGGTAAACTGGGTTTGTTCTCCTTCTATGTGCAGGAACAGACCGTTTGATGTTTCAGGGAAATGGTAACGGAACGCTACCCCCTGGTTATAAACCCTCACTACCAAATCCATCTGGTAGCTGCGGCGCTTATCGTAGCTGGTACCGGCATGTCCTTCAACCATCATTCCGGCGTCGTCAAACTTTGAAAAATGGAGTACCAGCTCATTGTATTTGTTTTGAACCTGGTTGCGTTCACCATATATGGGTTTCCAGGTTTTATCCATAGAGTTTCTGTCAACCGATTTCAGTTGCAGGTTTTCGCACCACTGATGGCTTGGGTCGTTTTCGATACCCAGAGCCGATTCAAAAAGGTTGTTCTCGATCAACACCCCAAGCTCTGACTCCAGCACAACAGGCTTTCCCTTAAAATCGAGGTGGTAGTACATCTGTGTTTTACCCTTGCCTGTTTCTTTTTGGTAAAACTGGAAAGCCATTTTGCCATCTGGAGAAAAGACTGTATGCCCAGTTCCTTTAATTGTTTTACCTGCCGATTCGCTTCCACAACTAATGCCGGCATGTCCTTTTAATAGTGCATTATAGCGTACAATAATGTTTTTTGCAGGTTTGTTCACCCGAATACCATCATAAGAACGACCGGACTTGATGGCGATACAGTCATCCCCCACACGCACCGTGTTGTATTCAATTAAAACCTCTTCGCTGGAACTGGGGTCAATACCATCACTTCGGGGAACATCAAGTGCTGTGATATTGCAACCCCGAATAACTACATTGTGGCAATATATGGGTACGATATTCCAAAAAATGGTGTGATTTAAGGTTAATCCTTCAATAAATACATTCTGGCAATTGATAGGGGAAATAAACATTGGCGGTAAAACCTGATTATTTTCCCTTCCTTTTAGATATCTATCAGAGACAGGTTGCTCCTGATTAAGTTCATTTTCTACAATAATTGAAGGGTCAATATTCTTCTTAATGCTTCCATCATATGGGCCAATGAGTGTCCCTTTTCCGGTAAGGGCGATATTTTTTGCTCCATTGGCATAAATACAAGCTCCATTACCCATTATTTCGATTCCCTCAAAACGTGTAAAAACGGCGGGATGGAAATCTTCATATTCTCCACTGAATTTTAAAATGGCACCGTCTTCAAAATGCAGGTTAATGTTGCTTTTTAATTCAATCCTTCCAGTAAACCATTTACCTTCCGGAACAACAATTACACCACCTCCTTTTAAGCTAAGTGTATTAATCGTCTCTTGAATAATAGGGGTATTCTTCTCATTTGGATTTAAATAAAGAGAAATAGTATCTGCAGGAAATGCAGGTCTCGAAAATTGAATAGTCTTAAAAGGCGCATTGACTTTTGCTATCTCATCAGGCATTACATCTGCTCCAACTTCATCTTTAGTGGGAATATGTATTTCTTTATTCTGAGAAGTATCTTTAATTGGCGTACATGAAATTGCAGCAACTAATAACGATGAAAGAAAAATATAATATCTATAAAACATCTTGTAAATAAGTCTAAAATCTATTATCTAAAATCTAACGATCTATTTTGAGTTATTTCTCCCATGCTATTACACATTTACCTATGGCATAAAAGTTATTACCCTCTTTTTTCATCATAGCAGTATAAAGAACAGTAAAAGTGCCATCCTCTTCTTCAATAGCGCAAAGAGGAGTTCGCATCGCATGGTCGCCATCTTTAGCCCATATCTGATCATTTGATTGTGCCTTTATTCGTTTCTCTTTGCTCCAATGAACTCCATCCATAGAAATACTATAAGCAATTTCCTGATCTCCAAACGAATCAAAAACAGCAAGATAACGACCATCTTTCAACTCAGTAACCTGAGCGTTTTCAAGAAATTCAAGGGCTATTGGTAGTGGATTTATTCCAACAGGTAAACGTTCCCATGGCCCTGATAATTGGGGAGCTTTAGCCAAACCTACCGGCCAACCGCCTTTGGGCTTATGATTATGCCCATCGTAAAATGCATACCATTGTTTTCCTACTTTATAAGGATTAAAAGTAGCAACTGCTTGTTGTCCTTCCCAATATTGCGAATGTTCATCAGGTTCCATAACAATTCCCATATCTGCATAAGGTCCGGCAATACCATCAACTCCTGGTTTTACAGATTTGGCACGCCAGATACGACCTTCATAATCAAAATTTGCAATCTCTCCTTTTGACTTGTCACCGGCCCGGTAGGCTACGTAAAATATATTCCAGGCATTCTCTTCCTCATTAAATTCCACTCCTGTAACCCAAACTTCTGATCTTGGGTTGGTTGCTGAACGACCGGGAATGCTCTCCACTATAGTGGATTGACGTTGCCATGCTTCTGTATCTGTGCTGGTCCAATAAGCAATCCGTAAATCACGATGAGAACGCTCAAACATTTCATTAACAAACATGTGATACACCCCATTAACTTTAACAACTTGTCCTGTTTCAAAACCTGAGCGATTATTACTTTGAATTACATCCGTATGATCAAATGAAACCACAGGTTTTGGAGTTTCAGATACAGGCACTAACGTTTCTTGCGCATTAGCACTGCTAACTAAAATAAAAATCAAATTCAGACAGATATACAGAACCCATTTTTTGGCTAAAATAAAATTATTCATAATCAAATTTCTCATTTGTGTTTATTAATACTACGTCAAGTTCAAAGTCCTTTATCCTTGTTCCCTGTTCCTTGTGACATTTTATTTAACATCCACCTCAACACCTTCCGGAACTTTAAACTCTGTTTTTATTCTACCATTTTCACCTTTTGTATGTTTTACATAGATAACACCTTGCGGAGTTGGGAAAGTACCTTCTACCCAATTTAAATCACCTAAATGAGGTTCAATTTTTATCTTTTTACATCCAGGCTCCAGTACTTGTATACCAAGAACATGCTCACTTAACCAGGCTGTTGGTCCTGATGCCCATCCGTGACAAAGACTCCTTCTCAATCCGATATAACAGGATGTACCTGTTGAACGATGATAATCCAGTTTACCCTCCGGAATAAATGAATCGATGGGAGCAGCATTTTGAGCTTCTTCAAGATTAAATTCCTCCCAAAAGGTAGTAGCTCCTAAATCCAACATTGCACCCCAAAATTCACGAATATTATTTAAGGCTCCTGTATAGTTACCTGCCTCAGCTTGTGCGAGTAACATATAATATCCCATGTAAGCTGAGAAATCCTTAGCTCCATCTTTGGAAATAATTTCTGAATCAGCATCTGTAGCATCCATCATACCTGAAAGAGAAAGAAGTGAAGCAGCTTGTTTTGTATCAACATCTTTAATTTCCTCTTTTCGCATTTTATTTGCCAGGTTATGATAGGTAACAGACTTCTCTCCTTCACCTAAAACATCACATAGTTTTGCTCCCTTTTCAAAAGCCATAACCATTAGTGCTTGCAAACCGGCGTGTGTAGTTTTACTATTACGATAAGTTGGCCAATCGATAAAACGCATTCCTACCTTATAAAGGTTTTCATTGCCTTCCGGTGTCACATATTCACTTAGAGTATCTAATAATTTTACCAGATAATCCTTTTGTTCCTTTAAGTAATCTAATTTTCCATGGTATTTATACCAATCGTATTGCATTAAGATCCACCACAATGAATAGGATGGAATTTTGTTTATGAACTTAGGAAGAGGTGTTGTTTCTTTTAGAAAATCAAGAGATTTAGGAACAACCTCATTAAATCCAAATACAGAGTTAATGGTCATCATTTCAGGGTGCATATCACCCGACCACACCATACGGTCACGTTTAATGCCATCCAATAAATAATCCTGCATACATAAATGAACGGTGTAAGCTCCAGTCTCCCATATTTTATTCAATTTATCATCATCCGATTTAAATGAACCCAAATAAGGAAGGTCTCTGACAACCGAAACGGCACGTATTGATTTTAACACCAATGAAGCATTTTTACCTAACAAATCTATACGAACAAAACGGAATCCTGTATTACCAACAGTAATTGCCCCATATCCAGGCAGTGTCAAATTAAGATCACGCATAGCATGATGATTGGTCGCCTTTCCTCCACCATATCCTGATTTTCCGGTATGTAATTCACCACAAGCCTCACTCACTGACTCTCCAAAACGCAATCTGATTTCAGGGCTTACATTGTTACTCTGCGAAGTTATTATTTCAATTCCTCCATGCGTTTCAACACCAAAATCAAGAATAATTGAAGAAGTATCTTTTCCTGCATTTTTTATTTTACACAAATTTTGTTTTCCAAAAAATGGCTGTGTTCCATTGTTTTTCAGAAGCACCTCTGGTTGCACAAACAAAGAATCTGAGGAAATCCACACAATTCGTTGTGGGATAATATAAAACCGTGATAATTGATCCTTTATTATACGGGCATTCAGTTCATTGGGAAAGTTATTTGCACACCGGGATAACCCGTCTGATGTAATAGCACTTCTCCTATTTACAGGTGTAGTGCAAGACAATAGTAAACAAAATGAAACAATCAGTAGTGTATATATCTTCTTAATCATATAAATATTTTATAGCTTAACAATTTTAATCTACTAGCACAACAACTCTGTAAAACTAAAAATGAATAAATTTAATGCAGAAAACATGAGGCTGTCAGATACCCGGACAACCTCATGCAAATAACTATATTATAAAAAATTTAGTATCCATAATTCTGCATTTCTGATTTCTCTTCGTCGGATAGTGATTTTCCGTTAGCGTTTGTAATCCCATCAAGAAATGACTGAGGAATTGGACGTCTGATGTGTTGCTTCGCATCGAAACTGGTTTGCTGAAGCGAACCATCATTAAATGCATTCCATCGTGATCCTAAAAGATTTGTTCTGGCTAAGTCCTCCCATCGATACATCTCACCACAAAGTTCTCTCGTGCGCTCATTCATTAAAAACGCCATGTATAAATCATCACCTGACACTCCAAGTTCATCGTAAATAGGTTTATCTATCTCTGAATTTATGATGTCGTCAATACCACTTAAAGTTATGTTTGTTGCTGCGGTTGTTTCTGCTATATTATTTGACTCATAATAAGTATTGTAATCCCAATATGCTGCACCATCCAAATAGCCGGCCTTATGACCACCCATACCATCTGTAATATTCGAATTAGTTCTATATGCCACACCCCCGTCAATATTCACACTTCTATCTTCTCCATCTTTGTATGCAGCTCTGGTTCTCAATGCATTAAAATAAGGAATAGCGTTTACAACCTCTCCTTTTCTAATATATGCCTCTGCAATCATCAGATAATCTTCAGCAGACCGGGCAAGTGTCAGGTCGCGGGTTCCTTTCTCATCGTTATAGGTTTCTCTTGAACCGTCTCTGAATTTAGACAATCCTATAAACTTTCTAAATGAAGACATACTTCCTGAGTTTCCAATCTCTCCGATCCATAAATGACTCTCGCCTGCAAAATAGCGCACATAGGTCCAGGGAGCTTCCAGTTTTCCATCTTTAAGCGTATTTCCAAGATCATCCCTATATTGTGTATAAGTGTCATCTCCAGCATCGTTTACTATAAACTTCATTCCCAGTTCACCGCCAACAAATCTTTTTTCTCCAACAGTATATCCATCGGCAAGAACCATATCGTCAAATTGGTCACTAGTCCATGTCGGAGCATACCTTGAGTAATTACATCCAAATGTAGTCGTAAATGATTTCCAGAATCTGGAGTCGTTTACACGATCAAATACCTCAATGGTGTAGTTTGAAGGCCTAAGGGAAGCAAGGCCTCTACCCCCGGAAATATCCCTTTTAAGACCCGCATAACCTGTTCCTCCATCATATTGGGTAGTATATGCGGTATGAAATCTATTTCCAAATCGTCCGGCTGTTGTACGATCGTCTGAAAACTGTGCTGATAATATAATTTCACTCTCTAATTCATTAGGACCATCAGGCGTAGTAAAGTTCCACAAATCAACATAGTTATTTGCTAATGGGTGTTGTGCAATTACTTCATTAGCATATTTAATCACGTCATCAAGGTCTGTGCTAACATATTCACTGTTCCAGTCATCATTTATTTCACTTGCTCTAAACAACTTTGCTTTAGCTAAAAAGTGAGCTGATACAGATTGAGTAATACGTCCTAATTCATCCGTAATTGTTGGTAACAGATCGTATGCCTCCTCAAAATCAGAAATAATTTGAGCGTAACACTCCTCTGCTGAATTTCTTGTAAAATAAGTTTCAACTGAATTGGAAGGATACAATTTAAGTGGTACACCTCCAAATTGGCGAACTAATGCGAAATAATAATAGGCCCTAAAGAAATAGCCTTCCCCAAGTCGGGTATTGTAATTCGAATTGGTATTATCATAGTATACTGGTACATTTTTAATCATCACATTACATGACTCAATAACACCATACATGGCATCCCACAATTCATCTTCTGGTCCATCAGTAGAATTTAAAGATGAATTATAATCATTGTAAGGTGTAACCCCTCCATCTTTTCCCCGGGTAAACTCATCTGTACCAATATTGTATAGTCTTGCGGCCCAACTGTAGCCAACCGGCCACTGAAGCATGGTGTAAATACCAATCGACATTTCATCCAGACCTTCCTGCGTTTTAAAATGATCTGTATCTAACGCTGTTGTTTTAACCTCATCCAGAAAACTATCAGAACAGGAAAACATGATTCCTATTGTTAATAAAAGAATACTTGTTTTAAAAAAAATATTTGAGATTTTCATATCTGTTTCAATTATATTTTTGTTCAAATTAAAAAGAAGCTTTAACTCCAAATACATAACTACGAATAGTTACTGAAGAACCAGATCTGGCACTACCTCCTGTATAATCTCTTAAATCCGGATCTAACCAATCAATTGCACTATAAACAGTACATGGGTTAACGCATTGCATATAAACATTTAAAGAGCCGATACCTATCTTTTTTAATTGTCTATTATTAAAAGTATATCCCAAATTAATATTTCTAAGCTTTATAAAAGAACCATCCTGATAACCTTGTGAAGATTTGTATGTATCTACAATACCAGGCTTATAATATTCAGCATCTTCATTTACTCCTTCCACCCAATAGTCTATCTTTCTGGATGCATACCTACCGTTTAAGCTAACTGAACCAACAGGCAATGTTTGTCCCCATCTGGAGAACAAGAAGAATGATAAGTCCCAGTTTTTATATTTGAAGGAGTTGGTCATACCTGCTGTCCAATCCGGACGACCATTTCCTATAATCTTTTTATCATTAGTTGCATCGATTGCATCATCTTCATTTAAATCTTTTACACGTATTTGTCCAGGCTCTCTATCATATTTAGCAGCTTCTGCAGCTTCTTCTGTTTTCCAAACTCCATCATAAACATAATCGTAATACACGCTAATCTCTTCTCCTACAAACCAGCCATTATCAAGCATCTCTTCTCTTCCATTAGCCAGTTTTACAATTTCACTTTTATCCTTTGACCAGGTTAAATTTGTACTCCATTCAAAATTGCTGCTTTTAATATTGGAGGTGTTTATTTGCAGATCAATACCCCATCCTTTTGTTTCTCCCACATTTGCATAAGTTGAAGTATAACCAGTAAGAGATGGAATTGACATTACCATTAACAGATCATTTGTGTTTGTAGTGTAATAATCGACAGAACCACTTACTCTGCGTAAAAATGAATAGTCAATACCGAAGTTAACCTGTGTTGTTCTTTCCCAGCCCAAGTCCTTGTTTGCCATTTTAGGAGGATTGCTTGATGTAGGATCAGAAGGAAGGTATCCTTGAATCGTATTACCATTCCAATTATAATAAGTGGTAGAAATGTTACCTTTAGTTGCGTATGCGCTAATTGCAGCATTTCCTGTAACTCCGTAACCAACACGTAGTTTTAACTGATCAATAGCGTCTATACTTTGCATGAAACGTTCCTGATCAAGTCTCCATCCTAAAGCCAACGAAGGGAAAGTTGCCCATTTATGACCTTCTGCAAGCTGAGAGGCTCCGTCCATACGAACAGATGCAGTCAGCAGGTATCTATCCTTAAGACCATAGTTAGCTCTGACCATATACGATTCCATCTGTTTTTCGGTTAATGATGTACCATAGCCCTGTATATCCGCAGCTGAACCTATGCTATTCCATAATTCTTCTGAAGTTGCAACATTTGCCATTACATCTGTACCATCAGACTTATATTTTTGAGTTGATTGCATAAGGGTTAAACCTATTTTATGCATATCACTGACCGTTTTATTATAACTAACAATGTTATCAAGAGTCCAGGCAATATTGCGGGTTGTAATTTTACGAGCAACATTTAAACCAGCACCTATCTGACCTCTTGCATCATTAAATTTCCCATTCAAATAATCTTTGTATTCAGGACCAAACTGAATTCTGTAGCTAAGTCCATCCAAAGGCTTCCAAATATTTCCAAAATTGATTTGGGAATAAATGCTCCCTGTAAATCTAAAAGTCTGACGAGAATTGGTGTTATATATCAATTCTTCAATAGGATTTATGATGTTTGAATCAGCATTAGGTTCTCGTATAAGTTCTCCTGTACTATCATAAGGAACAGTCCATGGTAACATACCTCTCAATGCTCCATAATAATCTCCTGCTCCACCAGACCCACTCCCTGTGTAGCCATAATTCTGATCCTGAAATGAAATATTAGCCGTGGCACCCATGGTAAACCAATCAACAGGGTTAGCTTCAAAAGACAACTTAGATGAATACCTGTCATAATCTTGTCCTTTAACTGTTCCTGTTTGAGTATAGTACCCCATTGAGGCATACCCCTTGAATTTTTCATTACCTCCGGAAACACTAATTGTATGATCCTGTGTTATCCCAACTTGTTTTCCCAGAGAAGTCCAATCGTAATTTCCTACTAAAGAAGGATCAAAAACGGTATGATCACTATTCCACGCTTGTTCAACATTAGCCCAGGATTCTGCAACTCCACCAAATAAAGCAAGATCATTACTATACGTAGCAACATCAGCGCCATATGAACCTGCATTAATATAAGCCTGACGAGAATATTCAATCCATTCACTTCCGTCCATCATTTCAGTTACGTCATGCATAGTACTCACAGTGTAGCTACCATTATAATTTACGGTTACTTTACCATCTTTACCCTGCTTGGTTGTCACCAATACTACACCATTGGCACCTCTTGACCCATAAACTGCTGTAGCTGATGCGTCTTTAAGAATATCAATAGACTCTATGTCACTGGGATTAATATTCTCAATACCACCGCTCTGCTGAATCATACCATCTACTACAAACAATGGCGAATTACTGGCTGAAAGCGAACGTACACCTCGAATAGTAATACTACCGGTTTCACCAGGGCGTTGATTATTTACAATATCAACTCCGGATGCCTTACCTTGCATACCTTGTAAGGCATCTTTAACAGGCATTTCCTGTAAATCATCTGCACTTACCCGTGTAAGAGCTCCCGTTACATCAGACTTCTTTTGGATACCATACCCAACGGCAACAACCTCATCCAATCCAATAGAACCTGATGATAAAACAACATCAATTTTAGTTTTATTCTCTACCTGTATTTCTTGAGTTTCCATACCAATGAATGAAAACACTAAAATATCTGTGGACTTTATACCTGCAATTGAGAATTTACCATCAATATCAGTAATAGTTCCTGATGTACTTCCCTTTTTGAAAACGGTAACGCCAGGCAAAGCTTCACCAATATCATCCTTAACAGTACCTTGAACAGTCACTCCATTTGTTTGAGCAAATACATCAGTTGAACATATTAGCAAGACTGCAATAAATAGTGTAGAAAAACATCTTCTAAAGTGTTGCGCCATTAAAAATCGTTTTAGTGATCCAAAATCGGCCTTTTGTGATTTTTTTTTCATGAAATTTGTATTATTATAATTTGACTATCAAGTGAAAAAGGCTATACATTTTTTAGACAACCTTATTATTTGAAATTCTTTTTTGTAAAAGTATTCCCTAATGATCAATCCCAGACTATCACGTCAAGCCATTTACTATCTCCAAAAGACGTTGCTTTAGTTTTTACCTTATTCAACGTCAGATGCGAAGTCTCAGCTCATATTTCTGCTCATTATTATCCGGTACAATCAACAACAGAAGTCTTAAGTCTGGAACTTTAAAATCATAAAAGAAGATATCCACAGAAAGGAATCGTACTAAAGGAAAGTTTGTAGAGGTAAAAGAAAATATGGATTCTTAATAAAAAAAGTAATGATTGTTTAATCGCTGAATATGCCTGTAAATACAATCTAAAAATATTACATTCAGATAGAGACTTTGATTTAATCACACAAAACTATTAGTATGGGAATCTAATATCTGAATAGATAAACACACATCTTAACAAACCTCAGCAGGCCCAACTCCCAGAAAGAGTCGGGACAGATGCAGGTTAACTATGGATTGGTTTTGGCCATTATTCGGATACCCTGTCCGAAGCCTATCCGAACAAAACCCGAACAAACCCGAGCGCTACCCGAACAATTCCCGAAGCCGTATCGAAAAAGTCTCAAAAACGCCATTTTTTTGAATAATTTTTGCCGATTTCGGCCATTTTCTGAATAATTTTCGCCGTTTTTGGGCTTTTTTTGAATAATGGATGCTTTTTTAAGATTTTTTAGAATGATGGCAATACTGACTGAATTATTAATCAACTATTAAACAAAGGATTACTAACTAAAATAGTCACGATAATATTATCATGACTTTTGAACCTAAAACCATACAAAATAAATGGACTACAATAATTACTTCACATCTAAATTAGATAATCCTTTGCGTATAAAAATGCTCCTTTTCTTTAAATAATTTCATACTCTCTACTGATCCATTATCTTAATTCAGAACGAGAAGATATACACCGGTTTGTTGAAAATACATAGTCAGTTGTTCACGTAAACTGTTCATAACACATTTACCTGTCATTGAGAA
>NZ_JAPDPI010000045.1 GCF_026013615.1 Plebeiibacterium marinum
TTTTAGATAATAGACATTAGACTGATTTACAATTCGCTTAAAATCAATAAGATAATAATTTTGCCATAAATTATTCAATGTATTTGGAATCAGTACATTATAAAAATTTAACGAACTAATGAGATTAGAAACGGAAGTTTTATAGCTTGGCATACATGTTTTCCCGGTGACCTCGTCTGGTGAGAAGGTAATAAAAAACATCCGATGCCAGTATAAACCAACATCGGATGCAAATAATTATTATGACGTTATATTAATTAACAGATCGTTAGATTTTAGATAAGAGACTTATTTGCAAGATGCTTAAAATAAGATCTTTACCTAACTTGAGTTGATTATATTAAGTATCTCATAATCTAACACTTATAAAAAACTAACGAACTATTGATTAATGGGCTTCAGCCAATTCTTTTTGGTAATCAGCCAATAATATTTCCTGCACATCGTGTGGCACAATATCATAACGTGAAAACTTCAGGGTAAACATGGCCCTGCCACCGGTAATAGAACTCAATGAAGTAGAGTATTTGTCCATTTCTTTTAACGGTACTTTTGCTTTGATAACCTCAAAGCCTTTTTCACTGCTCATGCCTTCAATCAAAGCTCTCCTGCCTTGAAGGTCACTCATCACATCACCCATCCTGTCTGAAGGAACTTTAACTTCAACCTCATATACAGGTTCTAGAATTTTTGGCCCGGCATCTCTAAATGCAGCACTAAAGGCGTTTCGTCCTGCTAGTTTAAATGATATCTCATTGGAGTCAACCGCATGCATTTTTCCGTCATAAACACAAACCCTGATGTCTCGTGCATAGGAGCCTGTAAGAGGGCCTTCTTCCATTTTTTCCATGATTCCTTTTAATATGGCGGGTAAAAAGCGGGCATCAATAGCCCCACCAACAATACAATTGTGGAAAACCAATTTTCCGCCCCATGGAAGCTTATGTTCTTCAGTGCCTCTAACATTCATTTTAAATTCCTGTCCGTTAAATTTATATGATGTAGGATCTGGCATGCCTTCTTCGTAAGGCTCAATTACCATATGTACTTCACCAAACTGCCCTGAACCACCAGACTGTTTTTTGTGGCGGTAATCGGCCCTTGCAGCTTTGGTAATAGTTTCGCGATAAGGTATTTTAGGGCGCTCAAAAACAATATTGATCTTGTCGTTGTGTTCAATACGCCATTTCATGGTATTTAAATGGAATTCTCCCTGTCCGTATATGATAATCTGCTTTAATTCTTTTGAGTATTCAATAATCAGGGTTGGATCTTCTTCGTGCATGCGTTGCAATATTTCCCCTAATTTTTCATCATCATGTTCGTTTTCAGGCCGTATAGCAGTCCTGAATTTATAGTCTGGATAATGGATTGGCTCAAAAACAAAGTTGCATCCCTTGCCATTAAGGGTGTCGTTGGTTTTTGTTTCTTTAAGCTTAACCGTAGCACCAATATCACCAGCAACAAGTTCTGATATTTTAGAACGTGTACTTCCTGCCACGCAGTATAATTGCGACAATCTTTCCTTAGCACCCTTGGTCATGTTAATCAAATCCATGCCTTCAGCTACCTTACCCGACATTACCTTAAAAAAGGATACCTCGCCAAGGTGAGGCTCGATACTTGTTTTAAAAACAAAGATAGAAGAAGGGCCTTCTGCAGAACAGCTTACCTCTTGTGCATCTTTTGTTATAGGCTTTGGCATTTCAGATACAAAAGGAACAATATTTCCCAGGAATTCCATCAGGCGTCGAACGCCCATGTCTTTACTTGCAGAAACACAGAAAACAGGATATAAGTCGCGGGCTATCAGCCCTTTTTTCATACCGGCACGCATTTGGTCTTCATTAAGGGTGCCTTCTTCAAAGAAAAGTTCCATCAGGTCCTCGTCGTTTTCTGCAGCAGCCTCAACCAAAGCATTGTGCAATTCATCAGCTTTTTCTTTTTCACTTGCCGGGATATCCAGGATTTCGGGCTTACCACCATCTGGTCCCCATTGGTACATCTTCATTTTTAACACATCAACCAATGCATTAAAGCCTTCTCCTACATTTACTGGATATTGTACTATAACTACTTTGCTTCCAAAGCTTTCTTTTGCTTGTTCAATAGTCAGTTCAAAGTTTGCCTTTTCGTGGTCAAGTTGGTTGGCAATAAAAATTACTGGTTTCTTATATTGTTCGGTATATCTGAAAAGGTTTTGTGTTCCTACCTCAACCCCCTGGGTAGTATTTAGAAGCATTAAAGCGGTATCTGTTACGTTCAATGAAGTTACTGCGCCTGTAATAAAATCATCTGATCCCGGAGTATCAATGAAGTTCAGCTTTTTTTCAAGCCATTCCGTATACATTACCGATGAAAAAACAGAATACCCATACTCATGTTCTACCGGATGATAATCAGAAACAGTACTGTTATTGTTGATATTGCCTCTGCGGTCAATAACACCACCCTCAAATAACATAGCCTCGGCGAGAGTGGTTTTACCCGAGCCTGAACTTCCAAGAAGGGCTATGTTTTTAATTTGATTTGCTTGATATACCTTCATAAAACTTAAATTTGCGGTCTCTCAATAATCAAATTTCATACTTTAAGCATAGCCCGGCTGTTGCAGGCTTTAAATCACTGTAAACACATGAATATTTGATTAGCGGAGATGACCATGTTAATAAATTAAGGGATTTTTTACCTGACATTTTCAGGATGCGAAACCAGTTCCAGTTTCCTTGAATTGATTTCTAACGATGCATTAAAATTAATAATATTTAGGTAAGAATCAAGTAACCTGATAGTAAACTTCATCTTTAACACAAACTTTTTTGCTTATTGTTTTAAAAATTTTGCTTTCAAAGTTTTTCTGGTTTAATGTTGATTGTGTGCATATTTAGTCGTAATTTGATACATGCCGATTTGGGCGATTCCGGCTTCCTGTTGTTTCTGTAGCAGATGATATGTATGGAGGGATGTATGGATTTCAAACGGTTTTTATTTAAAGCGCAACACTATGAACCTAGAGGGAAAAGGGAAAAAACTAAAGATAATTATTCAAGAATCCGATAAAGTTTATCAGCGTTCTTTGTATGAGGCCATTGTATTTGCTGCCAAAAAGTATACTTTAGCCGGAACTACCGTTATCAAGGGATATATGGGGTACGGAGCAAACGGCCTTAACGATTCTTCTAAAACTTTTGATATTTCATATGAGCCACCCATCATTATTGAAATAGTTGATAAAGCGGAACGTATTGAAGACTTTTCAAAAGTGGTTTCCAGCCTTCTTGAAAAAGCGGATGGAGCAGGCGTTGTTTACATTGAAGATGTGGACATTGTTTTATACCGGAAAAACGAAAAAGTAAAATCACATTAACGCATAATCAGTAATATTTTTTGGATATTGTGTTTTTAGCTGTTTATTTTGGCAGCAAGAAACAACCCAAGTGAAATGTTTCTCACACAGGAGATGCATTATAAGGGAGTTTCATGTCTGTACTCGCAGACAGGCATCGAATGCCTTTGAAAGTAAAAATTATTTTGAGATGAAAAGATTACGCGTTATCCTGTTGTTTGTTGCCCTTGTTGTTTGCACCCATTTGCATATGCGTGCCCAATCGCCTAAGCTTGTCGTGTTTGTTAATATTGATGAGCTCCAGACGGAGCACCTGCTAAAATTCCGCAATAAATTCAGCCAGCATGGGTTTAATCAATTGATCCGCCAAGGCACTTTTTACCATAATGCTGACTTTCAAAGTGCTTCATCTTACCGGGGCACCAAGTTGCTCAACCTTTTTACGGGGGCCTATCCGGGTATTCACGGAATCATCAACGAAAAGTGGTACGACATAAACCAATCTGCAGTTAAAAATGCCTATGCGTTTGAGGCTCCCGATATTGAAAGCCATCCCGATTCAGGACTTATTGTAACCGCAAAAATTCAAACCAGTACCCTTGCCGATGAATTATTAATGATTACCAGGGGAAAGTCGAAAATTGCAACTATTGGACTGGATGCTGAATCAAATGCTTTTTATGCCAATTCGCAAAATGTATCTAAATTTTGGTTCGATAAAACCAGTGGTGATATCATTACCTCGTTAAACGATTCGGTAAAGCCATGGGTTGATAAGTTTAACTCCATGAAATTTGCCGATATGTATATTAAAAGGCAATGGGGACCGGCATTCGATTTGCGAAAATACCATGAGTATATGACCGGGGAACAGGGGAAAAGACATTTTTTGTATGATTTACATGAAGAATCGGAAAGCACAACTCCATATCAGAAAATTTTAGGAACGCCGTTTGAAAATTATCTGGTGAGGGATTTTGCCGCTGCGTTGCTACTCAATGAAGGGTTTGGGAAAGACGATTTTACGGATATGCTTTCGGTACATTTTACCTGCAAGCCATTTCTTAACAGTAAGGTAGAGCTTTTTGATGCCGAGATTGAAGATATGCTCCTGAGGCTTGACGAACAGATAGAAACCTTTATCCAGGTTGTGAAGGAAAATGTGGGATTGGAACATACGCTCTTTGTTTTTTCATCTACCCCAACTATGAACTGGGGTGTTGAAACCTTAAAGCAGTATAATATCAGTACCGGGTATTTTAACGGGACAAAAACAGCAGCTTTGCTCAATTTGTATTTGATGGCTATCTATGGCCAGGGGAAATGGGTAAAAGGGTATCAAAACAAACAATATTACCTGAATCATAAACTGATTAAAGAAAATGGAGTTTCTTTTGAGGAAATTCAGGATAAGGCAGCCCGGTTTTTACTGGAAGTGTCGGGGGTACAAAATACCATTACCGGACTTAACTTAAGAACCAGCAACTATACCGAAGGGATGTATAGTTTGATGCAAAAATCGTATTATTTTGGAAGATCGGGAGATTTGTTTATTACATTGAAACCAGGTTGGATTGAAGAGACTGAAGAGCAGCATGTGTCCACTTTAAATTCTGAAAAATGTACCATCCCGCTGATTTTTTATGGCTGGAAAGCCAGAGCTATGCAGGTGATTGACAAGGTGAAAATTGTAGATGTTGCTCCAACTATATCCGCATTGCTTGAGATCCCCCGTCCAAATGGAGCTGTAGGTAATCCTTTAAAAGAGATATTGAAATAAATCATGCTAATTTGTGGAGTTTGCGCCAAGGCAAACAAACGCTGAAATTACTAACAGAAAGTATAACCTGGTTATTAGTTGAACCACACGAGACACAAAAAACTCAAAGAATTATAAAGAATATATTATTGCTCTGTGTTTCTTTGAGTTTTTGGCGACTCTGTGGTTAACGTATTATGAAAATCTTTAGTTTTTCAGTTTTTCCAGGGCAGAGTGAATTTTGTCCCAACGTTCTTGTTCCATTTTAGGACCTACAACTTCAATTACATTTCCTGATAAAAGGGCGCCAATCTCGCCACATTTATCCAAAGGTAACAAGTTTAATAATCCATATAAAAATCCTGCAGCGTATAAGTCGCCGGCTCCTGTTGTATCGATACTTTGGGCAGGGATGATGCCAACTTCAAAAGTGGTGTCGAAATGCTTGATCAACGAACCTTTTTTACCTAGTTTCAGAACAGCAATATTGCAATCTTCAGCCATTAAATCCAGGGCTTCTTTTTCTTCTTTTTTAGTAAATGCCTTTGCTTCTTCTTCATTGGCAAATAAAATATCAACATACTTTGAAACCATATCTTTTAAAAATGCATGGTTGTCTTCAACTACATTGAAACTTGCCAAATCAAGTGAAACTATAAGTTTGGCCTCTTTGGCACATTGAAGGGCCTTTTCAATTAGTGGTTGGTTGTATACCAAATATCCTTCAATATGAAAATGCGTATAGCCATGAAACAGCTCTTCAATAATGTCATCCGGACTTAGCTCTACGGCTGCACCTAAAAATGTGGCAAATGTTCTTTCAGAGTCGGGACTAATCAAGGCAATGGCCTTTCCTGATTCTTTATTGCTTGTTAGCAGTTTGGGCTCAATATTATTTTCGCTCATGTCTTTCTTGAAAAAATTGCCCAGGTCGTCGTTTCCAACCTTGCCCAAAAAACCTGTAGAAATACCAAGGCAAGATAGGCCATGGATGGTGTTTGCTGCAGAACCTCCTGAGGCCTGTTCTGTTTTTAAGTGCGAAATATGTTCCAATACCGCCGATGATGTTTCTGCATCGACTAACTGCATACTTCCTTTAGGGAAATTCAATCTTTTCAGTAATTCGTCATCCTCCATCCTTGTTAGTATGTCAACAAGTGCATTTCCCATTCCAAGAACTTTGCTCATAATCAGCTATTTAATATTTTAAGTAGAAAATTTTTAATATTTTTTTCACAAAGATATTGCATATTTTTAAATTTCCACTTACTTTCGCAGCGCATTTGTGAAAAAGACATCTTGGAACGACAAGGTGAAACTGATGAAAATTTTGAAAAAGGAATAAAATAATACTCCTCCTTAGCTCAGCTGGTTAGAGCACCTGACTGTTAATCAGGGGGTCCTAGGTTCAAGTCCTAGAGGGGGAGCATTTTTAAAATACAGGTTACATAAAGTGACTCTCATTCCTCCTTAGCTCAGCTGGTTAGAGCACCTGACTGTTAATCAGGGGGTCCTAGGTTCAAGTCCTAGAGGGGGAGCATTTTAAAATACAGGTTACACAAGTGTAATAACATTCCTCCTTAGCTCAGCTGGTTAGAGCACCTGACTGTTAATCAGGGGGTCCTAGGTTCAAGTCCTAGAGGGGGAGCGGAAAAGAGATCTGATTTATTTCAGGTCTCTTTTTTTTGTATATAATTCTCGCTAATTACTTCGAGTATTATTCATTTTTTAAGTGCATTTGTTATTTTGCATCGTAATTTTGAATATAGAAAATGCGAACTTTTGAATTCAATAGAAATAAGTATAGCAGGGAATTATTAATAGACTGCCTGAATATTAAAGAGATCTCTGCTCTTAGTACTTCCTTGAAAGAAATTCATACTACTTTGTTTTATGAAGTGTATTTCTTTACTGAAGCCAATGGTTCTGTTACGATAGAGGATCAAAGGCATGAATTAAATGGATCCTGTATCGTTTTACTGCCTCCTCTTGTTGCTCGGCAGTGGGATGTTTCTTTTGATGATACTTCATATGTGGTGTTTTTTGAAGACGAGATATTTGAGTATACCTTGAAAGATTCATTTTTCCTTTACCGATTACAGTGTTTCAATTTTAATAGTATCCACTCTATTTTACCAATTAAAGATGGAGCATGCAGTAATTATTGTTTTCTATTAAATAGAATTATTGGGGAGATAGAAAATCTTAAAGAGGATAGTAGCTATTTATTAAACGCCTATTTGTATCAATTGTTGCTTGAGATTAATCGAAACTATGTTAGTTATTTTAATATAAAAGAAGCTTTAAATACAAACTCAGAAATTATTAAATTTAAAACATTAATAAAGAGTAATATTTATTCGGTACAAACTGTGAATGAATATGCTAAATTAATGGGAGTTACACGTAATCACCTTAATAAGTTGTGTTTGGATATTTTGGGAAGAAATGCAAGCGCGATTATAAAACATGAGCTCTTGCTGGCTTGTAAAACGGAATTGTTGGCATCGTGTAGTACTGTATCCGAGATTTCGTATAAGTTTAATTTTTCAGCACCGTCAAATTTCACTCGTTTTTTTAAAGAAACAGAAGGAGTTTCACCAGTTGATTATCGCAAAAAATTTCAAAATGATAAGAATTGATGCAAAATGATAGGGTATAATGTTTTGAATCGTATAATTTTGATTTCAAAATAATAAAAGATAAAAAGATGTCAAAATTAGTAATTGTAACACACCCAAATATTGAGGGTTCGGTAATAAATAGTAAGTGGGTAAATGAGTTAGGAAAACATTCGGAAAAGATTGCAATACATTCATTGTATGAAAAGTATCCGGATTTAAAGATTGATGTAGCTGCTGAGCAAGAGTTATTATCTAAATATGATGAAATTATCTTTCAATTTCCTTTGCATTGGTTTAATGTTCCTTTTGCATTAAAACAGTATATGGATCAAGTTTTAACTTATGGTTGGGCATTTGGACTAGGTGGGGATAACCTGAAAGGAAAAAAGGTTGGCTTTGCTGTTTCTACCGGTGGTTCGCAAGAAACTTATGAGACAATGGTTTCTTTGGAAGAATTGCTGAAACCTGTATATGTTTCGTTTCAATATTGTGGATGTGAGTTATTGCCAACGCACAGATTGTATGGAGCAAATCAGGGTATTACAAATGAATTTATTGAGTCGAATGCAAAAGAATACGCAGATTGGCTTCTTTAATAAATGAATTGAAGATTTTGTATTAAAGCCTTTGGGGATAGCTTCAAAGGCTTTTTTTGTGAATTTAATTCATGCAAAGGTTCAATGAAAGAGATGGTTTCTTATCAATTGGGTCGTTCGGGTAGAATGTAGTTAGATTCTTTTGTGCTTGATATGAGTGTTTGCAACACACCTGATAGGTGACTGCTCTATACCAAATATGCAATTACAACACATATTCTACACTATTCCTTCACTATTCCTTCACTACTGCTTCACTGTTTTGTGTTTTATTGTGCAGGAATAGTGAAGAAAATATGAAGAATGTATAAGCCAGTTCTGTATTTGGTGCATTGTTGTCCCCTGGAAGGTGCGATGCCGGTGTGGGCAAATAGTAGGGTATTTGTAGGGAACTAATAAAAAAAAAGCGCCCAGAGTGGAAGCCTCCGAACGCCTTTATTTTCAATGTGGAGAATATCGGAATCGAACCGATGACCTTTTGACTGCCAGTCAAACGCTCTAGCCAACTGAGCTAATCCCCCGTAATAAATATAGCTTGTAATATTTTACAGTGCTATTTTTTTGAGCAGTGCAAATATACATCTTTTTTCAATAAAAAAAAGCTTTTGTGACAAATAGAGGAAAACTGCTCAAAAACATACCAGAGAACTTTACTATTAAAAAAATATGTTCAAACGAATGTTTAAAATGAAAAAAAAGAACAAATACATTCGTTTTTTGCAATAAAGTCCTATTTTTATGCACTCAATTTTTTTGAAGTAATTTTATATAAGTAATTAATAGTTGATAAGCCATTGAAAAATGGTTAACTTTAGGCATCAAAATTTAGTTTTATTATGGAAGTAAAAAAGTCGCCAAAAGCAGATCTGGAAAATAAAAAGAGAGTTTTTATGCAGATTGGTTTAGTAGTGGTTTTGGCTCTTGTCTTTGCTGCTTTTGAATGGTCTACTAGCGATGTGAGCAGTGATCAGTTCGAAATGGTTGAGGACGTAGACGCTGAGGAGGAAATTGTTCCTATCACCAGACAGGAAGAAGTTAAGCCACCACCACCACCACCACCACCAAAGGTTACCGATGTATTAAACATTGTAGATGATGATGTTGAGCTTGAAGAAGAGCTTGATATTGAGGATACTGAAATTGATGAAGATACAGAAGTAGAATTTGATGTTTCGCTGGAAGAAGAGGAAACTGATGATGCACCTGTGTTCTTTATTGTTGAGGAAATGCCTCAGTTCCCTGGAGGAGATGTTGAATTGAGAAAATTTATTGCTCAATCGGTTAAGTATCCTGTAATTGCGCAGGAAAACGGTATTCAGGGTCGTGTTTATGTGCAGTTTGTTGTTGGTACTGACGGAAGCGTTAAGGACGTGAAAGTTGCACGTGGTGTGGATCCAAACTTAGATAAGGAAGCTATCCGCGTGGTTCAATCCATGCCTAAGTGGAAACCAGGTAAGCAACGTGGTAAAGCAGTTAAGGTATCTTATACTGTACCTATCAACTTTGTATTACAGTAACAATTTATGTTATCATATCAAGGGGCATCTATACGGATGCCCCTTTTTTTGTATCTTTGTGCGCTAATTGAATTTGTTGAAGGATTAATTAATACTGAATGATAGAGCAAATATCAACAAAGAAAGAACTTGAAAAAGTAATATTGGTTGGGCTGCGTACCCCCGGTATTACTGAGCCATTGTTAAATGAATACCTGGAAGAGCTGGCGTTTTTAGCCGAAACGGCAGGTGCAATCCCTGTGGCCAGGTATACCCAGAACCTTCCTATGCCGGATAATAAATATTACGTGGGAAGTGGGAAGCTGGATGAGATTTTGGAAGGAGTTAAGGTTCATGAAGTTCAGTCAGTGATATTCGATGATGAACTTAGTCCTTCACAGTTGCGAAACCTTGAGAGGGAATTGAAGGTGCGTATCCTTGACAGGACAAACCTGATATTGGATATTTTTGCTAAAAATGCGAAAACGGCAGCTGCTAAAACGCAGGTGGAACTGGCGCAGTATCAGTATCTGTTGCCACGGTTAACCCGTATGTGGACCCACCTGGAGCGTCAAAGGGGGGGTATTGGTATGCGTGGTCCTGGTGAAAAGGAAATTGAAACAGACCGGAGGATTATCAGGGATAAGATCACCAAGTTAAAACTTGACCTGGCTAAAATAGACAAGCAAAAATCTACTCAACGAAAAAACAGGGGTAAGATGGTTCGTGTTGCGTTGGTGGGCTATACAAATGTAGGGAAATCTACCCTTATGAATACCATTAGCAAGTCGGAGGTTTTGGCACAGAATAAGCTGTTTGCCACCCTTGATACCACTGTTCGTAAGGTAGTTGTGGGAAACCTTCCATTTCTTGCAGCAGATACGGTTGGGTTTATCCGTAAATTGCCCCATCATTTGGTTGATTCGTTTAAGTCAACCCTGGATGAGGTAAGGGAAGCAGATATATTGTTGCACGTTGTGGATATTTCGCATGGTGGCTTTGAACAACAGATTGAGGTTGTGAACCAAACATTGCAGGAGTTGGAGTGTGGAGATAAGAAAATGATCATGGTTTTTAACAAGATCGACGCCTTTAAATATATTCCTAAAGATGCGGATGACCTGACGCCTATGCAGCAAGAAAACTATTCGTTGGAAGACTTAAGGAAAACCTGGATGGCTAAGGATGTGGATACGGTCTTTATTTCGGCCAGAAACAAGGAAAATTTGAATGGATTTAAAGAATTGGTATATGATGAAGTGAGGAAAATTCATACTGCCCGATTCCCTTATAACGACTTTTTATATCCCAATATAAATTTTGATGAGGAAGAGTTATAGGGAAGATTAAAGATATTTACAATAAAAAAGCTACCCTTGGGTAGCTTTTTTATATATTGCTGTGTTATTTTTTTACCAATCCTGCTTCGATCATATATTCGGCAATTTGCACTGCGTTTAATGCGGCACCTTTTTTAATCTGGTCGCTTACGCACCAAAATGCAATTCCGTTTGGATTAGAGATGTCTTTCCTGATCCTTCCTACAAAAACATCATCTTCTCCGGCAAGGTTAAACGGCATTGGGTATTCGTTTCCTGCCGGGTTGTCAATAACCGTGATGCCTTTGGTTTTTTCACATTCTGTCCTGAATTCTTCCGGAGATACAGGTCTCTCTGTCTCTGCCCAAATAGCTTCGGAGTGTGCTCTCATAACAGGAACACGTACTGTTGTAGCACTCACTTCAATATCAGAATGCATAATTTTTTTGGTTTCATTATACATTTTCATCTCTTCCTTTGTATATCCATTATCGGTAAAAACATCGATATGAGGGATTACATTGAAAAGAAGCTGGTGCGCGAATTTTTCAACAGTTAAGTCTTTATTCTCTGCATATTCTTTTACCTGTTGCTCCAATTCAGCCATTCCCATGGCACCAGCACCGCTTGCCGACTGGTATGATGAAATATGTACCCTTTTGATGTGGGATATATTTTCCAATGCCTTAAGTGCAACAACCATTTGAATGGTGGTGCAGTTTGGATTGGCAATGATGTTGCGTGGTGCATTTTTGCAGTCTTCAGCATTTACTTCAGGAACTACCAAAGGTATGTCATCCTCCATCCTGAAAGCACTTGAGTTATCAATCATTATGGCGCCATGCTTGGTAATTGTTTCTGCAAAATCTTTTGAAGTGCCTCCTCCGGCCGAGGTTAATGCGATATCAATATCTTTAAAGTCGTCATTATGACATAGCTCCTTAACCGTTAATTCTTTTCCCTTGAATGTGTATTTCTTACCGGCACTTCTTGCCGAACCAAATAAAACCAATTCATCTAAAGGAAAATCACGCTCCTCAAGAACCTTAAGAAATTCCTGTCCTACAGCGCCACTAGCACCAACAATTGCTACTCTCATTAAATTAAAAAATTAAAAATTTATTATATATTTACTTATCAAATAAGGCAATACGTTGTTATTGCCTTATGTTGGTGATGATGATAATTATCATGCAAAAATAAAGTTTTACATTTAACCAGACACCATGTTTCGTTATTTTTTCCTCTTTTTATTTATTCCCACAATTGGCTTTTGTCAAATATCTGAAGACTGGGTACGTTCAGATTTAACTGCTGTTCCTCAATGGATTGGGGATGTAGATTGTTTTTCTATAGATGGAGGTGCCAATAAGTTGAGTTTAAACGCTCCGGCGGAAGCTTCTGAGGTGTTTTTGTTTACTGCATCAGAAGCGGTGGAAGATGCCGTTTGGCAGTTTGATGTTTCTTTCGATTTTAATCCCTCATCGTCCAATTATTCAGTAATTTATTTATGCGCCAATCAGTGCATATGGTCTGAGGATATTGAGGGTTATTATGTTAAAATAGGAGGTCAGTCAGATGAGGTTTCGTTGTGGAGGCGTAAAGGCGGCGTTGAGATCAGGATCATTGATGGGAGAGACAAGGTATTGGATTTGTCTGCATGTAGTGTTTCAATAAAAGTTGAAAGGGATCGTTTGGGGAACTGGATTTTGAGTACTGATGTTGGAGCAGGAGGTGTATATGTGGAGGAGGGGAGAGTGTTGGATTCTGAAATAGTCCAAAGTCAATATTTTGGAATCTATTGTAAATTCACCGCCACGAGAAGTACAAAATTCCACTTTGGACCCATCAATGTAACGGGAAATGCCTTTCGTGATGTAATCCCTCCTGAAATAGTAAGCCATAAATTAATTCAGGGGAGCTTGTTGGAGTTGGGTTTTACCGAAGAGTTGGATGTAAACTCTGTTAGCGAAGCTATTATCAGGGTAAATGGGGAGTTGTTGAATATTACAAAAACAGAATCGTCAGGAGAGGCTATGCTTATTGTTTTTGGCGAAAGGGTGAATGATGCAGGGCATGGTGAAATAAACATCTCCGGATTTAAAGACGTGTATGGGAATACAATTCGTGATACAACAATTTACTACTGTTATTATAAACCTGAGCGTTTTGATTTGCTGATAAGTGAAATTATGGTTGACCCCACGCCTTCTGTTGGTTTGCCTGAATATGAGTATCTGGAGTTGTATAACAGTACACCGCATCCGATACAGTTAGAGGGTTATCAAATCATCATTAATGACAAAAGTTCAATTCTTCCTTCATATAATATACAAAGCTCTGAGCATATTGTTTTAGCAGATTTGGAAAGTAATGAAGGAATGGGAGAGATACCGCTGTTGTTAGTTGACGGGTTTGGTGCAATGACCAATTCCTCGGGAGAGATCGTTATTGTAAATGATGAGGGTCAGGTTTCAGATGCAATCAGATATCCGCTTAATATCGGGGATAAGGATTTTAAGTGGGATGGAGGATGGTCGTTGGAAAAGAAAGATTATCAGAATTTTGACCAGAGTGGTAATAATTGGAAGTACTCTATGGATCTGGATGGAGGTACTCCGGGTGAAATTAATTCTGTATGTGGTGAAAATAATGATGGTTCACAACCTAAGGTTAATTATATATCGTATTTAAACGATTCGGTTTATCAGATAAGGTTTAGTGAGGCTATTGATACAATGACCTTAGTTGGAACATTGCAAGTTGAAGGAGCTGAGGTATGTGGGATTATTACCGATTCGATTTATTTAGATAACGTAATAATGACTCTCGCCTCAAAATTAAGTAAGAAGGAAGTAAAGGTATTGGGGCTTGATGGATCAATAGCCGATGTAGCTGGGAATGCAATCGTAAATGATTATCAATGGTTGTTGGGAGTTCCGGAGCGGGTCGATTCATTTGATGTTTGTATAAATGAGCTTGTTTTTAATCCTGAATCGGGGGGCTATGATTTTATTGAGCTGTTCAATCGTTCTGATAAAATTATTAATCTTAGTGACTTAAATGTGGCATCTGCCCAAAATGGTTTATTGGATAAACTCAATTGCTTGAATGATAAGAACCAATTGATGTTTCCGGGAGAATACTGGGTTCTGTGTGAAGATACTTCGTGGTTGAATGATAGGTATACGGATTGTTGCTTCCAGAGGTCGTTGGAATGTGATTTACCCTCTTTAAATAACGATAAAGGGAATGTTGCCATTACGCTTGGGAATGGTAAGATAATTGATTTTTTGGAGTATACTGAAGAAATGCATTTCGCTTTATTAAATAGTTATGACGGAGTTTCCTTAGAGCGGCTGGATGTAAACAGGCCAACGAATGATGAGAACAATTGGCATTCGGCATCCTCTGTTTCTGGTTTTGCAACGCCATCACTTCAAAATTCTCAAAAGATGGTTGTGCAGGAAAGCAAAAATGATAAAAGGTGGATATGGTTAGAAGAAGATGTGTTTAGTCCTAATGCAGATGGTGATAATGATTATTTAGTTATTAATTATCAATTGCCTGAGGTTGGTTATACAGGCACGATAAAAGTATTTGACAGGGGTGGACGTCCTGTGGCAACTATTGTAGACAATGCATTGTTGGATGCCGAAGGTTTTGTGAAGTGGGGAGGTGTATTGGATTCAAAAATGAAAGCTCCCATGGGTATTTACCTTATTTATGCTGAAATTTTCTCTTTAAAGGGAGATGTGAAAAAAGAAAAGCTGGTATGTGTAGTAAATGCAGGTGCAAAAAAGTAAAACGAATCAATTACAAGAATCAATGGGGCCCATAAAGAATCTGTTTGTGAAAAGATAAAAACCGCAAAGTGCTTATGTATTAAAAGCCCGTTTGCGGTTGCTTGACTCTTTATCTATATTTTGTTTGAAGCTGTTATTTGTGCTTATATTGAGGCTACTAGTTCTTTTATTACAAAAGTCATGGTAGGCTCGGCTTTGGCTGCTACTTCCTGAACCTCTTCATGTGATACTTCAACAATTTCACCGGGAACTCCAGAGTCTGTTATTATGGACACACCAAAGCAGGTCATGTTCATATGGCGCGCCACAATTACTTCAGGAACTGTAGACATGCCCACAACATCTGCCCCTAAAAATCGAAACATCTTATATTCTGCAGGTGTTTCAAATGTAGGTCCGGTGGTACCTACGTAAATTCCTTTTTTAAGGTCAATATTGTTTTGGGAAGCTATTTCAAATGCTTTGGCAACCAGCTTTTTGCAATAGGGTTGGCTCATGTCGGGAAAACGAGGCCCCAGTTCGTCAATATTTTTGCCTATTAAGGGGTTGGTGCCGAACATATTTATCTGGTCGTTAATAATCATAACATCACCAACCTTAAAATCAGGGTTTAAGCCACCGCTTGCATTGCTTACAATCAGGGTGTTGATGCCCATCAGTTTCATTACCCTAACCGGAAAGGTAACTTCTTCCATGCTATAGCCTTCATAATAATGAAATCGCCCTTGCATGGCAACAATGTTTTTGCCACCCAGTTTACCAAAAATAAGTCTCCCTTTATGCCCTTCAACCGTAGAAACGGGAAAATTTGGGATGCTATCGTAATTTAGTGTTGATTCAATTTCAATTTCCTCTACCAAGCCGCCAAGTCCTGTGCCCAGGATAATCCCGATAGTGGCTTCTGTATTTGATTTTTGAATAATAAAATCAGCTGTTTCTTTTATTGTGCTTAACATAGTTGATTATTTTCTCCTTAAACTCTTCCTGTTGGTTATTTAGCATCTTTACTTTAATTGGAATGTACCAAATATGAGGCGCTAAAACATGCGTATTGTTAATTATTTCTTTAAACCTTACGGCATCCTTTTCTGTAGTAAGAATCATTTTGCCAGCATTTGGAATTTTCTCAAATTCCTGATTAATCCTTTTAATGTCAGTTTCTGTAAACTGATGGTGATCCGGAAAATGCACTGTTCTTACTTTTTTACAAATAGAGACGAGATATTTTAAAAGCGGTTCAGGGTTTGCAATACCGGTTACCAACAATACTTCTTTCTCTAAAAAATCTTTATGCGTTAATTGTTTATGATCACAAAATAACGAAATACTATTTTGATATGCAACAGAAGAAAAATAAACCGACTGGTCGGTGGTTAAATTTAACTTTTGGGTAATATATAATTGTTGTTCTGTGCTAAGTGAAGGCGGGCATTTGCTAACGATGATGATGTTGGCTCTTTTTTTCCCTTTAACAGGTTCCCTTAACTCCCCGGCAGGGAGCATAAAGTCTTTCCAAAGTGGCCTGTTGTAATCCATCACTAAAATGCTCAAACCGGGGGAAACATAACGGTGTTGGTAGGCGTCGTCCATAACAACCAGATCGGGTGAATCAGGTAGTTGGAGCATCTTGTCAATACCATCAACCCGTTTTTCGGCTACGGTAACCAGCAATTCAGGGAATTTACTTTTGATCTGAAAAGGTTCATCGCCCAGGTCTTGTGCTGTGCTGTTTTGGGTTCCCACAACCACGCCCTTTGTTTTTCTTTTATATCCTCTGCTGATCAGTCCAACTTTATAATCAGATTTTAGGGTGTCGATTATCAGTTCTGTTAAGGGGGTTTTCCCGGTTCCGCCTACAGTAATGTTGCCAACAGAAATAACCGGAATCCCGTACTTTTTTGAAGGTAGTTTTCCTGTGTCGAACATGAGGTTTCGGATACGAATCAGCATACCATAAGTACAGCCAAATGGAAGTAGCGCCAGGCGCATGTATTTCAAAAATTTCATACCTAAGCTTTTGTTTCTGTTGATTTCTGCTTGTTCCTTATACGGAAAAAAGGCTACCCCAAGGGATAGCCTTTGACTTTTTTTACAAAAGTAATAAAAACTTAATTGATATTGATACTGTATGGCAAGCGTGCCTGTATGGGTTCAATACTTTTTACCTTATTTATGATTTCAAGTTCCTTGTAATTAATGCCAAGGAAAGATTCGGTAATATAAGCTTTTGTTTCTGTTTTCATATCTTTGAACAATTCCTCTAATGGGGACAGTTTTTCAGGCAGTTCTTTAATGCGATAGGTTTCCAGTCCTGCTTTTTCCCTGGCAATTTCTATGGCAGTTTTTAAACCACCCATTACATCAACAAGGTTGATATCCATCGCATTTTCTCCGCTCCATACTCGTCCCTGTCCTATTTCATCAATTTTCTCATCTGTTGTCGATCTGCCTTCTGCACACCTGTTAATGAACGATTCGTAAATAGAATTGATTGAGCTTTGAATAATGGCTTTTTCATCCTCATTAAACGGACGGGTAATAGTAGGCATATCCGAAAATTTATTGGTTTTTACACCATCAAAGGTAATACCCAGCTTTTGATTCATTAATTTTTTTGTGTTTGGAATCATGCCAAATACGCCAATAGAACCAGTTATTGTAGTGGGATTGGCAACAATCGTGTCGGCAGTACAAGATATCCAATACCCCCCGGAAGCTGCAAGATCGCCCATTGATACTATAACAGGTTTTACTTTTTTGCATAAGTCAATCTCGCGCCCGATAATATCAGACCCTAAGGCTGAACCCCCTGGAGAATTAACCCTTAACACCACTGCCTTGATGCTTTTGTCCCTTCTGGCTTTGCGAATGGTTTTACTCAATTCTTCAGATTTTATGCCGTCATCATCAGTGCCATCAATATCCCCTTCTGCATAAATAACGGCAATTTTGTCTTTAATCAGTCCTTTGGTTTCTTTAGGAATATATACATAGTCGTAATCACTCAGGGTTACCTGTTCAATATCATCTTCTTCTTGTGTGCCGGTTTTTTCTTTTAGTTTTTCAATAACTTCATCTTTGTATTTTATACCGCTTAGTAGCCCGGCTTCAAGATACAACTGGCTGTTCACAAACATAGAGCCGTTGTCGGCTATCTGGTTTAGTTTGTCAACAGAAAGACCCTTTGAAGCAGAAATGTCTTTAGCCACATTATTCCAGATTGAGGAGGTATAGGCAATGGTTTGTTCTTTGGCAGGGTCGCTCATCTTATCTAAAATAAACGGCTCTACAGCCGACTTGTACTTACCATATTTAAAAATTTGTATTTCAATTCCTAATTTTTCAAGTGTTCCTTTAAAGAAGGTTCTCTGCGAACTGATTCCTTTAAAATCCAGGGATCCCTGTGCTGGCATATACACTTCGTTGGCAACGGAGGCCACGTAATACCCTTTTTGACTAAAGCTAGGTGCATATGCAGTAACAAATTTGCCTGAGTCTTTAAAACTTCTTAATGCTTCCCTGATTTCTCCCAGAGTGGCGTATCCAGCCATTGGGCTGCCACATTCCAGGTATATCCCGTTGATGTTCTTGTCTTTAGATGCCTTTTCGATATTCTTAAGGATTTTGTTAAGTCCAAGTTCGGGTTCCCCAAAAGGAGATTCTCCCAGCAACTCTGTAAGTGGGTCAGAAACAGCCCTGTCCTTAATTACTTTGTTTAAATCGATGGTAAGAAGAGTGTTTTCTTTAATTTTAACGTGTTTTTCACTGCTTGAAGCAATGCCTGAGATAATCAGGAAAATCAATAAAACAATAAAAAGGGCAGTAAAAATTGATCCAACAATTGTAAGCAGAAGTGATTTAAAAAATTTTGCCATACGAATAAATATGAGGTTTAATTATAATTTTGAATGATAAACAAATGTATTAAAAGTTTTTAAAGTGGTTGTTGATTATGAATAAAGTTTTGTTGCTGGTAGGTGGGAATTTGGGGGATAGGTTTAGTAATTTGGAAAATGTAAAAGCTTTAATAGAAGAAAAGATAGGTGGGGTTGTTGAAGAATCATCGATTTATGAAAGTGAGCCCTGGGGGTTTGAACATGCCCAGAATTTCTATAACCAGGTATTGGAAGTGGAAAGTTTGTATACTGAATATGAGATTTTGGATATTGCGCAGGAAATAGAAAGAGTTATGGGCAGGAAAGCAAAAACAAAGACTGGTTATGAGGGGAGACCCATGGATATAGACATCTTGTTCTATAATGATTTGGTATTTGAAACAGAAAGGCTAACGATCCCCCACCCGCGTCTTCATGAAAGAAGGTTTACTTTGATGCCTCTGGCGCAAAAGTGGAACAGCCTCCTTCATCCAGTTCTCAATAAAACTATGGAAGAGTTATTGTTGGAATGTAAGGATGAAGGATGGGTGAGGAAATTAAATTAAAATACCATTTTTTTTGATTCAAAATCTGCTAATGACCTTTCAATACTTAGGAATATCACAATGTCAGGTTTTATTTGCTTAATCTTAATAACATCAAAACCTGACCAAAAAAAATGCAGCTCATCAAAATACGGGGGTAAGAAGCTTTTCATACTTAAAAAGTACGAATCGTGGAATATCAGTATCTTAAGATTGTTTGTAGTGTTGTGTTTGTACATGTTATTCACCGGTTCATTTACCTTCAATTCTGGCTTTACAGGAGTGAATACATATTGATATTCAGGGGTTGACTGATATGTGAGTCTGCATAAATCCATTTGTTCTATCAAAATCGAATCAATTTTGTAGTTTTTGAATTTGCATAAATCTGCATTGATATTATAAGTTTGTGATAAGGTTTGAAGTAGTTTTTTTGTTCCTAATAATGCTCCATACGATGTCCAATGAGAATCTGTTTTATGGTATAGTTTTGTAGAATCTTTGTATAAATTGAAATCTTCGCTTAGGTCAATAAATTTCACTATAGAATCATTATTTATCTTGTGTTTTACTTGTGCAAACCTGCTTTTAGACTTAATGGGCGTTAAAGGAAGCTTGTCTGCATAAATAGTATGTTTATTAGATACAATTGCAAAATAGAAATCAGCATTATTTTGACTGCATATACTATTCATTTTTTCAATCTTCGAACAAATCTCATCTATTGATTTGCTATCATGGTTAATTGCTCCAAGGGATTCATTGAATACACTTTTATATGAATTTCCGAGAAACAACCATCCATCCTTTCCTTTTTTTACTTCATAGGGTAAAGCTTCGGCTTGTAAGATATTTTGTTTTATGTATAAGTATGACTTAATAAAAATGTCCCTTAATGCAAAATTCGACTCCAGATTCTCTTTTTGGTGTTTAAGGTATTTAATAATGGATGTTTCGGTGAATTTTGTGGTGTTATCATTATTTGTATTTTCATGCGACAAGTTATTTTGGTATAGAAAGCTTACGGAAAACGGTAACAATAAGGTAGATACAAAAGAAATGATGAAGATTTTTTTCACTGTCATGTCGCTAAAATCTAAAATAAATAAAAGGATTATAGGTTCCTGCTGATATATACGAAATGCATATAAATAATAGAATGAATAAACAGAAATAATAGATTACTGAAAAATTATTATTTAGCGGATGTTTGTCAAATTTACTTTTAAGTAATGGAAATACTGGAGTAGATAGGATAACACAAAGGGAAAGAATAAGAATGTTTTCAGCATTTAAGAAATATTTAGCATGATATAATATCCCGGAATCATGATGTGTGTTAAACATACATGATATATAGTCTATGGCATGTGAGATATTTTGTGATCTGAATATTACCCACCCAATTATTATTACAATTATGGTGTACAATCGTTTAATCAGGGAGTTTCTTAGGTATTTGTCAATATTTACATGTCTTTCTATAATAATAAATAGTCCATGAAAAAGTCCCCAAAGAATAAAATTCCAACTGGCACCATGCCATAGCCCAGTGATTACGAATACAATAATTAGGTTTCGAAATGTTATTTTTTTACTTATTCGATTGCCTCCAATTGGAATATACAGGTAATCCCGAAACCAGGTAGATAATGAAATATGCCACCTTCTCCAGAATTCTCTTATTGATAAAGAAATATATGGATAGTTAAAGTTTTCAAGAAATTTAAAACCAAACATATTACCCAATCCAATGGCCATATCTGAATAAGCAGAAAAATCGAAATATATTTGGCAAGAATATGCAATGGCTCCAATCCAGGCAGCTCCCGTACTTATATGATCGGGTGATGCAGAGAAGAGGATGTCAGCAATTACTGCACAACTATTGGCTAGTATTGCTTTTTTCGCTAAACCAATTATGAATCTCTCAATGCCTTTGGTTATTTTATCGGTTGTAATCTCTCTGCTAATAAGCTGTTTAGAAATGTCCTTGTATCTAACTATTGGCCCAGCGATTAATTGGGGGAAAAGAGAAATGTAAGTGGCTAAACTCAGAAAACTCCTATTTGCTTTTACTGTTTTGTTATATACATCAAACGTATAACTTAATGATTGGAAAACGTAAAAACTTATCCCTACCGGTAAAATTATATTTAGGCTATTAAAGTTGTATTTATGGTCTGTATATGAAAAGAGTTGGTTTATGTTGGATAATAAAAAATTTGCGTACTTGAAGTAAACTAAAGCCCCTAAGCAGGGAATTACGCTTAATAGTATACCCACCTTTTTATAGCCATTTTCAATTATAATACCTGATGCATATGAAAAGCCTATCAATGTAAGCATTATAAGCACCAATTGCTTTTCGCCCCAGGTATAAAAAAGTAAACTGCCCAAAAGCAGAAATAAATTTCTAAGCTTTTGGGGTAGAATTATATGGATAATAAATACTAGAGGTAAGAATGCAAAAAGAAAAAATACACTGGTAAAGCTCATAACTATAATTTGCTGCCAAAAGCTAAATCACCGGCATCGCCTAATCCAGGTATAATATATTTTTTATCGTTCAATTCTTTGTCGACTGCGCCAATCCATAAGGTAATATTATCAGCATTCATATGCTCTTTTACATATTCAATACCTTCTGTACTACCAATTATAGAAGCAATATGGATGTGTTTCGGTTTTCCTTTTGTCAGGATAGCTTTATAGGCTAATTCCATTGAAGCTCCACTGGCAAGCATTGGGTCTGTTAAAATAACAGTTTTCCCTTCAAGAGAAGGCGATGAAATATACTCAATATGAATATCGAAATCTCCTTTTTCGTTATATTTTCTATAAGCAGAAACAAAACAGTTTTCGGCGCTGTCGAAATAATTTAATACTCCCTGGTGTAAGGGCAAACCTGCTCTTAATATTGTGGCAATAACTACATTTTCTTCAAAAACAAATTCATGAGAAACACCAAGTGGAGTTTGAATATCAATACTTTTATAGTTTAACTCTTTGCTTATTTCATAAGCCAAAATCTCTCCCATTCGTTCAATATTTCTTCTGAACCTCAATGGGTCCTTCTGAATTTCTTTGTCTCTGATTTCTGCAATAAATTGGTTAAAAAGCGAGTTTTTCTTGTTAAAAATATGGATATCCATCTTAAAAATATTTATTGATTTACTTGTTATACTAAAATATGTGCTTTTGCGTTATTTATCTATATTTGAACCCGGCAAAGATAGTAAATCCTGATGCAAAACGAGATTAGATTTATAGAACTTCCTAAAATTAAAGATTTAAGGGGGAACCTCAGTTTTCTTGAAGACAATCGTCATATTCCTTTTGAAATAGAACGTGTTTACTGGATTTATGATGTGCCCGGAGGAGAAGAACGCGGAGGACATGCCTACAAAAATACGGCAGAGTTTATTATTCCACTTACAGGCGGGTTTAAAGTTGAAGTAAACAGAGGGGAAGATTATTTTGAGTACGACCTGACTCAGACAAACAAAGGTTTGTACTTGCCACCCATGACATGGAGGAAAATAAGTGGATTCCTTTCATCAAGTGTGTGTTTGGTGGTTACAGATACAAAATTTAAAGATTGTGTTTATTTGAGGGATTTCATGGAGTATATTGAGAATTTTAATAAAAAATCAAATGGCCAGTATTGATGATTGTAAAATGGTAGAGTTGAAAAAAGTTGGCTCAGATAAAGGCTCACTGACTTTTATTGAAAATGAGGAATCTGCTCCATTTGATGTTAAGAGGGTATATTTTACATATGATATACCAACAGAGGCAGTGCGGGGAGGGCATGCACATATAGAGCAACATGAATTGGTTTTTGCAGCAAGTGGTAGTTTTGAAATAGTGTTGGATGATGGGAATAAAGCCAAAACTGTTTTCTTAAATAATCCCCGGAAAGGATTGCACATTATTCCTGGAATTTGGCGCGAGTTGAAATCCTTTAGTACCGGGAGTGTGGTTTTAGTGATGGCTTCAGATGCTTATGATGAAGATGATTACATAATGGATTACAATCAATTTATTCATGATAGAAGTAATTAAATATTCATCAGATAAAAATCAGGTATGGGATAACTTTGTAAAAGATGCAGATAACTTTTCATTTCTGTTTTATAGAGATTATATGGAGTATCATGCCCACCGGTTTGATGATTTTTCTTTGTTGTTATACGAAAACAATAAACTAAAAGCTCTGTTACCAGGTAATTATGATGGAGAATGTTTCTATAGTCACCAAGGACTCACGTATGGAGGTTTGATTCACTTACCAAATTTGCATTACGATAAGCTTTTGTTGTATTACAAAAGTTTTTATTCATATTTGGATACAAAAGGAGTAAAGACTAAAGTGCTTAAATCAGTACCCTTTTTTTATTTCGCATCATTATCACAATCACACGATTATTTTTTGCAGTTGCAACCTTATACAAATCGGGACATTGACATAGGAGCCTATATAAACTGCAGAAATCATCAATTCCCAAAGTCATCAATTGAAAAGCGGAAACTCAAAATTGATCAATTTGTAGTGGATGAGAATATTAGTATTGGTGAGTTTTGGAATGTTCTTGAATTTAATTTAAGGGAACAACACAATACTGACCCCATTCATACTTTACAAGAGATGATTTACCTTAATTCAAGATTTCCTGAGAATATTTATGTTTTTGGTATAAGAAATAGGGAGTCGAAAAAAATTGATGCTGCAACTCTTTTGTACGATAATGGAAATGTGTTAAAGATGCAGTATATTGCCACATCTGAAGAAGGAAGAAATAATAGAGCGATTCATGCCCTTTATTATTTGTTTATATCGAAATTCAAAAGCGAGAAGAATTATATTGATATGGGAACCTGTATGACAGGAAATAAAATAAACAAAGGCTTGTTGTATTTGAAAGAAAGGTTTGGTGCAAGTGTTTATTGTAGTAGTGGATATGCTTTTGAGTATGGTGAAAAATAATCAGACTTGATGGAAAGGAAAAATAAACTAACGGCATTAATATCTTTGCGATTTTTTTTTGCACTCCGAGTGTTTGCTAGTCATTTAAAACCTTTGATAGGTGATAATTATGTGTATAACTGGATATATGATAATGTGTTGTTTGTTCCTTTTGGGGTTTCTTTTTTTTATATCCTAAGCGGATTTGTATTATCATATTCCTATAGAGATAGGTTTATTGATAATTCGAAATTATTGGGTGATTTTTATTTAGATAGATTTATAAGAATCTATCCTTTGCATATAATGACCTTTTTAATAATTATGCCCATCTCTGATGAACTTTATTATTTTGGGAATATTATTGGTTGGTTTACAAAAATATTCTCTTCGATATTTCTGATGCAGTCATTCATACCCTTGCGAAGTGTGTATTTTTCTTATAATGGCCCTTCGTGGAGCTTGTCAAATGCATTGTGGTTTTATGCAATATTTCCATTTGTTGTTATTTTGCTGAAAAAGATAACAATAAAAAGAGTTGTTTATATACTAGGGGGGCTATTTATAGTCATGCCATTCTTAATGATCTCTGTAGATAAAGAATTTCAGCATTGGTTGTTTTATATAAATCCATTATTTAGGTCAATTGATTTTATATTGGGGATAATATTATTTGAGATATATGAAAAGCTTAAATGCCTTAATATTGATAAAAGATATTATAGTGTTATGGAAGTTGGAAGTATAATTGCTTTCGTAATTTATATTGCCATGTGTAGAGCTATTCCCGAAGTTATAAGAGATTCATATAGCAATTGGCTTCCGTTATGTTTAATAATTATATCATTTTCGTTTGAGAAAGGTGTGATTTCAAAGATGTTCTTAAAAAATAAATTACTACTTTCATTAGGAAGTGTAAGTTTTGGGATTTTTATATTTCATAATGTTGTTATTAAGTACTTTACTTTTTTAAATAATTATTTGGGAATTAAGGAACCCTTCATAATTGTAGCTATTGCTTTTATTGCTACAGTTGGGATTAGTTTTCTTTCAGCAAATTATCTAGAACGAAATATTGGTAGGTATCTAAAATGTAAGATTAAGAGTTTTGTAAATTCCAATTATATAAGAAGATTGCAAACTTATAGATTGAGATGAATATAATGATAGTGATTAGAAGATGGGATTACAAGGATGAAGGAAAATAAAAAACGGAGAGGTTATTTCAAGACTCTTTTGCAGCGAATAAGAAGGAATATAAGAATTCTGCAGTATTTTTAATTGCTATTTTCTTTTGTATTTAGATTTATTGAAAAGTAACGGTAGGGATTAGTTATCACATCTCTAACAATCTTTTTATTAGGGGCCTTTATAATATATATGGAAATGATATCGTCGGGGCCGGGGTAATCTGTTATATATTCACCTTTATTTTTAAATTGAAAATCTTGCATTATTTCAAGTTGATTGTTGTTACATGAAACCGAATTGAAAATGCCAATAGTATTTGATCGTAAAATTAGTTGAAATATATTTGGATTAATTGAATGATATGGGATACTAATATTTTTACCTATTGCTAAATCCAGTGCATATTGAAAAATATCAAGATCGCATACATAACCAATTGTTTTAGGTATATAATTGCCTCCAAAACGAGGTGCTATCTCAATGAAATATACATTTTCATTATTATCAATCCTTAGTTCAATATTAAGACCTCCATTTTTGTAGTCAATTAGTTCAATAAATCTATTAAGTTCAGATTGTATTTTATTTAGAATGCGCAGGGGAATAGAGCATGGAAATACAGTAGCTATAGGAGAGAATTTATGTGTGTCTTTGCCAAAATATTGGTCGCCAAAACAATAAAATATTATTTTGTTGTTTTGTACAATGCTATCTCCATGAATTTGATTAAACTTGGATTCAATATATTTCTCAATGATAACTTTTTTTTCAATTGAAAATTCTAATGCTTGAAAAATTTTTTGTTTTAGCTCCTCAATGTCTTTTGCGATAAAAACACCCTTGCTACCAGTTCTATCAGTAGGTTTAATAATTATCGGAAAGTCAATTGACTTAAGATTAACATCTTCATACTTCTCTATAGTTTGATATTTAGGACAATTAAAGGAGTTAGCTTTTAGAAATGATCTAAAGTAGTTTTTATTTGCCATTATTTTAACAGCATTTGGTTTACTGCCTGGAAGATTTAATTGGTGAGATATATATGCTGCAGGCAGTGCTCCAATATCGTTACTTAACGTCATGATTGCATTGATTTTCTCTTTTTTAGAGAATTTTAGTAAGGCAGGCGTGTCTAATAAATCAATGTTTTTAAATTTTGTTGAATATTTATGACCAATATTATTCGGATTATTGTCGCAAGTTATTGCGATATACCCACGTTTTAAAATTTCATTAATGATATCAATATGATCAAATAGTGCTGGAATAACAAGAATTTTTTTCTCTTGTTTATTATCATTTTTTAATTTCATGTTTTTTTATTTGCATAATACAAATCTAACGTATTATATATAGTTTAATTTTAATAGTTAGAAAAGTTTTATAATTTAATTTTAATGAAAGTATTATTGTTAGGAGAGTTTAGTGGGATGCATCATAATTTATCAGTGGGATTGAAAGAATTGGGTGTTGATGTTACTTTAGCTTCGGATGGAGATGCATGGAAAAATTATGAAAGGGATATTGATTTAGCGCGTGATTTTAAAAAGAGCAAGGGAGAGTTTTTGGTGAAAGTATTAAAGGTTTTGCCAAAATTATCCAGATATGATATTGTACAGTTGAATAGCTACAAGTTTCTGTATGGGACTCCTTTCTTTAATGAAATAATGTTTAAGAGTTTAACTGTTTTAAATAAAAACGTATTTCTGGGTGCACATGGCATGGATCCAGTGTATATTAATTATGCTTTAGCTAAAAAGTTAAAGTACTCAGTTTTTCAAATTCCCGAAATTCAACGAGACCAACATATTGTTATGCTAAAAGATGTAGCGAGTAATTCTCAAGAAATAAGGCTTAATAATAGTATTGCCAAACATGCAAAAGGGATTGTTGCTTCAGCAGTGGGCTACTATCAAGCATATAGTGAATGTTTCCCTAATAAAATAAAATATATCCCTTTGTCAATTGATACGCGTAATTACAAGTACGTAAGTTCCATTGGTTCTAACCCCAGAAAGATAAAGTTTTTTTTAGGTTTGATGAATGGTAGAGTCAAAAGAAAGGGTACGGATGTTATACTAAGGGTGTTAAAAAAGTTAGAGAAGAATTATCCTAGTGATGTTGAGGTGACAGTTGTGCATTCTGTGCCATTTAAGCAATACCAGAAATTATTAAATTCCTCACATGTTTTATGTGACCAGTTATATGCTTATGGAATAGGACTTAATGGTATAATAGGGCTGTCAAAAGGATTAATAGTTGCCGGAGGGGCGGATGAAGATATGTATGAAGCTCTGGGTGAGTATAAAAACCGACCTATAATAGATATTAATACTACGGAAAGTGAAATGCTAAAATCATTTGAGTTCCTTTTAGACAATAAAAAAATATTAAATGAGTTATCCTTAAAGAGTCGGGATTTTGTTGTAAAACATCATGATTCGATCAAGGTAGCGCAAGAGTACCTTGATTTCTGGAAACAAAATTTATGATAGGAAGGTTACAAGAGGTTTTGAAAACCTCAATTTTCAAATTGACTATAAAGTATACTAATAATGAGCTGGTTAAAGTTTCAAGTAAAAACCTAATTCAAGTTTTGATAAAGTTATTGTTAGGGTTTTTAAATATTAAAGTTATTTCCGTTATGCTTGGAAGTTCTGGTATGGCTGTGGTTAGCCAGTTTTTCAACGTAATTCAATTTTTTTCCAACCTGGCCAACGGAGGTATCATTCATGGCGTAACAAAGTTAACTGCACAATATGATTATTCTATAAAAAGGGTTAAGTTGATAATAGGTAATTCATTTATACTTACGATTGTATTTTCTGTAATTATAAGTATTTTCCTTTTCTGTTTTGCCGAAACAATAGCTGTAAACTTTTTGTATGATCACCAATTTACAGGAATAGTAAGAGGAGCAGGTTTTTTGGCGTTTTCATTGGCCATGAATAGTATTTTACTAGCATTTTTAAATGGGCTACAGCAGAATAGGAAGTTTATTCTTTTAAATAGCTATTCAGCCATAATAGCTGCGTTAGTAATGATTCCCTTTGTGTATTTTGGTGGGATCAAAGGTGCATTTTTTGCACAGTATATATCTAGCTTTATAATACTTGGTATAGGCTGGTTTATGTCTAGAAAACAAATTCCTAGAATAAAAGAATTGGTGTATATTATTGGGATTTCAAAGAGGTTGTTGTTGTTTGGTTTAATGATTCTAATAGCATCAAGCCTTAAGCCTTTAACAAAAATCGTCGCAAGAAATATTATTGTAAATTTGTGTTCGATACATGAAGCAGGATGGTGGGATGGGATTAACAAAATTTCATTAACTTTTCACAGCGTTATTACTAGTGCGCTAGCGTTGTATTTTTTGCCCCGTATATCTAAACTTTCAAAATTTGAAATAATTAGTAAGGAAATAAGGAATTCAATGGCATTGGTTGTTCCTTTAGTTCTGGTGTTAAGTATTTTGTTGGTTGTATTTAAAGATCATATTATTACTGTCATTTTCACAGAACAATTTCGGGGAATGAAAGATTTGTTTCTTTTTCAATTTATAGGTGATGTGATTAGAGTAGTAAATTGGTTTTTAATCATGACTGTTATATTAAAAGAGAAGGTTAAGTCTTATATCATTCTTGAGTTATTGATGGCAATTGTAGCCCCATTGAATGTATATTTTTTTGTTAAAGAAATTGGGATAGTTGGTGTTTCATATGCATATGCTCTTAGTGCTTTAATATACTTTTTAGGAACCTTAGTCGTTTATTTAAGGATGGTAAATGATAAGTAGAAAGAACCTATGAGGGTTCAAAAGATGGATAAAAAACTGAAAATTGGATTGATTTGTAATTTAAGAGTAGTGCTGCTTATTGTTTTAAAGCGTTCTTTTTCTGCTGTGTTTTTTAAATGGATATATTTTAAAACTATGATAGGTATGGAAGTTAGTACTTTATTATTCATATAAATGAGATTGTTTATTTTTTCTATAATAGCATGCTAGATTGGCGTATGTAGCTATTTTTTAAATGGGTAACCAATGAAAATAACATATTTTATACATTCTTTAAATATAGGGGGGGTGACAAGGGCATTTGTTAATCAGGCAAATGAGCTAAGTGTTCGGGGGTATGATGTGGACTTTGTTATTTGTAACCATACGGGCGAGCTTTTTCATGAACTTTCAGAAGATGTTAATCTAATAAGCTTTGGAAACAAAAGGATTACGCAATCTTTTTTTGATTTCATTATGTATTTAAAGAAGTGTCGGCCTAGTTATGTTATAACAGGATCTAATGTGCAAAATGAGTTTGTGATTTTTTCAAATATTATCTGTGGTAGTATAACAAAGGTGATAGCCACTCAAAGAAACTATTTTGACATTGAATTAAAGGATAAATTTGTATATGGAAAGTATTATAGAGTGTTTATGAGGCTTTTGTATCCTAAGGCCTTTAGGGTTATTGCTGTTTCTGATGGGATAAAGTCATTGTTGGAGGAGCTTCTGCCCAATCAAAAAATCATAAGGATTTATAATCCGTTTGATAAAAAAGAAATAGAAAAAAAAGCGTTAAAGTCGTCATATGAAAAAGATTTAATTCCTAAAAAATACATTTTCATCGGAGCAAGACTTGTTGATATTAAGAATTTGATCTTGTTAATTGATTCATTTTCAATTTTAATAAAAAGGCACACGGAATATAATTTAATCATTTCTGGAGAAGGTGATCAAAAACATAATCTTGTAAAGTTAGTTGAAAAATATAAAATATCAGAACGGGTTATTTTTACAGGTAATCTGCCTAATTGTTACTATCTGCTAAAAAAGGCGAGTATAGTTGCTGTAACTTCGCTATGTGAAGCCCTCCCTGGAATAATAATTGAGTCGCTGATGCTCAATAAAACTGTTGTATCAACTCCAAATGCCGGAGCTGTCGAAATACTAGAAAATGGCAAATATGGATATATATCAAAATCTTTTGATGATGCCGAAGAGTTTGCCTCTTTGATGGAAACGGCAATAGATAATCCAATAGATCCTCAATTGTTAAAGAACAGGGCAAAAGATTTTGATAGTGAAACCGTGATTAAAGAGTATGAGAAGCTATTCCTGCCTTCTTAATTAAACCATCTCCCCCTCGTCAGCAAAACTATAATACCTTCCGTCAGCAACAATAATGTGGTCCAGAACGGGTATATCCATAATCTTTCCCGCTTCCGTTAGTTTTTTTGTTATAGTTTTATCCTGAGAGCTAGGTGTTTTGTTGCCTGATGGGTGGTTGTGGCATAAAATTATGGAAGACGCCAGTTGTTCAATGGCCGATTTCATGATCAGCCTGCAATCTATAACTGTTCCGGCTATCCCTCCCTGGCTAATTTTTTGTGTAGTTATAACTTTGTTGCTTCTGTTTAACAAAACAACCCAAAATTCCTCATGTGGTATATCGCCCAAAGTGGGGTGCATCAGTTCAAAGATATCCCTGCTACAGGTAATCTGGCTCTTTTCTTGTATCTCGTTTAATTTCCGTCTTCTGCCCAGTTCCATTGCTGCTACTATTGATATGGCTTTAGCCTGGCCTATGCCATGATACTGCTTTTGAAGATGGTCGATGGATTTTTTGCCGAGTTCGTTTAGATTGTTATTAACATCATGCAAAATTCTCTTGGAAACATCAACGGCGGATTCCTTCCTGTTTCCTGATCCAATTAATATGGCAATAAGTTCTGCATTTGATAGACTGGAAAGTCCTTTGGTAATTAACTTCTCTCTTGGGCGGTCTTCTACTGCCCAGTTTTTAATGCTTAGTTTATGGTAAGTCATGGTCAATGAAAGTGTTTGACAGTTGTTTTATAATATTTTACAACTAATGTAAGGATCTTAATTAACAATGTCAAACATTATGCAAACAAAAAAGCCTTCATGAATTTCATGAAGGCTTCTTGTTGTACTCCGTAGGGGAATCGAACCCCTGTTACCAGGATGAAAACCTGGCGTCCTAACCCCTAGACGAACGGAGCAACTTTTAAAGCTGTTATAGCTTGTTGATATGCTTAGCTAACTTAGATTTTAAGTTAGAAGCTTTATTTTTATGAATAACGTTTCTTTTTGCTAATTTATCAAGCATAGCTGCAACTTTTGGAAACATTTCCGTAGCAGATTCTTTTTCAGAACTATTACGTAACTTTTTCACTGCATTACGAGCTGTTTTAGCGTAATACTTATTGTGTAATCTTCTTTTTTCTGCTTGACGAATTCTCTTTAACGCCGATTTATGATTTGCCATCTTCTTATCGTAATTATAATATCACTCTTTTTTTTCGTACTCCGTAGGGGAATCGAACCCCTGTTACCAGGATGAAAACCTGGCGTCCTAACCCCTAGACGAACGGAGCAAATTGATTTGGAACAGTTGTTTCATTCTCAAATGCGGATGCAAAGATATAGCAAATTTCATTCATACCAAATATTTTTATAAAAAAAAGCAATAAAAAATCGCAAAGAGCAGAATGTCAGGTAAATAAAATTTTAAAAAAATTAGGTGTCGGTAATATTTGGATAGTAATTTTTAAAATCTGACATATATTATTGTAATTTACGACATAACTTTTATAATTTTGCAAACACAAATTAAAAGGTAAATAGGATAGTGGATGGATTTGACTGATTGCAACCACTCAAAAAAAGTGCTAAAATGCATATATCTTTTCTTGATAAGCTATCCTCATTATTATTTATTCATTTTATATTATTAATGTAATGGGATATTTATTTACGTCAGAATCGGTTTCAGAAGGACATCCCGATAAAGTAGCCGATCAAATTTCAGATGCTTTATTAGATGAATTTTTGCGTCAGGACCCGGAATCTAAAGTTGCTGCAGAAACATTAGTGACTACCGGATTGGTTGTTTTAAGTGGAGAAGTAAAGACCAATAGTTATGTGGCTGTACAAAATGTTGCCCGAAGGGTGATTGACCGCATTGGTTATACTAAAGCCGAATATATGTTTGATTCAGGCTCATGTGGTGTTATTTCGTCTATCCATGAACAAAGTGAGGATATAAACAGAGGTGTGGAAAGAGAAGATGCCGATAACCAGGGAGCAGGCGACCAGGGAATGATGTTTGGTTATGCATGTAAGGAAACTTCTGAATATATGCCATTCCCACTTCATTTGTCGCATGAATTATTAATTGAGCTTGCTGCCATTCGAAGAGAGCAAAAGGAAATGACTTATTTACGTCCGGACTCAAAGTCGCAGGTTACTATGGAGTATGATGACAACAATAAGCCTGTGCGCGTTCATACCATTGTGGTTTCTACGCAGCATGATGAGTTTGATGAGGAAGCTGCCATGCTTGATAAGATTAAAGCTGATGTACGAAACATTCTTATTCCAAGGGTAAAATCAAAATTAAGTGCTGAAGAAGCTGCTTTGATTGATGATAATTATTTGTTGCATGTAAACCCAACTGGTAAATTTGTTATTGGTGGACCTCATGGAGATACTGGCTTAACCGGCAGAAAGATTATTGTTGATACCTATGGTGGTAAAGGTGCTCATGGTGGTGGTGCTTTTTCAGGAAAGGATAGTTCTAAGGTAGACCGTTCTGCTGCTTATGCTGCCCGTCATATTGCTAAAAATATGGTTGCAGCGGGTGTAACAGATGAGGTACTAGTTCAGGTTGCATACGCGATTGGTGTTGCCGAGCCTGTTGGGTTATATATAAATACCTATGGGCAATCAAAAGTAGGTTTGTCGGATGGTGAAATTGCTGAAAAAATAAATGCTATTTTTGATATGCGTCCTGCTGCCATTGTGAAGCGTTTTGGGTTAAAGAATCCAATTTTTGAGCCAACCGCAGCCTATGGGCATGTAGGAAGGGCGCCATACAAAGAAAAAGTGATTCTTAAAGAAAATGGCCAGGATGTAGAAAAAGAGGTTGAATTCTTTACATGGGAAAAACTTGATTACGTAGATCAGATTAAAGAAGTGTTCGCTATATAAGATCTTATTATAGTATCAAAAGCATAAAAAGCTACCCCTTAATCAGGGGTGGCTTTTTATATTAACACGCTTTAACTTTTTTTTATACGTATTCACTAAACTATACGCTACATTTGCAATGTAGATTTTTTTTCATAGATTTAGATTTGGTTAACAAAGCTGATTTTAAGGGTAAAGGATAGATGTTTCCATCTATCCTTTTTTTATTTCTGCACATTTTGTTTTCACAACAACAATTTTGTTATCCTGCGCATATCCAATTTGTATTTGTTTTATAATGCGTAGTGTTTATTTTATCAGATTAGTATTTGTTGTTAATTTAAAGAAATCAGGGATTGTTCTTTAAATATGTATAATGTATCACTAACTTTATGATTTTGTGTCAAAAAAATAATTAGTTGATATGGCAGCTCACGATAATTCGGGGAAAATTGTAAAAAGTATCAGGCCAGCAAGAGTTATCCTTCCTATAATAATAGGTATAGGATTTTCTGGCTTTATGCTTTATCGTGAGTATACGCCCGGTAGCCTGGATGTAATGCAATTAACATATAAAACCTTGTTTTGGTTGGTGGTTTCACTATTGCTTATGGCCGTGCGCGATTTTGGTTATATTATCAGGATAAGGTTGTTATCAAATAATGTGTTGTCATGGCACAAGGCTTTTTCTATTATTATGTTGTGGGAATTTACCTCTGCGATAACACCTTCTGCCATAGGGGGTACGAGTGTGGCGATCTTTTTTCTGAATAAAGAGGGCATTCGTGTTGGAAGGAGTACGGCAATAGTTATGGTTACTTCCTTTTTGGATGAACTTTATTTTATTATTGCCTTCCCTGTTATTTTACTTTTAATTGGGAGGAGTGACATATTTGGTTTTGGAATGGAGGGGGGTGAGCATCTGCCATGGTATAAAAACCAGTTCATGATATTTGCCCTTACCGGATATGGGCTTAAATTTCTTTATACTATGGTGTTAATGTATGGGCTCTTTGTTAATCCCCGTGGACTGAAATTTTTGCTGTTATGGATTTTCAAGCTTCCAATAATAAGAAAATGGCGGCCTGGGGCAAATGAATCAGGAACTGATCTGATAACCGCTTCACGGGAGTTTAAAAACTGGACACTGGATAAGTGGATAAAAACGTTTTTTGCAACAGTTTTAAGCTGGACAAGCCGATATTGGTTGGTGAATACCATAATTATTTCGTTTTTTGGTTTGCGTTTCCTGAGTTGGGATGATAATGTGTTGGTATTTGGTAAACAGTTGGTAATGTGGATTATGATGTTGGTGAGTCCAACCCCGGGGGGAAGTGGGTTTGCAGAGTATGTTTTTAAAGAGTTTTTAAATGGGTTGATTCCGTTAGGAACAGGTGTTGCAATGGCCTTTGTCTGGAGGCTTTTGAGCTATTATCCCTATTTGTTTATTGGAATAATTATTGTTCCGCGCTGGATACGGAGGCACTTTGTAAGGCGTTGACTTTATTTGATAAATGACTGTAAATATGTGATTAACGACTCTTTTTATATTGTTCTTTCTCCGTAACTTGCTATACATAGCATCCGTAACCAAAAGCATCAATCAACATTACACTCAAATTAACAACAGGCTAGTCGTGAAATATATAATTGTAATAATTTTGGCCATATTTATTGGCTCATGTAAAAAGGTCAAGAAAAATAATACTGAAGAAGCAAAAATAGAGCAGAAAGAGATTCTTATTTATTGCGAAAATGTGATGGTGCCTGTATTGCAAGAATTAACCAACGACTTTGAGCTTAAAAATAAATGCAAGATCAAACTTCATAATGATTGCTCCCAAAACCTGGCCAGTTTAATTCAGTATTCACTCGAAGGGGATATTTATTTTCCGGCATCCAAAGATGGATTTAAAAAATTGCAGGGAAATACAAAATCTTTTATTACTGATTCTGTTTTTGTTGGTTATAACCCTTTGGTTGTGATGTCTCTAAAAGGAAATCCATCAGGTTATTCAGGAGATATTCGTTCCTTGATTCAAAAAAAACATGCCGTGATTATTGCCAATCCGGAAACATCATCTTTAGGTTTTGAAACCAGGAAGCTGTTAACACATAAAAACCTGTATAGCGACCTGATATTGAATGTTGTTGCTTTATCTACCGATTCAAGGGGATTGGTAAAAAGTTTGAAAAACTCAGAGGCTCAATTGGTTATTAATTGGAAGAGTGATTTGTATACCAATGGAAATGCTGATGAAGTGGATGTTTTTCCTATCCCGGAAAACGAAGAAATGTTGGCTGAAATTTATGCAGGGATACTTTCAACTAGCCATCATAAGGATTTAGCAAAGGACTTTTTAGAGTATGCCACAGGTGAAAAAGGAATTTCTGTGTTTAGAAAGTACGGTTTTAATAGGAGGAAATCATTAATTTTTTAAATTTATACTCGATTTGATTTATAAAATTGGTGATTTGTGGTAAATACTAAAAATAAAAATAGGACCAATAAATTTTTTGGGGAGTCTATTGTCGTTAAATTATATTTATTGTTGGCGATTTTTTTGCTTACAATTGCGGCCATCATGGTTATAGAAAATTATTTTGACCATGCATATATTCTTCGTTATCAGAAAATAATTCATAATCAGGAGCAAAAACAAAAAATAGATAAAGTACTTCAAAAAAACATCCTGAAGTTAAATCTGCTTTTCAAAGGGTTTTCGGGTATTGATCACCCACAGCAACTTACCAATACGCAAAAGGATATTAATGGATTGGTATCAGAATGCTTAAAAATAGTCGAGATTCTTGATGAAGGGGGCACTCTGAATGAAGTCAAACCGGTTAATATGCCTGACCAGGAATTAATTACTGAGGTAATTGTTCATGAGGTGGATGATTATACAGGCAGTATCCCAGAAATCAGGGAGATGGCTCCAAAAATTGGCGACCTGGAATTGTTGGCCTCAAAAATTGCAGGAATTATATCGCCAAATCTTGAGAATCCTGTACTGGATCGGGATAAGTATCTTCAGACCATAAATTTTTATATAAAGCAGTCGGAAACGTTATTTGCCCGGATTAACGAAATAGAGAACAAAATTTCTTATGACATCAATAAAAATGTTGTGTCGCTTAACAATGCCAGCATTAATATTATAAACCGCTACAATAACATTAAGTATTTGATATTGTTTGTATTCAATCTTCTGGCTATTGTTGTTACCTATTATATTATTGTTCAGATAAAAAAGGTGATACTAACCAGGAGAAGGGCAGAGGAAAGCAATGAAAAACTGCTTCAGGCAGTAGAACAAAGTCCTATGTCAATAATGATTACTGACACCAAAGGGAATGTTGAATATGTAAACAAGGGTTTTGAAGAAATCTCAGGATACGATAAATCAGAAGTGCTAAACAAGAGTATTGATTCGTTCCATAGTAACGGAAATTCCTCACCTGGGTTTTGGAACACAATTCAGGCAGGAAGAATCTGGACCGGAGAGATAAATAACAAGAAGAAAGATGGGGAGCTGTATTGGGAAAAAGTGTTGATATCACCTGTTTTGAGTAAAAGTAAAGCCATTTCATCTTTTATAGCCATTAAAGAGGATATTACCGAGAAAAGAACACTTACGCTTTCCCTTGAAGAGTCAATAGACTCGATGAAAACGATTATTGATAATCTTCCGGTGGGGATATTGATTGTAAATAACAGTAAGGAGATTATTCAGGCTAATGACCGAGCTGCTAAAATAATGGGCTATAAATCCCCAAAGGAAGTACTTGATGCCGGTAAGATTCAGGATTATGGGGAGATGTTTGTTACCGAAAAGGAAGAGCATATTTCTGACCCGGCAACACGTATTGTTATTTCAGTTTTAGAAGAGCAATTGATTGTACAAAAGAATAATATTTCCAGGTCCATACTTAAAAACATCATTCCTATCCGATTGAATAATGAAGATGTTTATTTGGAGGCATTTATGGATATCAGTGCCCAAAAGGAGATTCAAAAAAGAGAAGCGGAGTCGAATAAGGCCAAGTCTGAGTTTTTGGCTAATATGAGTCACGAAATCCGCACCCCAATGAATGGGATAATAGGTGCTACGGAGCTGTTGGGGAATACTACTTTATCTAAAGAACAAAATAATATTGTTTCTATTATTGGGCGATCGTGCGAAAATTTACTGAATATCATAAACGATATTCTTGACTTCTCCAAAATAGAAGCGGGTAAGATGAAAATAGAGCCTTATCCATTCAATTTCCGTTCAACAATTGATTACCTGATGGATCAGATGTCCTTTAAAACAAATGAAAAGGGGATTGAGCTCATTAGCAGCGTGGAGCAGACCATACCTAATATATTGATTGGGGATGAGAGCAGGCTGATTCAGGTATTGGTAAACCTGCTTGGAAATTCAGTGAAGTTTACTTCTGAAGGTGAAGTGGTTTTGAAAGTTGAGGTAAGTAAACAGATAGGGTCGCAGATCACTTTGCATTTTGCAGTTGAGGATTCCGGGATAGGTATCCCAAAAGATAAACTGGAGAAGATTTTTGAATCGTTTACCCAGGCAGATGGCTCCACTACACGTAAGTATGGTGGTACAGGGTTGGGTACCAGCATCTCTAAAATGTTAATTGAGCTGATGGGCGGAAAGATCTGGGTGGAAAGCCCGAACCCAAATTTTGCATGGAGCAAGGAAAGTCCGGGATCTATCTTTCATTTTATTTTGCCGTTTGATATCGACAAAAACCAGGAATCCAATGAGCTTCAGGAAGGAAGGTTTAAAGGGATTAAAACACTTGTTGTAGATAACCACAAAACCAATCTGTTATTGCTCAAGAAAACCTTAAACAATTGGGGGATAGTTTCGCAGAGTTGCCAGGATGAAAAATCGGCCATGGAAATAGTAAGGGAAAAAGAAGACCTGCAGCTTATAATGATAGATTCTCATGTGTTCAGTAAGTTGGAGGTTGATTTTGTGGCTACTTTAAAGGAAGTGAATAAAAACCTAAAGGTAATCCTGTTTACATCCGATGTGCGGTGGAAACAAGATTACGGGTACAAATCCATTGACAGGGTCATTCAGAAGCCTATTAAACACAATGAACTTTTTGAGGCGGTTAAAGAATTGTTTTTACCTGATGATAGTAGTGGTGAATCTGGAGGTTCTCAACAATTGTCTTTTGAAGAGAAGATTAAAAATAAAATCATCCTTCTGGTTGAGGATAATATTATCAATCAGAAAATAGCTGAAAAAATGTTGGATAAGATTGGGTTGAAGATTGCCATTGCCAGCAACGGTAAAGAAGCGGTTGACTTGGTATCTGGTGGAGATATTACCTTTGATCTGATTTTGATGGATGTACAGATGCCAATTATGAACGGGCTGGACGCAACACGTGAGCTGAGGGCCAATCGCTTTGATATTCCGATTATTGCAATGACTGCTAACGCCATGAAAGGGGATAGGGAGGTATGCATTGAGGCTGGCATGAATGACTATATCGGAAAGCCCGTTAAACTTGATGATTTAGCCCGTTTGTTAGATAAATGGCTATAATATGAAATAAATATTCGGCGCCATTTTATGTATGGTTGCCGAATTTAATATTATCTTCGCATATAATTTTTTATAGGGGTGCCTTAAATTTCAGGCTGAGATCATACCCATGGAACCTGTACAGATAATGCTGTAAAGGGAATTTTGATTTCTACGCGAATATATTCTGGCACCATATGTTTTAGTTTTAAGTTTTAATATATGGTAATCATTGTTAATGAAGAAAAGAAGTCTGTGCCTGATGGATTGGCACTGTCGTCTTTATTTGGGGAACTTGGGCTGCAGGGGCCTTTAAAAGGTATTGCAATAGCAATAAATGATCAAATTGTACTTCAAAAAAAATGGGAATCTACCGTTTTGCAGGAAAACGATAAAGTGTTAATCATTTCAGCTACAAAAGGGGGGTAAACTGTCATTTAATCGTTTCAGGAAGGGATTTCTTATGTACTAGTCTGAACTTTTATAGCCTATAACAGGCTGGAAATAGTAAAAAACTAATCGAATTTTTTAAAAGTATAAATATATGATCCAGGATAAAAACACACAGATAACGACAGGCTCTTTCCCAAAATCCCGAAAGGTATATATAAAAGGAGAGCTGTTTGATATAGAGGTTCCAATGAGGCAGATCAGGTTAGCTGATACTGTTGCTTCAGATGGGACTGTTGAAAAAAATGAACCCATTACAGTCTACGATACTTCAGGCCCATATACTGATCCTAACTATGAAGTAAACCTGGCAAAAGGGCTTCCTAAAATAAAAGAGGCCTGGGTTTTAGAAAGGGGGGATGTAGATGAGCTTAGTGAGAAGAGTTCGGAGTATGGACTGGCAAGGCTTAAGGATAAATCATTGGATGGTATCCGTCATCAACACCAGCGATTAAAACCTTTTAAAGCTAAAGAAGGCAAGGTGGTCACTCAATTTTTTTATGCTCAAAAAGGTATCGTTACCCCTGAGATGGAATATGTTGCTATCCGCGAAAATCAAAGGGCAAAGGAATATTACCTTACAACAGGTATGGATGAGGGACAAGTTGATAAAATACCGTTTATCACACCTGAATTTGTAAGGGATGAAATAGCGGCAGGAAGGGCAATTATTCCGGGGAATATTAATCACCCGGAAGCTGAACCAATGATTATCGGGCGCAACTTCCTGGTAAAGATCAATGCAAATATTGGAAACTCACCAACAACTTCTGGCATTGAGGAGGAAGTGGAAAAAGCTGTATGGGCTTTCAGATGGGGAGCAGATACCATTATGGATCTTTCTACGGGTGCCAATATCCATGAAACAAGGGAGTGGATTATCAGAAACTCTCCTGTTCCGGTTGGGACGGTTCCTTTGTATCAGGCACTTGAAAAAGTAAAGGGCAAGGCCGAGGACTTAACATGGGAGATATATAAAGACACCCTTATTGAGCAATGTGAACAGGGGGTAGATTATTTTACAATCCATGCAGGGATGCTGAAAGAACTGGTGAAAACCACAGAAAAAAGGAAAACAGGGATTGTTTCGCGCGGAGGAAGTATCATGGCAAAATGGTGTATGCATCATAATCAGGAAAATTTTACCTATACCCATTTTGAAGAGATCTGTGATATTCTGGCTCAGTATGATGTTGCAGTTTCTTTGGGGGATGCCATGCGGCCAGGAAGCATTTATGATGCTAATGATGAAGCGCAGTTTGGTGAACTAAAGGTGTTGGGAGAGCTTACCAAGGTTGCCTGGAAACATCATGTTCAGGTAATCATTGAAGGCCCGGGCCATGTTCCGATGCACCTGGTGAAAGAAAATATGGAAAAGCAATTGCAACTTTGCCATGAGGCACCTTTTTATACTCTGGGGCCTTTGGTAACTGATATAGCTCCCGGTTATGATCATATTACAAGTGCTATTGGTGCCGGTATGATTGGTTGGTACGGAACATCAATGTTGTGTTATGTAACACCTAAAGAGCATCTGGGGTTACCTAATAAAGATGATGTAAGAACAGGGGTGGTAACCTATAAGTTAGCTGCTCATGCAGCGGATTTGGCCAAGGGATTTCCGGGTGCTGATATTAGGGACAATGCAATGAGTAAAGCCCGTTTTGAGTTTAGGTGGCGCGATCAGTTTGCATTGGCTCTGGATCCTGAGAAAGCGATAGCGGATCATGATGAAACCTTACCGGATGAGGAGGATAAAGTGTCGCACTATTGTTCCATGTGCGGGGAGCATTTTTGTTCCATGCGTGCCAACCGGGATGTTAGGGAAAAAATTTCAAATGAAGTGGCTGCCTGTGAAGCCGAAATAAAATAAGTTTAGGGTTATGGACATATTAAAGATTGCAGATAAAGAGTTTTCGTCGAGATTGTTTACCGGTACAGGTAAGTTTAGTTCCAATAGCCAGATGGCTGCGGCAATTGAGGCTTCAGGTTCGGAGTTGGTTACTGTAGCATTAAAAAGGGTGGATATGAAAACCGGGAGCGATGATATGATACATCACCTGGACATGCCGGGGTTAAACCTGCTGCCTAATACAAGTGGTGTACGAAATGCAAAGGAAGCTGTTTTTGCAGCCCAGCTTGCCAGAGAAGCTTTGGGTACCAATTGGCTGAAGTTAGAGATCCATCCTGATCCCAAATATTTGTTGCCCGATGGGGAAGAAACGCTAAAGGCATGTTATGAACTGGCTAAGGATGGCTTTGTGGTCCTTCCTTATATTCAGGCCGATCCGGTTTTGTGTAAAAAGTTGGAAGATGCAGGGGCTGCTACCGTTATGCCCCTTGGGTCGCCTATTGGGACAAACCAGGGATTGAAAACCAGGGAGTTCCTGAAAATAATTATTGAGCAGTCTAATTTGCCTGTGATTGTAGATGCTGGGATAGGTGCGCCTTCTCATGCTGCTGAAGCAATGGAATTGGGGGCTGATGCCGTATTGGTGAACACAGCAATTGCCGTTGCAATGGATCCGGTTCAAATGGGGAAGGCTTTTAAAATGAGTGTGGAAGCCGGACGGATGGCTTATTTATCGGGCTTGGGTAAAGTTTGTTCCCAGGCAGAGGCCAGCAGTCCGTTAACCAGTTTCTTGAGTTAAAGATAATCAGATGAGCTTTCAACAAATTCATGAGAAATATAACTGGGATGAAATCAGTGAATCCATCCGGTTAAAGACAAGCCATGACGTAAAAAGGGCATTGGCCACTTCAAATCCTGATTTGGAAGATTTTAAAGCCTTGGTTTCACCAGCTGCGGAACCTTTTCTTGAGCAAATGGCCCAAAAGAGTTTACAGCTTACCCAAACTCGTTTCGGTAAAACGGTACAGATGTATATCCCGCTTTACCTGTCAAACGAATGTGCCAATGGGTGTATTTATTGCGGATTCAATTGTAAAAACCAGATTGACAGGTGCACGCTTTCCCGGGAACAGGTCATGGAAGAGGTAAAGGTGATCAAGTCGCTGGGATTTGAACATATTTTACTGGTTACTGGGGAACATCCCAAAAGGTGCGGTGTGGATTATATTGAGGAAGTGGTTAAAATGATCAAACCATATTTTGCAAATATATCAATTGAAATTGCACCGCTGGATAGGGAAGATTATACCAGGCTTAAACAACACGGGTTGAATACGGTTTATGTGTACCAGGAAACCTATCATAAAGAGAACTATGGCAACTACCATCCAAGGGGCAGAAAGGCCGATTTTAATTATCGGCTCGATACCCCGGACAGGATTGGTCTTGCCGGTATACATCGGATAGGATTAGGTTGCCTGTTGGGTTTGGAGGACTGGCGTGCAGACAGTTTTTTTACAGCTCTGCATATTCATTATCTTGAACAGAAATATTGGAGAACAAAATTTAGTATTTCCTTTCCGCGTTTGCGCCCCCATGCCGGGAGTTTTCAGCCACAATACCCTATTAATGACAGGCAATTGGTTCAGCTTATGTGTGCCTATCGGATTTTTAACCAGGAGTTGGAGATTTCATTGAGCACCCGCGAAAATCATATATTCCGTGATAATATGATTGGGATTGGCGTAACCAGTATGAGTGCGGGCAGTAAAACAGAACCGGGTGGTTACTCAAACCCGGATAAGGAGCTAAAGCAATTTGAAGTTTCGGATGACAGGACTGCTGATGAAATTTCGCAGGCGATACAAAACAAAGGCTATGAACCCGTGTGGAAGGATTGGGATCATTGTTTGGTAGAATGCTAGTATTACAAGTACAAAGGAGCGATGTTAAATAAAAAGGAATTAGAGAAATATAACCGGCAGTTGATTTTACCGGAAGTGGGTAATGAAGGGCAACTAAAGATAAAAAGTTTAAAGGTGTTGGTTGTGGGAGCAGGAGGATTGGGGTGTCCGGTTTTGCAATACCTTGTGGCTGCCGGCGTTGGAAAGATTGGGATTGCAGATGGGGATATTATAAACATGTCAAACCTGCAGCGCCAGATTCTTTATTCAGAGCAGGAGATTGGGATGAAAAAAGCATCTGTTGCATATGATAAGCTGCAACGGATGAATCCGGATACAGTCTTTGAGGTTTATGATGTTTTTCTTACCAGGGATAATGCAGGTGAAATAGTAAAAGGTTATGATGTAATTGTTGGGGCAACTGATAATTTTGAATCAAGGTACCTGATCGATCAACTATCTCAATCTTATAATATTCCCTTTGTACATGGTTCTGTTGAAGGGTTTCAAGGGCAATACACCGTGTTTAATTACCGGGGCGGGGTTTCTTACTCTGATGTTTTCCCTGAAAAAAAAGAAGAAGCAGAAGGGGAAGTTATCGGGGTAGTTGGGGCAATGCCTGGTATTATAGGCAGTTTTATGGCTATGGAAGTTATAAAAGTTGCCTGTAACCCGGAAAATGTGGCTTTTGATGGACTTTATTTATATCATGCGCTTGAAAACAAACTAAGTAAGCTTGGTTATGGAGTGTAGTTTTTTAGCTTGATTTAGCGTATTACAAGAAAGAAGTAAAATATATAAAAGAGCTGCAATTTAAAAAGTTGTGGCTCTTTTTGATAAACGGTAGGCTTTGCCCGCCTGAAGGAACGGACAGGCACCCCAGCTGCCGCACAATTGCATCGTGTGGTGTAACTCATTTATAAAACCTTTACTTACATAAATTATAGCATTGGAATATTTATCATACTACAAGGCTTTAACCTATTATATATTTTTATTTGTATCGTTTTAGAACGTGATGCAATCGCCTACTAGCGGGGGGACAAAGACCTTTGTTACTTCTATACTTATGATGGCCGAAAAAGGATGATATCAAAAGACATCCCGGGGGCTGCCATTGGCACTTTAGTAAAAGCACTTCCGGTTGCAGGATCAGGTTTAACCATGGCCAATACAAATCTGGTTACTGTATCTTATTTTGATGATTATGGCAATGTAATTATGAGCACCAGTACCAACCATAG